>JBPOJH010000136.1:0-34187 GCA_052033755.1 Bdellovibrionota bacterium | reverse complement strand
TGTAAAGATCGTGGCTTTCAAGTGGCCTTTCATATCGATCCATTAATTCATCACCCCAATTGGCAACAGGGTTATGCAAATTTAGTCGCGCAAGTGTGCGAGCTATTTCGACCAGAAGAAGTTCAAGTCATTTCTTTGGGGACGCTACGCTTTCAACCAGAGCAACGCCATTTGATGCGCGAACGGTTTGGTATGAACAGTTACGTTACCAAAGGAGAATTGTTTTTATCTGAAGGTGGGAAAATGCGATACGACGCCAGCGTTCGCCAGGACATGTATAACTTTGTCTTGCAAGCTTTTAAAGTCAGATCACCCGATTGGAAAGTATTCCTGTGCATGGAGACTCCTGAAAATTGGATCGAATCACTCGAGTCCACGCCGATGCAGATTCCAACTTTAAGGGATTTCTTTCGACCACTTCCCAAAATTAATCACGAACACTAAAAGGCTAATAAAATAAATCCAGCCATTGAAAAAATCCAGGACAAGGCCGTTGATGTGGGGTTATGTTCCTTCGCATTCACCTTGTTCGGGCTCAACTCGCTGGCCAAATACTCATAGCTAAGTTTCGAAGTTTTTTCCTCTTGTGCTCCAAACTGCTCTTTCCATAGGGCTTCTAAGCGTGGAACTCTGACTATGGCTCCATCCTTGAAATCTAAAAAACTATTTTGATTTTCGATCATAACCTTCGCCGTGCGATCTTTCACTTCGACGACTTGGCCATTAGCGACAACATTTACTTTTAGACCTTGTGCAAATAAAGAAAACGAAGGATCGGCCTCGATGTGGACCCACTGAACATTTTCCCCGACTTTTAAATCAAATTCATAAGGTGAAAAAATATAGGCATAATTTTTTCCTTCTTCGGGTACAATATTTTTTGCCTCATCTACCACGACTTGAAAACTTTGATAGGGAAAAGAGGCTAAAAATTGTTCTACCAGTTTTTGACTTGCAGCTATAATCTGATCGTTAATGGGAAGCACCGGGTGAAACAAGTATTCACTTTCCCAAAGCTTAAATCCATTTTCTGAATCATAAGCAACCGCAAATAATTTTCGATCTTTGACGTAAGAAATTAACACGGATTGCGACTCTAAAATTTTTCCAAGTATAATAACGTCGGATGGTTTTAAGTTCATTCTGGAATGAAAGACACCTCGATTGACCATAAAACGTCTACTGGCGACAAAAAATCTTTGGTCGCGTGTGAGGCTTTCACGCATTTGCCACCATGCCTCTTCACCATTGGTCGAATTCACATTGCCAATCGGAAAGACCGCTAACTTTCGGATATTAGTTAACTGTACATCCGCGAAGGCAGTTAAACTTAAACACATTGAAAATATAAATAATAAACTGATCGTGATCTTTCCAGTATTCATGCTTTTCAGTTTATATGATTTTTGCTGCAACGCTAACAAAACAGAATTCACGCAAGACTATAGTCTTTTAAAAATCATCCTGTTAGTCTGGGTTCAGATAAAAGGGAATATATGAAGAATTTATTAGAAAAACAGCTATCGACGCAAAAAGTATATGAAGGACATTTTCTAACAGTGCATAAAGATAAGGTCCAACTAGCCGATGGCATGGTGTCGCATCGGGAGTACATCAAACATCCCGGCGCTGCGATGATCATTCCAGTTTTGGATAATGGCAATTTGTTAATGCTAAGACAGTTTCGGTATGCCCCACAAGCTGAGTTCATCGAGTTCCCAGCTGGAAAGTGCGACCTAGATGAAGGTCATTTAGAAACAGCTAAACGCGAGTTGATCGAGGAAACTGGTTATAGTTCGGACGATTTAAAGCTGATCACACATATTCATCCGGTCATTGGTTACTCAGACGAGATCATCTATATTTATATAGCTAAAAACTTAAAGCCAGCCGTACAAAAACTAGATCATGACGAACGTCTAGAATGTTTTGAGATAAGTCCTGCAGAAGCCTTTCAAAAAATTTGGAATCATGAAATTACAGATGTTAAGACACAAATCGGTCTACTTTGGCTTCAGAGTTTGGGGATGGCGACCCAGGCTTCATCGGATGGAAATCCCTCGGGACGAGTTTCTGTTTGATGATGAAAATCTAAATAGGCAACATACGAACTAATAAATGCTTCGAAGGCATGATTGTTTTCAATCATTGATTTATAATCTTGTTGATAGATAAAAATATTTTTCTTTTCGATGATCTGATTTAAAAAATTTTTACGAACCTCATCCCCACCAATTTGATGATGAAAACTTGTTAGTTGCGACTTCGCTATTTTTAATTGTTTTCCTAAACGCACGACAGAAATGTGTGGTTGAATTTCGATACACTTCACATCGATTCGCTTTTGTAAATACAAGGCTCTGGCTGTTAAGGGGGCTAAGTTCGCCCCTAACGCGTGATGAACATTGACCCCTTCTTCGTTTGTATAATTCAAATACGCATCCACACATCTTTGCGAATATGGTAGGAAAAATTTCTTAGGCTTTTTCTTTAAATTAATCTTATCAAAAAACTTACGAAACCATTTTAATTCTGGTTCCTGACAGACTTCATAACCAGGACACTTTAATTTACAAGATATGCATTTTGGCAATGAAATCGGACTATCAAAGGCAACTAATTCAAGTCCATTCTTGTGCTGATGAATGATATTAATAATTTTTTGATCCGCAGATGATTCGTCATCTGTTTTTATTTTTTCATACAGTCGAGTTAAAAAAAAACGTTCTTGCTTAGGAAAATACTCGACCACAGCCAGGCAAGCTCGATCAGATCGCCCTCCCGACAAAGAGACTCCCACAAACCTGAGTGGCTTGGATTGATCCTTTGCAATTATTTTTTTACTGGTTTTTTTGGCCACTTAGCAATTCCTAACAGGTTTTGTTGGTAAAACTTGAAATCCATTATTCTGAACAGCAGCGATTAGATGATTGCGGTCTTCAGGTTTAACCAATAACAAGACGCAACCGCCTCCACCAGCACCACATATTTTTAGACCTAGACCTTTATTTTCTTGAGAAATCTGATGCAATTTTAAAATCTCGGGCGAAGCAAATGATTCTGCTAAATCTTTTCTGGCCTGAAACTCTTGCTCGAATAGATCTGGAAGCTTGGTATAATCTTCTGATTGAATCAATTTAGCCGTTTCCACTGCAATCTTGGCGACACGATTTAACGCAGTTAAAGTTCGTTGATCCCCAGTGACAGCCTTTTTTAAAACCTCGAAATTATTAATTCCTGAATGATGGGATTTCCCCGTGTACACCAATAAAAAATGTTTTTCTAAATAGGAATTAGAATCCACAGGTAAGATTTTTTGCTGAATGCCATCAGGTGAATAGCTTAATATATTGATGCCACCAGATACTGCCGGATAATAATCCTGGGTACCAGTCGGTGTTCTTAATAAACTGGCCTCCAGATTATGAGCCACTTGTACCATATGATGATTGTCTTTAAATTGAAAATGGCACAATTTTGCGAATGCTTTTAAAAGCGAGATCATTAAACTAGAACTACCACCCAAGCCACCTCCAACTGGGCTTTGCGAACTAGTGATCAAATGAAAGCCTTTGTGCTGTTTAAGGTACGACTGCAACGGTTTGTGAAAATATAAAATCACAGATTGATACAATGAAAGCTTACTATCTGATGAACTTAGCAAACTTTCCAAATTTGTAAATTCAGATTTTAAATGAATGTCTTTGGACTCTAGAATAATTTGCGAAGTACCAGTTTGGATTTGAACATCCGTATAAATATCAATAGCGACGTTAATGGTGCATACTTGCCCTTGCCACTTAGTGTCTACAAAATTATAAAGGGGCCACATATCTAATGTGCCCCCGGCTAGGTCGACTCTAGTTGGTGATTGAATATGGATATTTTTCATAACATTTTCTGCAGACATTATTTGGGTGCTTCACTTTCTTTGATTAATTCTTTCACATCATTCTCTTTGATCCAAAAGAAATTTGCATAGCTGGACGACTTTGCTAAATAGGCCGTTGTCTGTACCCCATTCACAGGAATTGTTTTTTTAATGCCGATTTCTAGGCTCCAAATTTTTTTATCCTGTTCGCCAATTAACTGAACTTCCGTCTTTGGCTGACCTTTGGCCTCTGGCATGGGAAGTAATGTCGACTCATGATCCGCAAATTCTAAAACTTCCATGTTTCGTAATTGCCCTATTAGATTTTTGCTTTTTTCGGAGGTCACTTTTTTTAAATTCACAAGTACGTCTTTGATATCGCTCTTATTAAAATTAAAAGCCTCCTGACGGTCACGAATCGAACTGATCGTTATCTGTTGCAGCTTATCCAAATCAGACGGCGATAGTTTCACCAGATAATCTGGCTCAGTTAACTTGGCCGTAATGATATTTTCTTTACTTTTAAAAAATTTAGCTTTCCACTTTTTACCATCATTCGCCTCTAACTCAAATTGAAGTACAGGATTAGCTAAAGATAATATCTTTGATTGTTCTTTACTGGGAGTCCCGGAACTCATAAAATCTTTAATATCTGTGGCACTGATAATAGTTAGAATTTCACGAACTTTATTTTGATCTAGTTTGATAGCTTGTTTTTCAGATAAAACCCAATCAGCATCTTTTTTTACTATCATTATATTCTCGTTAGTCTTTGCAGGACCGAAAATATGTATCGACTTCACAGAGGATATATCCATTCTCAATAAGCGTTTATCACGAAAATCAAATACTTTTTTTTCAGACTTCAGATGCCAATCAGAACTAGATAAAATCACTTTGTTATCTTGATTTTTTTGAAGATAACATTGCCCCTCAAAATTCTTGACACTGCCAATGGTAAACCGAACCGATTTACCACTGTTGTCTTTTAGCTCGATTGAGGCCTTTGGCTTATCCAAACCAAATACTTTTAAATCCAAGGACTCATTGGAACCCGACGATGTAATCATTGTTATTGATTTTTCCTTGGATAATTCCTCAACAAAGTTATTTACAGCTGACTCGTCGGCTTTTTCAGAAATCGGTTCCTGAATCATCCAGCCTTCGGTTTTACGAAGCAGACTGAATTGTTCTTTTTCAGTTTGAAATTTTATTTCTGAAATTTGATCCGCTTTTAAGTCTAAAATTAAAGATTGCTGGTCTTTTTGTTGTTCGGATTTTTTTTCACTTTGATAGTCATAGATCGCATACCCACCCACCAACAAAACAAGACCCGATAAAATCAATAGACCTTTGTTTTTCATTACGCATATCTCCTTCTGTACCACAACACACCACCGATGATCATAAACAGAATCGGTAAGGGTACAATAAAACCAAAAATAAATACTAAAAATTGCGACGGTGTAATTTCCATTTTAGTGATACCGACTTCTTTTGCGGTGATACTAATTAAGTTTTCTTCCTTTGCTAAATACGCAACGGTATTTAACGCTAAATCGCGATTCAGGTTTTTATATAGTAATTGATTACCTAAAAAGTCTGAATCCGTGAAAACGATAGCGGTATAATCCTTTTCACCCCCCTGTAACTTCCCCTTTATCGCGGCCGCCAATGTAAACGCACCATTTTCGGCTTGCCCTTTAAAACTATTGTCGGCAAAACCCATCGAGTTCAAATTGGTTTTACCAAACTCTTCAACCGTTGTTCCTGCTGGCAAACTGGAAAGTTTCTTGATAGCTCCAGGCATTTGCATCAATATAAACTGATCTTTACCAAATGGTTTCGTTATACTGTGACCTGGAAATTCCGTCATAGGAGTTGATGTGGGATTAATGGCTTTTCCTAAGGGTGTGTCCATAACCTGAACGATGTACTTATCGTTATACTCTAAACCGAATTGGCTTAATAAGCCATTCAACCCATGATGAGTCTTGGGATCCAAGGCCAGTATTAAACTACCACCTTTTTTTAGGTACATCTCTAAGATTTTGATTTCTGACTCAAGATACTCTTGCTCTGGCCCCGCAACGACAACGATATCAGCATCAGTTGGTATTTCTGGTTTTTGAACTAGATTAATGGCTCCCACTTTATAACGATTACCTTCTAACATTTGTTTTAAAAAACCATAACCAGTGGCTTCCTTGTTATTTTCGATATCTCGTTCGTTATGGCCCGATAAAAAGTAAATATTTTTTTCTTTTTCGCGAGTAACTTTAACGATTGCACCAGTCAATTCTTGTTCATCGATCTTTTCTAGGGACGCCTTGCGACCTTTATAGTCAACAAAGACTAATCCAGATCCCTTTTTAACATTGTACTTTTCTGCCAAATCGGGTCTTTCATTCATCTCTATGAAATCTAACTTCACTAACGAACTTTGATCTTGATACTTGCGAAGTAAATCAATAAAAGCCCGCTTATTTTCCTCGACTTGTTGCTCTCCATTTTTATAAAAATAGATAACTCGAATGTCTTCCGTTAATCCTTGCAATATTTTAACAGACTGATCCGACAATGTATTTAATTTTGCTGCACTAAAATCAAAGGTCTTATATTTTCTGGCGCCAATAAAGTTTATCGCCCCCAACAAAGTGATCACCAATAAAATCATGACACCCATGCTCATGCCTTCTTTAGTGGTTTTCGTCATAAAAAACTCTTTATAAGTTCCACGTCCTTGCCACAATCCTAGCACTAAAAATAATGTGAATAATCCTACTAATATCCACATAAAAGGGAACCAAGCTTTTAAAATAAATACCGATACGGCCAAACCGACCAATGACAAACCCGCCATTAAAAATAAAACTAATCCTGCTTTTTTCATAATTACCTCCACCTTGCTGCTTCGACAACGCGTTCACATAAAAAACCAAACAAGAAAATAACGGAACCAAAATAAATTAAACTGTTTGTTCTTACTGTCCCCTCAACCATACTCACCAAATGCTGATTCAACGAGATATGTTCAAAGACCGCACGTACGGACGAGTTATCAAAAGTCTCTACACCTGCACCCAGAAACCAAATGGCAACATTAAAAATCACAGCCATCACATAGGCCACAATGGCAGATTCCGTTAGTGAGGAGCAAAATAAATTCATGGCGGCATACGTTGCCGCTAATAAAAATATTCCTAAAAATGCAATTATTAATGGTAACCAATTGATTTTTGCAAACACGGCAGTCGCCAGTGGATACAGAAAAGCCACTAACACGATAAACAAAATAGCACCCAAGGCTGCAAGATATTTGCCCACCACTATTTGTATCGATGTGATCGGTGAAGTTAATAACAAATCAAATGTTCGCATCTTTTTTTCTTCGGCAAATAAGCGCATTGTTAGCGCTGGGACGATAAATATTAATATTAGATTCAATACACTGAGGTGCCTTTGAAATACCGAATAGTGGATGTTCAAATATTGCTGTGGCATACCCTGCTGAAAATAGGCATTCGCAATTTGTTCAGAAAATTGTTTTAACGTGATTGGATACATCCAACTAAAAATCACCGAACACAAAAAACAAACAATATAAAAATTGGGATTCAATATAAACCCTTTGAATTCTTTCATAAATATAGCAGAGACTTTATTCATACACACTCCTTATGATTGTTGATCGTAAGTTAATTTGATAAACACATCTTCTAGATTTGCCTTCACGGTCGAAACTTCGATTAAACCTAAATCGAATTCCAAAGCACATTTAGCCACTTGATCAATAATACCTTCTTGATCTTCGGTCTCGATATTAAATTCTTGGTTGTTAGTGCTGGCGTGCACTTTGCGAACGCCCGCAATCGCAGTTAATTTTGATTCGAACTGTTCTTTGGCTTGACGCACTTTTAAAATTATTTGTCGCCGCCCTGTCTGCAAATTGGAAAGATGAGATAAAGAATCTTGTGCGACGATTTGACCTTTGTTGATAATGATAATTCGCTCACAAGTCGCTTGCACTTCAGGAAGAATATGCGTGCTTAAAATAATGGTATGTTGCCCTTTGAGCTCTTTGATTAAATCACGAATTTCAGCCACCTGCTTAGGGTCAAGCCCGACTGTTGGTTCATCTAAAATTAAAACCTCTGGATCGGACACCAGTGCCTGCGCAATACCAACCCGCTGGCGAAATCCCTTAGATAAATTTTGAATCATTCTTTTTTGAACAGATCCAAGATTGGTTTTTTCTAAAGCCATATCGATATTTTTATCTAATTGATTTTTATCGACGCCCTTCAACTGTCCCACATAGCGTAAGTATTCTCGCACATACATATCAGCATACACCGGAGGAGTTTCTGGCAAATAACCTATACGCTTTTTAACTTCCAAAGGATTTTCAAAAACATCAAAACCCGCGACTTTTGCTAGACCTTGCGTCGGCGCCATATAGCCAGTAATGATTTTCATGGTTGTTGATTTTCCAGCGCCATTCGGTCCTAAAAATCCAACCACTTCTCCTTTTTTGACATGAAATGAAACATTCTGAATTGCGGTGATACCGCCATAGCTTTTTGTTAAGCCCTGTACTTCAATCATAAATCATCTCCTTTATCTTTTAAATCTGTTGTTGTTTGTCACATAAGTTCATTAGACATCCTACTAGTAATCAAAATTCTAATTATTTATTGTTTAAAATCAAGAGCTTACAATATTATGTCTATTTTTGTTTAAATCCTAAGCAAGTTCTTAAATGAATTTTTTTTTATCCTCATTTCAGCTTGATTTGAGCGAAGCATGCTAACTTGGTTTAACAAACAACCAATAACAATCTCACTAAGGAGAAACAAATGAAAGTATTAGTATCTGTTGTTGCATTTTTATTCGCTGCTAACGTATTCGCAACTGACGCTGCTGCACCAGCGGCTGCTCCAGCTCCTGCGGCACCTGCTGCTACAGCTGCACCAGCTCCTGCCGCTGCACCTGCTGCAAAAGTTGAAAAGAAAGCTAAAAAAGTAAAAAAAGCAGCTAAAACTGAAGAAGTAAAAAAAGAAGAAACTAAGTAATTTGTTTTCTTAGTTTAACCTAAGATTCAAAGTAGTTTTTTTTTACAAAAACAAAAAAAAAGGGGAAGGAAACTTCCCTTTTTTTTGTAAATAACACTAGTAGATAGACTTTTATCTTTACTCGTGCTCTGCTGAATTTGACACTGAAACTGGTAACAAAGAGATCCGGAGCTTAGTCAAATATGGGTATTTTAGTTGTAGAAGATGAACTAAAAGTTCAAGAGTACGTTCAACAAATCTTGTCTCAAGAAGGTTACGAAGTCTTCACAGCCAGCAATTTAGAAGAGGCTCAGGCCTTATTGCCCGCGTGTGCAACTCAAATATCCTGTGCCATTTTAGATCGAATGCTTTACCAAAAAGACGGAGCAACCCTTATCGTCCCTATTAAAAAACTGAACCCCAATTGTAGTATATTGGTTTTATCTGCACTAAATACACCCGATGAAAGAGGCCTTATATTAGATAAGGGTGCTGACGACTATATGGGAAAACCCTTTTCCACTTTTGAGTTGTTAGCGCGTATTCGCAATCTTCACAAACGAACGCAAAACTCGACTGCAAAACCCACGCAAAGACTTATCGGTAACACAAAGATAGATCTAGTTTCTCATCGCGTGTCAGTGAACGAAACTGCGTTGGATTTATCTGTTAAAGAATTTCGTTTGTTAGTTGTTCTAACTGAAACTCCTGGGCGCGTTTATAATAAATTTGAGTTACTAGATCGAGTATGGGAAATCAATCATGAAGCAGAATCCAATGTTGTAGAAGCCACCATTCGTAATTTGCGTCGCAAACTAGAAGCTTCTCAATCAACTGTAATCATTTCTTCCAAACGGAACATGGGTTATTGGCTTGAGACGTAAGTTTTATATATCGATTTTATTTGTCTTTTTACTAGCTGTAACCGCAATCAGTTTAATGGAATATCTTTTTATTGCTGAAGAACGACATCGCTTGATTGACCAACAGATAGAACGAAGTGCTTCGCTATTAGTCGCATCTAATTTATCTAAAGCACAGTTAAATACTATAGAAGAAGCTGAGGATATTGTATTTGATGTTCTAGAAGAAGACCCACCTAATCAGATCATCCAATTGTATAATGAAAAAAATGAATTGATTTATGCAAACGATTTAGCAAAATTAATTCAGCAAGAATTCACCACTGAAGTTGGATGGCAAACCATCAAAGAACAAGGTCACCGATTTCGATTATTAACTGTATTTTTACCTGAAAAACAAAGAACCTTACAAGTTGGACTTGTGCTTGATCGCTATGACAACCTTTGGCGATTAGCCTATCAACGAATTATTTTGTTTGGTGTTTTGATATTCCTAGTGGTCAGCATATTGTCTTATTTTTTAATGAAAATTCTTTTGTCGCCCTTAAGTGAACTAGCTAAGTATTTAACTTACTTAGGTACTCAGGTCTCAACTAAAGGAATCATCAGCAATGACATTATGGTACAACCCTACTTGTCCAGTTCGACAACGAATGATGAATTTGGAGAACTTGTAAAATCCGTTCAGCATCTGCGTGTCGAACTTCAAAAGAGTTTAGCCGCCAACAAGTTTTTAAGCGCACAAATGGCGCATGAATTAAAAACTCCATTGACAATACTTAGGAACATCCTTGAAAAAAACTATCGCCATCAAAAGCTGAGCGATCAAATCTACAATGAGTCCATTCAAGAAATCACTGGACTAGAAAAAACGATTAGCGAGTTTCTGAATTGGTCGTACTTGGAAACAAATCCACTTCCAACTGAGGTTCATGCTGTAAAAGTCAGTTCATTCCTTAGTCAACTTATTTCATCCTTCAATGAAAAAGAAATTCGTCGGATTCAATTAAATACTATTACTGACTTTACAGTTTTTTGTAAGCCTTCTTTATTAAAACAATTATTTCTAAATTTACTAACAAATTCCTTAAAGTACACAAACGATGAAACACAAATTATTTTGACTATTGAACTCAATCGCTTTGTCATCGAAGATTCCGGAGCTGGAATCTCGCAAGATGTTTTAAAAAATATAGGGAAACCATTTAACAAGGGACCACAAGTCGAAGAGCGTGGCTCTGGGCTTGGACTAGCTTGGGTCAGCAGCATTTGCTCCAAGTACAATTGGAAGTTAGATATACAATCAAATGAAATGGGCACAAAAATAACCATCGAGTTTCCCGCAGATACTTAATTCAAATACCACGATATGATTATTTTTTTATGGTCACAGTAAAGGTTTTTTCATTCTGATAGGTTACTCGACCTAATTTATCACCCTTAATTGGTTTAACAAATCGCACTTCGGCCATTAATACATCAAATGTTCCAATCATTAAACCTTTATTTTTCAAGGATTCCTTCACTAGCCATTCTGTGATTTGATGCACTTGCAAAGTTGTTATGTTCTGATTTTTACTAACTTTAAAAACTATTGCATGACTTCCTGGATAATCTTTTAGGTGCAGCCATAAATCCGTCGGCTGCGCTTTTCTAAGAAGATTTAAGTTGTCCTTGGCCGAACGACCAATGACGACTTCAGTTCCATCCTCTAACTGAAATTTTCGACCAGCCACATTGGCTTTAGACATCAGATTTGATGCTTGGCGAGTCCCTGTTTTGCTTTTAGCTTCTAACAAAAGTAATTTTTCATTTAGCAAAGATTTCTCTAGCTTTATTATTTCATCATTCAAAATCTGAATTCTTTGCAAAGATCCCGTTTTTTTTCGTTCCAGATCTTTGTATTTTTGAAAGGCCTTTTCCATATTTTCAGATCTACTTCGACTGGCATCATACAGATCTTTTAAATCCTCGGGCGGCGTTTGATAATACTTTAATCCTTCGCCTAATCGAAGCCAATTTTGTGCTGCTTCCGAATGGACCTGCACGCTAATCTCTTGAATGGCTTTTTTCTTTTTTTGAATGGTCTTAATAATTTTATTTTTCTCAACTTGCAGCCAATGATTTTGCTCATTCTTAGCTGGTTCCCTGGCCATCGTATCATCACTTGTTACCACTAAATTGGTCTGGCTAACTGTTGAGTTGAAGTTAGATACGCCCTTGTTAACGTCCACCACCGTTGAGGTTTGAAATGGTCTGATTTTTTGATGTATGAATTGAAAGCTGTGTTCGCTCCAATCCGGTATTTGCAATTCATTTATCTGAGATGAACCTGCATAGTCAGATTCTTTTTTTATTTTCGATAAATCGGCCGCTGGCAAATCTTTAGGTTTATGCCAATGGATCGATTTACCCTCAGCCTCGACAGTCACATTGACTCGGCCAGGGATCAAATAAAAATCTATCTGACAGTTTTTAAAAGGGTTACTTAAAATCAGTTTAGCTATTCGGTCATTTTCATGAACTAAAAATAAATTTTCGACTCGTAAATTTTTTGCATGCGCATTCAAAAAAAGACTAATCGGTTTAACATCCTTCACCGCAAAAATTTTTTTAATTTCAGCATTATATTGCTTTGGAGATATCAAACATAATTGTGGAACTTGTGGATCTAAATCCACTACTAACCACCATGTGTTCGTTGTATAAAACTCCAGTATTAACCAATTCTGGCGAAGCCTCACTGATTGCAATTGGCCATGGTCTAGTTTGTTTAAAATCCAGGACAGCTGCTGTTTCAATTCGATTCCATTTAATGACTTCATAGACTACTAATCTATGACAAAGGGCATGTTTTAAACAAGTAGCTTCGCAAAATATTAAGTTTTATAAACACAGTTCCGATTTCCTTGTTATGAAGACACAAAAACAAGATAAACTAATCACCATTTTTGAAGAGGAACTTCAAAAGCTAAGACGCCCAAGGAAGTCAAAAGCCACAAAAGATAAACTGGTCTTTGAAACGGTAGCTCATTATATGCATCACTTGATGACTATTGGACATATTCCCTACAAATTTCTAGATGCTGTCGAGAATTTTTTGAAAGAAGAAGTGCAAATCATATATTTGATGAAAACCTACGGATCTGTTTCATTAGAGGATCACATTCAAAAAACAGATTCAGTATATAAAAACAACTTTATTACTAATCAGGATGCTTCTGCAAAATCGAAAAGTAAATAGGTCCATAACCACTTTTATCTGGCAATATCCAATAACCATTAGAGCTGGCCTCGATATATTCTGGCATTTCTGTCACAGTTAAAATCTGGAAACCACCTTTTTTCTTTTGCAAGCGCTCGATCACGTCATCATTTTCAGTTTTATTGATCGAACAAGTTGAATAGACAATGCGTCCACCTGGTTTGGTGCAAATTAAGGCCGCAGTTAACAAAGCATATTGTCTTTGAGCCACATGCTCTGATTTTTTAACTGTCCACTCCGTCGCCTCGCCCTGCGAGTTCATCAGATGGCGTTCACCTGAACATGGAGCATCGACTAAAATTTTATCAAAATAATTTTGATAATTTTTTGCGAACAAACCACCATCCTTACCTGTCATCCGAATGGCTTCTCGCGCTGGTAGCGGAATATATTGCTGCAAGACTCGCTTTAAACGTTCACGACGATCCTGCGATAAATCATTCGCAATTAACTCAGAGGATGATGTTTCGACAACATTAGCTTGATCGTTCCCTAGCCCCTGTGGACACAGCAGATCCTGTGCTAGAATCAATGTCTTACCACCAGGTGCCGCACACATATCTAATACTTTGTCACCAGGTTGTACTTGTAGTTGTTTGGCAGGAAATAAACTGGCTGGATCCATCACATAATAACTTAACAACTGATTTTCATTCCTAGGAACTTGCGTGTTAAGATTTTCGGGTTTGATCCAACAATCTTGGACATCAGGGAATTTCTTTAAATTCGCAAACCGTGGATTATCTTCTTGCTTAGATTCTAAAAAAGCAAAAGGGTCGATCGGATATGCAAACCGATTGACCCTTAGTACTTGCTTCTCGGGGCTGGCCATCGCTGCTTTTAAGGCAGGCCAGCGCTCTTGATATTGATTTTGAAAATAGTCTTCAAAAGTAAGTTTGGTATTATTCACACCACGATCGAAGTTGGATTTTACATTTTCAATTTTGCGTTTCACCAACAGAGCTCCTCGTTTTTTTAAATGAGGCCAATTTCAATTGCAAAGTAGACCAAGGTATACACAGCAAGTGAAATTGGTTAAGGAACTCTATAAGACTACCACTCAACTTGGTCAATATCATATCCATACTGAGCTAAAGCTTTTTTATACATACCTTTGATAAACTTTTGCGCCTGTGAAGGTTTTAATCCTAAAGCGTCCGCAGAACGATTGGTTAAAGATTTCATGGAAGATTTATCACCCGCTTGTAAATCTTGTACTGCTTTCAAAGCACTTTGGTAATCAACACCAAATACAGCTTTGATAGTTTTATCAACATTGGCTGTAGTCACATAACCTTTTTCAACACCCGATACAGCATATCGATTTAATGCAGAGGCCACAGCTGTCGCTTTTTCTTTCGTAAATCCTTCATAATCTTTCATGATTTTCTGAGCGGCTTTAGCAACTAAGGCTTTATTCGACTCAGAACTTAAAGCTACCATATTAGTATCTGAAGCTTCATCAGCGTCATCATTATTGATCGCCTCACCAAAGTTAGACTCTCCACTGTTAGCATTGTATAAAACACCATTTTTACCTAACCAGTATGTTCCATTAGAAATATTTTCCCAGTATAAACCAGACGTACCGACGCCAATGTACTTGCCTCCAACATATCCTGCGAAATTATTGACATAAGACGTGTATTGATAATCGCCAAGGTCATTGTACACTCGACCGTAGCCGTTACTGTCAAAAACAACGTACCATAAATCATCTGAATCATAACCATAACGGTCATAATGTGGATCTTGAGAAACCACAACACGTGTTCCGTTAGAGTTAAATGTACATCCCGGAGTTGGCTCTGAAGTTGTACAAATAGAACCATAGACTGTTTCATATGGATAATAAATAGTTCCGCCTGAATTTGGAACTGTTCCTCCACCGCCGCCACCGCCACCGCAGGCCGCTAGCAAGCTGGTCAACATAAGACCAGCAGATACTTTTAATAAATTAGAAGTTAATTTCATAAATCCCCCTTATTGATTTATTTTGTAGTTATTTTTTTGGTGCAAATTGTTTTACGTTTACCCAATAGAGCAACTCGCATGCCAATTTTTGTCAGGGAAATCAGAGTCCTTTTGGCTCCAAATATGAAAATGAAAACTTAAGATTAAAAATTTATGAAGCAAGAAAGTCTAAGCTGGAAAAATACAATAAAAGTCAGAGCCTTCACCAGGCTTGGAATGAACACCCACTTGACCGCCATGCGCTTGCACGATGTGTTTAACAATAGATAAACCTAACCCTGTCCCCCCCACATCCCGAGCTCGTCCTTTATCAACTCTATAAAATCTTTCAAACAATCGGGACAAGTGCTCTGGCGCAATACCAGGGCCATTATCCACCACATGCAATTCCAACTCGCCATGTAATTGTTTCCAAAAAATATCCACTTGACCGTTCACAGAAATATACTTGATGGCATTACTTAATAAATTAACCAAAACTTGTTCCACCTTTTGAGCATCCACAAGCCAATGATCCACATCCGATTTATAATGAATAAAAATATTTTTTTCTGAGGCCAAAGGCGCTAACCTTTCGATCACCTCTTGTGACAGCAAATTTATGTTTGTGTTTTCTTTATGCATTAATGTGGGACCTTCCAAATTGGCAATCGTCAGCATGTCACTGACTAATTCGGTCAACCGATCCACACTTTTTGAAATAATCTTTAAAAAACTTTCGGCTTGCTCGTAATTTTTTTGAGCCAAGTCTTCTTTTAAAGTTTCAATATAGCCCTTCATCGACGTCAACGGCGTTCGCAGTTCATGCGAAGCATTTTGCACAAACTCAATTCGAATTTGTTCTGTCTTTTTCATTTCCGTAATATCATGAAACAAAGCTAACACTCCGTACAGCTCATGAGTTTTTTCTTCACGCAACGGAGAAATCGTCAATGAGTAATGTCGGGGACTGATATCTAAAAAAGAATTCAACTTAAACAGCGCCACCTGAGCCTGTCCTGTGCTGACTGTTTTTTCAAACAAGTCATTCACTTCGGGTTCGCGAAACACATGACGAATCTGCAATAACGTTTTAGGCATAAACTGTTTTGCAAAGCGTGAATTGAAATATTGAATGCGAAACTCTAAATCGCAACTGACCACCGCATCCTCGATGGCAATCATCAATGTTTGTGATTCTTCTCGTTCTTTGTCTAACTGCATACGACGCTTGGCTAACTTGCGGCGAGCTTTTTCAAGCGCCCTTTCTAATTCGAAATAATCTCCGTAGTCCTCATTCAAAATCTCTTCACTTTCTGAATCATCAATTAAGGACTTTTTTCCAGATAATCGAATCGCACCTAAAATTACATTTTTTAAGGGCTTGGAAAAACGATAGGCAATCCCCACCCCCGCTAATGCCAAGATCGGTAAAAAAACTAAAACCAAAACCAAAATTTTAATATTGAAAAAAGAAAAATCGTATAAATACGAGGCGGCTGAAATAAGTACAACTTGAATTATGATCACCAATAAGAAAAACGTAAAAAACAGATTCCAAAAAAAGCGATATGGGAAAACATTTTTCATAGCTTTATACGGTATCCAACTCCCCTGATGGTTTCAATCCAATCCGCACAATCGCCTAATTTTTTTCGTAAACCAAATACATGAGTATCTACCGTGCGACCTGTCACCGAAATTCCTTCGCCCTGTACGACTTCGACTAAATAATCCCTGGTCAACACGCGGCCCTGCATCGTCGCCATGGTGGATAAAATTTTAAACTCCGACGGAGTTAAATGCACAGGCTCACCATGACATTTTGTTTCAAAAGTCGCCATGTTAATAGATAACTGGCCAATATGTATCGTTTCCTTTGCTAGCTCATTTTCGGGATTGGCAGGACGTCTTCGCAGCAATGCACGAACGCGCGCTTGAAATACGGCGGGTTCAAAAGGCTTGGTGATATAATCATCGGATCCGGCCTCAAGCCCCGTCACTATGTCTTGTGCTTCGGCTTTAGCTGTCACCATTAAAATTGGCATCATTTGCGAGGTGGAATTTTGAGGATGATTTTTCAGTTGTTTCACCAATTCCAAACCGCTGGTCTGTGGTAACATCCAATCCACAATCACTAAATCAAATTGCGTGTTGTTGATATAGGACTTGGCTTCTTCGACAGAAGAGGCCTGCTGCACACGATGCCCCTGTCGTAGTAACAACAACGACATTAACTCACGAATTTCTAGTTCATCCTCAACGACGAGGACCTGAGCCCCCACCTTGTCCTTCATATTTTCCACCATGACGAATATCCTTTCCTGTCGAGACAAAAATCACATCTTCCGCAATATTAGTTGCATGGTCTCCTAAACGTTCTAAATTTCTGGCTATCAAAATTAAATCCAAAGCAGCTTCAACATCCTTTGGATTTGTTTTTACATGTTGAGTGTATTCTTTGAAAACTTTGGATTTTAAAGCATCCACCTCATCATCTAACAACAAGATCTCGCGCGCTAATTGTTCGTCTTCGCGAACAAATGAATCCAAAGCACTTCGAACCATTCGACGCACAATCTGAGTCATCTTTTGAATATCATCAAAAGACCCCACCATCGGCCGACTTAAAAAATCCTTACCTGTGTAGGCGATATTCACGCATTGATCGCCCATTCGCTCCAAATCAGCATTGATTTTAATAATAGAAATCAACAAACGTAAATCTTTGGCCACAGGACCTTGCTTGGCTAAAAAAGACACGCAGGCATTATCCACTCGCACATGATCTTCGTTGATCTTGTTCTCAACTTCATGGACTTTGGAAAAACGACTGGGCTCGCGTTTGGTCAAAGCATCAATGGCTTCCTCTAGGGCTTTTTCAACCCAACCACCCATCACTAAAATTAAATTTTTTAATTCGTCTATACGATTATCAACTTGTCTTTCCATATTTACCCCTTATTCAATAAATGCTAGGGAAAATTGCAAGCCCGGTAAAAGGAAAAAACCAAATCCTGACAAAAGAGACGATAATCACCGCCTTGCGTAATGCTATTTCTCGTATGAATTTTTACAATTGTTAAATAAATGCTCAAAAGACAGATTTCTAAAAAAATTGCAGCGATAGATATAGGCTCGAATGCGATTCGTATGGTTGTGGCAGAAGTCTACAAATCTCAGTATCGGTTATTGAAAAAATATCGCTTTGCTATTCGCTTAGGGGCCGATGTCTTCGAGCAAGGAAAAATCAAAGGTAAAAATTTAAAATCCGCCGCACGTACCTTTAAGCGCTTTAGTGAATTGGCGCGAAAAAATAATATTTATGCCATTCGCGCCGTAGGAACAAGCGCCCTGCGAGAGGCCACCAATCGAGAGGCCTTTGTTGAATTGATTCGTCGGAAAAGTCAAATTGACATTGAAATCATTGATGGTGTTGAAGAAGCACGCTTGATTTATTTAGCCATTCAAAAAGCGGTACCAATCGAGCAATCCAATTGTTTACTTATTGACATTGGCGGCGGTAGTGTTGAACTGACTTTTTCTGAAAATGGCATGATGACGGCCACGCAAAGCTTTCCCTTTGGCACCGTTCGTACCTTGCAAGCCTTAAAAAAGAAAAATCAAAGCGAAAAAGAATTGCCTCAGTTAATCTTAAAATACCTGGAAAGCTTGCTGCACTTTATTCAGTCTCACCAAACAGAAAAACCCTTGGGATTTGCTGTTGGCACGGGAGGCAACTTGGAAGCTTTGGGTAAGTTAAAAGAAGTTTTATTGAAACATCAAGATCGCAGTTTATTAAGCCTAGAAGATTTAGACGAAATCGTATTCAAACTACAAAAAATGACGGTTAAAGAGCGCACAGATAAATTAGGCCTACGTGCCGACCGAGCTGACGTGATTCTACCGGCCGCAATGATCGTGCAATCCGTTTTACACAGTTCGGGTTTAAAAAAAATCGTCATTCCACATGTTGGGCTGAAAGATGGCCTATTGTGGTCCATGTCCAAAGAACTTTGATCCTATGACGACTCTTCCGTTTCGATGGATTTTTGCTTAGCCATCGCCATCAATTGTTGTTGGACGCCGATTTCACTCCCTTTGCGTTGTTGATAACTACCATCGGACTGCATATCCCAAGTCTGGCGTTGATCTTTTAAGTACAATTGCAAAACATCCCAAATTTTTTCTTTCAATAGGCGATCATAAATAGGTACAACACATTCGACACGCGCATGTAAATTCCGATACATCCAATCTGCAGAGCCAATGTAAAATTCTCCATCGATCGGATCCGTGGCACCATTTCGAAAATAAAACACTCGTGAATGTTCTAAAAATCGACCAATAACGGATAGCACTCGAATGGTTTTACTAAAGCCCTCGACACCAGGACGCAAACAACAAAAACCACGCACAATCAAATCAATGTGAACACCATCCTGACTGGCATTAAATAGTGAAATGGCCACGTGATTTTCTTCCATATTATTCATCTTTGCAATGATGCCAGCGGGCTTTCCCTTGCGATGATTGTCAGATTCTCTTTCGATCATCTGTTTAAACTTGGGCGACATATTGATTGGAGCGATTAATAAATGATTATAATTAGTTTTTAACGATCGCCCTGTCAGATAATGGAAAAACTCGGTCAGTTCACTGGTGATTTCATCTCGACATGTCAGCAATCCAAAATCTGTATAAAAACGCGAGGTCCCTACATTGTAATTGCCTGTTCCAATATGCGCGTAACATCTCAGGCCCTCGAGCTCTTGCCTGACGACAAGGGTTGTTTTTGCATGGGTTTTTAATCCAACAATTCCATATACCACATGCACACCTGCATTTTCTAACTCTTGAGCCCAATATATATTTCTTTCTTCATCAAACCGAGCCTTTAGTTCAACCAAGCATACCACTTGCTTACCACGCTCAGCCGCACGTATCAAAGCCTTGATAAACGGAGAATTATCTCCTGTTCGATACAATGTCATTTTGATCGCTAAAACTTTTGGATCTTCACTGGCTGCACGGACAAACTTTTCCACACTAGCCGAAAAACTTTCAAACGGCGCATGAATCAACTGATCTGAATGTTTGATCAAATTGAAAATTTGCATGGGGTCTTCTTCTTGAAAAGCCAATGGAATCACAGGCGTCCAACTGTCAAACTTAAGTGCTTTGATGGGTAAATCACTAATTTGAGCCAGACTTAAATAATCCAAGGTCACAGGCATTTCATAAAGATCATCTTCTTTGAGTTCTAATTCATGCATTAAAAAATTTAGCATCCATAGATCGGGATTTGGTCCATGTTCTAAACGTACGACCTCTGCAAATCGTCGCAAACGCAATTCTTCTTCCATCATTTCTAACAGATCTTCGGCATCTTCTTCGTCACGTAAAATATCCGCATTCCGAGTTAAACGAAATGGCATCGAACACACGACTTGCATGGCTGGAAATAGTTCCGCCAAATTCTGCTGTACTAAATCTAGTAAACTGACAAATCGATACTCGTCGGATTCTTTGGATTCCAAGCGAACCCACTGCCCTAACACCTGCGGAATCTTCACTCGCGCAAAATATTTTTCATCGTTACTTGGGTGTTTTAATGTCACCCCTAATGAAATCGACAAATTGGAAATGAATGGAAATGGATGTCCAGGATCTACGGATAGTGGTGTTAATACTGGAAACACATTTTTTAAATAAAACTTATGTGCTAATACTTTTTCCGTTTCTGATAAATCTTCCCAGCGCAAAAGATGAACTTTTTTTTCTTTCAATTGAGGTTTCAATTTTATAAAACATTGGGCTTGATTTTGCGCCATCTCAATCACAAATTTTCGAATTTCTTCCAATTGTTGCATGGGGGTTTTGCCATCACTAGATTTCGATGCCAAGCCCAAGGCGACGTGACGCTTTAATCCTCCCACTCGCTTCATGAAAAACTCATCCAAATTCGACTGACAGATGCTTAAAAACTTAAGTCGTTCTAACAACGGCGTACGATGGTCCTCGGCCTCGTGCAAAACGCGGCGATTGAATTGCAACCATCCGATTTCTCGATTGGTAAATTCTTTTTCGCTGGCTCTTGGATGCTCTACCAACTGATGATCTTTCTTTTTTGTACTTCTTTTTTTTACTACTTTCTTCATACTCATATTTTCTCATTTCGAAACGGGAATAAATACTATTTTGCATTTTTTTGAGACTAGATCCGACGAAAGAATTAAATCTTTCGTCTTAATTAATTCCTAGTAATTACCGATAAGTGGACATGCAACAGATGACCCATCTATCCAGGTACCACAATCGGACGCCTCGCTACATTCTGCAACCGCAAGATAATACTTTGATTCGAGTCGCAGGTCCTCGTCAAGACCCCTGGGAAGAAACAACAGAAATAAAAAATATCTCATTAACTGGACTCGCTTTTCTTGCGAATTCAGATTTATGCCCCATCATTGGAGAGTTGATCAAAATTGAATTCAATGTTCCCGGAGCTAGACAAATGGCTTGTTACGGTTTGGTGACTCGGTTAGAACCTGTTGGAAAAGATCAATTACTTGTCGCAATACATTTTCAAAAATTGGAGATTCCTCACCGTATACTGTTATTGCAAGGTCTGGCCCAAAAATTAAAGACTCAACAATCCATGCAAGCATCAACCACCTACTCCCCATTAATGGACATCAAAGATGCCATGCAGGCCATAGCTGCCGAATGGAAATTAAGTTTTATGATGATAACCTCATTTGTACTTTGGTCTGCCCTGTGGTTACTGCAATCTGATCTGTCTATGTTACGATACTAGATTCGCAGCCTTGCTAAAAACTCTTCTTTACTTATATATTTGCCCCCAAATTGGGAAGTCACATCGGTAACCATTTGAATGTCGACCCAAGTATATCCCTGTTTTTGCAACTCGGTTAGCATGGCCCACAATGCTAATTTAGAAGTATTACTGACTTTATAAAACATGCTTTCTAAGGAAACATAGGCGACCCCACCGGATGAAATCGCTTTAACTCCGTAAATGCCAGCAACTAATTTTTTATTTTGCCAGCACTCTACACTGATCCCCCATCCTGCTGCAAATAAGTCGGTATAGGCCGTTTCCATTTCGGGTAAAATCCACGAACCTGCCTGATGAGGGCGTCTGGCTAAGCGGCACTGATGAATCACATCTGCAAAAGCCTGGTTGATCGTTAATTCAAAATGATCAGCTGATTTCTTTTTCCATTTATAAAAACTTTGCGCGCCAGTCATTTCATGAAAATCAATAACCCCGCGAGGGTCTGGTGAAAACCAAAGTAAAGGCAAACCTTCTTGAGGCCACGGAAAAATACCATTTGCATAAGCCTCTTTTAGAGTATTTATTCCTAAATGACCACCGACAGCTAATAGTCCTTCAGTTGTTGTTTGACGAGGATTGGGAAACATTTATCTATTGTATAAAAAAAAACTCGTTTGGAAAAGCTTGATTCTTTCTTTATTTCCACATTAAATTTTGCACCTATGAGTGAAATGCAAAAAAATAAAAAATATGTAGTCAAAAAATTTGGCGGAACTTCGGTTGGTAATATCGAGCGCATCGAAAAAGTCGCCGAGCGACTCATTCGCGACCTTAATAATGGTGAATTCCCCATCGTGGTTTCCTCTGCCATGTCAGGCGAAACTAACAAACTTGTCGCACTTGGAAATCAAATTGATCCCAACTATCGTGGCCCAGCCTACGACATGTTAATCGCCAGTGGCGAACAAGTCTCGATCGCATTATTGTCGATGGCTTTGCATAAACGCGGCTATCAAGCCAAACCTTTACTAGCCTATCAGTTAGGAATCGAAACCGATAATTTATACAGCAAGGCTCGTATCCAACACATACGTAGTGAAGTGCTTACTAATTTATTAGAGCAAAATATCATCCCAGTTGTCGCTGGTTTTCAAGGCGTTGATGCCGATAACAACATCACGACTCTTGGTCGAGGTGGTTCGGATACTACTGCAGTGGCTTTAGCCGCAGCCTTGGGATTTGATGCTTGTGAAATTTATACGGATGTACCAGCCGTATTTTCAGCAGACCCTCGATTAGTTCCTAAGGCCAAAGAAATACCCAAACTGAGCTTTGAAGAGATGATGGAGATGGCGTCCTTAGGATCGAAGGTTCTACACATTCGCAGTGTCGAAATTGGTGCTAAATACAAAGTGAAAATTCATGTGAGATCTACATTTGAAGACCGAACCGGAACTTGGATCGTTCCTGAAGGAGAAATTATGGAACAGGCATTAGTATCTTCTGTCACTCATGACCCGCAAACGGCCGTGATAAAACTATATCCAGTCCCCACTGGACCACAATTTTTAGCACATCTATTTGATCGTTTGGCCAAAAAGGGTGTCAGCATCGATATTATCACTCAAAGCGAACAAGCCGAAGGCCAACGCCTGGCCTTTTCGGTCACCCATGAAGATTTACCTCTGGCGCATACCGTGTTAAATGAAATCCTAGCTGAGTACAAGATATCCTCGACTAGTCAGGGATTTGAAAAAATCGTATTAGAAAAGATGGCTAAGGTTTCTGTCATTGGTGTCGGGATGAGAAATCATCCTGGTGTCGCGGCTCGGTTCTTTAAAGTTCTTTCGGAATTAAAAATACCGATTCATTTAGTGACAACCTCGGAGATTAAAATCTCTGCGGTGATTGATCAAGAACACCTTCCTAAAGCGGCACAGTCTTTACACTCAGAATTCGCACTAGATATTGAGACCCACTAAGGATGCAGTTTAAGTTTTTGTGAATACGTCTCAATCTTAGAAACGCACATTGAAAAACCGTCTGTTTATACCGAAACAAGATCCATCATACGATCTATAAACAAAGGCGGTTCTTCATATGCAACTCAAACAATTTATTAGTAAAAAATCGGATTTAGACGGCCTAGAAAAATTAAAAGACCAATCATTGGTTTTTTGCTTTTTTAGTCCTAAACTGGCTAACCAACCCGAGTACTGGCAAAAAGTAAAATCGATCATTGGCGACCGTATTTTAGTGGGCTGTACCGGATCCGGTGAAGTTGGCAAAGATTTAATCTATGATGATTGCGCCGTATTTACCGGTATCAAGTTTGATAAATCCAAAGTTGAAATACAACACGAAAAAATTTCTTCTGGACATTCCTTTCAAACAGGAACTTCGTTAGCTAAAAAATTTAATCCACAAGGCCTACAAGCTTTGTACATCTTAAGCGATGGCTTGGAAGTCAATGGTACGGACTTGGTTAACGGCTTTCGTGAAGTTCTAGGTGAAAAGATTTCGATTTCAGGTGGCCTTGCGGGTGATGGCACCGATTTCAAAAAAACGCATGTCTTGTATCAAGGAACTCCCATTAGTGGTAATGTCACTGCCATCGGATTCTATGGTGATCACTTGAAAGTGTCCTCTAATGCTCAAGGTGGCTGGTCACCGTTTGGCCCCAAAAGAAAAGTCACAAAAAGCACAAACAATGTTCTATTTGAAATTGATGGCAAACCGGCCTTAAAATTATATAAGGAATTTTTAGGTGACCAAGCTTCTAAATTGCCAGCCTCTGGTTTACTTTTTCCGATCATGATCGCAGATGATTCTAGTCCCGGAAAGGAACAGCGTGAAGCTGTTCGAACTTTATTGGCGGTGAATGAGCAAGATCAATCCATGACCTTTGCCGGTGATATTCCCAATCATTCTGAAATTTTTCTTATGCGCTCGGGCCTTGATGATTTAATTTCTGCATCTAAGTTAAGTGTACAGACAGGATTAAAGTCGCTAGACCGCAACCAGTCCATCTTAAGTCTAGTGGTTTCATGTGTTGGACGCCGTTTAGTTTTAGGCGAACAAACCGAAGAGGAGTTAGCAGCTATTTTAGAAAATCTTCCTGCCGATAGCGTACAAACAGGATTTTACTCGTATGGAGAATTAGCTCCCGGTAAAACTGGTTTTTGTGATTTACATAACCAGACCATGACGTTGACGTTAATCCAAGAAGATTAAAAGGAAAAAAATTATTCATGTCCTCGGTAAAAAACTCGGTGCTACGTAAACAACTTGAAAAGCATGGGTTATCAATTGATAACCTACCAACTCATATCGAGGATTGGCATAGCTTTATTTCCAAGTTGGACAAAGCTTACACCGAGTTCCAAGAAAGAAACCAAAGCCTAGAGCACACGTTGAAGGTTTCTACTTCTGAAATGCAAACGTTGTATTCGGAACTACAGAAAAGTTCTGAGCGACGTTTGATGGAGGCTATTGAAGCCATCGATAATGGTTTTATACTTTGGGACAAAGACGACAAACTGGTGGTATGCAACTCAAAGTACAAACAGATTTATCCAGAAATCGTTGATTTGTTAAACCCTGGTACACCTTATATTCAAATTCTAGAGCGCTTTGTTTCTATTGGTAGACATAAGGATTCCAATCAAACACCCGAGGAATGGATCGAAGAAAGATTGAATCGACATAAGGTCACTCATTCGCAACGGGAAGTCATTATTCGTGACCGTTGGTATTTGATCACTGAATACAAAACCTCTGATGGATCATTAGTAAGTCTTCGAACAGATATTACTCCTATTAAGGACTTTCAAAAAAACTTAGAGCAAAAAGAATCTCACCTGAAGGCTTTACTCAACGCGATGCCTGGTTATGTAAGCTGGATATCTAAAGATTTAAATTATATTGGAGTGAATTCAAATTTAGCAAAATTCTATGAACGCAATCCCGTTGAATTCATTGGCAAACCACTGGGTTTTATTAACAATTCAAAAGACGATCCCTTTAAAAAAATGATCGAAGATTTTTTTCAGTCACAGAACGAAAGTTTTCAAACCGAATTTGAAATTCCATTTAACAGTGGACAAGAATATAAATATTATTTAATGGGCCTACAAAAATTTGATTTTGGTGAAAGTGCTGTTGTCATCGGTGTCGACATCACGGTTCAAAAAGAACTTGAAGCACAAATCGAAATGGATCGCAGGAACTCATTTAATTCGGCCAAGCTATCTGCCTTGGGAGAAATGGCCGCCGGCATTGCTCATGAAATTAATAATCCATTGGCCATTATACAAGGAAGCGCCAGTAACTTACTAACGGATATCCGTGAGGGAAAACTAGTTCCGACAAAAATGGAAAAAACATTATTACGTATCGATCGCACTGTGGACCGCGCTGTAAAAATCATTAACAGCCTACGCACGTTTGCCAGAGATGGTACGACCGAGCCTTTCGAGCCAGTTTCTGTCGGGCGTATCATTGACGAGACTCTAGAATTTTGTCGCACGCGCTTTTTTAATAGTAAGATTGATTTGCGAACACCGATGGTGGATGCAGAAATTAAAATTCATGCACGCCCTATTCAAGTTTCACAGGTTTTGTTGAATTTATTAAATAACGCCTATGATGCCATCGTTGATTCTACCGGTCCATGGGTCCAAGTATCTGTTGAAACCACTGATACTGATGTCAAATTAATCGTCACCGACAGTGGCGCCGGAATCCCGCTCGATGTGGCTGCGAAAATTATGCAGCCTTTCTTTACCACAAAACCACCCGGTAAAGGCACCGGTTTAGGGCTTAGTATTTCTCATAGTATTATCAAAGACCATCACGGCACTTTGACCATCGACACCTCTTGCGCCAATACTAGGTTCATTGTGACTTTGCCCAAATCTGCAACCAAAACACTTCCGCAATCTACAACAACTTCAGCTAGGGAAAATAAAGTAGCCTAACTCTGACAGTAATCGCAATGCCCACATTTTTTTTGCATGGGGTACTGAAAATATTCAAAAATTCCTTGCATTCGACATTGACCGGTTTGCTGTGCCCATTGAAATAAAGTTAATAATTTTTGACTTTGATTTTTAATACGAGCTTGAATCATTTTTTGATCCAGTAAATCTACAGAGGGATCTTTTATTATTTGAATCTGCTTGCGTCCGCCAGAGTTTTTAATTTCATTACCAGATACTTTTACTGGATTGACTCCTGTTTCGATAGCACCATCACGCTCTAATAAACTCATCGAGGCTTCGACACGAAAATCGCGACTGTTAAAAAAATTCATCTGTCTGCGAACGAACTCTATGCCTTCCACTTGAACTCGAGCTAAATTATTTTTTAAAATATTAAACACGGCATTGATAAATTCGGCATCAGGGTTACCCCACTTGATAAACTCCATCTGAATACTGACATCGTCTGGATCTAATAACAGTTGACCACTAGCAGGTAAGCCATCACGCCCCGCTCGGCCAATTTCCTGAAAATAAGCTTCCATGGATGCTGGTAATTCTGCGTGTATGATCATGCGGATATCGGGCTTATCGACACCTAATCCAAAAGCAGGTGTGGCAATCATCAATCCATTTGGGTCTTTCAAAAATTGTTTCTGTGATTGCACTCGTGCTGGGAACGGTAAATCACCGTGATACAGATAGTATGGTACTTTTAACTTTTCTAACTCCTGCGCCACCTTGTAACAACTAGAGATCAATGAACAGTAAATCACCTTGGCCCCAGGATTCTGCAGATGTAAACCATAAATATGACGTATTTTTTCATCCCAACCATAGACATCGTGTACATGAATTCCTAAATTTGGACGTTCAATGCCTCCGTCCTGGATCTTTTTTTCATCGATTCGTAAGGTTCGGCAGATATCTGTTTTAACAGCAGGAGTGGCTGTGGCTGTTAATGCCAAAGTTACCGGCTGACCAAGTTGCTGTTGGATATCTCCTAGACGAGAATAATCGGGGCGAAAATCATGACCCCACACCGAAAGGCAGTGCGCTTCGTCAACGACTAACAAACCAATCGAATTATTTTTTAAGGCTTGAAGAAAGGCCTCCTTGGCAAATCGCTCTGGAGTCACTAATAACAAATGCAGTTGACGATTTTGCAGATGCTGCAAAGTTTTTTCTCGAAAATCGCCTTTTTGCCCCGAATGTAAACAACCAGCTTGAATTCCCAGGTCCTTGGCCTTTTGAACTTGATCTTCCATGAGGGCAATCAGTGGTGAGATCACCAATACCAGTTTGGAATCAACAGCTTGCGAATTCTGAGTTGTGACACCCAGCTGAAATTGCATGGCTGGTAATTGATAGCAAAGACTTTTCCCAGTACCGGTTGCCATTAGCGCTAAGGTATTTTCTCCGGATAAGATGTGTTCCAAGGTTGACTGCTGAACCCCACGAAAATCCTCAAAACCAAACCTCGATCTAAGAATTTGCAATATTTCCATACGAATCTTCCAATTCTGTTACTTTTACGGGTCGTTATTTCTTCGACATTTTTTCAAACTCGTCATTTTATCTCGACAATGTTGCTGCGCTGCAATTAATCTGTTCCCATTCTTGAATTGAGCTTAGTTCTCATGATACTCCGATGGTTTTGATAAATGCAAATTTTTGATAAACCAAGCCCGGTTATCTGCTTAACGGCTACGTGTGGAAATGTAGCATCGAAAACAGTAACAAGGTAAGGTTAAAAATCTGGGTACATTTACAGGTAACAAATACAGATAACAAACGATTATTTATTTTAATCGATTAACCAAACAGGAAAAAGAGGAAAAGTATGGCCAAAAAATGGGACATAAATCTGGTCAGAAATATTGGTATTTCTGCACATATCGACTCTGGAAAGACCACTCTTTCTGAACGTATTTTATTTTATGGTGGTAAAATTCATGCCATTCATGAAGTAAAAGGTAAAGATGGTGTTGGAGCCACCATGGACTCCATGGATCTTGAAAGAGAAAAAGGGATCACCATCCAATCAGCTGCGACACAGGTGCAGTGGAAAGATTACACAATTAATCTTATCGACACTCCCGGGCACGTGGATTTTACTATCGAAGTGGAAAGATCATTGCGCGTTCTTGACGGCGCTATCTTAGTACTTTGTGGTGTGGCCGGAGTTCAGTCTCAGTCCATCACTGTTGACCGTCAGATGAAACGTTATAGCGTTCCTCGTTTGGCATTCGTAAATAAATTAGACCGTCAAGGTGCTAATCCATTCCGAGTTAAAGATGCTTTAGTTGAAAAGTTACGACTTAACGCTGTTATGGCACAAATTCCAATTGGTCTTGAAGATCTACATCGTGGAGCCGTTGATTTGTTAACGATGAAAGCTTACGTCAACGAAGGCTCTAGTGGTGAGAATGTTACAGAAATACCAATTCCTGAAGACTTAAAAGCACAGGCTGCTGAATACCGTCAGATCCTAATTGAAAAATTAGCTGATATCGATGACTCCATCGGTGAAAAGTTTTTGATGGGAGAAGAGCCAACAATTGAAGAGATGCGTGCGGCAATTCGAGCGGGTGTTATTAGCTTGAAGTTAGTTCCTGTATTTTGCGGATCTGCGTTTAAAAACAAGGGTGTGCAATTGTTGTTGGATGCTGTTACTTCTTACTTACCAACTCCAAATGAAAAACGCGAATATGCTTTGGATTTAGAAAACAACGAGAACAAATTGGATCTATTCCCTGAAAACGACAAACAACTTTGCGCTTTAGCGTTTAAGTTGCAAGTGACTCCTTTTGGACAATTGACTTACATGAGAGTGTACCAAGGTAAAATGGCCAAAGGTGATTTCATCGTGAACACAAGCAGCAAAGAGCGTATCAAAATTCCACGTATGGTTCGTATGAATTCAGACAAAATGGAAGACCTTGAAGTGGCTTATGCTGGGGATATCGTGGCCTTATTTGGTATCGACTGTGCTTCTGGAGATACTTTCGTACAAGAAGGTTACAACGTATCGATGCAGTCTATGCACGTACCTGATGCCGTTATCTCTTTGGCAATTGCCCCAAAAGACAAAGCTGGCGCAAATAACTTTTCAAAAGCTTTACAAAAATTCCGTAAGGAAGATCCTACTTTCCGCGTTCACAGAGATGAAGAATCAGCGGAAACTATTATCTCGGGAATGGGTGAACTTCACTTGGAAATCTACGTTGAGCGTATGAAGCGTGAATTCGCATGTGAAGTTATCGTTGGTAAACCTCAAGTGGCTTATCGCGAGACCATTGGACAGTTGGCAACTTATGATTACACTCATAAAAAGCAAACCGGTGGTTCTGGTCAGTTTGCAAAAGTGGCTGGTAAAATCGAACCACTTCCTGCAGATGCAACTGAAGTATTTGCGTTTGAAAATAAAGTTGTCGGTGGACGTATTCCTAAGGAATTCATCCCTGCTGTTGAGGAAGGATTTGAAGAACAAACTAAGAAGGGTTCTTTGATCGGCTTCCCAATCGTTGGCGTAAAAGTGACTTTGGAAGATGGATCTTACCATGATGTGGATTCCTCTTACATGGCCTTCAAAATTGCAGCGATGGCAGCAATGCGTGAAGTTTACTTGAAAGCAAAACCAACTGTTCTTGAGCCTATCATGAAGTTGGAAACAACAGTTCCTGATGAATATCAAGGAGCAGCAACTGGGCAGATCAATCAACGTCGTGGTGTTATCGTCAATACAACTAATATTGAAGGCAATACAACGATCGAAGCGGAAGTGCCATTAACAGAGATGTTTGGTTACTCGACAGATCTACGTTCTGCCACTAAAGGTAAGGGCGAGTTCTCGATGGAATTCTGTAAGTACAATACGGTACCAAGAAATATCCAAGATGAGTTAGCTAAAAAATATCAAGAAAAGCGCGCAGCAGAGAACAAATAATCTGCTACTTATTGTTCAAAACTTAAAAGGGTTGGTGCTATCACCAACCCTTTTTTTATGCTCAAACTAGTAGCTTGTTTTATTGTATATGCCAATGCTATATTGTCGAAATGTTTGAAATATTCTTACTTGTTTTGTTAGTTTTATTTACTTCGTTTCTATGCTCTTTGATAGAGGCCGTTTTTTTGTCAATTACTCAAGCGTATGTTGCAGTTAGCGTCAAAGAAGGACGCCGTAGTGGTCGCCTTCTAGAACATCTGAAAGAACACGTCAACCGCCCTATTTCTGCAATCCTAACAATGAATACCCTATCAAACACCTTGGGCTCTGGGGCTATAGCAACTTATGCGTATGAAAAGTTTGGCGAAACAACCTCCTCACGTATCACTGTCATTTTGACTGTAGGTATACTGATTATTTCCGAGATCATCCCGAAGGTTCTTGGCACAACTTACTGGAAACAATTAGCACCAATAACTGCGTACATCGTACAAATCATGATTTTCGGTCTATATCCATTTGTGCGCATCTCTGAATTTATCGGTAAACTATTTAATGAACCCGAGGGTGCTTCTGTCACTCGCGAAGAAATGATAATGGCCGCCGAGTTAGGTGTCGACGAAGGCACTCTTCATAAAAAAGAATCTGCCATTATTAAAAACTTATTAATGTTAAATAATATTTTTGTCGCCGATGTAATGACGCCTCGATCTGTCTTTTTTGCCCTCGACGGCGACATGACCGTCGAAGAAGTTGCTAACAAATATCGCCCCATTCGATTTTCAAGAATTCCCGTGTATCACGATAACTTGGATCAAGTGATTGGTCTAACACATCGATATAAAATACTGGAAGCTCTATCCAACGATCAGCATGGTCTAAAAATCAAAGATATTGTGACTACTATCAATACAGTTCCCGAGCGTATGCCCGTGTCCTCGCTGATCGATTTTTTGATCAAAAAGAAAGAGCACTTGGCATTGGCTGTCGATGAGTACGGTATCATCACTGGGCTTGTGACTTTGGAAGATGCTATTGAAACCCTTTTAGGTGTCGAAATCGTGGATGAATTCGACAATATTACCGATATGCGCCAATACGCTTTAGACCAATGGCAAATGCGCAAAAACCAAATGCGAAGATCTTAAGTCAATTGTAATTATATCAACTCCACTAACTAACTAACTAACTATCTAACTATCTAACTACTTACCCGCCTTGATTTCAGGCGCTAGGCCGGGGACAGATTGGTTCTGACGAGCCACCTCTGGTGCATAAATCATCCATCGAGTCCCTAAAACAAATAAAAAAGTCAGCACGGCTAACAGTATAAAAATACTAAAAGTTTGAATATCTAGTTTTTTAAGCGCGCGCTGTTTTCTTTTCATTACGTTTGATTCCAATGGTTGATTGTCGCTAATACGACTTTTATACTTACTCATATTTTACGAAAGCATATTTAATGCCAATATATTCAGGGTCAAAAATACATGAGTGAGGGCGCAATGGAAAAAAAATCACTAGCAAAAAAAATATTTGAAGTCAGTCATTTAACAGGAACATTTACCTTACGTTCAGGGCAAGTTTCACACGAATACTTTGATAAATATCGATTCGAAGCCATGCCGGATTTACTACAAGAGATTGCAAATCACATGGCTCCATTAATACCAGTTGGAACAGAAGTTCTTGCCGGGCTAGAAATGGGGGGCATTCCCGTTGCCACAGCTCTTAGTCTAAAAACAGGTCTTCCTTGTTGCTTCGTACGTAAAGAGGCCAAAGAATACGGAACCTGCCAATTCGCAGAGGGCGTAAGTGTCACTGGAAAAAAAGTCTGTATCATTGAGGATGTCATCACCACAGGTGGACAAGTGATATTAAGCGCACAGGACTTAAAGAAACTGAATGCAGATATTCTGGGAGTATTATGTGTCATTCACCGGGGCAATGGCATTGAACCCAAACTAGAACAAGCAGGCATAAATATGCGGGCTTTGTTTACCATGGCAGAATTAAAAGCCTAGCTGGCCTATGCAACCTACTACTTCAAATACTGAAGAAGATAAAGAGATTAGAGTTAGCCTTTCATATCGACTTCCATCAGATCCTCTTAAGATTGTATCTATGTCAGATTATGATATCGCATTATTATTATCAAAAAATTGGTTCGAATACGACAATGCGAGGAAAGCAATACCAGGCATAATAGAAACCTGGCGATTTGACGATAAAAAAGGTGAATATAATTTTAAGATAAATAAAAATGCTAAATGGTCAGATGGTTCAGAAATAACAGCAAATGATTTGTTAGCAAACATTAAAAGAGCAAAGGCATTAAAAACATCTTATGGCGATTCAATTGATAGTCTTATTGAAATTAGCAATATCAAGATTATTAGCAGTAATGAGCTTGTGGTACCGACTAAAAACAAAAAGCCATCAGAAGCCTTTTTTCAAAGAATGGGTTCTATTTTTTTAGCTATTACAAGTCCAAAAGATTGGGACAGTAATCAAAATCTAGTAACTAATAGATTAAGTTCTGGGCCTTACTTTATAAATAAGATTCATCCTGATGGAACATTAGAGTTAGAAAAAAACAAATTTTATTTTGATATTAATAATGTTCAGCCTCGAAAAGTTTTAATAAGAAAATCTACTACACTGGTTAATTTAAACGAATTTGTAAAAGCCAAGACTTGGGAAAACATATTACAAATAACTTCATTAGTTAACCCAGAAATAGTCGAGCAAATCAAAAAAAACAAATTGCCAATTTGGACAAGAGGGCATGATCGTGTTTCGTTATTAAGGCCACTTAATGGTTCAAACATCTTATCAAGTATTGAAACATTAAAAGCAATAAGTAAATTCAAATTAGCTATTAAAGACAATGTATTACCGTTTAATTCTAAAGTAGCATGGTCACTGCAACCCTTTGGGTACCCGTTACATTATGAAGACAAAAGTAATCGCATGAATTCAAAAATAATTAACAATAGAACTAACGTTGTTTCAATTGTTGCTCCTAATTCAATCGCCACACAGTTTCAAGTTAACATATTAGAAGAGTTATTTCTGAAGTTGAATGTAAAAATCAAATGGAGTTTTTTAGATAAGTCAGAGTTTATTGGTCAATTGACTTCTGAAAATAAATATGACTTCGCATTATTTGATTTTGGAGTTGCTGATCCCGAGGCCGTAACTTGGTGTAGTCTTGTGTTTGATATGAAATTTGTATTTTATAAGGAAAGTGATTATTCGGATTTTTTGAAAGTTATAAAAAGTAATAGCGACAATGAAAAGACAGTAACGGACTTGAAAGTGATTTTAAAAAAAATGCAGGACAATGGTTATTATTTACCGCTATTTCATTTTTCTACTCTTTCTGTAGGATTTAAAAACTTAAGTTTCGAAAATATTAAGGATTTAGATGAAACTGTGGATTACT
>JBPOJH010000069.1:0-4405 GCA_052033755.1 Bdellovibrionota bacterium | reverse complement strand
AAACAAGAATCTTTCAGCTTTTTTGATTTCTTCACTGATGAGGATGACAAATCCGACGATAAAAACGATGTCAATGCAGACACCATGGATACAAAGGTCGATCTCGACAGAACTGAAGAAGAAATCATCGAGGAGTGCACCACGATGGCTCTTAATAATCATATCTCTGCTGAAAAGCTAAATCAACTCCAGGATTCTTCAGAGATCGAGCCCGTCATAGACCTAGGAAAGGTCGACTTTCAAATCCACTTACAGGCCAATAACAACTCCAGAAGATCTGAACCATTGGCCTACACGACTGTTTCATTTTTATTGAATAAGTCCTTTGTATCTTTCAGCCAAGCTCCATCAACTGTCCTTGAAAAAAAACGTAATAAATATATTTTTATCACCGAATATAAAATCAACTTATTTGAATCACTAACAGATAAAATCATCAAAGCCAAAAATGCATGCTTAGAAGAAAATCATTCAAAAATTCAGCAAATTCGAAAATTACTCAGATTAGGTAATACTCGTCCAGGAAAGTAGTCGATCTATTTATCTGTATTCCACTTTAAAAGATATTTTGTCTTAAAATTGACCTGATAATCGCCCAACAAAAACAAGGGCAGATTTGACATCAATAAGTAAAGCTCATTATTTTCCGTCTGAATGTATTTTTCCACGCCGCCATAGGGATAATATCTGTTACTTAATAACTGTAAAGGCTCATTGGGTTGAACTAAATTAAGACTATATAATTGAAGCTTGCCATTCAATTCACGATCCGCTTGAAACAATAAATAATTATCAGGTGTTTTTACAATATTCGTATCAAAAACCAAAGGAAAGTATTTCCCCTCAACTATGGCTTGCTTTAAGAGATCTTGATCAAAATACAATTTTGCTTCCAGGTAAGTTTGACTTAGGAAAACATGAGTCAGATCAAATTCTGAGAAATCAAAAATAATTGGACTTAATGATTTATCTTGATTCCAGAGCCAATACATAATTAATTTATTCTTAGAATCCATCATAGGTTGTATCTTATTGTTTGCAATCTGCAGTACTGGAAATAACGGTGTCAGTTTTTCAGTTTTTAAGTCTAACACTTGTATGTATTGATTCTTATCAGAAAAATATAAGGCTTGCCGACTTATAGCATGAAAACCGATTGACCCAACTTGCTTAATACCCGCAGTAGGAACTGGTGATTCTGCGATGATTTTAGTTTCATTAGTAACCAAGTTATATTTAACAATCTTATGCGCAACCGAATCAGACACAACTGTCGTGACCCAATCGCCATTTAATTGTGTGGATTCAGATGGCGACCTAACAAGCTGGCTTAAATGAACTTGGCTTCCAAATCTTTTTCCAATCTCTAGCATTTTAAACTCAGTCGTTTTAAAATCATACAAAGCTAAGTCATCATACAAATTACGGAACTGCATGAATAAATACTTATGATCGGATGACCAAGTGACTTTTTCTCCTAAAGCCACTCGAATCAAAGCCTTTGAATTTTTAAAATCCACATCCTTTAATTCAAAATCTAATAATTTATCCTTACCTGGAAACACAATGGGCTCTGGAATGTATTGCTGAGACAGTGGATAGTGCAAGTTTTCCCCACTTGCATAGAACATAGTTCCCGTACTACTAATTGAAGCAACAATACGAGAATAGTACCAGGGACCCAGCGGCGAAAACCCAAATTCAGTGACTTGTTCCTTCGGGTCTGATTGATACACTACGGATTCATTATCTATACTGTAAGTCATGAATCGATTCACCCCAAGGGTCGGAGCACGGGTTCGAAGATTCATCAAATCATTTTCTTGTGACACATTAAATGAGCTTACGACTTCGTCTTTTAAAAATGGTAGCGACAAGGGATGTAAGATTTTAGTGAAGGGATCAAAATTGAATAACGAAAGTTGAGTGTAGGGTAAATCTAACAAACCAAAGAAGAATAACTTTTTCGGATTGGAATAAGTCAGTCCTTCTAGTGGACCACTTAGTAGTGGTTTTGCTGGCCAGATGGCTCCGTCATATCGACCCGCTAAACGGCAGCTCATATTTTGTGACCATCTTTTTTCATCTAACAGCATATTTAAACTAGCTTCAAAAGAACCGGCGTTGCTGTTTTTAATATTATTCGTAGCAATTTTCAGATCAAAAGCGGGATGTGTGTAAGTCTGACTAAATTTATCTTCAGCGAAGTTCAAAGAAAAAGAATCCACACTGGAGTAAGTATTTTTCAAAGCATCAAAAATAAATATTTGCGCAGATACTTGCTTTGTTGTTGGATCGCTCACTAACAAGACATCCAAATAGGAAGTATCATTTTGCGTGTTTTGGGTATGGCACCATCCACGAGCTTCTTTGTTTTGCAGAGTGGCTTTGGCAAAGTCTTTATCTATGAAAACACCATCTGCTACACTGCCGATGAATCTGTTCTTGGAAAACTCAATGACTTCATCGGATAGGCGTCGTGGTTTTGTTTGGCAATCAATCGGACTTGTTGTTAGCACAGATGGTTTTTCAGTCGTCGTATCAAGTTTTAAAACCTCAAAATGGATTTTATCACAGGTGTTATTCGGCAAATAGCGAACATACTCGCCTGTGGGTTTTCCTTCATAGGGTTCACCATTACCGCTTCCACCACCACTAATATTAAATTTGCCTTGCAGTGAACTAAGAGAATCACTTAAGACCAACTTACCTGGACCATTGCAGTTTTGAAATAGCACAACGATACCTACAAACAAAACCGAATACATCACACTATTCAGACGAATCGAGTAAGCAAAGATCTTCATAGATTTAAGAAAACTTTGAATTCCCCTCATAACTAACTTATCGGAATAACTGCACCTATTCCTTAGTAAAGTAGACTTAAGAAAATAACCTAAAAAACTATTTTTCTAATTATAAGACGATCAGAATAATACAATTCAACCACGCAAAACATTGTTTTCCATTGGATTGAAGCGGCAACGCAGGAGAATTATTTATTGGAATTGGTATAACAACGATATCTGTATCAAATTAAGAAAATCGTGACAGACAAAAATCACGATACTCGGCCCAGCGCCCTTCACTGATGGCCTGTCGAGCTCGTTCCATCAACTTCATATAAAAATGTAAATTGTGTATCGAGTTCAAACGGCTTCCTAAAATTTCACCGCTTAAAAATAAATGTCTTAAATACGCTTTTGAATAATTCGAACAAGTATAACAATCACACTCGGGATCTAATGGACTTGGATCTTCCTTGTACTCATTGCGCTTAATACTAACCTTACCACTCCAGGTATACAAAGTCCCATTACGCGCCACCCTTGTCGGCATCACACAATCAAACATATCAATGCCCGCATCGACAGACAAAATCAAATCCAGCGGTGTTCCTACTCCCATTAAATATCTAGGTTTATGTGCCGGCATCTTGTGACCAATTTCTTTAACTAAGCCATGCATCAACTCGATCGGTTCACCCACACTAAATCCACCCAAAGCATATCCGGGTAAATCCACGCTTGTCACTTGATCCATCGAGTACATACGATGTTTTAAACTTAAACCACCTTGTACAATCCCGAACAATAAACTTTCAGGACGAGTCATGGCTTGCTTAGAGCGGACCAACCAGCGGTAAGTTAAATCCATACTTTTTTGAATTTCGTCATCCGTTGCTGGATATTTTAAACATTCATCAAAGGCCATTATGATATCAGAACCAAGATCCATTTGAATTTCCATGCTTTTTTCTGGCGAAATAAATAACTTGGCACCATCAAGATGCGAGCGAAATTCGACACCCTTTTCACTCATCGTGCGTAAACTGGATAAGGAAAAAACTTGAAAACCACCACTGTCCGTTAAAATGGGTCCATTCCAACGCATGAACTTATGTAAGCCGCCTAGTTTTTGTATAAGCTTCTCGCCTGGACGAATATGCAAGTGATAAGTATTACCCAACACAATTTGTGTACCAACTTGTTTCAATTCTTCGACTGTCATCGCCTTCACGGTTGCCTTAGTACCTACTGCCATAAACACCGGAGTTTGCACTGGACCATGCGAAGTCCACAAAGTACCACGTCTAGCATGGCCTTCCGTTTTGTGAATCTGAAAAGTCCCCGCAGGTAAGTTTTCTGTTTGAATATTCTCTTGAGATAATGTTGTAGAGGATTCTGCAGAAGAATCTGTCATTACTTGATCCATACGCTAAGGTCTCCGTAGCTAAATAGTCTAAATTTTCTTTCAATGGCCCATTGATAATATTTTTTAACTAAATCGATATGACTGAAGGCCGCCACTAATGCCAACAACGTACTTTCTGGCTGATGAAAGTTGGTTAACAGGCGATCCACGACTTGAAAACGAAAACCCGGCTGTATCAACAATCGTGTTT
>JBPOJH010000161.1:0-10937 GCA_052033755.1 Bdellovibrionota bacterium | reverse complement strand
TTTGAAATTTTCCCCATCCAGACTCGATAAATACATATCCAATAACGGCTCGAGAAATTAATTCGGGTATGGCTGCGAAAACCTTTTTAAACATGTGAAGCTCCTTGTTGATCTAAATTGGGTATGCAGTATAGAACATTGTTTTTAATCCATTCTTGAAAAGTAGTCATGATTGCGGATTCATTTAAGTGGTTGGATTCAATATATTCAGACACATCATTCAATGTACGTTCTACGACTAGAAACTCTAGTAGTTGAAATTGCTCCTGTGTCACTTCAGTTGAAAATACATCATTATGATCGCGATAGGCTAATAGATACTTATCTTGTACGTTTTGCAAAAATGAAGTTGGAAGTAATTTAATTTTGAAAGTAGCCCCAGACTGAATTTCATTTATCGACAACGAATTTTTTGGATTTGCGGCGTGACTGGCAAGGACTTCTAGCCAATCAGTTTGCGCCTGGGTAGCTAATTCGGGATAGTTTTTTTGAATAAATAATGGAAATTTTTCGCTATATTCGGCCAGGTTTTGATACTCAGACGGTGTGGAGTGAATAAAATGCATTGCTATTGTCTCAAAGTCTATTTGCGTGAGTGCAGATTCGACCGATTCGAAATCATCACGTAGTGATTCCAGTAAACGAATCTGATATGCATCTTGATAGATTTTCAAACGAAGTTGAGTTGATATGGGAGGCTTTTCTAAAATTATCTCTGCAAGCTCGGCAGGGACTGTTTGCTTTTGAATCGAGTCTTGCAGCAACGATTGAATTTCATAGAGAGTTTTTGTTTTTTTCATGGATCTTTCCTAAGCGTAAAATTTCTTTTTCTAGCTCTTGCCATTCGGGAATATGGTCATCCCTTTCTATCATCACACACTGCGAACCCAAATTAGCTGTGGCCCATTCATATAACTTCCAGACATCTTCGCAGATAGGAGCATCGTGAGTATCTATTAAGTAACCATCCATTTCGCTATGGCCTGCCAAATGAATTTGTCCAATTCGTTCCTTCGGAATTTGCTTTAAATATGAAATGGGATCAAACCCGTGATTCACCGAACTTACGTAAACATTATTGATATCTAATAGTAGCCCACAATCAGATTTTTTTAGTAATTCAGCCAGAAATTCTGACTCAGTCATTTCAGAAGAAGTATATTCTAAATAACTAGAGGGATTTTCAATTAAAATTTGACGACCTAAAAAATCTTGAGCCTGTAATATTTTTTTCGATAAAACTGACAAGGCCTCATCGGTGTAGGGGACGGGCAACAGATCATGATTATTTTTTCCATTCAAACCAGTCCAAGACAAGTGATCTGACACTACAAAAGGATTTATGCTATCCACTAATTTTTTTAATCGACTCATATAATCTAAATTTAATAAGTCTACCGAGCCTAAATTCATTGAAACCCCATGAAGAGCAACTGGGTAATCCTTCCTTACTTGTGTTAAAGTTTCGATAGTCTTACCAAAATCTTTTCCTTTCCAAGGCATATAGTTTTCAGAAATGACTTCGATCCATCGAACACTTTTTGGTTTTTCATTTAAGAATTCAAAGTGGTGGGCTGGCCTTAGGCCAACCCCGACACCTAGATCCGGAATTAATGGATTCATTTTTATATATTCCTTTTGAATGAATTCAGTGTTCATTCAGAATAATAGAGATATTATTTTGACTCTTCTTTTTTTGCAGACTCTTTATCTTTGGCTTCGCCACATCCATTTTTGCAAGAGTTCTTATCTGATTTTTTTTTCTTAGAATCAGAGTGCCCTTTACAAGTATTTTTTTCGCCTTTGCAGGTGTTTTTTTCTGCAGTGACTTTTTCACCAGAGTTTTGAGCAGCTGCATCTTCAGCTTTTGCGACTTGACCGGCTAAGAAACCAGTAACGATAGCAGTAGTTAGTAGGGCAGACAGTTTGTTGTTCATGTGTTTCCTCCTTAAGGAAAGGTTTGTTGGTTGTTGAGTTGCCTGTATTTGTAGAACGGACAATTCAATTAGTTATTGTATTCTTTTTTGTTAATTCAAATTCACGATTTCATAAATTAGTGGTGATAAGGATGGTTTTATTACAAACATTTTTTAAAATGTATAAACATAAGATAAATCAATAACTTACAGTTTCAAGATGTAGCCTCTGCTAGAAATTCTTCGCTATATGGTTTTGAGTTATTAGGAATATTTGAAAGTGAAACCTTTGATTTCGATGTTCACCAGGAAATTTCTCAACAAAATCAGAACAGCACAGGTTGAGGTTGCTCTATTAATGCAGAGTCGATCCAACTTTTCACGTGTGGTTGGTTTGTTACAGTTTGTATATATTTTTGGATTTTCGGAGATTGGATGTGAACACCATATGAAATAAAACGACAAACTATAGGTGCATAAAATGCGTCTACAATTCCAAAGTCACCGAATAGAAACGGACCTTTGGAGTTTTCAAGTGCTTGCGTCCAAAGAAAAAGAATTCTATTTATTTCTTCTATAGTTTGTGAGGTCAGGTGTCTGACTTCCATTCTTAGTCGGATATCCATTGAAAGTTGAGTTCTGATTCCTGAAAAGCCAGAATGCATTTCTGCAACATACGAACGCGCAAGGGCTTTATCTTTTTGATTTGTTGGCCATAGTTTTTTGTCGGGAGCAAGTTCGGCAAGATACTCACAAATGGCTAACGAGTCCCAGATTTTAAGATCACCATCGATTAAGCACGGCACTTTTGCTGACGGAGAAATTTTAGTCAGTTTAGTTTTGGTTTCTGGTTGATCCAAAGGAATTAAAACGTCATTAATCGGTAAACCAGATTGTTGTGCGACAAGCCAAGCGCGCATAGACCAAGAGGATAAATTTTTATCACCAATGACTAAACTAAGTGGATTCATTTCAAACTCCTAACGATTATTTAAACTCTTGTTGGATCTATTTTGGAAATTTCTTGATTAGTAAATTAATTTGCTTGCATCAGTTCTACCAGTTGTTCGTAGGCTTGACCCCAGCCTTCTTGAAAGCCCATAAGGCTGATGAAGTAGTTCGTTCAAATACTAAATCCAATTTTGGATTAACGTTAATTTTAGTCATCGTAATCTCCTACATTGTCTACATGTTAGCTATTTGTAACGACTTGGCAAGTCTGTTGTTGCGTTGAGTACTTAGATAATTATTAGTTTATTGATTTTTCTACTGAAAAGTGAGTGTCTGGTATATTTTTTTACACTAAACTCTTTTAATTTGGAAGAGCTCATATTTTTTCGAAATTTTTAAAAGCACAGCTAAGCTCACGGCAGCTTTCGTCTGAGCTAGTCAGACATTAACCCGCCAATCCATTAGTTATTTGTTCCTGTTCTTAATTTAATTTTTGCTGCTGACAAAGCTTGAATTACAATATTTTTTGAATTTCGGAGACAAATACTTTGTCCTTCTTGAAGAAGATAATCTAAGTGATCACCAGTTACAGTTAACCAAATTTCACCTTGTACACAAGTAATTTTGATTGAATTTGCTTTTTGGATAGCTAGTGTTTGCTGACTATCAAGAACTACTGTTTCCTTGCTTAAGCATTGTCTTGCTGAAAAAATTTCCGAAAGAATTTTTTCTAGTGGACGAATTTTATATAGGCTATGCATGGCTATTCCTTTTCAATTAATTAGATACTATTTTAAAATGTTTTCTGTAGATTCTATACGACAGAAAGTCTGTAGTATTTCAGTTGCGGACAAATGTAGTGTTTCGCTATCTAAATTGTTTGTCGGTTTTGCATAGCTTGCATCCTTGACAAAAGTGAAGTTAAAGCCTCGATGATGGCCATCAATAATGGTGGACATACAGCACATAGTGGAACCATAGCCGATCAAAAATAGATTCGCCATAAAGTTATCTTTTAATTGCTGGCTGAATTCAGAACTTGAAAAACTACTAAATTTGTTTTTTACACAAACTATTTCATTATCTTTAGGTTCAAATGCTTCAATAAATTCTGAATACGGACTACCATCAGAAAAAATATTTCCAGATTGAAGATGCTTTACATGTATGATTTTCCAACTATTTAATCGTGCATGATCTAGAATATTTTTTGCATTATGTAGTGACGGTTCAATTCCTTCTATAAAAAATGGTCTACCAGGGGTTATATATTCCTTTTGAATATCGATAATACATAAAACGTTATTTTGATAAGTCATATTTTTCTCCTATTTTTTTCTTTGGCAAGAACTAAATTTTTTACTAGATTTATATTTAGATTAAGTCGTTTTTCGAAACTATCGATAAGCATGAATTCGTCTTTTGTGTGCATGCCTCCACCGTATGGTCCCAGTCCAACGAGTATATTTACGGGTAGGTCAGCAATTAACGTACCAAAATCAAATCAATGGTATTGGGTTTAAATAGGTTAATTTTCGTCTTTGGTCTTCGTGTTTTTCAAACAAGAAAAGTGCAGCAGTGGTCGGTAGTTTGAAATTTAAATTGAGTTTTTGTGGCTGCGCCGACTTGCTAGATGTTAACGTCCATTAGTCGTCCGAGGGGATAATTGAGAATGTGTCTGGACGGCCGGAAGGATTTTTAATATAAGTTAATTAACAATCAGAAAGACGCTAGAACTAAGTTAAGCGTTGTTTCTTAATAAGGGGTCATCGACATTGATTTCATACAGATTGGCCTCTAGTGGTCTAAGAAGTAAAGGGCCATCGTATATTGTTTCGGATATTTTTTTTACTCCCAATTTTTCCTTCAATCGATTGGCACCGATGTTTATTTTGGGAGTTTTAAAAATTATTTTTTTCAGTCTGAGGGTTTGAAAAAAATAGCAGCAAGCCTTCGGATATGAAATTGTGGCTAACCCTTGTTTGCGATGTGCTGAACTCCAAATATGAGTATGAAAAATAGCGCTTTCGTTTTCTATGTGATGAGTAAGAGAATGATGCCCAATTGGTTCGCCGTTCAGTAATATTATCGCTATTTCTTGAATGCCATTTGATTTGATAAAGTCAGTATTCATTTTTGCGCTATAATTTTCGCGAGTTCCAAGTCTGGAAATATCGACCCCAAGATCAATCCAATAAGATGAACTTTGGCCGAACCAATAGTTACATATTAGTTCAATATCTGATTGTAGTAACTCGCGGATGGATATATTTTCATTTGATTTCAAGGCCATCTCGTCTCCGCTTCGTTATAGTAATGTTTTCCGCTTGGCTGTGAACTTCCACCAGGGTTTTGGTTTGCCACCATTCATAAAATCGACAGCCGCCATCAATGTGTCGGCCATGCAGGGATCGTGTCGTACTCCAGTTGTTTTATTTAGCTTGTGATACAGCTCAATTCCGTCTTTGCCTTGGAGTTGTTCTGGTTTGGTAATTCCGATATTTCGTAAATCTTGTGCGACGGCCTTGCCGACATTGGGAATATGCTCTAACCGCGTTGCTTCGCTTGCCTTCTTTGCTTTCATGAATTGATCCTTATGTTTTTTATGGGAATCCAGCCGTTGATGCCGCTTCGATTGCGTGACCAGCACCAGCCGAATTCTTCATAGTAAATTTTTAGTTCTTCTCCGGCTGAGGCAGTTAATTCAGAGGCATCATAATCTTTAATAGCTATCGCCGTTTGTCCCAATTCAACTACATCATTCAAATATTTTTCAGAGACCCATCCAGCAACGCCACGTTCATCGACACAAAAAACCCACCCCAGCCAATCGGGATTGGTTTCTCGTTTTTCGATTTTTACTTTATCACCACTTTTTAATTGAATAGGATTTTTATAAACAGTTTCATACGATTCAAGGACAATGGCAGTTTTGGGTTTTACTTCACTCCATTTTTTTGTCAGTGGTGGACATATGCATCCATCAAAGCTTGTGGCTTTCATTAAATCAAATTCAGAGGCCGACCCCCAAGTCCATGTTCCATCCGCATTTGGGTTATAACTATGCCTATCAAATAAATTGTAACGTCGAAGCATAAGGCCCTGATCGGTCATTTGTCGCGAAACTAGTTCTTCGACCTCATCAACAAGATCGTCAGGTATTGAAAACCCCGATTGCTGTCGCCATTTTTCTAGAAAATAATAGCCTCGTAGAAAATCATATTCATAAAAGCGCGGAAATCGGATCTCTAGCCAATCTTTATAGATCACTTCACCAGTAGAGATTTTACGAAAAAGCCGGTGCTGCAATAGGTATTTTGCTCCGCGATTTAGAAATTGTATTTCTTCTGAGGTCAGGTCGCGCTGACGACAAAATAAAACAGCTTCTAGGCAAGAGATAGTTGAAACAATTGAACTTTTAGGATTGGTTTTTGTATATGCTTTTTCATCACAATTCAATCCGCCATCGGGAAGTTGATAACGTAAAAGCCATTTGCGCATCCATGGTAATTCCTGATCAACGTTTACTCTGGCATTAAATAAAACTTGATACATATTGCCGACGGCACACAAGCAAGCAATCTGGCGATAGGTATCAGTTCCTTTTGGAATTTCTTCCTCTGTGATGGGGAAGATCGGAAGGTAATGATTTTTCAAAACCTGAACCATTTTTGCAATTGCAGTTTGAGGAATTTCTTTAGCTAAATCTAATTCATTCAGAAGACTCATGTGCCACCAAGGAGAATCCCACTTTGGCCAATACGGATCTTGCTCGATGCTTTGCAGGGCTGAGTCTGACGACAAGTAGGACTTGGATTTTTCAATTGCGATTGGAATGAATTTTAAGTCTTGATCTGGCATCTGATTAAAATCCCTTTTAAGAATTTTCGAACGAAATATTTTGCCATATGTTTACATTAACCGTTCTTAAAAGCGTTCTGTAATTTTTTAATGTCTAGTTTTACCATTTTCCACATGGAGTGCATGACGGCTTCTTTTTTCTTTTTGTTTTTGCTGGTGTTCCATTTATCAAAATCGGCGGGAGTGATTTGCCAACGTACTCCATATTTATCAATCACCCAACCGCATTGAACAGGTTTGCCACCGCCGCTAGATAGTTTTTTCCAATAGTAGTCGATCTCTTTTTGAGTATTGCAGGGAACAACAAAGGAAACAGATTCGTTAAATGGCATTTCGGTGAATCCATTTAAGAGCATAATTTTTTGACCCAATACAGTTATGTGCATGGTAAGAACGGAACCTTCTTTGACTCCCATTGGATTAATAATCCAATAAGCGGTCTTACCAATTTTCGAACCCTTGAAAATAGATTTATAAAATTTGGCCATCTCCGTAGCTTTGTCATTAGACCAAATGCACGCATAGATTTTTGACATGGGGGATCTCCTTTTGTTATAGATCGATAGTCTTGATCATCATAAGGCATGGATTATGTTCGCCCCACAGTGTTTTAAATTCTTCAAGGGGAGTGAGTAGGCCCATGCTTCCATAGTTTGAATGTTTTTGATGTAATCTTGTATAACGGATTCAATACCGAACCATCGCGGAAGCGCGCGAAGTTTTTTTATCATAAAAATGTTACCTCTGAGACTTAGAGTAGTGAACCCTTGTGTGAACATGCAAGTAGAACTTTTTATTTTGTGTAAGGCTGTCTCTGTCTTAGTTATTGAATTCATATTCAAGTTATTTTTCATCGAACATTTCTATACTGGTGTTAGCCTAGGAAATAAATAATTTCTGCATATATGCGCAAAATGGCGGACAATTTGCGCATATGATATTGAGAATGTGTAACCTATCGAAAGTATATAGTTTTTTGTTATTAAAGATGGTTTCACACTTGCAAATCTAGCAGACGAAACTTTAACTTCCATTGCCTTTGAATATAGTGATCTGTTCGAGACACTTTTAATCAACGAATTTTATAAATTAGTTGAATCCTATGAAAAACGCTGGCGCTATCCGTGAAATACGGCTTCGATATTGTGTCCATCTGGATCTAAGACAAACGCACCATAATACTTTTCATGATAGTGTGGCCTAGGGCCAGGCTTGCCATTATCTTTGCCACCAGCAGCGATGGCCGCTTGATAAAATTCATCCACTTTTTTTTGACTATCAACTCGGAAAGCCACATGAACATGTGGTTTATTAGGAGCTCCTTCCGATATCCAAAAATCAGGTTTGGGAGGCTCGCCAAATCCACAAACGCCAACACCACCTGTATGTTCAGTCGGAACTTCCATCAACATTTTATAACCAATCGGTTGCAAAGCCTGTTCGTAAAAGAGTTTACTTTTTTTGTAGTCGCTAACTGTGACTCCGGTATGATCGATCATGTTGTCTCCTTTGTAGGGATTGGTACTTGTTGTGCTATGATATCTTTGCACTAAGGCCTCTGCTTCTTGCAGCCGATATACAGTATTTCAAATGCAAAAATAGAGTCAAACTTTTAGACATACGCTTTCAACTAAAATAGAAAAACTAAATATTTCAACACTCAAAGATGATTAATCGTTAATTGTCGACACTTCGATAATGGTTTCAGGCGTGCCAGCTGTTGAAGTCGATTCACCAACAATGAGTTTTGCAAGACACGATTTACCAAGTTTAAATTTTGCAACCAAAGGGTCCGATTGGCCTCAAATAGTTGCGTGTAAAAAATTAGAAAGTGATTATGTGCTTGAATTTATTTATATATTATTCTGTTTCATATTGACATACATGAAATACTAGACTAAATAGTTGCACTGTGCAACCCGATATGATACAGTGAGGCTGGTACTTGGGATTAAATAAATTTAAAAAAGCATTCTTCGAGATTCGAAGTTATTGCGAAATCTTAATTCGCAAACATGCCTTTGCTGACTACCCAGAACGGGGATTTAGCCAGATGGAATTGATCGAGCTAGTAAAGAAGGGGACTGGGCGTTTTGAAGTAAACAAATCGTCAGAAGCAATAAATGGTTCTTTTTTGTTTTATCCCAAAGACGAGCATGGCAGAGAATGTAAGCTTGTTGTTGTGATAGAAATTTTAGAAATCGAAAATGAGAATCCCAAGGAGGGGAAAAAAGTTATAATTGTTTGTAGTGCATACAGGAGAGTCGAAAATGAAATATAGAAAATTGATTATTCCTAATTTTATTTTTGAAGATGAATTGGGTCAGTTCCCGTTTCATGATGTTACTATTTTAGTTGATGCAAATAGCGATACGGACTCATCCTCCTTCAATCAAAACACGGATGATTACAGTATTTCGTCAACTGAAATAGAAAGAATGAACAGAGAAGCTGCTCAACGATTCTTTAATGAAAAATATAATCGAATTCTAAAGGGGAAATATCGCTTAACTTCTAAGGAGGTGAATGGTATTCGCCTTTTACTGCGCGTTAATGGCACAGAACTTGGTAAGCTTATTTGTTTAGACAAAGGAACCATCAGTAAGATACTCAACGGCAAACATCAAATTCAGCAAGAAGGAATGTTTCTTCTAATGGAAAGAATGAGAAATGAGTTAGATACACCAGGTTACACGCATGCTACATTAGAGAAACTGAGCGATTCAGCTTGTGCATTAAAGATCGAGTATAATGTCCCAGCTAGTTTAATAGCAGAATGGATTATTAGAAAGTTTGTGGAGCTTGAAGAGGGGCTCACAAATTTAAAATTGCAAAAACTATTGTATTACGCCCAAGGGATTGGAGCTGGCAGATATAACTGCCGTCTTATATTAGAAAATTTTGAAGCCTGGGAGCATGGGCCGGTTGTGCCCTTTGTTTACCATAACTACAAAACATCTGGAAGCGGCTCACTTTCGATAAATCCCGGAGCCGACCTAACAGTAATTACAAAAAATCCAATGGCACTTAAAATTCTAGAGGAAACAATAAATTCATATGGAAAATATACTGCTTGGGTTTTACGAAATAAAACTCATTGCGAATCACCATGGCTTGAAACAAAACAAAACTGTGAAATTGAATTTCAAAAAATTCAAACTTTTTTTGAAAGTAGCTTATAAAAATTCTTAACTTGGTCAGTAAAGCAATTGAATTTCTGGTAGCGATAGTGGATTCCAATTCTTCTCGCCAATGTTTAGGTTGTCCCAGTCATAGACCAATTCATTCAATAGGACTCCACCAAGTTCAAGCTGTTTAACTTGTGAGGAAAATTTTGCGCCGGTTCTTTCGTAGAACTGAATTGCGGAATTAACCCAGCATACGTTTCTTGCCAGGCTTGAATATGAACTTTGGCGATGGCTGATGCATCCTTGGATCGAGCAGGCCGAACAGTAAATTTAGACATATTACCGTCATTTCTGATTTAATTTAGTGGATCGGGTCATTAAAAATTGGAATCGGTGTAGGTATTTAACAGTTTAAGAGCGTCCAAATAAAACAAACAATGAACACCATTAATATCTCGATTTAAGGGGTCTTGAGAGATTAGTATTTTTTTAGATTTTGTTTTATTTTTTTTATCTAGATCAAGTCCCAGCGTGAGTAAAGAATCGACTTCAGACTCACTGGCAGATTTCGTGGATTTAATCTCGATTAAAATTAATTTTTTATCTGGTAGAGTGATTATTAAATCTATTTCTTTATTTTCCTTTGTTTGCAAGTAAGACAAACTCCAATCGAATCGATTGTATTCAATGATTTTTTTGATTTCTAAAACAATAAACGATTCAAATAAAACACCATAGTAACCCGTGTGTTCAATCATAGGGACGGATAAAGTTTTTTCTATCGCGCGAACCATTCCTGTATCAACAAAATAAAACTTATCTGCCAACCGCACCTGTCGACGAATAGACGTTTCATATCCTGGCAAGCGAAACCCCAGCATAGTATCTTCTAAAATTTCAAAATAGCTTTCTATGGTTGTGGAGTCGACTCCCACTTGAGTAGCTATTTTGGATTTATTAATTATTTTCGTGTTCATCTGTGCAGCTATCTGCAAGAACTTGCGAAATGGCTCCAATTTTCGTACCCATTGCTCCTGCTGAATTTCTTTTTCAATATAGGTATAAACGTAGGCTTTTAAAT
>JBPOJH010000063.1:0-20981 GCA_052033755.1 Bdellovibrionota bacterium | reverse complement strand
ACCTTGGGCGAAATGGATCTGATGTTCGGTTGGCAATTTGGGGATTAAGCTCGTTATTAAAAAGTGATTTTAGCATCTCCTCTACAAATGGCATTTTAGCTATTTGCAGAGGAGTTGGGGTTTTTAGCATAAAATTAGTCCCACTCACAACACGTACTAGATTGGATTATATCCACAAAAGACACAACTCTCAGGATCCGTAGATGTATTGGATGGCGGCGGAGCATTACAAGAGTGTAAAACCCAAACTAAACGTGAACCACTAACTCCGCCCATTTGTTCACATCGAAATTTTCCTCCATAGTTTCCACCTAATCCAGTTGGCACAACGGTGTTTAACCCAGATGACGTTAATTGCTCAAAACCTTTTCTCGCACTTGTTTCAGCTTCGGTCAAAGCACAGTCTTCACTGCGACCAACCATGTAAGATGGAAAATCAGGATTTGATGCTGAAGTGGCTGCATCACCGCAAGCAACAGGTGCTGGAAATGTTTTCGTAGCCACACCAGTAGGAATGACGACTGCTAAGTAAGCATCGCCGCTGCCACCTGTTCTATTCCCTTGCTCGTCCACATTGTTATCGCCAAAATCCCAAATACCAACTCCTCGACCGTTATTAGCGTTTACTCCCGCATGAAAGCCAACCCAATCTCGATCATGCCGCATATAAATTGAAGAACCTAAAACTTTCATATAGTTCTGATGGGTTTTTGAAAGCACCACAAAAAATGGTCTTTGATTTTTAGAGTTCTTTGATGTTGTTAAAGTAAACTGTGCCCAACCTTCAAAGTTTCCATGCCCTTCCGCAGAAGTGATATTCACACCGACATCTAGCACACCCAATTCATTTAATTTATTTCGAATAGGATCATATATTAATGGTCCTTTTTCATCACGTATTCCACCATAAGTAATATCAATTATTTTTTTAGCAATTCTTCTTGGATCATTTAGTAAATCTTGAACAGCAGATAGTTCGGCCACCTGTTGTCCAATGTCCTTCACTTCATTAATATCCGCAGCCCATTTTCTAAAATCAAATGCCACGCCATTGGCATCCTTCGTTCTGTTATCAACATTATTCAGCATCGCCAATAACTCAGATGGTGCCTTACCTGCCAATTGATCACTCACTGTTCCTAAACGACCTTCGACGGCCCCCAATCGGGTTTGCACTCCATCCATGACATGAACAAGACCATTATTTTTATCAGCTTCACCGTACAGGGTCCCAACAACATGTCCCAACATCGCATCATGAGTAATCGCTACATTTCTAAGGGCATTCAATTGCTGCTGATGATTATCAAGTATCGCGACAACATTTTTACACTGAGTGATAGCTTCATCCGATTTGAAAGCAGAACAACTGATTGTCGACGGCCCAACGCAACCATTTTTATTTGCAGGCGTAGGAACTGTATCTAAATCCAATGGCAAACCAGCACCATGCCATCTTGGATCGATTATTGGAAATCCTTCGACCGTGTTTTTATTCGCCGTTGATAAAACATCTAAATCCATTTTACAAACTTTAGCGCGAATTTTATCTAATGACTCAAGTTCTTTCCTTGTGTTTTCTTTTTCGACTTGAATCAAACGAAAAGTCTCATCGACTTTCGATTTCCAAGATTGATATTCACCCTTGAATTGTTCTAACTGTTGATTGGTTTGATCATTCAAGGTTTTTGCAAAAGCTTTGTCTTCGTCGGATTGCGCTTTAATTAATCCTTTGACTTGTGCCAACAATCCCAAATTATCAAGCACCGACCATTGATAGGTTCTGATATCACGTGCTGAAGATAATAAATTTAGTAAATTATCAACTTCTTTTAAAACATCAACACTGTTTGTGGCATAACCTTTTTGTGTGATCATCTCATACACTAGTTTTTCTTGCGCTAGAAGCTCTTCTGAAATTTGTGACCCGTCCCAATTCCCCACTATGGTAGTTTCATTCGAGCGAGGCGCAATCAGATTTGTTTTTACTTTTAGAGTTTCTGCCACTTCGATGGCTTCCGTTAACATAAGAAATAACTTATCTTCTTCCTTTGCTGTTTGCACCGAAGCACTGGAATCTCCACTGGCTGATCCTTTTTTAGAACAGTTTTGAAATACACTGACCATAGCTAACGCGCCCATGATAACAGGAATGGATAACAACCACTTTTTTGAAACTTTTTTTATGTCTACTTGTGATTCCTGATCCGATACAGACATTGTATTTCCCCTCCATTAAAAAATTATTTCCCGATACAACTGCTAATGTATTTTTATAACTGCAATCTAAAAGCCAATTTTTGTCACCACTTACTAAAATTCGAATTCAACAAAGACTTCAATAGGATAGTCGTATTGCCGAACTTGTGATGTATCGGCCAGACTGTCAAACTTCTTGATAGGTTATTGGCTAATTATGGGAAGTAAATTTGTTGCACTTACAAAATTCCGCACAATTCAACGAAACGATAATACAAATAAGTGAAGTGTATCCAGCCCTTAATAGATATATTGAAGAGGCCTCTGAATTGGAGTGGGAAGAGTTTAAACAAGTGTAAAAAAACTAATGTCTCAACTTGAAACAAAAAACCGAATTGTTAGAGTTAACAATTCGGCTTTTGAAAGTGTATTTTGCTTTATGAAGCAACTTCGTCTTAGGTATTTGGATCCGCCATGTTGTCACTATCTGCCTCTTCATCAAAAATAGGCATCATATCATTTGCCACCGCATTCACAGCTTGCTCAAAAGTCGAGAAAGCTCTTTTATCTGTGCCATCACTATTTTTACCAATCACTGAGCAGAAAGTTTCATTGGTGTTTTTTTCTTTGATTTTATAATCAATTGCAATCAATTGCTTTTTTGCCGATAAATCAGATAAATAAAATTCTTTTAATCCGGCTTTTTCATTGACGAATTTTTCTAGTCTTTTATCTGCAACCACTTCTGCTTTGATTTTTGCCGTTACTGCCGAAGCAAATTCTTCAGATGCAGTTACTGCAACTGTCTTATCACCTAATGCTGACTTAATAACATTCACTAGCTTGGCATCCATTCCTTCCAATTTTTCACAACTAGCATTCGCTATGGAAGAAACAACAAAACTAACACCCAACATGCTTAACAATAAAGTCGTTTTTCGTAGAATATTTTTGATCGATAATTGATTCATCTGATTCATAATCGAAACTCCTTTTTTTGAATATGCGGCGACTATACAGTACAGACTTCAAAAAAACCTAGATGTAATGATTCTGACGATGTGACCATTTTTGTCACTACTTAAAAAGATGAACCTTTGTCAATGCTTAGATCCTTTGACTTAAATTACATACTATATTTTTTACTAAGAGAGTACGCTTATGATAAGAAAGTCCAAGGCAAAATTCCGATTCCTTTTTTAGGAATATACGCTTGTTCAATTGGTGCTAGTAAAAACCCCTGATTGCTGGATAAAGCCTTCATAGCACCAGCCAAGGCCCGCTCCTCGTAAGCAAAAGATGTGGTTGATTTACTTTCGTTAACAACTCGAAAGGGAATCGAATCTATCACAAAATCTACGACAGAGCCTTTTTCACTTTTATAATAGTTTCGTCGATAAAGAATTGAGTTGTACTCAAGAAAAGCATAAATTTCGTTAATTAAAGCATGACGAGCAATCGATAGCTGTAACCCTGCTCCACTTTTTTTTCCAGCAAAAAAATAAGCCATTCCTGAATCACCAAATGTCCAGTGGTCATTTCCTACTCCAGCCGCATCCACTGTCCAACGTTGCAAAATAAAAATATCTTCCAAAGCTTGAATGTATTTTTTGCATTTTCTTTTATCGCCCGTAAGAAACGATAAGGATGGATATTCCCCCTCTACCAAGGCTTTTCCCATGGCATTCAGTATGGAGTAACAAAATTCAATGTCAAAACCACGGCCATAGGCTTTGGCCGCATCGCGAGCAATCGATGTATCTGACCAATTGGACCAATACTCACTTCTGGTACGTTCGTCTCGAAAAAATGCAGGAACAGGCAACCCACCACGAAACATCTGTTGAGCCAAATCTTCAGAACGAAATCTTTTTTGTACAAAATCTGTAGTTATGCTGAAAGTTTTTTTCTTATTAAAGGGCTGACTATGCAGTTCTGATAATGTCATTGGATACAGGTGTGTAAGTCCTATTCTACCTGTTAAAGATTCTCGAATTCCCAATTTCGAGGAAAAGGCCACGCTACCAGAAAGCAACCACTGCCCAGGAATTTTCTTTCTATCAACGGCCGCTTTTAAAGCATCAAAAAGCTTAGGTTCCTTTTGGACCTCATCAATGATTAGGGGTTGCCCCGAGTACCGAGCTAAAAAATTCTTTGCTGAAACGCGAGTCTCATCACGCACCTCTTCGTCATCCAATGTTACATATTGATCGATCTTAATTCGATCTCGCAAAAGTGTCGATTTCCCAACTTGTCGAAGACCTAACACTCCAATAACAGGCCACAGTTTTCGCTGTTGCTGAATTCTCATTTCGACAGATCGCTCGCGCTGATGTGGCATTTTTTGACCTCATTTTCTGTAAGTACTACCAATTTTATACATTATAATGCCTAAAATAGATAGCACTTTGTAGATTTCATATCCAGAAATGAAATACTGACAAATCCTTTTCTACTGATTCTAAACTTGAAACGCACCAAATATAGAATGTTGCGAATTTGTGAAATCCTCTTTAGTTAACTAGACCATCGTCCGAAAAGATAATATCGGGGGATAAAACCATGGGAAAAGGTAAAACCTATTCTTCATTCACTTATTTTATGCAGTGGTTGTCACTCCATTTAGAGATGACATTTGCTGCGCTATTATTATTGACCAGCTTGATCGGCTGTACGAAAGCCACTCCAAAAATCACTGCACTTGGTAAGGATGCGAAACTTGTTGATTTTGGAAGTCTTGGTACTCAATCCACAAATACGTTAGATGGTCTAGAATCCGAAATTGAAATCAAAGGACAATGTAGTTCTGACGTTTCTAGCCTATGGATCAAAGATCCGAACACTGGAAAATATTTATTATCGAATGAGTTCACAACTTTTTTATCTTTTTCAGATACCGATTGTAGCGATGGCGCTTTCAAAATAAAATTATCTACCAAAGATGGCGCCTTCAAATATGATAGACAACAAACCACTCGCTTCACTGTCTATTTGAGAGCTCTTAGTAAATATAGCGAATTAACAGAAAGAGCTCTTAGTTATGAATACAAAAAAGACCCCAATGATCCCGAAATTTCATTTAGTGTGACTAATCAAGCTGTGGATGAAGGAAAATACCTGGATATCGAGTTGCAGTTATCTAAGCCCGTAAGTGCCGAGAAAAGTGTGCACGTGGCGATTGGTGTAGATGGCGCAGAAACAACCGTTGCGGCTTCAGACTATTCTTTACTAGATGAGAATGGAACTACGTTAGCTTTGGGGCAGTTGATCGTATTCAACGCTGGTGAGATCTCTAAAAAAATACGCATCACCACCAATACTGATAGCGAATATGAAGATCAAGAAAAAATAAAACTGATATTTTCTAACCTTGGTGGCGCCAGCGTGAATTTTGGCAAAGAAAATTCTGTCCTTTTCGTTAATGATAAAAGCCTAGCACCTACTTTTTCTGTTTCTAACTATGGAAGTCATGCACAGGCAACAGAGGGCAACAAGGCGCAAATTCAAATTTCATTGAATAAAACAACATACAAAGAAATCTTATTCAAAGTAGATACCAGCGAAATTAATCCGCCCGCAGGATACAATAAAGCTTTGCAAAGTACAGACTTCACTCCTTTAGTAGAATACGCAGTTAGAATTCCTGCTGGCTCAAACTCTGTGACTTTTGAAATCCAAACTCATCTTGACCATTTATGGAATGTATTACCCAAAAAGTTTCTAAGTAAAGTCACATCCAAAGATGCCAGCGTTAAAACTGTTAGTGGTGCAGGAGATATGTCAGGCTATGTTGTTATATCTGAGTCTGATCCTAATAATAAGCCCAACCTTAGTTTTAAGTTTCAAAAAGCAGATGGTAATGGCGGGCATGCAGATATAACTGAATTAACAGAAACCCAAGCGGATAGCTCCAAGGGTGGAGGTTATTATCTATTAATATCTATGGATAAACCTTCAGATACAATTTTAAATTTAAAAATGAATTCTGACAACAGTGATAATTCAACAACCACTATCTCCAGTGGTCAGAATCAAATTCGTATTGGTCCATTTTCAAAGGTTGATAATTCAACTGCCGGATTTGATTCCAGTATCAAATGGACATTGGTCGCGGCATGCCTGGGAACTATTGGTAGTGGCAATGGCTGCAGCAACTTGAATGGCAGCCTTGCCAGTGGGACGAATTCAACATTAACAATCAAAGAAGATGACATTGGCAGCTTTACAGTTTCTGGCGTTTACTCTGACGCCAACACAAACCCCTCTAACTACTTAACAGATGCGACAAAACCAAAAATCTCATGGAACTCAGCACCAGGAGCTACAAACTACGATATCGAAATTTTGGATGGCAATTCGATACTTTATAAAAAAACCAATTATGCGAGTACAAGTATTGATACGAATTCTATTGCCGACGACAATGGAGACATTATGACCAACTTAGGAACTGGCACACAGTATATAGTTAACATCACGGCAAAAAACTTGAACGGTGGTTCGACTTCTGCACTCCCATTTATTTTCCATTTGAATCGTTCACCAGTAGCAATAATCCACTCAGTTTATATTCAAAACGTGAATTCCACAGATATTAATTTCACCGATCTAATCACAGACGATGATGGCGACACTCTGACATCAACTGTGACAGGTACCTCTAATGATTTTAGTAGCTCTATATCACTAGGAAAGTTGCGATTGACCCCCAACAGTTCTTACTTGGGAGCTGGTAGTATTCAAATAAAATTTGAAGATAATAAAGGTGGTCGCACAGAATTCAACTTGAACATTCACAGTCATAACCCTTTACAGTTTATGGGTAAGGTATCGAATGATTTGTCCACTGTGACAAATTATTGCGGTAATATCGATCTACAATATGGATGTCAGTACGATTTGCTAAGCATAGACTCTAACTCAAATTTGATTCTTGATAACCACTGCAACACTAATAATTGTGTCACTTTCAGCATAACACCAGACGCTAATAACGAATTTAATATTAAATCCCTGTCGTTTTTAAAATCAGGTGAAATAAGTATTCCTGCAAACTCGCGATTCATTATAAATAATCTGTTAACTATGAATAACCCAACAGCAAAAATTTCTGGTTCAGGAACATTGGTTGTTTCTTCGGTCACTTTGGTTGACGGAGATATAACAACAGACAACATTGAATTTGCAGGTGCCTCTACTGGAATTGTTTCACTGGCAAAAGGAATCACTGTTTCGAATTTCAAATTTAACAAAAATTTAAAAATAAATGAAGGCTCAGCTCTTCAAACCATTACGGTAATGGGTCTGCTGGATTTGTGCTCTGGAAGTCTAAGTACTCTTAGCCAAGTCACTTTCAATGTCAGTGGTAATATATCTTTGAACGAATGCAAATCAGCCGATGGAGTCAATACCGCCACAGCAACTGATCTATCCTCGGGAGTTGTAAATATAAATGGTAGCGGTAATCAGACCTTGATTGGTAGCGTAGGCTCGTATAAGGGAAAATTCTTCCACTTGAATGTCAACAAGCCCAGTGGTGCTCTAACTATTCAAAACGCATTGTCACTCCATGGTGACTATATTGTTAACAATGGCCTTACTTACTACGACAGCTCGACGAGTTTTTGGTTTGACGCGACAACTGGAGTTGATCACCGTATCCTAGCAACAAATCACGACATTCGAAATTTTCTTTTTTCAGATTCTAGCAACATATACTTGCAGGCTAATTTAAATGCTACTAACCGTTGTCTAAATAGCACAAGTGGAACCTCATTATTCAACAATCAACAAAACAATTCTTTTACAATTCAATGTCCAACTGATTCAAATTATGACGCCCAATCAGCACTTGGAACAAATATACTGGTGGCTGTTCCGCAATAAGACAATTTCAAAATATTTTGAAATTGTCACAACAGATTTTTTATTAAATTTGGTTTAGAATGAACGATTATGTACCGATAAGACCCTATGCCTTCTATTCGTCAACTTCAATACATTTACTCCAAACTTAGAATTACGATCCCAGTGATAAGTAAGTATGAGTGGCATGGGCATGCTTATCTAAATCCCGCGCTTAATCTGGTAGGTTTGACTTTAAGCCTTATCCTGTTAACTTCCTGCGTGCTGAAAGGGTCCATAAATAAATTGATTCCTGACGAGAAACCTAGCTCAAGTCAGGGAATCATAATTAATGAAAGTATTTCTACAAGGTATATTTCAAGTGCTCAGAAAATTTTGACAATAGCTGGAGAATGCCATTCAGAGATTACAAATGTGAATATTGGAGAGCCCATATTCTCGACCGTCAGCTGTACTAATAATAGTTTTTTATTTAGTCAAGACACCAGCGAATTACCTGACGGACAGTATAATATAACCGTTACTGCTAGCACGGGTCTTAGCGTATCTATACATGTGACTAAAGATACAGTTCACCCCGGCCCAGTGGGATCCATCAGTGATGGATCCAGCTCCAGCTTGTCTAGTTCACCGACATTAAGTTGGTCCGCAGCTACCGATGGAACCGGCACAGGAGTTAGTTATTACGAAATCGCTATAGGAACCTCGGCAGGCAATACGAACGTAGTTAGTTGGACATCCGTAGGAAATGTTTTAACGAAAACATTTCCTACTTTAAATTTAACACTGGGGCAATTATATTACCCCTCAATTAGAGCGGTGGATGGCACTGGTAATATCGGCCCCATAGTCTCTGGTGATGGTTGGCTAGCAAATGTTTGTCCCGATCAATATGTCAAAGTTCCCGCCTTAGCTGGTTTCACGAATAGTGACTTCTGTATTGCCAAATATGAAATGCGTGCCAAAAATATGTCCTCACAAAATTTAGTATTAAACGGCAACAATGGAGGCCTGCCATTATCTGTTTCAGAGCACACTCCAGAGTCAACACCAAAAGGAATTCCATGGATTCGAATTAATTTTGCTGATATGCTAACAGCATGTAACTCGTTAGGCACGGGCTATCATCTAGCTACTGGCAACGAATGGATTTCGTTAATAAGAAATGCGGAAAATGTAAATACCAATTGGAGCTCAGGCTCATCTGGAACAGGATATGTTTATTCGGGCCATAGCGATGGGGTGATTGATACAAGCAACTGCCCAGATGGCTCGCCTGTCACGTATGATGGTTTATTGGTTGTGTCTGCCTGTGATGGCACCAATGCCTATGTGGGTACAGGCAATAACTCAACAGACGCATGGGATAGTGGAAAATCCCAAAGACGAACTATGTATTTATCTAATGGAGAAACAGTCTGGGATATTGCTGGCAATGTGCGAGATGTTATTGATCTAATCGGAAACGGTAGTAGCTTGTACTACACTGGTTATAGCACTTCATCTTATGCTAATGTTAACAGTCCAGAAACTATTAATGTGTTTAATGGGACAACTGGAGCTACTAACTTAAATATAAATTGGCTGCAATCCGCACTAACAAGCTTAGATCACCTGAACAATCAAATTGGACAAATATATTTAAAAAGTGACATCAGATCCGGTATAGTTATGAGTCGTGGCGGCCATTTCCAAAAATCTAACAAACCAGGTTTGTATGCTGCAGATTTAGATCAGTTAGCAACAACTCAAAGTGGTAGTGGTGGTTATCGTTGTTCTTTTACCCCTTAAGATTTCAAAGCTTTACTTATACAAAAGGACGTAGCTTCAACAAAATCTGCTGCACAACTTCTTCGATAGAAATAAATGTCGCATCGACAACCAGTGCGTCTTCAGCCACCGCTAACGGCGCTGATTTACGACTGCTATCCTGCTGGTCCCGCACCAATTGCGCAGCGACCATGTCTGCTTTTGAAAGCCCTAGCTCTTTCGCTCGACGTTCCGCACGGTTTTCCTGATCTGCTGTTAGATATACTTTCAAATCTGCGTCTGGAAAAACCACTGTGCCACAATCACGCCCTTCTGCGACTAATCCTTTTTCGACATTCTTCACACACAGTCTTTGACCTTCTAATAAAGCTTGTCGCACTCTTGGAAAATGACTGACCCTAGAGGCAATACTTCCAACATCTTCATGAGAAATTTCCGAAGTAACGTCCGCACCTTGAAAAAACACATGCGTTTTTTCATCTGACATTTGTACAGACCAAATATTGGAGTGAGCCAACTGCGCTAAAGCCAGTTCATCATTTAAATCAATACCCGTTTTTAATGCCGCATATCCTAGACCGCGATAAAACGCTCCTGTCGAAACCCAACCGTAACCCAATTTTTTAGCCAATTCACGACTAACAGAAGTTTTACCACTGGCCGCCGGCCCATCGATTGTAATCACTTTTGCCATCACTAATGCCTTATCCACTTTCTTATTCAATCCAATTTGTTCATTAATACTATTTAGTTTATTCAGCCTTGTAGAGTCATTACGCTGATTTAAATTACCGTCTAATACCGAATCCATTTACTTCGTATCCCTTCGTTGCTCGGTCAGTCACCTTGTGCTGTCTGCGGGTAGCAGGCCTCCGCGCTTTCCTCTTTAGTAAGAAGAAGGGGCGCGCCTTATTCTTATTTTTTCCTAATTCAAAAGCCAACTAGCGCCAGCAGAATTACTTTTTTAAAACTAATTTCAATTTTGCCATCGCAAATTCATTTTCTTGCGGAAGCCCCACGCTTATACGTAAGTGATTTGGCAAACCATAATTTTTTAATGGCCGTAAAATAACTCCCAGTTTTAAAAGCGACTCGTAAGTGTCGGTAACTTCCTTTTCCGTGTCAATAAGAACAAAGTTCCCCTGTGACTCTGTATAGGAAATATTCATTTTTTTTAGCTCTGCGTAAAAATAATCAAGGCCATGCCAGGTCATTTCGACTGATTTCTGTACAAAATCTAAATCTTGAAAAGCCGCGATCGCGGCGACCTGTGCCAATTCATTGATATTAAATGGATTGCGAATTCGATGAATCAATTCGTTCACTTTAGCATCAGCGATCATAAATCCGATGCGCAAGCCAGCTAACCCAAAAGCCTTAGACATGGTTCTTAAAACCACAACGTTGGGAAATTGATTTTGCAACTCTAAAGCTGAAATATAGTCCTTAGCACGTACAAATTCGTGGTAAGCCTCATCAAAGACTACCAACAAATGAGGGATCGTCATTGTAACATTTAAAAATTCACTGACTTCGTCTTTAGAGCTATAGGTCCCAGTTGGATTATTAGGATTTGGAATAAATACTACTTTGATTTTTTCTTTCACAGCATTGTTTTTTAAGTATTCAGCCATAGCCTTTAAATCCGTTTTAAATCCATTTTGCAAAGGGCAATGAATCACATTCACCCGTGCGGCTTGTGCACAAATCGCATAAGCTACAAAAGATTTATCCGAAAGCAAAATACTATCACCGGGATTGCAAATGACTCGAATCAACAGATCAATAATTTCATTGGAACCGTTTCCAACTAAAATATTATCTGGCTTTTTGCCAAAATATTTTCCAGCCTCTTGCAAGACTTCATAACAGCTAGCATCTGGATAACGATGAATCTCTCCCAAAGAAGCCGTGATACTTTTTGCTACAAAAGGACTTGCACCTAAAGGATTTTCATTGCTGGCTAGTTTGATGACTTGATCTAAACCGTATTCTCTTTTCGTTTCACTGATGGGTTTTCCTGGTTTATAGGGAACTAAATCAAGAATTTCCTTAGATACTAAAAGGGGATAGTTTTTATTCGTTTTAATCTCAACATCCATAACTGACCACCTACCTGTTGCACACTAAATTAACTTGATTCCCCTCTAAAAACCACCTTTAGAAGAACTAACTTCTATGCATAATATTTTTTACATTTTCGTCAAAATTTTAAACAACGTGACAGATGGCACAATAGATGGAGCAGTGGACAGCGCTATGGAGGATCAGGCAGAGGTCAATGGAGTTTGGTTAAAAATTCAAAAACCAATTTTTTGTATCTTCGGCCTCGATGGCTTTTTTATTATCAAAATTATCTATTAGAAAGTTCATGTGACCTTGAAATTTTGGATATTTCCAAAATACACTTCCAGACTCCACGGGCACCCAGTCCCCAGGAACAAACAACCCAAAGGACTGATTGGGATGTAATCGTATCGCATCGACATTCATATCCAATACATCCAGATAAACGTAACCATTTTTTGAAGGCACTTTCATGGCGGTTCGGTATTTTCGTATATCTATGCCGTCGCTGGGTTTTCGAATATTTAATTCTGGATTTAGTAATTTGATATTTACGACCACTTTTTTAATATTATGAATAGCATAATTTGTACTGGCAAATACCACGACCTTGTCTGGGCTTAACTCCTGGTTAGTTAATGTTTCAGATTCGTTAATTCTAAAGTCAGATATCCTTTGAACTTGGTAGTCCCCATAAAAAGCGGACTGTGAACAGCTTAACATGGGTTTACCAGAACTATCTTTATCTTCCTGCAAGCAACCGCCTTTTAAATACAAAGACAAGGAATGATCGCTTGCAGATTCTTTAAATTTAGGTTCGTAGATAACTTCAACACTTGTTAATTCATTTTTTTCATTTAATTTTTCAATCACGTTGAAATTATAGACAAAATCATTAAAATCTTTATCCCCATCATTGATGGGGGTCCAGTCTTCAAAAGCAACGGTCGTCATTTTAGGTGCAGATGTTTGACCTGACAATGGAACCGTCCCTATTGTGATCTCTTTACTTCCGTCATTCATGGTAGTGACAACAACTGATTCCCCGTTTTGATTCCTAGTCACAACCGTCCCAGGGACTGGGCCGGGGTCTTTGGGCGTACTTACTGTGTTATCGGATGAAGTTAAATCGGCCTCATCTCCGTAAACTTGATTATTACCGTTTAAGTCCAAGGATGGTGTTGTTGTCGAATATTTCTCAAATTGTTGTTTGGCGCAATTCTGATAACTTAACATCAAAACCGACGTCATCCCGATAAACAGGGTTTGTCGTCCTAGCTGATTGAAAAAATGTTTATTTAAACTGTCTATTTTTTTGCTACCGCCGCTTTTTGTTTTCATATGAAAACTGAATATGCAATTCTTGTGTCAAAAATTTTCTCAAAATGATTCTATTAGGTATAATCTATTTGTTATAAAATTTTAAGCTGTTAACGCTTTTTTCATTGTCTATTGAATCTACAAAAAACCAAATCCATTTGCGACTTGTTGTTCAAAAGTATTGTCAATAAAAAGTCATTATGGAATACAATCAATCCATTCAATATATTGAAAACCTACACACCAATCCTGCCCACTACAGTGCCCTCCACCCGAAGCAAAAGTTTCCCAGTTAGAATTTGTTCGACAAGCAACATTAAATTTAGACGTGTCCACATAAGAAGGAGTATTGCAAATGAGTTGCCCCAAATAGTTATGATGGCACGAATAACCTATCGCATTTGCAGGAATAGGCACGCAATTGTAATTACCAGTTGATCCTGAGTAGCTTCCTAGTCCTTGACACATTGCGCTTGGACCACTTCTAAAATCATCATAAGTTGATACATATAGTCCATATGGGTTAACTGTATTTGTATATACACGAACTGGGCCGCTAGGAACTGTTGTGGTGGTAGGTACAGTCGTCGTCGTCACCACAATCACATTCGCAATGCAGTTATCTGTATTTCCGCCATTAACACCATTGCATGACCATATCCATGGCCCACTGCCAGATACTGCAGATGCAACTCCGCTATTACATAAATTAACTGGAGTTGTCGGCAAAGATTGAGTGTGATCTATTCCACACGCACCATCGATTCGTTTGTGTGCTAGACAATTGACAACAATTCCAGGAGCTACACCACAAGTCCATGTGTAATCCCAAGGTGCCCCCACAGGATCTACTAGATTATTTGCAGACCCTGTCAGACACATATTCGTTGGTTGCGATGTCAGGGTATTTCCATGGTCGCCGCCACAAGTTCCGTTATCTAAAATTGGTTTATACGCCGTACACGGTGATGAATCTGGAGCTCCGAACCCCTTACACACCCATGTCCATTTCTCGAGTGACAAAGCCCCCACTGTAATAATGGTGGGTGTTGGCGCTGCCGGATCTGGCGTTCCCAAATCACACAATGAGGCCGGCAATCCAGCCATAGGAATGCCAGTCGTACTACAGACACCTGGTATGGTTGATGTCATTACAGGTGAACTGCAATTGACTGTGGAACTTAAATCTCCATCACAACCCCACGTCCACCAATATTTATGTGGTATAGTAGAAGTATCAGTTTGAGACGTCACCGCTGGATTTACTGTATTTCCAGGAGCGCATAGTTGACTGGTTGGAGCCGAAGTAGTGGCTATGACTGTAGCCTTTCCACACGCTGCCATCGCAGGGGGAATGGTCGTTGTGGTGGTTGTCGTGGTGGAGGTGGTCGTCGTCGTTGTTGACGGTGGCGCTCCACATCCTGTTGGCCCCACACACGTATTCGCATTGTAAGGAAAAATCGATGGTATCGCGAATGGATCTACAGGACCACCACAATTCTTTGTATAATTCCCTGTCGAGGCACTCCAATTTAAGGTTTTTAATACATTAAATCCAGGGGCACAATTGATCGCTGTCGTCGAATCCATCGTTTTGCAGGTATAAGCAAAAGTTGTCGGATTCACTGCCCCTAAATACTCGCCGGCGGCAGTACAGTCATGACCGATTGGATCGCACTTTGGTATTCCATTACTATCAAATCCTCGAAAGATGGGCGTATTTCCATACCAGATCCCGTATTCACTAAGGTATTTCCATTATAAATAAAATTAATTTGCGGACTAAAACAGCTAGCTCCTATGCACTGTTGTGCCCCTGCCAATTTAGTAACAACTAAACTATTTAAGCGTCCTGTATCAATCGTGCAACTCGCTGGATTCGCAAAACCTGCCACCGGAGGACAATTGTAACTACTGGGATCCATCACCACTCGACGAATACGATTTTCTATATTTGTCATGACGGACTTGACTCGAGAAATGCGAATTTGTTTTTCACTGGCTCCAATCAATGTTGGCACCGTCGAGGCCATCATCGCCACCATCACACACACCATCAGGGCTAGTATCACGGCATTGCCACCCTGTTGACGATAACAAGGTCGTGGTCTTGAATTAATCTGTTGTGAAAGGCTCCCCTTTATACTCACACTATCTCCATTTGCATTCTAATAAGTAGCCGGGATTGTATTAGGAATCGCTGCATTTTTTGTACACGAGTAATTAATCGTAAATGTCGCCATATCATTCCAAGTCGGGTTAGATGCCCGATGATCCATTCCACACATAGGCTGATCACCATGATAATCACATCGCTGCAGCGGCAAATTAGAAGCCGAGCAACGATATCTATTCGTTGAAACCGCCCCCACTGCACCTGCAAAAACAAGATCCGCAGGTGTCGCACCATAAGAGTAATTTGTACTAGTATCAAGAACACAATTATTACAAGGCATCACAGGACAGGAATCATGACAAGCATTTGCTACACACCAAGGATCTGCCGCGCCTACGGTGCAGTAATCTATGAATGGACATGGAGGAGTACTGCAGGTGGAAGTGCCACAGGCCCGATAATTACAATTATAATAACCACAAGCCCCCGGTGTAGGTACATATCTTTTCGGAGTGCAAACTCCTCCCGACGTATCCCCTACATTCACAATTACAGTACAGCTGACTGCCGACGGAGTATAATCCTGTGGACATAAATCCGCTTCAAACCACGTTTTGCCATATCCTGAAACAGATTTTCCGCTCACGGTCTGCACTCCCACCCAAGCACAGGCCCCCGGTGGCATCGGCGGCGCTTGCCTGGAATCCAAAGCCATGAGGTCCCACAGATTGCACCACATAGCGAGAGTCAGCACACTTCACTTGTCGAAATACTTGAATGCAGTTCGTTCGCACTTCGCCAGTCGACACATCATATTTCAAACCCACAGGAATTTCATCAGCAGTACATCCCGGATCGCTCGCCGGTTTTTTGGCACAAATCACCTCGGCCGTGTCACGATCATATCCCGTCACAAACAACGCATCGTTAGCACTATCCGTGCAGTTATTTGCGCCAGTCACAGCATCAATTCCCGAAATATTCACTTTGCGAAATACATCGGCTGATAAATTAAAATTAAAATCAGTCCCACCTATCCCCACATTAAAATCGGCCGCAGAATTACGTACGGGATAGGGACTTGCTGCTGAATTCCAAATTGCAGTGCCAATGGGTATGATATTTGTGTCATTTCGGCCGGGCTGAGCTGGATCATCCACCACACGAATTTGATAAGCGACAGCACAATATTTTTTTGTATTTAATGTTGCGTTGTATGGAGGTCCATCACACTTCAACGTGGCAAGAACTTCAAACACAGATCCGTTCAAGGGAGCGGCCGAAGATCCAATCCAATTCAAATCCAATCCAAAATAAGTTTTCCCACCCGTGTCGTTGGCTAAGGCTAACTCTATACCGTTCAGGCCACACACCGCTGGTGGCAGAGTAAAATTAGTGGGAGGTCCTAGCGACGTAGATGGTGTAATTAACGGAATTGTAAATCCAGCCAATGGCGTTAGTATCGTTCCTAAAGGCACCGTACTTTCCACGGCCGCAATTAATGCCTGCTTAGCTGTCCCTGTCCCCGTTGCAGCAGGCAAATTACATTCATAGGAATTATAATTCTGTAACGAGCGCACAACTCTGGATTCTAATTCGATCATCTGACTGATTATTTGATTCTTAAGTCTAGCCTGAGATACACTGCGAAGGACAGAGCCGACACCTAAAACAGCGACACTAATAATTGCCACTGCGGCCAGGGCTTCTACCAGAGTGAAACCATTATTTTCACGCCAACAACGCCCCCCTAGTTTCGGCATACCGTTCCTCCACCAGAAGACAAAGTTAAATTCGCGAAACCAATACTACAATTCGGTTGAGGAAAATCAGTGCAAGCTGCATTGACATTACTGTCCCCAAATTTACCAATTTTTTTCTGTTGTGCACAATTCGTATTTTGAACATTGGCATTCATTCCACCACAAATGGCCTTATTATTTTTATAATCAATTTGTGTCGCAAAACTATTAGCTGCGCAATTAAAATTAATTGTCCTTCCTCCTTGCACGGCAAATTTATTAAAACCAAAATTAATTTTTCTGGTGGCCATGGCAACTTCGGCATCCATTTTCGAATTGTAAGGAGTATGACTAGAATCATTCAGGGGCCTAGTGATCAACTGCACGTCCACCCAATTACAAGCCGAGGACGTGCAATCCTTAAGTTGATAGGTGGCTGATCTTTCATACCAACAATTAGTACTGCCAGAGCCACTCCAATTACAAGCAACTCCATTTTTATCCAAATATCCTTTTAAGTTACTTTGGGTATTTGTAATAGTCGTTGTTCCGTTGCAGATCAAATTTGAAAGAGCATTTAAATTTCCACTTGGATTGGATCTCGGACTGCCACCCGCCGCTAATTGAAAATGACATAATGGAATTTGATGGTTCACGACAATTGGATTGGAACCAGACTGCACATCCCTCACAACATTTCCTACACTGGTATCACAAGCATTTCCTGTTCCCAACAAACAATCTCGCTCTTGAGAGTTTAGAATTCCATCATTGGTCGTAGGATCAAAAAAATTTTTTGGGTTTTTTAAAAAATACAGTGCCGATAAGTGCGACGTTTCCATCACGCCATAGGAATTTGTTTTATTCATAATATTAAAGGTATTGGCAATCACGCCCGCTATCACGGATATTATAATTGACATCATCGCCATGCCGACAACGGCTCCAGCTAATGAAATCCCGTGCTGAGTATGTAAAACAATATACCGTTGAACACCCTTCTGTTCCATCGGCGACTTCCTTTGTTGTTTCCTTAAGTTAAATTCCCCAATAAAAATAATCCTGACTTCCCATTATTATAGGAGCAAAAGCTTTAAGCTTCAAAATAAAGGCATCACCAGGTCTAGTACTGTATCAAAAACAACAAGTCTTTTTAGTATGCCGACCCGGTGTTAATAAAAGTTAGACAGTTTCACAGACTTTTATACAAGATGTGTTTTTAGCAAATTTAAATCCTAGCTCCTACCTTGATGAGGGCGACTTTGATTTGTTGAACGTGCTCTAAACTAGTTGTCTCTAATAAAAAATCGATGCGTGTTTCGCGCAAGCCTAATCCATGCGAGGCTCGATCGTGATGCACCTGTAATATATTGGCACCTAATTCGGCGATCTCCTTCGTCAGTCGATTTAAATTTCCAGGCATATCATCGACAACGACACTTAATTCAGCCAATCGACCTTTACGACTAAGTCCCTTGTCGATCACTTTGGAAATCAAATTCAAATCAATATTTCCACCGCTTAACAACACACAAGATTTAGCTCCCAAATTTAGTTTACGATGCATCAAAGCGGCCACCCCTGCGGCTCCAGAACCTTCGACAACAGTCTTGGCACGTTCGACCAAAAACACAATGGCTTCGGCAATTTCCTCGTCAGTCACAGTCACAATATCATCCACTAATTTGGAAATAAAAGACTCATACATAATTTGGCTGGGACGTTTGATGGCGATACCATCTGCGATAGTACCTATACCTTTGCGAGCATCTAACAAGGGTTGATGATGATACAACCTTTCCATTCCAGGTGTTTGTGCGCTTTGCACTCCATATATTTTTATTTTTGGATTCAAGGCTTTAAGTGCAGTGGCGATACCGCTAATCATCCCTCCGCCACCGATCGGAATAACAACAGAAGTTAGATCAGGAATGGCTTCATGTAATTCTAACCCGATCGTTCCTTGCCCCGCTATCACCAAGGGGTCTTCGTATGGGTGAACGAACGTATATGAAAATTCTTTTTCCAAGGAGCGCGCTTTTTCATAAGCTTCATCGTAAATTTCGCCGTGTAAGATCACTTCAGCACCGTAATCTTTGGTGGCTTGAATCTTCACCAACGGCGCGTGCACTGGCATTACGATAGTGGCTTTGACTCCCGCTTTGTTTGCACTTAACGCCACACCTTGCGCGTGATTTCCCGCACTGCTAGCTACGACACCCTTGGCTTTTTCTTCTGCGGTTAATTGCGAAATTTTATTTAAAGCTCCACGAATTTTAAAACTGCCCGTCAGCTGCGTATTTTCAAATTTATAATAGACATCACTTCCGGCTAGCTTCGATGCACTAATAGATCGATCAATTTCTGTTTTTTTGACTTGAGAGCCTATAATCGCTTGAGCTTTTTGAATATCTTGTAAACTGACTTTCATGAATCGAGCCTCTTTATTCCTTCTTATTTTTTCAGCCATCATGTCTTAGCTGAAATCTAAGCGACATTATTTTTGAAAATTTTTAGTTTTATTATGCCATCATTCCAATTTGTTTGTGTGATCACAGTTGATCTTTATATTTAATGATTTCATTTTATCGAGCTAAAACGAGTTAATTCTAATCGAGTTCAGTCCAATAAATACTAAATCCATATAGTGGATTGTAATCCGGAGCTTTTTTTAATGAGCTAAAATAAGGTCCCGATTCGAGTAAACCATCTAGTTTAGCTTCATCGAAAAAGTAAAAGGGAGCAAGCGGCTTTCCGCAAGACTTGCATTTGAAGCTGGCCGAGTTCGTCGATTCATTCGTATTTCCACAAACATGGCACCGTCTAATATGCGTGGTGGTCATAAGTAATTCTCCTTTGACCCCCCAAACAAACACCCAACACTAGTTTATTTGAAAGCTTTGCGGCATGAAATACTTACAATTTAGACAGTTAAATACGCAGTAATTTCAAATGTTTACAATTTAACGTATTGAGTCATCAATTTAACGGCCTATTTTTGTAAATTTTATTGATAAATCTTTTTACACCCGTTAACAATGTTTTAACCGGAACAACAGTCCGGATTGTCAGATGATCCAGTGAATATAAGTCGGAAATAGGTCCGATGTTTCTACCAGGCACCGTATAATGCCTGACTATTTGGGGGTTCGAATGAAGAAGCTAGTTTTAGCACTAGGCCTTGTCACAGCTCAACTTGTAGGATTACAAACGACGTTTGCTATCCCACATTCCAGAGACTTCAGTAACTACAGCGTCGAATATTTTCCCAAAAACCCAAGTCCAGATTTAACTCCTGGGGAACTTTGCAACTCTCCCAGCCAATATCGATACCCTGAAAAAATCAAATACTGCGAGCGAAATGTATCTCCGGAGATGAAAAGAGAAATCATCGCCCAGTACGATGCAGAGCTTGGTTACCGCATCCGACAAATGGATCGTTCAAAGTTTAAAATTGACCACTTAATTCCGTTGTGTGCTGGTGGCGCCAACACCAAAGAAAACTTATGGCCACAACATGAATCTGTTTACGAAGTCACTGATCGCTTAGAAGCGGAGTTATGTGCAAAAATGGCTGAAGGTAAGTTAATGCAAAGACGTGCCGTAGAATTAATCCTAACGGCGAAACAAAACTTAGATCAAGTTGAAGATATCTTTCAAGACGTCGAAGCTTTGTAAATCAGAATAAATCTAACAGCCCTATTCTTTTCGATAAACTAAATACAGTACATACTAGTTAAAAAAAAAGCGACCCACCCGGTCGCTTTTTTTTAAGGCATCCACACTCTCACTGTTGAATTACGTCTTTGGAGCTTCAGCCGCTGGCGCTGCAGACTCTTTCATTTTGCATTCCTCTGTTCCATTCCATTTTTTGTCTTTCATTTGACATTCGCCACCCTTGC
>JBPOJH010000125.1:0-1972 GCA_052033755.1 Bdellovibrionota bacterium | reverse complement strand
CGCAATCACGCAATCACGCAATCACGCAATCACGCAATCACGCAATCACGCAATCACGCAATCACGCAATCACGCAATCACGCAATCACGCAATCACGCAATCACGACTTTTGTTTCACTGATTCTTTCTTTTTAAAGCATATTAATTGTATAGTTTCTGTAGAAATTCTGTTGCAGCTCCGCTCGTATTAAACAAAATTATATATTGATTTTTGATACCGCTACTTTTATTTCAAGTCATAATTTTCTTAATTTTGAAACCCTCTTCCATCGTCAATAAAACTAGGACGTAAGATAATGGACAGAGCGATGATAAACTCAAAAAACAAATAGTCTAAAAAGTAAATTAATTATAAGCATAGCTTCACAGAGGTAGTAATTGATTTTTTACTTTCAATTGAAATATCAAAAAATGTCTCGACTTTTTTATATAGATAATGTACAAATCTCTCACCCTTCGAATCACAATTTGGTAATGATGATAAAGGCTGAAAGATCCAAGACCTACTGGTTAAAAAGTCTTAAGTTCAAGTCTGTTAGTCTTTATCTGATGACTGATCAATTGTGATTGTAATGAAAAAATTAAATTTAGAACTTATGTAAGTTGGTTTTTTAACTTACCTGAGTCGGATCATTATCAAATAATGATTCATTAATTTAAATCAATTACTAGAAGGGGAGCTTTTATGTCGCACAAACAATTATCATTTTTATTAGATGTAAACTTTGAAGCAAATATTGAAGAAGCGATTGCAAAGAAAATATTAGACAAGCCTTCCAAGTCTTGCAGAAATACATTGCGGTGGTGGGTTCAGGAAAAACAAAATTATGGCGGCGAGTTTCACTATCGTAAGTTGCCTCGGCCTTATGATCAAAAAAAACTAGTGCATGTGGTGTTTAAAGCACGAGTGGGTAGCGGTATCTATCTAACCAGTTCCAGTCGATCGATTTCAAAATTACTTTTAGAAACGGCACAGCGCTACGGAGTGAATATAAAAAATTTTGTCATCAACAAGGATCATATTCATATTTTATGTTGGAATAAAATCAGAACTGATTTTATTCATTTCCTACGTTTTTTCAGTGCACAGATGGGACGGGTCTACAAAAAAATCTATGCTCGCTTTGGTGTGTCTAAACCTCATAGTCTGTGGTTGACTCGCCCCTTCACACGTTTAGTGTCTTGGGGCAAAAAATCTGTAAAAATAATTCAAAACTACATTGAGAAAAACCGAAGCGAAGTAAACGGCACAGCTGTTTATACTGATCGTGAAGGTCATTTAGTCGAATTTATAAAACAACTTCGTCAACGTCGTCAAAGAATTGTGAAATCACAAATAATTTAAGCCTGATTTTAGAAGATATTTATCAAATAAGTTTAATGTAAATCATTTGAAGACTTCTTATAAATTCAAAGTAAAAGCGCTATCGTGGTCTGCGCAGAGATGTTCCTCTTGGAGCTCGCTCAAGTGAATTCTAGTGCTACGCTGAAATTGGATGAAAGAAATGTCTTCTAGTAAAAAGCTATGAAATCTGTAATATAATGAGCGATCATGCAAGGGTAAAGAATCATACTTGCGCTTGAATTAGCACTTCGATATCGCAAGGAATAATAAGTAGGTAAGATAGCCCACATGGCTGAGTTGATAACACTTGGCATACCGCTACCCCAGTGAATTCCCGCAAAAATTAGAATACTGATGAAGCCGCTAAAAAAATTACCGATTATAGCTAGGTCGAAATTATAGCCACAGATTTTAATTTTATTAACGAACTCTGGATGCATTGCGGAAGTAGCGGTATAGCTAGCTGAATCTATTTTTTTCAATTTCATTTTTAATATTGAATCCTGACTACAATTTCCCAGTGCAACTTTTTTCCATCATCACCTCATAGGGGGTAAGCCAGTCAAGGCATTTCATTGGTCTATTGTTAATTTCAAATTCTATTTTTTGTAACTGTCTATTGGTTA
>JBPOJH010000162.1:0-8015 GCA_052033755.1 Bdellovibrionota bacterium | reverse complement strand
TCAATACCTCTGCCAATGTGCAAACCAGTGCTGCGGTTCGATTGTATGATTCGGGACCCACAAATTATGTCGCATTGAAAGCGCCGTCTTCCGTAACCACTAGCTATACACTGACTTGGCCAGCAGCGGCTCCGGGAGTTTCAGGTTATGTTTTATCCAGTGATACTAGCGGAAATTTAAGTTGGGTCGCACAACCAAGTGTGGGTGGTGGTGGAACTGTGACAAGTGTGACTGGAACTGCACCGATCACTGTAGGAGGAACTGCAACAGATCCAGTGGTAGCGGTATCAGCTGCGTCCACATCAGCAGCTGGTGTGGTTACATTAGCTTCTAGCGGAGGAACAACTGCTGGCACCGTCGTGCAAGCGACAGATTCGCGTTTGTCTGACAGCCGTGCTCCCAGCGGTGCTGCTGGTGGTGATTTAAGTGGAACTTATCCGTCACCGTCAGTGGCGAAAATTCAAGGCAAAGCGGTTTCTTCCACAGCTCCAACTGCTGCTGGACAAGTGCTTCGTTATGATGGAACCACTCAGTATACTCCTGCCTTTTTAGGAATTGCAGATTTACGTTCGACGATCACTCCCTTTGGTGGCGTCTTTGCTTCGGCGGCTTGTACCGCTTCGCAAACATTGTTCTGGCAGTCCTCGACCGATACTTTTGAATGTCAGAATATTAGTATCGCCGTTAGCGCTTCCAATTTTGCAAACCAAGCACAGAATGCTTTCTTAGCCGGGCCCTCTACTGGTGGAGCTGGCGCTCCCGCATTTCGTTCGATTGCCAGTGCCGATTTGCCAACTTCGGGCGTAACGGCAGGTACATATAATTCTGTCACTGTCGATATCTATGGACGAGTCACTGCGGCCTCAAATACTTCCAGTAGTCTCACCGGTAGCGGTACAGCCAGCAAGATCGCAATCTTTTCAGGAGCCTCTGCGGTTGGCGACTCCATCATTACACAAAATGGAACCACGCAAGTGTCCGTGACAGGACAAATAAACTCGACTGGGGCCACCGATCAAACTACGAATTTTCCGACAATTAATTTTAACAACGGCAACACCGTGTTTGTGACAGGCAACTGTCAAGCTGTGACCTTGCAAAACATGGTTGATGGCGGAACATATACTTTAACCGTTAAAGGAACTAGTGGTACGTGTTCATTTACCAGTAGTGGAGACACTGTCAAATACATGAATGGAGTTTCGAATGTAGTTATCGCGGCCCATACTGTTTTTTCATTCTTAAAAATGGGAACTGATGTTTACGTCACTTGGGTCTCTTTTTAGGATAAACATTTTTAATTGTAACTTTTCAGTGGTTTCTTTACAATTTATTTTAGAGCGAATAAATTAATTTGGAAATTGTTGCCAAGAAAATGGATTTAAGTCACCCTTTAGGAAGATGATGAAGTTGGAATTTAATTTTTTTAAAAATAAAAGAGGTTCTTTTAGGATTTTAGCAGGCGGAATTTTTTTCATCCTAGCTTTTTTATTTTTAAGCTCCAAAGGACAATTCGGTCGCTTTTCCTTTTGGGGAAGTCATGGTAGTGCTGATTCCTCGGCACCAACTTGCACTATCGATACTCAGCCTACACTCACTAACGGATGGATCTCTACTAGTCATGCAGACTATACATTTACTTGCACTGACAATGTCGCTATTTCAAGAGTTGAGTGTAATTTCAATAGCACGGGTTGGGTTACATGTAATTCAAATACGGCACACTCTTTTACGGGCCTAACAAACACAGCATCAACCTCAACTAATAGAATTCAAATCAGAGCATTTGATACCTCTGGCAACATTAGCGCTACAGTATCTGGAACAGCCTTTGGTGTGGATGTGAATGGCCCCAGTGCGCCTAGCTTAACATTGACCGGAACAGACACTTCTACATTTCATGTTTTGGTGACTGCAACAGACGTCGGCAATAGTGGAGCCGTTGGTTATTACTATTGCTCTACAGATCAGGGAACACCTTCCTATAGTTTTTGCATTTCAACGGATATTAGCAATAGTCTTGTGGGTACAGTTTACTTTCGAATCTATGCCGTCGATAATGCTGGTAATATTGGAGATGCCGCTGTAGCTACATGGACAAATGGTGGCTGGACGGCATGGGGAACTTGTAGTGGAACTTGCGCGGGCGGTGGCGGAACTCAAACTCGTGACTGTACAAATCCCGCACCTTCATCCTCGGGTTTATTAGGTCGAAACTGCATAGGATCTAACAGTCAGTCTTGCAATGTGGGTGTCAGTGCAGATAACTCTGCGAATATGTGTCCAGGATATAGATATTTTGTCAAATATGGAGAGCCGACCTGTCCTCCGGCAAATCCCTGTACCGGTAGTGTGACATCTACAGGCAGTGGTTTTGCGGGAATTACACTATGCAATGTTCCTTGGACTACAGGCTCTGTGAATTGCGATGGTGGAACTTATTATCCAATCGGTACGTCTTTTTCATGTGTTAGCAACCTGGCGCATGCGACTTATTCCGCCCCATGCGCCAGCACTTTCAAGTCCAATCAGTATTCCGTGTATGAATGCACTTGTGACTAAAGCTTATTTTTTTTATTTTTCTGTATTTTCATTTTGCCTTTATATTTTTAATCAGTTTTATCCAATTTTTTATTTACCAGTTCTGTTATCTGTTTTATTTTTTTCACCAATATATATGTCCACTCGATACGAGGGAGTCGTCTTAGTCATCGGATCTATACTTCATTTAGCTTTTTTGCTAACTAAATTAGACACTAAGATGAATTTTCTAGAAAATGGGAAGGAATCTTTATTTTTAGTTCTATTCATGTATTTCGCTTCCTTTATTGGACTTAAGCTACTTCAAAGATCTAAGATTAATATTCCACCGTGGCTAATTGTAGTCGGAGTATTTATTTTCATTTTTAACTTGGGTGGTTTAGAAAAAATTGCAGATTGGAATTTAGGTGGTTTTAAATTATCTTGGTTAATATCCTACTTGTTATGGCCTTTTTTATTATCGGCGCATGAAGTGCAACAAACTGACGGCAAAGCCATTGGTAATACAGAAATATTATTTAACCTTTGTCCCTTGTGGTTTGTACGTTTGTTTCACAATATTCCCACTCACCATGGACCTTTGGAAATTCGAAATTCATTTCACAGTTTAAAACCAAAGCGAATGGAATTGCAAAAAAAAGCGGCCCAACAGATGGGCTTCACAGTTTTTGTTATAATGATATCTGAACTATTTAAGTGGTTCACCTATGGCGGAAACCTCTTAAATATAAAAAATTTTGATTTTAAATCGTCGCTATTGTTTACACCTCCTTGGCAACTAACACCAATATTGGAATGGAACTTAAGTATCTCCGCAACCACGTATCTTTTTTCTGCGTTAGTTATCGTGTTAAAAATGTTTCTTTATTTTACAATAATTTCTATGACCGCAAATTCGATCGCTTTGTTTCTAGGATTTAACTTGTCGCCGAATGAACAAATTAGTTCTGGTCTAAAAATGACCCGCAGTTGGAACTTAGTAATGCATTATTTAAACTATATTGCTAAGACGCTTTTCTTCACTCCTGCCGTTAAAGCTTTGAAATTTATAAAAAATCGACGACATCGAAATATGTTAGCTGCGATAATTGCCATATATTCTTTTGGTATATGCTATTTAGTCTTTATTCCATATGGTGGAGCCTTTAAGAATGGACACTGGTCCAAACAATTTTATTATCGATATCTATATTTAATTTTAATTGTTCTTATTGCCTCTATAAGAATCTACGGCCCCAAACTAAAGGAAGATAAGTGGTATAGTGTCCCATTGAAATTAGCAATTTCCATATTATTTATATTGATTATGTCGATGGGCCTACTGAGCTTATCTATGATTGGATAAATTCATAATTAGATATTCTACTAAAAAATAAAAATATATTGCACTGATTCTTATATATGAGTTTAATACAATAACAGATTTGCTCTAAAGTTTCGATGCAATATTTATTACAAAACGATATGGATTGAGGTATTTGTGAAATTATTTGTACTTATCCTTAGTTTTTTTATTTTAACTACAAATTTAGGTGTTTTGGCGGAAGTATCTGGCTTAGCGGCGCCGCGATTTGGATCACCGCTGAACTTACCGGCCTTTGCGAAAGTCAAAAGTGCTGAAGTTTCTTTTTCAAGATCATTTTTTGAAAATCGATTTTTACTGGGGATTGATCCGATCGTTAATATTATTGATCCTCAATTTGATGCCAATTTGTATCACTGTTTAGAATCACAGGTGGATGAGTTAACAAAAATTTTTTCTAGTCCCAGCAATACTGGCATTCAAAAACCAAATCGCATTCATGTCACGGTGATGGAGGTTTCCGGAGATTTAGTCAAGGGCGCGTGCCGTCCCGATATGGCAGTGATGAGTGATTTTAATTATTTAATTCAAATTTGTTATTCACGCCCATTTGCGGGAGCTAAAGATATTTGCCGTCCCTTGGAAGGAAACGAATTATTAGCATCAATCAAACGCTATTCGGCTGAGGCTCCCACCAAAGAAAAAATATTTAACTCACTTAAAAATAAATCTGAAAATTTATTGCAGCTTCTTAGTAAGTAATGGTTGGATCGTATTTATATTTTGATCATCGATTTAAAATCTGACGACCATAATTACGGACCGTAGCATTGATAGTGGGATTAGATCTGGCTCCGAAGAGTAGTTTAGAATTTTCATTTAGATCTTGCCACAGAAAAGGCATGACTCCGATCACGATGGAATTTGCAAGTGCCAGCTCGATATACTTTGGAAATAAATTTAGTACTAGTTTTTCTGTCTGTGCTCCAGTGGTTGACTCTGCGGTAGATTCATAAGTTGATGTTGAATTGGATTCCACGAATGTGGGTGGAATCAAAAAAATTCTTCGTGATTTTCCATCTTGGTTATTTAAAGCTTCAACTTTTTGTTTGAGGATTTGAAAATACTGCGGAATCGTTAAACTGTGAGCTGCATCGCCACAGGCATCCCATCCACTGTAACAATCAAACGCAAAATAATCAAAACTGCTAGGTAAAACCATAGACGGATTAACATGAACATAAGCAGAGGTCATTTGCATTTTTGCGTTCGGGAAATAAGCTCGGACTGCCGAAGCCACTCGATTCATTTCCGTCAGATAATCTAAATTTACTGTTGTGTTTTGCTGGCGAGCCATTTCTTTTATGGCGTCCACGGCTAGCTCTGGCTCATCAAAATAAAAAGACAGCACCACATCCAACGCATTCATGGCTGTAATATCTGCCGCTACTTGTTGCCAAAGATCCGTTCTGAAGGTCAGATTTAATCCCTCTAATTTATAAAAAATATTAGAGACGCTGATGATTATTTTCATTTGTTTATTTTTAGCTTTCGCAAGCAAGTTTCTAAAACTGTCAGATGTATACTGCGTAGGATCGGTGACTACGAAATTGGTGTGATCCGAAACTTCGTCCATATAGTCACCACTGACAGGATTACCAAAATAGCCAAAATATTGAATATTGGTTTTTAGGACTGGTGTCGGCAAGGTTGTATTAGTCGTGTTAGAGGCGTTATTATTATTCTGCGTGGAATTCGTTGTTTGCGTTGTACCAGATAAGGTCGTGTTGCCACTGTTATTTCTAGAATTGGCGTTGGAGTCAGGATTGGCGATGGTGTTGGCGTTGGTATTTGCGTTAGACAAATTTGGTGAATGAGAGGCTAATGCGGATTCGTATTCGTGCGCATAAAAGCCAACTTGCTCGCCACAGTTTTGAAAAAAAATTAAGGTGGTCGCAATCAGGACGACGGATGATGATGTAATGGTTAGCTTGCGATATCGTTGAGAATTCAAATTCACGCATCCCCCTGTGAATGAATATATCGGACAATCTTGCGACAAACCGTATGACCAAAAGTTCGTCGTCTCAAATTAAGATTCTCGAATGAAAAACAGTATTTTTCACAATTTGCGTAGAGGAAATTCTCAAAATCGACGATACTAATACTGTGCATCTGATATAGTGCATTTGAAATGGGGAATTATCAGGAACATGCAATGGGGGAAATACAAATGAACGGAAAATTTCTGCATTCCTATCTGAAGACTCATATCATTTTAATGACTTTTGTTTCACAGGTGTTATTGACTCCCATCCATGGACTTGCTGCCGATCCGGTAGTTGTGTCTGATCCAAAACCCTATTTAATGGTACAAGATGTATATCCGAATCCGAATTGTCCATCGAAGAAATCTGACTTCAATGGAAGATGCTTGGCAGAGATCACTCCTTATCAAAACAAAAAATGCACAAGTGGCATTTCCAATCGCGAGGGCGTTTGTTTGCAAACAAATGATCCGCTGATTGCGGGAAATCGTGCGAACATGTTAGCGCCTCCGGGAAGTGTTGCCAGTGGCATCGATCCAGTCGAAAAAGCCAAGAAAATAAAAACTTATTGCGCGAGTGCCGGCAAAGGAGTTTACGAAAGTGAAACCGGAGTATTATACAAATCCTGCGAAGACTACATGAACGAAAAATACGATCGCTACGAAACCGCGAAAGTCGATGCGTTTAATAAGTTGCAAGACGATCGCTGGAACCACGCCGAACTCGAGCGTAAATCCGCCATACAAGACAAGGTCAACTCAATCAACGAAGCCTCAAAGAAGCAAGCCCGCGACGCCACCATCAAGGTCGCGATTGGGGTAGCGGTGACTGCGTTCCTTACTGTTCAGATGGTTACTTCTTGCAGCCCTGCCGCTTTTGCAAAAGATGCCGGAGTCACAATCTCAGCATTTGGCGCTACTGTCGGGCCAATTTCACCACTCATCGCTTGTCCTCTGTTTACATCAGCCACAGTCCTCTCTGCGGTGGCGACTCGCAATGCTTATATGTCTAGTCGCAAGTCCGTTGCTTCGTCAGAGGAATTATCTGTGCTGGCGTCGCCAACTGCTTCATTGCCTAAGATGGTCAAATCCAGTGAGTTTATCGATCCCAATAATCCATTGGGAGATTTAGCCAACGATCCCAACATGCCCTCTGAAACTAAATCGCAAATTGCGAATTTAAATTCTTCATTGGGAAAAATGCAAAATCAAGGTATGCAGATCGATTTTATGAATGGGAATTTCACCTCGCAAGGAAAAACCTATAATGCCGATCAACTAAGTCGCTCGACACAGTTTGCGTCCATTAACGAACTAACAAGCGCCTTGAAAGAGTCCGCATTGCCGACAGCCACGCAAGCCGTTGATCGCGCGTTTGCGTCGCATTCAAATAATGATTCATGGTCTAATTCCACTACCGCCGCCACAGCGGCGGTAAATGCCCGTGGCACTGCGAGCACCACAGCAAGCACCACAAGTTCTTCCTATCGATCGGCATCGGCCGTCAGAGCGCCATCTTCTTTTTCAGGAGCCGAGTACTTCCCGACATCCCAAATACAAACCGTGCAATACAAAAATGGCGAACTCATTCACGCAGATCCAGGACCAACTTCCGATGGCAAGCCCGCCCTGTTTTCCGTCTCTAAACCCGTTTGGCCCATCATCGAACGCGCCACCGGCTTTGTAAACTCCGCCAATTAATTCCTAAAAGATAAAGTGGTTCCAATCAGATTCGACTTATGTCTGGACTTAGACATCATCTTCGTTTGGGGTTGATTGTTTATATATGGACCGTTGTCATAAGCACTCTTCGATACAAAATAAATCTTATATTGAAGGCTCTAAAAGCGAACTGCATCATGCAGCCACTTTTATCTTATGACGAACTTTCCAACCTTATTAATCGACCCTCAAAAATTCCTGTTAAAAGAGGTTCTCAAGAATTTTAAATATTTTCCAAACCAGCCAAGCTAATTTGAGCAATAATTTAAGTATCCTTAAAAACCGCCGATAAGACCTATATCTCTTAGGTTTTTCGGACATAATTTCCTCCTTTACGGATTGAAAATGATGTCCTTTTCGAAACAGCGAATCTGATGGAACCAGTTCGCTGTTTTGCATTTT
>JBPOJH010000102.1:0-4529 GCA_052033755.1 Bdellovibrionota bacterium | reverse complement strand
TTAACTAAATCGATATGACTGAAGGCCGCCACTAATGCCAACAACGTACTTTCTGGCTGATGAAAGTTGGTTAACAGGCGATCCACGACTTGAAAACGAAAACCCGGCTGTATCAACAATCGTGTTTCCATTTGAATACTATCGGACTGCTCTTTTTGTGGCGATAACAACTGAGGAGTTTGCAAATCTAATTCAGACGCCCGAATCAAGTCTTTGCTTTCAACATCCTGATTATCTATTAGATGTCGACTTTCTAAAGCTCGCGTGACTGTTGTCCCTAAAGCCCATACTTTACCACCGCGCTGTTTTGCATTTTGGATTTGTTGCCAAACCTCATTTGAAATTTCAACAAATTCAGCATGCATGGTATGATCATTTAATTCCTCAGTTAACACTGGTAAAAAAGTTCCCAACCCCACATGCAAAGTAATTTCTAAAATTTTTAAGCCCTGCTTTTGCAAAAACTGTAAATCATCATTTGTGAAATGCAAACTAGCTGTTGGAGCAGCTAAACTTCCAGGGGCACTGGCCCAATAAGTTTGATACCAGTTCGCATCTTGCGCCTGTGTATGTCGTGAATGAGTTTTTGTTTCACGGATCTTTTGTATGTAGGGGGGCAGTGGCAACTCGGCCACTTGATCTAAGTATTTCGTGATATCGATTTCTGCATTTAATATTTTTATTTTTTGTGGGCGACCCTTTTGCAAAAGTTCACACTGAACACCATTGGGTAAATCTATGACTTGGCCAATTTTATAATTTTTGGCCGGAAATAAGACCTCCCATACACAAGGTTCCACTTCAGAAAGAAACAGAATTTCCATCTCACCCGCAAATACACGACGCTTTAAAACCTTAGTATTATTGATTACAAGCACATCGTCGGGACCTTTGATTTCAACTATTTTTTGCAAAAACTGCGACCACTGAAGATCCAATGGCTCTGGTGCATTCAAGGCTGTAATGTTTACATCACAAGGGTTCACCCACATCACGCGGCTGGGACGCAAGGGTTCTGTTGCAACCAATTGTTCTGGGTATTCAAACATCAAATCCGTTTTTTTCATGTAAGCCGTGATTTGTACATTAGACGGATGGAAAAGTCTATAAGTGTTCTTGAATTGTTAGTTTTGAAATTAATGCTCGAAACTGCTTTTTTTCTGATTCACTCAATGGTGAAAGCATCTGATTTTCAACTTTTCGACGTATCTTTTGTAATTTTTCGACAGTTTTGCGACCTAGATCTGTCAAACATAAAATCTTAGCACGCCGATCTTGCTGACAAGTCGTACGGACTAAATATTTTTTATTCTCAAGATCATCAATAAAACGAACCATGGTGGCCTTATCGATTGCTAAATACCCACCCAGTTCTATTTGCGTCATCGTACCCACGTTATATAACAAATTCAGAATTCCACTTTGTGGCGCCACCAGACGATAGGAAGAAAAACCTGCATCTGTTTGTGCTCGAAAGCGAATAGCTAGCTTGTAAATACAGTAGCCAATAAACTCTCTCATGGCTGGATGAATCTTGGCGACATTGTCGTGTGACAAATCAATGACTTCGATTTGATGATCACTGGATTTTATCTTTTTTAGCTTCTTATTTTTTTTAACATTACCTTGCTTCATTTTTGTATCATTTCTTGATGATTCATTTAAATTCGTTTTCTTGTATATAGTCTAGATATAAACTAGTTATAAAATTAGTTTGTATCAACAACTACTTTTAAGATAGTTTGTAACACAAACTAATTAAAGTTACCAAAGAAAACGAGCCACTTTGATGAAAAGTATTAAAATAGCATTTCAAAAAAAAGCATCTCGATCATTCATTCGAATCGCCTTTTTTTATTCAATGGTGGTCGGGACCTCATCCTGGGCGACAGAATCCATGGGGCGTCTTAATCTAGAGCAAGCCTTAACCATATTAGATTCCCACTCGCCTAAGATTCAAAAAATCCAATCATCTATTGAGGAATCCCGTTGGAAAAAAACGGAAGCCTTTTCGACCTACTACCCCACACTAACCGCTAATGCTAGCTACTTATTCGATAAACGCTATTTATTAACTGATATGCAATTAGGGGCTGCCACAACCAGTATACCTGCGATCATTCCCACGACGAATTATTCTTTGACGGCTCAGTATTTATTATTTGATGGATTCGCCAGTACCGCAAAATATAAAGGCGCCAGCGCTTTGGAAAAGTCAGCCGTGGCCGAAGGCGATTGGACTCGCTTTCAGTTAAAACAAGAAGTAAGCTTGTTGTTTTATAAAGCCATTGCCTCACAAATTTTAAAAGATGTAGCCGCTGCCAATTTGGCTACCCTAGAAGATCATTTGAAGGATATTAATTTATTTAAAAAAGAGGGCTTATCTACCAAATATGATGTTTTACGTGTAGAGGTGCAAGTTTCTGAAGCCAAATCTGAATTATTAAATGCCAGCGACAACATTGAAACATCCAAAGGCAAATTAATTGAAACCTTAGGATTAGATAGCTTAGATGGCAACTTAACTGGTAGCCTTCCTACACCCACTAGCTTACAACAAGCTCTTAACACAACGATGATCGCGAAAACCATCGACAGCTCGAGCGCTTACGATTCCAATTTATTTCAATCACGACAGGATTTAGCTAGCCTTAATTATAAAATTGATTCCCTTGAACAAATGCAGAACGCTACCGGTCGCCATTGGGTACCTAAGTTAAGTTTGTTTGGAACTTGGCAATCCTACAACAATCGCAATGACAAATGGGATGACTTCAATAATTTTCGTGAGGCCTACCAAGTGGGAGTAAATTTATCTTGGAGCTTTTTTGATGGTTTTGCCTCTACGGCTAAGGATCACCAAGCGGTCGAACAAAAGTACCAAGCCGAATCACAATTAAGAGCCTTGCAACTAAAAGCCAAGCAAGATTTTAATCTTTGGAAACGAAAATTTAATTATTATGCGACGATATATCAGTCGCGACAAAGCGACATTCAGAAAGCCATGGAAAGCGTGCGCTTAGCAAAAGAAGGCATTCGTGTTGGCTCAAGAACAAATACAGATCTATTAGATGCTGAAGCGGAACTGTATCGCGCACAAGCAGGAGCAGTGAATGCACAGATCGGGGCGATCGACGCTTTCTATAATTTAGAAATGACTTTAGGAAAAAATTTATAAACATTTATCCAAATTTAAAATTTATTTAAATATTAAAAAATTGCAATACGAGGTTAACACATGTCTAAGAAAAAGAAAATTCTACCGATCATTGGAACTTTAGCAGCACTTACGGCTGTGTATTTTTTGTATCAATATATTCGTTACGTAAAAACTGACAATGCTCAGATCGACGGTCATGCGGTTATGCTATCCAGTAAAGTTTCCGGTTTTGTTAAAGACGTAAAAATAACAGAAGGGCAAAGTGTCAGCAAAGATGATATACTTGTTGAAATAGATAGTCGTGATTTTGAAAATACTTTAAAGCAAGTGTCTTCCGAATTATCTTCTATCGATGCCCGTCGTCGTGATGCAGAAACCAATTATAAACGCCTTGCTTCGCTTTATGATAAAGGAGCTGTTTCGCAGCAGCAACGCGACACTTCGTTATCGACATTCTCTGAAGTGAAAGCCAAATATGAAGCCATCTTAGCTCAGGTTTCGCAAGCACGACTTAATTTAGAAAACACAAAAATCAAGGCTCCGTCCAATGGTTTTATCGCGCGCAAGTCGGTTGAAGTTGGACAATTGGCATCACCTGGAGTTCCATTAATTGGCTTTGTCAGTTCTGAAGATCGCTGGGTCACCGCCAATTTTAAAGAAACCGAATTAAGTTCGATCAAGATCGGCGCCAAAGCCGAAATGGAAGTGGATGCCATTTCTGGACGTACTTATATTGGAAAAGTAATTTCTATTGGAGCTGCAACTGGAGCCACTTTTGCCTTGCTACCTCCAGACAATGCCACTGGAAATTTTACGAAAGTGGTTCAGCGTGTTCCTGTTAAAATTCAAATCGAAAACTTAACTCCGCAAGATATTGAGAATCTACGCGTGGGATTATCTGCCATTGTTAAAGTTTCGAAATAAGGAATATCATGTCACGAAATTCGGCGCTTATACTATTTGTCGCAGTCCTGGCCTCGTTACTTGAGATCATTGACACCTCAATTGTCAATGTGGCGTTGCCATCAATGATGGGGAACCTTGGTGCGACGCTTGATGAAATCAGTATGGTCATCACAGGATACGCCATTGCTAATGCGATTATTCTGCCAGTCTCGGCCTGGTTGGGTGAAAAAATTGGTCGACGCCGATATTACTTAGGTTGCATAGTTTTATTCACACTGACTTCGATCGCCTGCGGATTAGCTCCAAATTTAATGACGTTAACTTTATTTCGAATTTTACAAGGACTTGTCGGTGGAGCTTTATTGCCGACTTCTCAAACCTTGATTTACGAACAATTCCCCAAAGAAAAAGCCGGAACAGCTGGCGCCATTTTTGGAATGAGCGTGATGATCGGCCCGGCATT
>JBPOJH010000118.1:0-4153 GCA_052033755.1 Bdellovibrionota bacterium | reverse complement strand
AGAGAAGTGGAGAATTGTTTTTGTTGACCAAGTTTTTTCGTTTTGTATTTTTTTTCTTATTGGCATTAGGGATTATCATCAACCTGACTGCGGGACCAGTATTAGCGGACTTCAAACATACACCCAGCGCCGAACGATCCATCTTATTATCATATTCCGAAAAAATATTTTTTAAATGGATTGTTGCCCGTGTGAAAGCAACACCAGAGCAAGTCAAATCTTTGAATCAATCTTTAAAAACTTTTTATTACAGCAATCAACAGGAAAGTGCTTTTCTGCAAATGAGTCGCGAAGAGCGCTTGGCCTATCAAGAGTCGCACCCAGATGAGCCAATAATGGTCATCACCAAACCAGAGCAAGTCTTTGAAGCCAGAAAAGACCTGTACCGCAGCCCCGTAGCCTCGCATTCGATATATTCTGAGTTAGAGATCGCAGCACAAAATCCAATTCTAGAAAAGTTTCACAAAGTAGCGATTGATGAAAACGAGACATTACGCAAAGAAGAGTTGGAGCAATTCAAAGCCAATCAACGCGAGTTTCTAAAAATCTTTCGCGGGTTACATTGGGGATTATTTCAAGACACAGTTCAGCCTGAAAAAGTCACGGACTGGAGTGGTTGGAAAAAAGAATTTAATTTGTTGAAAAAATTAACTCCTTTGGATTTTGAGCGATTTCTAAATGATCGCTCTGTTGAATTTCGAAGTTTTTTGACGGGCTTTGTTGGAAGCTCTGAATTGCAAGACATGGATCCGGCTATAGCTAAATTTATGGAAAAAACTTTTTCATTTTATTTTGAAAATTTGGGTTTGGATTCTAAAAAACTAATTATTAGCGATTGGATCACGCAAGATTTCACAAAAGATCCTGAAAAAATAATTGAAATTATGATTCAAAACGCAGGTCCGCATTTTCAAAAACTTGTGCAAGCCCTAGTCAAAGAAAAAGGTCTTCCCAAACGTTTAGAGCGCATCTTCAAAAAAATTGAATCAGCTGTAAAACCAGTTCCAGCGGAATTAGCTAAACAGATCATCGATGCCGAAGCGGAAAATTACAATATTACCGAATATCGATTAAAACCACTGGGCACGGGATCAATGGCACAAATTCATGTGGGGAAATACAATCAGTTTTATGACATTGCGATTCGATATTTAAAACCGGGTATTCAACTGCGGGCCGAGGAAGACCATCGCATATTGAAAAAGCTGGCGTCGGAAATTGATTCTAATCCTGAATTTCAAAAAGCAGGTGTTCCGAAAATTAGTTTTCTTATTGATGATATTCACTTTAGCGTGATGGAAGAATTGGATTTAGCAAAAACCGTCGATAATCAAATGTTGGCTCGAAAGGTGTATCATCAAAAAATGTTTCAAGCAGAGTCATTGCAGGTGCAATTTCAAGTGCCTTGGATCATGAAGTACAGACAAGGTACGAAAATTATTATTCAAGAAAAAGTCAAGGGAACCAGTTTGGACAAGGTCGCTGAAAAGTATAAAGACACCTTACCGAATTTGAAAACAGAAGTGACAGAAAGTTTGGCGCGTTTATGGATTGATGAGGTTTTGTATGGTAGTGGATTCTATCATGCGGATCCACATCAGGGAAATTTTTTGGTGGACGTGGTCACAAAAAATGGAATGCCCAACAAAGTCATGGTGAATTTGTTGGATTACGGAATGGCTGGTCATATCAGTGCTGCTCAACAGAATTTAATTTTAACTTTGGGAATTGCGGTTGAACTTCGAAAGTTGGATTTAATTGTCAACTCATTGTGGGATCTGACAATTAAAAAAGACAATGGCATTACCAAGGGTGAGTTTCACATGTACGTCGCACGCTTATTAGCAGCTGCAAAAAAGAATAAAAAGAATTCTGCTCATGGGGGCGGGGACGTGGTGACACAGGACTTAGCCATTGATGACTTTGTCAAGTTGGGTGCCGAAAAGGGTTTGCATTTTCAGAATAATTTTTTGAATCTTAATCGTGGTTTGATTTTGATAGACAAAATGTTAATCGAAACTAATTCAAAAGAGCGCGTGAAGTCATTGGGGATTTCCATGGCGTTGAAGCATAAGAACGCGTTGGTGCAATTGCTGTTGAATATCGAGGGGCTTGAGTGGAGTGAGGCCTTTGGTTTAGTCAAAAAGCAATTGCAAAGTCGTCCTTCAGAATCATCACCCATCTTGAATGAAAAATCAAAGATGGCCTCCTTTGAAAATTCAATAGAAAGTCCTGTTGTTCCATTCATTAAACCAATAGTGATGCCAGTTTGTTCTGGTATTTATCGATAATCAGTTTTAAGTTACTAAGCCTATGGATCGTCATTTATTTTTAGAAAAATATTGGAAACCTTATCCAACGGTCGCAGAACTGCAGGCGAATTGTCAAACCGGCAGGCAGGTCGACAATCAAGTCGATTTACTATATCGTGGCCCTTTAGAAAATCTTAGAACGGACAATTTATTTCCATTACGATGGATTGCTCAGGGGACAGATGCACACAAGCAGGCAGAAATTATTTTTAGTGACATTCATGATTTGCTCCAAGTTCTTGTGCCACAAGATTTAGTGGCTGTCTTTACCGTCCCTGAAAAATCCTTGAAAGCGAAAGCGTGTATAGGTTTATTATGTCCTAATGTGTTGGGAAAAGATTTGACCTCAACAAAGAAAAATCAGTTGCAGTTGTGGAATCAATTTATCAAAGCCGTGGATCAGTTTTTTCAACAGAAAGAATTTTTACAAGTTCAGACACCCACGTTGGTCGTTTGCCCCGGAACAGAACCCTTTTTAGATTACTTTGAAACCACTTTAATGGGGGCTGAAAAAAAATTATACCTACCAACTAGTCCTGAATTGCATTTAAAAAAAATGTTAGCTCGTGGTTACGAAAAAATCTATGAAATGCGCCCCTGTTTTCGTAATAAAGAAATTTCGTCTCAGCATCAGCCCGAGTTTTGGATGCTGGAGTGGTATCGAGCCTATGAAACTTTGACCGACATCCAGCAAGATGTGAAAGAGTTAGTTCACTATTTAGTAAAAATATTTCGTCCCTTGACAGATGTAAATTTCAGTTTTCAAGATATGACTTGTGCACAAGCCTTTGCAAAATATCTTGATCTGAATTTAACTCCGAATACAAGTTTAGCAGAATTTAAACAATGGGGTCAGTCGCATCCAGTTTTAAAGCCACATTTTTCACAGTGGCAGCACTTTGATGTTTGGGACGATATTTATTATTTTTTATTTATTGAATATATCGAGCCGCAATTGCTAAAGGATCATCCCGTTTTGTTTTTAAGAAATTATCCTCCATCACAAGCGGCACTAGCCAGATTGACAACAGATGGCTGGGGGGATCGTTTTGAATTTTATTGGAATGGTTTAGAGATCGCTAATGCCTTTCATGAATTGAATGATCCAGTTTTGCAACGTCAACGTGCGATGGAAGATTTAGAGTTAAAATCTAAAATTGGTAAATCACAAATCCCACCCTTGGATGAAGATTTTTTGCAGCACTTGCAAGCGGGTATGCCACCTTCAGCGGGAATTGCTCTGGGTCTTGATCGATTATTTATGGCGCTTTTCAACATTAAAGACATCACTCAATTTCGTGAGTTTTTTTGGTAATACCAAAGGCTAAAAATCTCGCCACAATCACGCCAAATTAGAAAATATTGAGCTTATGTTTCAATTCATTAACGATGCTAGATGGTTTGCACGAAGGTAACTATGCAAAATTTAGACTATCGCCATCGGAGTATTTGAAATGGGCTAAGAAATTTCGACCAAGACAATAGGAAAAAGTTAATTATAGCTCCAACTTAAATTTTGGAATAGGATCGATTCATGAAAAGACTGCAGAAAACATAGTACATGAACAATAGGGAACAAATCGCTTGTCAAAAAATTACTTATTCAGATCTTCTTTTAACTCTTTACCGACTTTAAAAAATGGTAATTTTTTTTCTTCAACCGAAATGACTTCACCGGTTCTTGGGTTGCGTCCTTTGTAGCTATCGTATTCTCGATTGACGAAAGAACCAAAGCCACGAATTTCAATACGATCATCTTTCAGCAGAGCTTCAACCATAGTGTCAAAAATCGTATTTACAACGGCTTCAGCTTTAACACGTGTAATACCTGCTTTTTCAGA
>JBPOJH010000045.1:0-4316 GCA_052033755.1 Bdellovibrionota bacterium | reverse complement strand
CTGAAAGTGTCATAGCTATTATTGAAGGAATTAAAGTTGAAATGAAGCCAAATCATCCGGTGGAACGGGTAAGATGGAACGACGTTAAAGAATTTATAGATAGATTAAATGATTTATCCAAAAATGGCGATGCAAAAATACAAGCTCTTTTACAGGAACTATTCCCAGGGCATCAAAGGGGAGATCATTATGATTTTCCAACAGAAGCTCAGTGGGAATTTGTAATGCGAGATCGAGGCCAAGCCAACGAAAAGCATTTTGATCGTGATGATGAAACAGATCTGCCTAAACATGCTTGGCTTTCTGAAAACTCGAAGAGCGAAGAATATCCCGAAGGATCCACGCATGCCGTGGCAAGCCTTCAGCCTCGCATGATTGATGTCAACGGAGATGGAGTTAGACGTCCATTTTATGATTTAGAAGGCAATGTCTGGGAATGGAACAAGGATTGTTATAATACACTTGAGGGCGGCCAAGATCCACAAGGTGCTGCACCGGGCTCTTACCGCGTCATCCGTGGCGTTAGTTGGAGCGACAACGCGCAGCTCTTGCGTTCGGGTTATCGGGGCAACTTCTCGCCCGGCCGCAGCCTCAGCAGTGTGGGGTTCCGCCTCGTGAGGACTCGGCCATGAAAATGATGTCGACTCATAAGTTAATTAGTAATTTAGTAAATACGCGCAAGAAGGTAAAAGGTTACAAATTTATGTTAGCTATCCTTTTAGTTTTCTTCCTACAGCAACAGAGTTTACATGCAGAAAGTAATAATCTTTGCAAAAATATTTATTCAAGTGCTCAGTCAAAATCAAACTCTGATTCTTTTCTTTCCATCTTAGAATCACTTTGGAAATTGTACGTCGACAAACAAGTAGCTAGTAATGAAGCCAGAAACACAAATGCTTTCGACAGCACTCGTGCAAAAGCATCGCAGTTAAAGCAAACTTACGATACTAAAATCACCGAAGCACAAAGTAATATTCCTAATTTCAATACAGTCTGGAATGAATTTAAACGACAAAAGACGCAGCAACAATCGCGGTCTGTGCAGGAGCAAGTGATCGAAGAGTCTAGGAACAGGAATATCGAGTCGGAAGAAGAAGAGCATCGCCGTTTGAATGACGCTATTGATCCCGTTAAACAATCTAGAAGAGCAATATTTCACGAGATTCGTACGGGTTCCTATTTAATGGGTGAAGAACAAGTATTAACTGAAATTAGAAAGCCTTTTTCAATGATGGATACTCAAGTCACACAAATGATGTGGTCACGACTTCAGGTCGCGATGGGTGAAAAAGATCCTGTAAAAATCAATCCATCATTTTTTAAAGACGGAATAGAAAGTGTTGTGGTAAAAATTGATGGTATAGATGTTCAAATGAAGCCGAATCATCCAGCTGAAAATATGAGTTGGAATGACGCGATTAAATTTGTAAAAAAACTAAATCGTCTATCAAAATATGGTGATGAAAAAATTCAAGATTTACTTAGAGATATAATTCCTGATCATCAAAGAGGTGATCGTTATGATTTACCAACTGATGAGCAGTGGGAGTATGTAATTCAAGACTTAGGAAATGCTACTAAGACGTATTTCGATCGTGATGAAGTAGATTACAATGAATTAGAAAAATATGCTGTATTTGGTTTAAAAGCTAGAAGCGTTGAGTATCCATCTGGTTCTACACATGTTGTTGCCAGTCGTTTGCCACGCCTAATTGATGGGATGGCATTCTTTGACATGATAGGTAATGTTGGCGAGTTTACTAAGAATCGTTATGATGCGGAAGTTAATAGAGAAAAAAATCCAAGAGCACGAAAAAATAGTAATCTGTTAACTAGAGTATTTCGAGGTGGTAGTTGGTACAGTACAGAGTATGGTTTAAGATCGAAAGAGAAGGATACTATCAGTGCGAAGGATAGTAAATTCTATGTCGGATTACGCTTGGTACGGACTCGTAGATGAATAATCGGTTTGTTACATAGTTTTTGAATTAACGATACATTGCTGCACATTTATTAATAAATGCGTTATTTTTACTATTTTCTTTATTGATCGTTGGTGTATTTTTTATTGGATGAAAATATTGCTGAATAAAAGCATTTTGCAATTCGCTATTGCTTTTTGGAGCCTCTGGCTTTTTAGTATCATTTGGTCTGGTTGGAATAAAATCAAACTTTTTATAAACATATTTATCAAACAATAAATCAGTTTTATAATTAGAGCGATTTAAAGCTAAAATATTTTCAAATAAGTAAGGATTTGTCTTTTTCTTAAATTCTACGTCTGTATTGTTTTCTGGTAAATCCCAAAGTTTGAAAAAATCATCGTTTGCAACAAACAAATCATGAAAGTCAGCGGCAGATCCTAACAAGTTCTTGTAAGCGTGTTGCGCTAATTCTAGAAGTTGTTTGGTAGGAACGATTTCCCCTGGCAACCCACCAGCTCTAACACTTCGTTTTAAAGCTGAATCAGAAATGTTCTCAGTGTGTTTGTTAAATTCTTCTAAGTTATTTTTTGGTTGTGTACTAACCATTACTGCAGCATTAATTATACGCTCAGACAAATCAGGTATTTCTAGACTCAAAGTTTCGAACAAGGCTGACATCGTACGAAGCGTTTGGGCCCTCATCAGATCTATTTTACCAAAAATTGAATCGAACGTGCTACTTACAGATTCAAGCTGAGTTGGATCTTTAAACACTTTTTTAGCAACATTTAATAATCTAGATTTTAAATTTGATATATTTTTAGCATTCCATTGGACTCTTGTTAAAACGAAAGGTCCTCCTAAATTAATTGCAGCACTCATAAATCCATCTCCAGCGCCTACTGGTACTAAGCCTGCCTTCATTGAATAAGCCATCAATCCGACAAATACTGAGTGAGGCATGGTTTTTGTTCTTACTATATAAATCTTTCCTGGCTCTGCAAAATCAGGAAGAGATTGCTCATTGGTTATAAATTGTATTTTAGAATATAAAGTTTGATCTAGAATGGCTTTTTCGTCAAAACGAGAGGGTGTAATCAGGCAATAAGATTTTGAGTTATCAGCAGCCAATCCGTTTAAGTAACTTATAAATTGACTTTGTGTTTGTTCTGCAGAGATTCCATAGGCTAAGCCTATTTTAGCACCTTTCATTTTTGACTTTTCAACGATTTTCAGAATTGTATTTCTTGAAAAATCGTCTTCAATTAATGATAGTTGTGACTTAATAAATTCTTGAATTGCCACAGGGGTCTTATTTCTTAAGTTAGTTGCGATATAATCATTGTATATGCCAGCCTCACTAGTTCCAATACCTGCTGGACTCATATTGTAATTAACACCACTACTTCTTACAATCGCGTGAGGATTGATCGAATTTAGATTTTCTGTATTGCCAAGAACTGTCTGCACTATCAAAACACCTTCGGTTTTAATATTGATTCTTTTACCATGATCTTCTTCGATGTGAATGGAGCTGGCTTTTAATTCTGAGTGTTCGCGCTCTCTTAGTTGTGCCCCATAGCGAAAAGTTCCAGATGGGCTTGCTAGTGCTAAATATAAATCAAAAACTTTATCATTAGGCAAGGTATCTATAGTATTCATACTTACGGTTGACCAAAAAAGCTGATTTCCTTGAGCTAAACGGTTTAAAATGTTTTTTGAATCCATATCAACTAACAATGTAATATGACTATGAATTTGGTAGTTTTGAATTAGATCCATTATTGTTAAATATCCGGCGGCCACATCACCGTTGCCGCCACGACTCCCTCGAACATCGACAATAATTTCTTTAAAATTGGAATTAAAAACTGAAATAATACTATTCGGAATTTTAGCAAAAACGCCAAAGGAAATAAAAATACTAAAAATTAAAAGTAAAAAGATTTTCATGTAAGAACAGTAATTTCAACATCAGTGCCAGCCTAAAGTAATCAAGATCAAGTATATATTGGGTTTCGTACGAATTGAGCGAATTATAGCTATACAACTGTCTAACTTTTTTACTTTTTCCAATGGTTGGAAGACTCAGCGTAAACCGTCACTTGGCAATTAAATTTACATCTAGAAATATTCAATTGGAATTAGTATACTGCATCGCTATAGTAATTAGTTTGAGAAGATAGGAAACCAATACTGCAAACTTGTAACTGTAATTTAGAAAATAAGGTACGTGACAGAATGTTTTTGGTTGGCAAAAGTTTTTATATATTGCTTTTTAGTTTGATGACTGGATTGATGTTTCATTCACGGTCTGTGTATGCCTCAAATTTTTGTCAAAGAATTTATTCTGAAAAGGTTCCTTCAAAGCTAAGTGCAGAAGCAGTACAA
>JBPOJH010000164.1:0-5116 GCA_052033755.1 Bdellovibrionota bacterium | reverse complement strand
TGACCAACATTTCAAAAAGACTGGAATAACCATACGCTAAATGCAGCTTACGCATTTTAATTTCTTTTAATCCCAGCAAAATCACATCGCCAATTTTCTTTTCGCGAGCAAATAAATTCCCCACCTGCTGCAATAATTCCGCATCGGCCATTAATTGCATCCTATATTCAAAGTTTTTTAATTGTTCATCCATACTCCTGGAAAGTAATTCCCACTATTGGGAAAAAAATGCGAATCGACAATCACGTTTAAATACACGCTAATAACACGAGTGAAAAATCAACTCAGCCAAGCGAAAACACTGTCAATATTTTATTACTATGAGCTCTTTTATTTTTAAAATTAACGCGAGTCTTCTTTGATCGGTGGTGGATCAGTGAAGCCTTTATTGACATCCCATTTTTTAATAAATTCGTTTATTTTTTTAGAAATGAGTTGAGTGTTGCCTTATCTCGCCATATCCCAGCGTATCTTTTCTTGCCTGTAATATCTGTTTGGCAAAAGTTTTTGTGCAAAAAAACTAAATCTTAAAAAGAATCGCAACACAGCTTCTTGCTTGTGTATGCTAAACCATCGGACTGCCCTGATTGGAGCTGGAGTTACTCCACACCAATTATGCTCTCAAATTACAGTTCATAATCTACATTTTTCAATGTCCATCAAACAAGTTTCATCACGCAAAATACCATTTCGCAATTTACACTTTTCAAAGTGCATCGTGATAATGATATTACTCAATGTTCATCACGCAAATTACATCACTCAAATTGCATTTCTCAAAAATAATCTTACAGAAAATGAAATAAGAATAATTTATCGATGCAATCTAAATATTTGCATTGCTGAATTTGTTTCTTTTCCATTAGTCTGCTGAACCAAGGGGTCGGATCAAAAAACTAAAATACTAAAAAAACCAAAACCAAAAACCAAAAATCGTTACGGTTATACTTTTCACGGAGGGGGAAACATGAAAAGAATATCAGTCCAAGCATTGGTGAAAACAACAGAGCAACTTGTATTAATGGTGGCCGCAATGGCAGCCATAGCCTGCCAAAAACAAAACTCAGCCATGCCGCCAGCGGCATTGTCAACATCGCAAATAACGACACAACAATTAGGAGCAGAATCTGCACGCATCGTTAATGGTTTGCCGGTCGCCAATTTTGATCCCGTAGCCGCCTCCACCGTCGCTTTGTACTTGGAGTTAAAACCATCGGCTAGTGAACCTGCAAATTTAATTGGTTTTTGTTCGGGAACTTTAATTGCTAAGGACATTGTACTGACTGCGGCTCATTGTTTTGTCGATGTTGCCAAAGAATTGCAAATGAGTGTCGAACAAGTGCGTGATCTAACTCAAGTCGCTTTTGGTTTACCTGTGATTACCAAAGGGCTTTCGGCGGAGGGCGTACAGTTGCGCCACGTTCAGCAAGTCAAAGTGCATGCTGGCTATTATGTAGGTGCTGTTAATAAAGCAGAAACAGAACCCATGCAAGATATTGCCTTGATTCGTATGGAACAAGACGCTCCTGTAGGATATGTTCCAGTGCCAGTTTCAACCGACAAAGACTTTTTGAAAAAGGGACAGACACTGACTTTGGCGGGTTATGGCGTCACCAATGGTTTTTTACACCCTCGCCCTAAGCAATTAATGAAGGTCGATGTAAAAGTCGATAATCCACATTTAACAGAGACGCAATTTACTTACCGAGTCGAACAAGGGCACTCGTCCTGTTCTGGGGATTCCGGTGGTCCAGCCTATGTAAACACACCGCAAGGCTTAATGGTGGTTGGCCTAACTAGTTGGGGCGATACAAGTTGCACAAAAATTGGCGCCTACACTTCAACCGCCGCCATGAGTGATTGGATGTCGCAAGCGATTTCTGAAATGCATTAATGCTATAAAAAGTCCTGTTTTTAGGTTGACCCCCATTCCGGGGGTCATTAGCTTAGCCTCATTATGACTAATACAACACCATCGAATATGACGCCGTTAATGCGCCAATATTGGGATATCAAAGCCTTGCATCAGGATAAAATTTTAATGTTCCGCATGGGAGACTTTTTCGAAATGTTTTTCACGGATGCGGAAATTGCGGCTCCTATTTTGGGAATTGCTCTGACACAAAGAAATAAAAAATCTAGTGATGAAACTCCAATGTGTGGGATGCCTCATCATTCCATCGCCGGTCCCATCAATCGTTTACTGAAGGCCGGTCATCGTGTAGCCATCTGTGATCAGATCGAAGATCCCAAACAAGCCAAGGGCATTGTGAAGCGAGCGGTGACTCGCGTTTTAACTCCGGGTATGGTTTATGATCCCGACACTCTTGATAGCAGCATTTCAAATTATTTAGTCAGCATTGATGAGGTTGTTAATGACAGTCTTAATGATGGTCTAACACTGGCTGCGATTGATAGCACAACTGGAGAGGCTTTCTATATGACCTCTTTAACGAAAGAGGATCTGGAAAGATTATTAAAAATTCTACCCATAGCTGAAATAGTTGTCGATGATCTATTTTTGAAAGACGATTCAACAAAAAATATTTTCAATGATGTTGTATTACAACAATCTATTTCAACCTTAGAAATTTTGCGAAGTTTACCATCTCATGTTTTGCAAAGCCCGCATAAGTATCTATTCGTAATGCAAGATCAGGTAAATACGCAAGATCTTTACGCTATAGCTGATTTGCCAGTGGCGTGTCGTCGATTGTTATCCTATGTGCGCAGTACGGGCGGGGATAGTGCTTTAAGTGTGATTCGACCTTTTGAAAAAAGAAATTTTAAAGGACGGATGCAGTTGTCACCAACAGTGTTACGACATTTGGAAATCTTTTCGACCTACAAGGGCGACAGCGAGGGTAGTTTTTTTCAAGCCATCAATCGCACGCAGACTTCGGCGGGAGCCAGATTATTTCGCAGCTGGATTCATTTTCCGTTACTGGATCCAGATGAAATTCAAATGCGTTTGTCGTGGGTGAAGTCTTGGAAAGAAAATCCACATCGGTTAAAAAAATTACGCGAAATTCTATCAAAGATGGGCGATATCGAAAGACGTCTTAGCAAGATCGCGCAGCCACAATGCAATGGCCGTGATCTGTTGTCATTGTGTCAGTCCTTTCACGCGGGCTTGCAAAGTTTGCAGTTGCAAACAGAGGCTTTACAGTTTTTAAATTCCAACGAAGTGCCAACATCCCATCAGTATGCCAGTCAGTGGAATTTGGCAGATTACGAAGTCTGTTCCACTTTGGTTCAAAAAATAGAAGACTCGTTATTGGAAGAGCAACCGCTGTCGACGAAGCAAGGGCATTTACTTCGTACGGGTTTACGTGCGGATTTAGATGAGTTGATTGAGTTGTCTACAAACAGTCAGGCCTTGATTCAAAAAATGGAACAAGAGGAAAAAGAAAAAACAGGAATTTCCTCGTTAAAGATTCGCTATAATAATGTTTTTGGATACTATATTGAAATCACGAATACTCACAAAGACAAAGCGCCATCGCATTACATGCGCAAACAAACTTTGGCCAATGCAGAACGCTACTGTACGGATGAGTTGATCGAGTTAGAGAAAAAAGTTTTATCCAGTCAAACGCGACGATATGAATTGGAATCACAAATTTTTGAAGAGCTGCGAAGCGAGGTGCTTGCATTATCGCAGCAGTGGTTACGGTTGGCGCAGCAGACGGCGGAACTAGATATTATCAATGGACTAGCGTGGTTGGCGTTAGAGCGAAAATATGTGGAACCTAGTTTCACAATGAATAGTTTGCGATTAGTGGCTTCGCGACATCCAGTGGTTGAGCAAACGGTGAAGAAATCTTTTACTCCCAATGATATTTTACTTTCTGAGGGTGGGATTTTATTACTAACAGGTCCAAATATGGCTGGTAAAAGTACTCTGATGCGGCAGTTAGCGCTGACGGTGATCTTGGCACAGATCGGATCTTTTGTACCTGCTGATGTTGCCGAGTTGCCAATCTTTGACAGTATTTTTACTCGTGTGGGAGCCAGTGATAATTTATCAGAAGGGCTTTCGACTTTTATGGTCGAGATGACGGAAACAGCAGACATGTTACGTAAGGCCACTCCAAAATCATTATTGATTTTGGATGAGATTGGTCGAGGCACAAGTACTTTTGATGGAATGAGTTTAGCGCAAAGTATTTTAGAATATTTAGCCAGTGATTTAAAAGCGATGACTTTATTTGCGACTCACTATCATGAGTTAACTGTCCTATCTGAAAAGTTCCCACATATTTTAAATGCCCATATGAGTGTGGTGGAAAAAGAAGGTCATATTGAATTTTTGCATACACTGATGTTAGGGCCTGCGCAAAAAAGTTATGGAATTCAAGTGGCGCGCTTAGCAGGTGTTCCCACTAAAATTACGGAACGGGCTAAAGAATTGTTGGCAGATCTAGAGACTGCGAAGACGCATGTTCATTCGGTGACGGCAGATTCTAGTAATTTAACTACTACAGCCCCTACCGCATACTCTACTGCAAATACTATTGCTGACATGGTGGCGACGACGAAATCAGAAACAGTAAGCAGTCTACCTATAAGGGTAGCTGAGGTAGTGAAAGCTAGTGTGACTAACAATAGCAGTGCCAATGGTAACGAAGTACAAGGTTCTTTTTTTGATATACTCGATCCAGAAAAACAAGCGCGTGAAAAAAAATTGCAACAATTGATTAAACAATTGCATCGATTTTCCATTAACGAGGCGACTCCGTTAGATGCTTTGGTGCAGATTTCGAAGTGGCAAAAAGAAATAAACCGCTTAGACTCGTAAGCAAGACACTGGCTCCAGCGATAGCAATAATAAGTGCTAGCGTTGAATTAAAAATATTAAGAATCTACTAAGCCAATTAGTTCATACAGTTTGGCTTTTTTATTGCAATTCTTCTTATTAGCGCAAGCAAATAGAGTAAACTGTATTTCATAGATAAATAAACAACGGACAGCCTTGATCCAACTGGATGTAGGCCGCAATTTTGCGCGCTCGTCAAAAACTTAAACATGTTTAGTTAAAGCTTGAAGTGTTTGCTTCGCAGCTAAATCATTCATTTTACTTATTTGAATTCAAATTCAATGGACTTACTTCGTT
>JBPOJH010000016.1:0-6607 GCA_052033755.1 Bdellovibrionota bacterium | reverse complement strand
GCAAAAGCTTGCAACGCCTTCAACGTATCAGTCACTTGTACCACTGGGATCTGATGTTGCTTAGACATCAACGAATTGATGGTCTTTTGATCAGTAAGCATCGACACAGTTTGATTATGCACGACCAGCGCCGCCGCATTGGCTTTGATCGCTTGCTCTAAAAAATCGTGAGCATCAAAAACATCGCCCTTAAGTGCAAAAAAAATCTGCCCAGATAAATCTTTACGCGTATCTGTTCCTACTCCGGTAAAGAAAATATTTTCTGGGCTTAAGGAACTCAAGCGATCCGAATGAATCAGCTGACCGCCCGTTGAAATTAATAAATCCTGCAAACTATATTTTTTTTCATTCAAAGTATTGATCATATTCAGCGCTACCTATTCAGTAAATCATTTATTGGAATTGATATACGTTATCGCCACGTCATAATCACAGTCTAGCTAAAATGCGTCTGGTAATCATTGATTCCAGCCTGAATCACTTCACAGGCTGATTCTGCGTTATATACACTTTCGATTTTAGTTTTAGGCGGCTCGCCTGGTAAAGTTTTATAACTTAAAAAATAATGTTTAATTCTATTTAAAGTTGTTGGGTTGATTTGCGAGATATCATTGATACCTTCAAAAAATGAATCACAATTCAGAACTGCAATGATTTTATCATCAACTTCGTTAGAATCGATCAATTTAAGGCCACCTAAAATACGTACATCCATAATTATGTCAGACCTTTGAATTGGCAATTCGGATAACACACAAATATCAAGAGGATCCCCATCCCCTTTCATCCTTTGATGAGCACCGTCTGATGACAACAGGTCGGAAGACTGTGATACAGCTTGAGCTTGCTTTGACAAAGCAGCAACTGTTTCTGCCGAATAGGTTTGAGGGATAAAACCATACAAGGTCATCGGCAATGAAGAGTAGCGCTGTGGACGATCTACTTTCAGATAACCTGTTTGCTTACAAATTTCATACTTAATTAATTCGTTCGGTGTGATCTCTATATAGGCCTTCACGATTTTAGTATGACTTTGAAATCCATGATGGATACCATGCCAAGGATGAGGGCGATAAAATTCAAATTTCTTTTTTGAGGTTTGTGAGTTCATATGTATTCCTTTTAAAAGATTCAATCATACAAAACTCAGAAGCTCAAATTTAATATTGGCAAGGCGTGCTGTTAGCAGCCAATAAATTGGGGCAGTATTCTAACGCGGAATGTGTTAGAGTTTATCACGATATTTCAAGTTGCACGAATGGAACAAACCCTACCATGCCTTTGGGAATCAATGGGACTCCCAAGTTATTACAACTTTCCAAAATTCGCTTTTCTTCATAGCGACTAGTGATCAGAATGGATTGTTTTTGTATTCCTAATTTTTGAATAACCTCTAACCCATTAATATTTTGTTCTAAAAACTCATAGTCCATTAAAAAAATATTTTTGTCATTGCTTGTGGGCAAATTTCCGCTTTGATAATCTTGAATAAAATCGTAAGCAGATGTGTAGTTATATAAATGAACTTTTTTTTGTAACAACTTCGCAGAAGACAAGCGCCCTTTCCAGATCCCGTGAATAGATTGGTCATCATCAATCACAAATACATTTTGTCCAGACGAAAATTCCAATTTCTCGACAAACCAAGCTGGCGAGGGTTGCGTGGGTAGCGTTAATGTAATAGTAGTTCCCTGCTTGGATCCAAGCGCTGGTACAGCTGTCGCTTCAACGCTGTGAACTTCAAATTGACCGCCATATTTTTGCATTAAGTTTTTAACATGAAAAACTCCCAGGCCAGAACCTGAGTCTGATTTTTCTTTGCCGTAACTAAATCCTTTTTCTCCTAATTTAGAAATAATAGCCGAGGGAATTCCCTTACCATTATCAGAAATTATTATTTGAACCTGACTAGTAATTTTTTTGACCGAGACCATGACTTGTCCTTTTCCATTCGGAAAAGCCTCGATGGAATTATTGATCATATTCGATAAAGCCCGCTTTAATTCAATAGGAGGAACCTGAACAAAAACACCGTAGGCTTTATCTATATCTGTATCGATGGTGATTCCGACTTTGGTGCGAAACTGAATTCGTTTTTCAGAAACCAAATCATCAATCAACGACGTTAGTAGAATTGGCTCGCTAGCGGATCCTGTATTTGAATTTACTAGGTTTCGAGTCTTTGATGTCAGATCATCCGAATGCCTGTTCGAAGCAACTAAAGTACTATCTTTCAAATTGGCATCAGCACGAGATTACGACGCTAAAGATGCTTGACTAGCGATAGCTATTTTTGAATTACTTTCCTCTGCCAAACGACTTTCACGACTTTTTTGTAATAATGAATTAGAGATATCATTAATTCTTTGAACAGCGGAACGAATGACGACTCGTCTTTCCTCTGGCACTTGCGGCAAATCCACAACCAACATATTCAATGCCGACAACGGTGAACGAATATCATGAGCCACTTGAGCCGCTACATCTATCATAGCGCTTTGTCTGGCTTTCTTTTCTAGTTGCAGATGAGCATTGTGCATCCACTCTTTGTAGGCCTCAAATGCACGTTTTAAAAACTCAATCTCGTTGGCTGTTTTGATAATTTCAACGTTGAACATGGGTGCCATTAAATCTTTAGTCATCGCTAGAATAGGCTTAATCACTTGTATCTGGACTAAAAAAGTTCCCAGGAAAACACCCAAGACGACCAGCGCAATAAGAAAAATAGAAATCCACGGAATGGAAATTTCAGGTTCGCTGATAAGATCAGTTAAGTGCATTTTTAAAGAGTTCAAATCTGTGATCGGTCCAGTTTGATCAATAATTAATTTCGATCCTAGCAAATCCGAAAAGCCTTGCACCTGCACAAAGCCAACCAAGTATCCTCGCAATTTAGCCGAGGGGCCTTGTAATTGTTGATCATCATAGTTAATTTTTTTAACAATTCGAAATTGTTGAGACTCATTTTGAAAAGATAAGCCTGGATTGGATAAATCAGATTTTGCAATTTTGTATTTTTCTTCGCTACTGACATCGCTGCTATTATTAGATTTTGAATTAGCATTACTATTACCATCAGCAATATTTGAATTTAAAATTTTATTTCCATTTTCGTCCAACAACAGCCACTGAATAGTGGGTGTGATATCTTTACTGGCTTCCTCGAAACGAGCGTACAGACGATTTTCAGAGTATTCTCGTAAATTTTTTGGAGCCAAGATGTAGTCAATCAAATCTGGACTTTGTTCAAGCATTTCGGCAATGGTCCCGGCCGAGCGTAAATAACCAATGACGATCGCTCTGGACTGCTGGGCGTACTGTTGCTTGATCGATTGTTGTCTTTGTTTTTCTTTGACTCCGTTGGCCCATAACAAAAAGCCAGCTGCCATCAATGGAATGGCTGCCATCAAGAAAAAAATCACACCAAAGCGTTTTTGCAAACTGGTATCTTGAAATTTATTTTTTAGATTCATAACGAACACCTCTCCACCAGTTATTAATTAATTGATGCTCTTCCTTACTGGGTGCCGTCAAAACAAATGGCGGCGATTTCTGCATCACGGTCATAAGTGTTTGATACAATTCAACCACGGCCGGCGATAACCCTTGTAAATCATTCTTGTAAGGAGAAAAATATTGTGTCGACTCCACTCCCCAATGAGTGCTTTCAGCATCCGTCAACAACTCAACAAACTTCACCAATTTTTCAGTGCTTAATTTCGGATGAGCTCTGTCTTTAGGGATACAAACATAATCCACCCCAATGACAGGATGACTTTGCGGAACAACCATCTGAATCTGCGGATTTTCCTTGGCTGCTTGAGCAATCTCACCATGCCATCCATAGACCGCTACTTTTTTACTTTTAAGAAAATCTGCCACAGATGATTTAAAAAACTTTTTCTCAAAAGCAAATGGCACCTGGAAGTTTTGTTTTTTACAACTTCTTAATTCTTTAAATGAAAAACCATTTTGAAGTCTTTTATTATTACAAGTTAGAGCACCATCTGCTAAAAGTCGTGCACTCAATTCAAATGGATCATCTAAAATTGCTATGTCATACCCATTTTTTTTTAAAGTAACTAAATTCTCAATAGTGTTCAGTTTATTATTGTTGCTTTTATCATCCGATCCAAAAACAGTTGCTCCCCATAGCAATGGAATGCACCCACTAAATAAATTAACATTTTCCAAATAAGTACGACTTTTAGAAAGTCGTACTAATATTTGTGGATCAAATATATTTGACTCTAGTGAGGCTAGCACCACTAAACTCGAAACAACAGCCACATCATATTTTTCACGTTTTGAAAAAATTCGTGATGACGCAACTTCATTCGAATTATAAATAGAGACATCTGGATAAAATCCATTCTTTTGCAATTTATCGATAGTTCGATTAGGTAGATAGTCCCACCAAATCAACGTTCTAATAGGTTGTTGGGATTTTTTTGATTCAGCTTGTACAAAATTAAAACTAAACACTATCACTGATATTATTAATACTATTCGCATAATCAAATTTCCTTAGTCCAAAATACCATTTTATTATCAATATCTTTAACTGCTCCATCTGCAAGCATAGTAGGCCAATGATAATTTATAAATATGTTTTGTTTTACATAGCCATTTATCGCCCATACGCTATCTGAAGACTTATAATTATTTGGTCGACGTGGATCACCTTGTTCTCGTACAACAACAGAAAGACACATCTTTTTAAACCCAAGCTTTAGTGCTACTTCTTCATTTTTTTCCAACATTAATTTGCCTAGACCCTGATTTCGATTATTCTTATCAACTATGATCTCTCCAAGATAATAAAATTCTTCAGGATTAAATCCAAATTTTCTAAACTCATTCACAGCTTCTTTTAAAATATCTGCGTTGGAGACCAGAGGCATAGCTGTTGATAAAGCGATAATTTTTTGATTTTCTAATAGCTCAATAACAAGTGATTTTGTATCTTGAGAGAATCCTTTGAAATATTCGTATTCATACTCATAGTTCCCTTCATAGCAGTACGGAAACTCTTTAAAGTATTTGATCCTAAAATCAGATATACGCTTAATGTGGGGAGTCACCTCCCGACCATAGTAAATATTAGATAGCATAAGAACCTCAGCATGAGCGATTATTCAGTCAGCATATTAATATAGAATTTTCTAAAAAATGTCCATTTTTGTTAGCTTTTGCTTCGTGAAAAAAGTGTCGTTGAGGTTATGTCTTAAAGAAATTATAGTAATGGCTGTATATTGTTTTGACGATCAAGTGAATTTTTCATTTAAACTAATTGGCAATGACAGACATGTTTTGAACTAATTTTTTCAGATGACGTTAATAACTATATTGGCCGTGCTTCCATTTTATTTAAATGATTTTTTCTTTTATATATTTCAAGATCAATATCTGCCGTTTATCTTAGTATTTTACTTCACAGATTTATTGGGGTTAGGACTTACTAGAACGCTGACAACAATCCAGCAAAAAATAAATTCATTTGATATCAATCATTACCAACAAATGCCATTAAAAGATTTAGTAAAATGGTCGGTCCTCTTAACTATTTATGGGGTAACTATTGATCGAACCATTGGGCCCACTTTAGGCAAGTACTTTCATTGGAGATTATTTCACTTCCCACACTATCCAAATTCGATCTATCGCTGGATGGATCTAACCTACGGTTTGTTGCTTGTGTCTGTTGCGGAAGAAGTCGTCTTCCGTGGAATTCTTTTAAAGCAGCTAAAAACTTTTTTTTCAGACACGATTTACAATTCCCGAAAAACACTTACCAGTGCAACTCAATCAATAACAAGTTGAGTTGAAGGTAGCCACCTGACGGTCTATTTGCGACTCAGTTTTTACCACAAAACAGAGGAGCACAAATGAAATACCGTCGGGTGACTAAAGAGGACCGTCTTCGAATAAAAGATGGCCTCGATGCTGGATTAACAAAAACTGCCATTGCTGACAAGCTAGGTTTTCACAAAAGTTCTATAACTAGAGAAATTTCACGAAATAGTGGTTTAAAAGGTTATCGCCCCAAGCAAGCAAATATGCTGGCAAAAACCCGTGAGGAAGGCAAGCATGGCCCCTACAAGCTTAATCCAGTGATAATTACCATGATTGTTGAACGATTAGAACTGAAGTGGTCACCGGAGCAAATCTCCAATCGACTTCGATTGGAAGGTTATGCAGATATTAGCACAGAAACTATTTACAAGATTATTGATCAGGATCGACAAAGCGGTGGTCAGTTGTGGCGCCACCTGCGTCGATCAAGTCGTCGCAGAAAACGTCGATTTCCCTCTGAAGACAGGCGTGGAAAGATACAAAATGCAGTGCCGATATCTGAGCGATCAACGAAAGCCAATCAGCGTAAGAAAGTAGGTCACTGGGAGCGGGACACGATGCTTGGAAAAGATCGAAAGACTGGAGTTCTGGTGATCACGGATAGAAAATCAAGATTTAACAAATTTAGAAAATTGAATCGAAGGCAAGCTCCGAAAATAACTAAGGAAACAATAAAAGCTCTGAAGGGATTACCAGTTAAATCCATTACCAATGACCGCGGGCATGAGTTCTCTGACCATGAAAGATGTTC
>JBPOJH010000169.1:0-4864 GCA_052033755.1 Bdellovibrionota bacterium | reverse complement strand
TGGCAGCTTGTTCTTCAACACCAGCTGCAAAAAAGAAAGCCAACCAACCCGCGCTGAAGCGCCCCACTGCTGTCACACAAAATATTCCTAAATCTCAAATTCCAGCGAATCAAAAACCAGAGGGTTTGTTTCAAAACGCTTTAAAGTTTTATAATTCGAAAGATTACAACAAGGCCCATGATTTTTTTCTAGCCTCTGCCGCTGGTTTTTCTAGTTCGCCCAATGCTAGTCACAAAGAAACCGAAGCGCGCCTGTGGAGTCTTCGTTCCCTGAACCAAGCTGGTCGCACCATCGAGGTCGCGCAACTGTCGCAGCCCCTACTAAAATCTACTGAAACGAACGAACCCACATTCGCCGAGGTGGCTGAATTGCGATTTCAATCCCTGATGACCAACCATGAATATTTCGAAGCCTTCAAGCTGTGTTCAGAAGTTTTAGGCCAAGACAAAAGTCAAAGCGACTCTGCTGAAAAAGAAAAACATTTAAAGCTTCGCGATTTATATTTGCAACGAGCCCATGAATTAATGGATGCCAAGTTACAAGTCGAACAGCTAGATATCATCGCCAAGGAATTAGATACGGATCGCGTACTTGGAACTGAACTTAAAGCACACGCTTTATTACGCTTAGGAGAACTGGCTCTTGAAGAAAAAGAAATTTCATATGCCAAAAACTTTTTTGAAAAATCTTTTTCGTTAAATGTGGCTGTTTACTCTGCTAGATCAAAACAATTACTGGACCAGTTAGATGCCGTCAGTAAAGTGAATTCACAAACCATCGGAGCTGTTTTACCGATGAGTGGCAAATTTGCCAGCGTCGGACAAAAAACCCTGCGCGGTCTAGAGCTGGGATTGGGCCTTCACAGCGCCGTTCCCAGTCCCTATAAATTATCCGTAGTCGACAGCGAGGGTAATCCCGAAAAAGCCCGCAAAGGCGTAGAAACCCTTGTTAAAGACGATAACGTCATTGCTATCGTAGGTAGTGTCTTAAGTAAAAACGCACCTGCGGTGGCTTCGACCGCGTCGGAATTTGGCGTGCCTAGTATTACTTTGTCGCAAAAAGCCGGTATCACCGAAACAAGTCCGCTGGTTTTTCGAAATGCATTGACCAGTGAAATGCAAGTGCGCGAGCTGGTGCGTATTTCGATGGAGGAACTGGGTCTAAATCGTTTTGCTATTTTATTTCCGAATGATCCCTATGGAGTTGAGTTCGCCAATTTATTTTGGGACGAAGTATTAGCTCGTGGTGGAGAAATCACAGCTGCGCAAACATATTCCAACAAAGAAACCGATTTTAAAATTCCCATTCAGCGCTTAACAGGAACATTTTTTCCAGCCGCTCGTGCCGAGGAATACAAACTTCGATTAAAAGAAATCAAAGATAAAAAAGCCGCTGAAAAAAAATCCGCGCAACGTAACGAAGAGGTCGCTGATGTATTACCTCCAGTCGTTAATTTTGATGCCGTTTTCATTCCAGACAATCCGAAATCCTTAGGACAAATTTCTGCAATGTTATCCTATGTTGGAGTTAGATCGATTTATTTATTAGGAACTAACATTTGGAATTCACCAGGATTGGCAAAGCGAGCAGGACTATTTGCTAGCAACACTGTTTTTGTCGACAGCTTCAATGCCGATGATAACCACTTCAAATCCTCTGCTGTTGCAAAAGAGTTTCAAAATGTTTTCAAAGAAACTCCTGGCAGTTTTGAAATTCAGGGATACGACACAGCCTTGATGATTCGTTCCTTAATTAACAAGGGTGCCAACACGCGTGAGCAGCTAAGCCAAGGGCTTTCAGGGCTTAAGGATGTACCTGGATCATTAAGTATGATGAGCGTAGACAGCGAACGCGAAGTGTTGCGACCTGTGTTTGGGTTTAATTTAGAAAAAGGCGAAATCGTTCCTTTTCATAAACAGAAAACTCCTTAGGCCAATACACGAATCTTTAGTCTGTATATTTAATCTCTGTAAATTTAGTTTTTTTTGAAATTTTAAAGACCCTACCCTCATTATCTGCGGCTACATCATATAAGCACGATGAAGCCAAAGAAAATTTAATCTATATATAAATAATTATTATTAATAATAATTTAACCTAATTTTTAAGCCCTTCTGTCCAATGACCAAGGGCTAGCTATATCGGCTAGCACAAACTTGGGAGGACGTTATGTTGGCGCAGATCAATCAGGACATTATTTCAATTTGTAAATCGAAGTTACTAGAGATGAAGCAAGATCTGTTGAATCGAATCAGAAATCTTAAATTAGAATTTGCCATGTTAGATAAGATTTCTGGAGATGAAATCGATCAAACGGTGGCTCACGTAAGCGAAAATCAATACTTAATTATTCAAGATCGCATTCGCCATCAATTAATGGAAATTGAATATGCACTGGCTAGAATAGAGAATGGAAGTTTTGGAATTTGCGAAGAAACTTTCGAGCCTATTGAGGGCGATCGACTATTAGCAATTCCCTACACTCGCTTAAGCATTGAAGGTGCTGAGATTCGCGAACAACATTCTAAAAAATTCGCTCGATAATTTGCTCTTACACACGAAAAAAAATTCTTAAATTTGTGTGTGGATTTCCCTCCTGCCTTGTGTCGCGTTCATGGTGATTCTTTCGGCATCTAAAATTTTTTTGATGACAGTTCATTTAAATAAAAAGATAACCGCCGCACTAGCGAGGCCAAGTTTATCAAAGGGGGAAAAGGTGAACTCGACCGAACTTCAATATTTCAAAGAATTTTTATTGAATCAAAAAAGTTTGATTTTAAATAAATCAACAGAATTCAAATCTGAGGCTAAAATTAGAGGTGATTCTGGATGCGACGAAGTAGAAGCCGTATCCAACGAATTAAGTTTAAATCTTGCAATCCATTTGCACGAACGCGATCGCTCTGTATTGTACCAAATAGAAAAGGCCTTGGCTAAGCTAGAAGAAGGGCAATATGGCGTCTGTGAGGGTTGTGGAGAGCAAATTCAACCAAAGCGTTTAAAGGCTAGACCTTTTACAAACCTTTGTATTGAGTGTGCCGAGGAATTAGAAGATCCTCGCAACTATCTAAATTAATCTCGTCTGTTTTTCAGTCTATTCGTCTTGGTTTTCATTCTCATGGGATGAGACTAGCTGACATGGATGTCAGACTTTGTTCTGTAGTCAAAATTTTTACTATACCATTTCCAGACCTAAAATATCAAAATAACTTTAAAGAAGCTTCTATTTAGCTCCGATCATTTGATCACTAGAGAGGAGCATTATGAGTTTCAACGACAAATCCATCGAAATCCCCGCGACAATTCCCTTACTTCCTATTCGAGATGTGGTTGTGTTTCCATATATGGTGTTACCGTTTTATCTTGGACGAGAGGCTTCCATCAGAGCTGTAGAAGAGGCTCTTTCGAAGAATCGTCTAATATTTATCGCGTCCCAAAAGGAAATCACTGAAGAGAACCCCACTCCTGAAGGCATCTATCAAGTAGGAACCGTCGCTAAAATAATGCGAATGAAAAAACTACCAGATGGTCAGGTAAAAATATTAATCCAAGGTGAAGCTAAGGGTGTTGTAAAGTCTTATACAAAGACAGCGCCATTCTTAGAAGTTAGCATCGAGAAAGTGGAAGAGTCCGCTCAAGCCATTTCGGGTTCTTTGGAATTCGAAGCTCTTGCTCGAAGTGCTAAAGAGCAAATCGAAAAAATTATTGCTCTTGGAAAAGTTCTTTCACCAGATATCTTATTAGTATTAGATGATGTGAACGATCCAGGTCGTTTAGCGGATTTGATCGCTAGTAATATTGGGATCAAAGTTGCTGATGCGCAACGTGTGTTAGAAACCACGGACCATAAAGCACGTCTGAAAATTGTGAATGAACTTTTGGCTGCTGAATTAGATGTATTGCAAATGCAAAACAAAATTAAAAGCCAAGCCAAAGAAGAAATGTCGAAATCTCAAAGAGAATATTTTTTACGTGAGCAAATGCGAGCTATAAAAAATGAACTTGGTGAGTCCGATTCTAAATCTGAAGAAATGGAAGAGTTACGCGAAAAATTATTAAACGCAAAAATGTCTCCAGCGGCTGAAACCGAAGCTCTTAAGCAATTATCTAGACTAGAGCGCATGCACCCAGATGCATCTGAAGCGTCGATGGTTCGAACTTACTTGGACTGGATGATTGACCTACCTTGGAATAAAAAAACAACAGATTCTATCGATTTAGCAAAATCAAAAGAAATATTGGATGAAGATCACTATGATTTAATGAAAGTTAAAGAAAGAGTTCTTGAATTTCTTGCGGTTCGTAAACTTAAAACTAGCATGAAAGGACCAATCTTGTGTTTCTGTGGACCTCCCGGAGTAGGTAAAACTTCTTTGGGTCGATCCATTGCTAAAGCGATGGGACGTGAATACTTCCGTATTGCTTTGGGTGGCGTGAAGGACGAAGCTGAAATCCGCGGTCACCGCCGCACTTATGTCGGTGCGATGCCGGGTAAAGTTGTGCAAGCATTACGTCAGGTGAAATCCAATAATCCCGTCATCGTTCTTGATGAGGTGGATAAATTAGGTAGTGATTTCCGTGGAGATCCATCTTCTGCTATGTTGGAAGTATTAGATCCAGAACAAAATGCCACTTTCCGTGATAACTATTTAAATGTCGATTTTGATTTGTCGAACGTTTTATTTATTGCCACAGCGAATGTCTTAGAAAACATTCCACCAGCTTTAAGAGATCGTATGGAGCTGATCCAAATTTCTGGTTACACAGAAAGCGATAAATTATTAATTACGAAAAAGCACATCATACAAAGACAAGTTGAAGCCAACGGAATTACAGCTGAAAATATTAAATTTACAGACGATGG
>JBPOJH010000040.1:0-16677 GCA_052033755.1 Bdellovibrionota bacterium | reverse complement strand
CTCTTAGGTGGTTAGTTGTATCATTTATATTCTGGAGCATGTTAGAAGCCATTCAATTACCTACACTAGAAAGACATATTTTTTCAAAGCGTGAATATTCACAGAAGTGGATAGATAGAATTCTCGTTGTAGATGCGCTTGGTAGCTTCTTAGCGCCTTTATTTGCTTCTGTACTGATTTCTATACACGGAGGTGTGCTTTGAATATAGAGCAGAATAGATATTATTCTTTTATTATTGGTTTGGTCTTAATATTCGGAGCAAATTATCAGATCAGAGCTAATTGTAGAATAAACGTAGCCGTTGATTCCATTATGTCGACCAATGGTTCATTAAACGCTGTTAGTATTTCAGCCAAAAGAGTTTTGGCACTTCAATTTGATACTTTATTTAGGTTTAGCAACTCAGGTGAAATTCAACCTTGGTTGGCTCGAAAATGGCAATTCTCTAAGGATTTAAAAACTCTTACTATTGAATTAAGATCGGGAGTTAAATTCACTGATGGGGCATTCGTAGATTCACATGCAGTCGTAGACAGTTTAAAGCGATTCATCGGAGATGAATCGATGGACCATGGAAGATTATCATATGTAAAAAATGTTATTGCTGTAGATAAGTCAAAAATCCAGATCGTATTAAAAAATCCCTTTGCTCCCTTGCTCTACTACTTAGCCACTCCACGTTCAGGGATTACAAAAAAAATTAATGAATCTGAAATGATTGGAAGTGGACCGTGGATATACTCAAGAATGGAAACTAGTAATAAAAAGAAAGTTCAAATTTGGAAGGCAAATACCGGTTACTTTAATGGACCACCGCTTTGTTCAGAGTTGGGATTGGTTGAAGTTTCAGCGAATGAATTAAAATTTAGTTTTAAAAATAAATTAGTTGATTTGGTTGAATATTACCCAGCATCAAATATGGATCAAAATGAATTAGTAAAATTATTTGGCAGTGATGCAAGTATGCAAATATATCCTTCTTATGATGTCACCGCATTTTTTTTTACTGAAAAAACGAAGCGATCTGCTGATAAGATGTCGCGTAAGGATTTGTTAAAAATTATATTTAATGAATTTAAAGTCCCAGAAGATAACGAGGGATATTCGAAAGTGTGTTCGATATTACCTTATGGTATGACTTCAAATGATTTAAATCGATGTACAATTACTCCGAAAGCTAATAATCTTAGTACTCCCAAAAAGTATCTGATTCATACTGATGATGTTGAGATGTCGCCGATTTTAAATAAAATTGCTGATATTGCAAAAAAGAAAAATTACTTTATTGATTTCAGCTATTTAAGTTTATCAGAATTGTACTCTGAGCATGCAAAGGGAAATGTCGCTGTTCATGTTGAAACACTAACTATGCAGATTCCAGATCCATATGGGGTCTTAAGTATGTTTGAAACGGGATCTGGTGAAAATTTCACTAGATATTCGAATAGTGCTTTTGATAATCTCTTAAGGAAGGCAAAAGCTGAGGGTGATCTTAAGAAACGAAAGGAGTATTACGATCAAGCAGAGCATATTTTATTAGAGGATGCCATCGTTATTCCACTAGTTCATCAATCTAGAGTATCAATTTATTCAAAGAATATTATAGGTTACAATTCAAACTCTATCGGACCATTTTATGCTACCTACGATAAGATTATTAAAAAGGAGAAATAGCAAATGGATATGGCATTAACAGCCAAAGTACCTCTTTTATTTTTAGGTTCATGGCCTGGTATTTTTGCGCTTATTTTTGGTTTAATTATTCTTCTGATTTTTCAATTTACTAAACGGTTTAGAAATTTCTTTGGTCTTGCTTTTTTAGCCTTACCAGGATGCACATTGGCAGTTTTTGGCATTTTAGGAGTTGTGTATACTAGTGTTGAAATAAATAAATCAGTTTCAAAAATCAGTATTCAGTCTAGACAAATAATTAAAGATAACGAGAGTGGCCTAGTTCAGAAAATAAAAAATGGTTTTTATATTGATGCGGGAAACATTTTAGAATCTATTAAAGAAAAGGGTGGCTTCAGCTATTTAGAATTGTACTTAACATCATCAAATGAGCTTGTTGCACGTGTTGGAAAATCTCTTTCAACCGATTCTGTCCAAAATTATATTTTAAAATCAAAAGATTTAGATGATTCTTTTGTGGAATGGGGTAGGATTGATTTTCAGTTAGATAACCAAGTTGTATTTGGTAAAGTTAAAGAAATTGCCGTTCAGCAATCCAACTTTATGATCAATATGGGGATTGGTTTATGCGTGTCTTCAATACTACTGGCGTTTTACTTTTTTCGACATTTAAGAAGACCTTCTTTATTTGTTAATAATTTACGAAAGGCAGTTACAGATTCTAAGGACGTTGAGGACTTGTTATCTCGTATAAATTTAATTAATTACAGTGAAGCGTTCCTTGAAGAGGAATTGCATTTAAAGCACAACTTGCACTCCATAACAGTAGGAATGACAGAGCTTCAAAATAGATGGCTAAAAAATGAAACCGATGCAATTTTAGGAAGAATGGCATCACAAGTAAGTCATGATATTAGATCTCCTTTATCAGCATTAAATATGATTCTTACAACATTAGGTGAATTGCCTGAAGAAAAACGCATGATTATCAGAAACTCAACACAAAGGATTAACGACATTGCTAATTTACTGCTTCAAAAGGGCAAGGATAAAAATCAAGTCACAAATCAGAATCATGAGGGTGAACCCGTTATGTTAGTTGCCTTGCTAGACTCAATAGTAAGTGAAAAAAGAGCACAGTTTAGAGAAAGGCTTGATGTCGATATCCAAAGTGATATCTCTCGTGGATACGGATTATTTTCTAAAATTGACTCTTCAGAATTAGCTAGAGCCATTTCAAACACTATTAATAACAGTGTTGAGGCGTTCAAGGGTGATGGCTGTGTGACTATTAGTTTAACTTCAGAAAATGACTACTCAATTATCACGATTAAAGATGATGGTGTGGGAATTCCCAAGCATATACTTGAGAAGCTTGGTCAGCGTGGAGTTACCTCTGGCAAGGAAGGGACTCAGTCCGGTTCGGGATTAGGAGTTTTTCAAGCAAAAAACACGATTGAAGCAATCGGTGGTAAATACGAAATTATTTCTAAAGAAGATCATGGAACTTCCATTATTATGAAATTGCCAAAAGCAAATGCGCCTTGGTGGTTTATGCCTAAGTTAAATTTGAAAAGAAATACGACTATTGTTTCTTTAGACGATGACAGTACGATTCACCAAGTATGGGGAGAAAGATTCAGATCAGAGTTGCTTTCTACGCTGAAGATTAATCACATTACGTTTACTTCCATTGAGGCTTTTGAGGAATGGCTGCCTAGACAAGATTTTGGTAATGTATGCTTTTTAATTGATTTTGAGTTTTTGAATCAAAAAGGCAATGGGTTGGATATTATTGAACGAAATAAAATCGCTGAAAAATCAGTTTTAGTGACATCAAGATATGATGAAAAATTCGTTAGAAGCAGAGCCAAGCAATTAGGTATCAAGATTTTACCGAAGGGGTTGGCCCCGTTCGTGCCAATAACAGCACAGGAGGATAAAATATTGTTTGATGCTATTTTGATTGATGATGATACATCACTTATGCATGTGATTTGGAAGATGGCTGCTGAAGCACAAGGGAAAACCATAAAATGCTTTTCAAATCCGCAAGACTTTTATAAATCTGTTGATTGCATTGATACAAAATCTAATGTTTTCATCGATGTAAGTCTTGGCTATGGTGTTCGAGGCGAAGAGGTTGCAAAATCTATTCATAAATTAGGTTTTTCTAAGATAGCACTATCAACTGGATATGAAAGCACATCCATTTCAGCACCTAATTGTGTTAAAAAAATTATTGGGAAAGATCCGGTATTTGAAATTTAGTCGATTTCATTAATTTCTATAATACTACATTAGCTGCTACCGAATACGAATGTATAAGAGTTTTACATACAGGAATTTTCTATATGCTAAATAGTATTTAGATTCGTTAACCACAGAAATAAGTGAACCTATTCTAGGAATTTGATATAATACTGCAAGTCGACGGGATTGTTACCGTCAGACATGCGAACAGTAATCGGATATCATAAGTTTTGATTTATTTCACAGGAATGTAAATGTTAAAAAAATTGCTTATAACCGCATTTCTAACAAACTGGATTTCTGGGTTTCAGTTCTTAGTCATTTTAAATTACTTTTCTGTTAAAGATTCAACTATCGAAGCGTTAAAATATTCGGCACTTGCATTACTATTAAACCGTATTGGTCGTTTAGTTGCGGTTACAACTAGTCTATGGAATGCAGATATCTTTAAGAAGTACGATCATTTAATATATAGTTTTGTTTTTTTCATAAGTATAATATTGCAACATTTTAACTATGATTTTAATTTTATACTTTCTTCATTTCTGCTTGGGATTGGGATGTCGGGAACTACTATAGCTCAAAGATGGCGGATTACAGATGTAGTCAATACACGTGCTAATTTGTATTATTCTATATTAAGTATTTCTGGGTGGGGCATAGGAATCGTCCTGCCTTCAATTTTTATTTATTATAAATTTCAATTAATCAATATACCACTTCAAATATTATTAATGTTTCCTATAATCTACTATTCAATTTTTGTCTCGAATTACCGAGATGAAGAAACTCTAATTAGATCTAAAACATCTGATATAAAAAAGCCAGTGGTTTTAGATTTACGATCAGAAAAAACGAAATATATATATATATTTTTTAGTGCGCTTGTTGTTGCTTGTACGGCAAGTATTTTTAATGGAACTCTCATTAGCCTGCTTAAAAATACATATAACCTAAATGATCTGCAAATTTCTTTAAGTTTTCTTTTAAATCTTATGGGCTCACTTGTACTTTTTTTAAGACCTACTTTTTTTGAAAACAGAAACTCTATAATTTGGTTAGCAATTTCAAACATCATCTTTATCGGGTTAACGTATCTAATAATGTTTAATCTTAACACTACAGTACTCTTGTTATCGGTGTTACTAATCGGAACAATCATTACTTTATCATCAACTTTTCAGCTAGAAATAATCGCTACACTTAATCCGTATCGAATGTCTATTAGAAGAATACATGTATTAACGGAGTTATCAGCAATACTTGGTGGAGCAGTGGTTTATATCATGAGTATAGCAAATTATGATTCTAAAACTCAGCTACTAGTTTTATTGTTTGTAGCCACTTTAATGTTGCTGCTTAGTATGCGTAATGAAAACAACGAAACCAGTCGTCCATATAAAATGCGACTCGCATGTAAAGAAGACTTGGAATTTATTGTGAAGTTGTATGATGAGTGCGAAGACCCTACAATTGGACAAGGGAAATTTCCAGAATCGAGAAAACGATTTTTTACAGGCAATCAGTGTATCGAAATACCATTGGATCCACCAATCGATGGATTTACATTATTGGTTTATTACATAATAGAAGATTACCAATCTAATAAAGTCGGCTGTATCACAAATCTTCGCAATGATAAAAATCACGAAGAAATTGGCATGCTCCTAAATTCAATGAATAGAGGGAAAGGTCTTGGTTCGACAGCCTTGCTTTATGCAGTAGGAATCAGAAAGCAATTTGCAAAAAAAATAACAGGGATAATTGCAGAATCAAATATAGCCTGCATTAAAGCCTCACTAAATGCTGGAGCAAAAGTGTTAAGCAAATCGAATTATAAAGGATATACTCAAAACTTTTTAAATGTAGAATTTTTTAATAGAGGTGATTTATGAATGTGTACTGGATAGATTCGTATCAAGAGTATGATCCTGCTCTAGTTGATAGTGTCATGAATTTATTTATGAATTTTTATAGGCCACTGCTAAGTGAATTGAACTTAGATTTTCAAGTTATAGATATTAGTTCACTTGTATTTTGGGAAAATCAAATTTCTTTAGATAAAAAAAATATATTTAATGAAAAGGCGATCGCTTATATAAACTGTACAAATCCATCTGTCGAAACGGAAGTAAGACAAAAGTCTTTGTATGATATTGCAATAAAATCAAATAACTTATCAGTATTGAATTATATACGTAATTTTCCATTAGTTGATAAAAACAAATCAAAAGCCATTATTTTGGCAAAAGAAATCGGTTTACCTACAATAGAAACAATAAGCTTAGAAAATCCGAAAGCAGTTACTAACTTATCCGAAGAAATTATTTCGAAACTTGGATTTCCAACCATTATAAAACCGATTGATATGTTTGGAGGAATAGCTGTACACGTTGTTTATGATAAAGAACAACTTGTATCAATTCTCGAGATACTATCTTTTGCGAATCGAAAATTCATTGCTCAAAAGAAATATTCAATAGTTGCCGATTGTAGATTATATATTGCAGATTTTAGCTTTATAAGTTGTCTTAAGAGGATTCCTCAAAAAATTAATGGTCTTGGTAATATAGCAAAAGGAGCTACCGCCATTAGTTATATTCCTCCCGTAGAAGTCATCAATAAATCAATTGAACTAGCTCAAAAAATCAATGCTAACTTTTTGTGTGTTGACTGGTTTGAATTGAAAAATGGTGAGTTTATTTTTAGTGAAATAGAAACGGCGGGAGGATTTGTTCAGCTGCCAGCTAATGAAAGAAAGCTCGTTGCAGAAAAGCTTTTTAGATGGAAACAAAATGACGAGTAAAAATTTAATATCACGATCTATTATAATTAGTTCAGTTTTGATAACTCTACTGCTTGTACTTTTAACAACCTATATTGGTTATAGGCTTCCAGTGACAACCAGTATGGTTTCTTTAATAGATGAAGTTCGTTTATTCAATGAAAATGGTGAATTGATCTCTCGGACGTTTAAAGGTCAAATAAATAAACAAAACATAGCTGGTGGATCAAAAGCAGAAATCGATCTAGATCTTAGTCATCAAAACGTGAACATTAACGAATTTTCTTTATATTTGACTCCTATTCAGAACCCTATTTTGATTACGCAAGATAATAAAGTAATACAAGAAATTGGCGACTTTAAAAATAGAAAACCCCAAAAAGAACAAGACTTTGTCATTGATTTAAAAGAGTTAGATTTTTCAAAACCCGTTAAGTTAAGTATTGAAAAAAATTACATCAAGGGTTCTGAACTTGATTTTATTTTTAACTCAGGAATTTCCGAAACTAGTCGTATTGGCATTATGCAGATAGCAAGATCTATATTAGTAATTTATGGCTATTTAGCTATGTCTGCATTATTTTTCTCATTCGCTATTTTGGTTACAGTTATTTGGTTGAATGCGATACCATATAAAAACTTTGGTGCTTTAGCCCTTTCGTTTTTAGGTCAAAGTTGGATAGCATTGTATTTTAGTAGAATCTGGATTCAATCGTCTTATAGTACATTTATTAATCTTAGCAGTTTTGTAATCTATTTCTTAAGTATGGGTTGCTTGCTTTTGTCTTTTTTGGGGAAAATATCCCAACAAAACGAAAAGTATAAAATTAGTACGATTTCAATTTTGCCAATCATTTTTTATTTTGTTAGTGCGAGTATAATTCTTTTGATTTCCTTTTTTTATAATATGGTTGAAGTAATGGTGGTCTATAAAGCATTATTGACTATTAGTTTATTTATGCTTGCTTTGTTTATTCTGATATTTATTAGAGAAAGTCGGACAGCTTTAGCGCAAGATAAATTAACTTTAATATTGGCTTTAAGTATAATCTTATTTGGTCAGATTAATGATGTTATGAGGGTACATAGTAAGGTTTTATTTATGTATAATATTGGGCCGTATGCATTTTTCCTAGGTAGTTTAATGCTAATCGCCAATGCAATAAACACTTTACAGCAACGATTTTTAAAGAGCCTAGAAAATGAAAAATATTTTGCGATTTATAGTATTGCACAGCAGGTGTCTCACGATATTCGTTCACCTCTGTCTGCTCTTAGCTTAATGACCAATCAGTTGTCCCAGATACCTGAAGATAAACGGATAATCATTAGAAGTGCTGTAAATCGCATAAATGATATTTCGAACCAGCTTTTACAGCGAAGCAAGGACATACATAAGCATAATTTCAATACATTGGAAGAAAAAGCAACAGAAACAAGTCCATTTAATACTGCAGCTATTCATCTGTTATCTCCACTGATTGACGGTATAGTTTCAGAGAAAAGAATTCAATACCGAGAAAAACAGTTAGTAGAAATTGAAGCTGATTTAAGTGATGCCTACGGATTATTTGCAATGATTGATGCTACAGAATTGAAAAGAACGATTTCAAACTTAATCAATAATTCTATTGAATCTTTTACGAACGACATAGGTAAAGTATCTGTAGCAGTTAAAGGATGGAGTGATAAAGTTATTATTACAATTCAAGATAATGGAAAGGGGATTCCAGATGCAATACTTAAAAGAATTGGGCAAAGAGGTTTCTCATATGGGAAAAATGGATCACAAAGTGGAAGTGGGCTAGGGATCTATCACGCAAAAAAAACTATAGAAGATGTAGGCGGTAGTTTTGACATACAATCTAAAATTGATGAGGGCACAACAATTACCCTAAGTTTCAATAAGGGAACTCCTCCAGTATGGTTTGTTGAAAAGTTATCACTGACTTCTGATATGATCATTATTTCACTGGACGACGACATCTCCATTCATCAGCTATGGAAGGAGCGATTTGATTTATTAAATATTTCTAGTTTTAACATTGAACACCATACCTTTACCTCTGGGGCGGATTTCAAAGAATTGGTTTACTCTAGTATACAATCTGATTATGGAAAGAAGATTAAGTATATTTACTTAGTTGACTACGAGTTACTTAATCAAAATATTACTGGATTGGATTTGATTGAAGAATTAGGCATAGGAACCAGATCAATACTTGTTACTTCAAGATATGAGGAGTTAAAAATTAGAGATCGATGTGAAAAAATTGGCTGTAAGTTAATTCCTAAAGCAATGGCAGGTTATGTTCCAGTCGAAATTGAAAGACCTAAAGAGTATTATAATGCCATTTTAATAGATGATGATTTTCTAGTTCATTCATTTTGGAAACTTGATGCGGATTCTAAGCAAAAGAGATTTAAGTCATACTTAAGGTCAGATGATTTTTTTGCTGATAGTAAAAATTACGATTTAAATACGCCTATTTTTGTTGATTCCAATCTTGGAAATAATATCAAAGGCGAGGAAATAAGTTTTGAAATTTCAAAACTCGGTTTTAATACCGTCTATTTATGCACAGGATATCAAGCCAGTGATTTTAAGCCAATGCCATATCTTAGAGGAATAATAGGTAAAGATCCATTTTGGAACTAACAAACGGTTATCGTTTTTACAAACAAGTAACATGAATAAATCGGGTAGCGCCCGTTATGTTAGTAGCCTTCCTAGACTCTATTGTAAGTGAAAAAATAGCACAGTTTAGAGAAAGACTTGAATTTTGATATTTACAACCAACAAAATCTATGTTCAAGACTTGAGTCCCTACTTTTTTTCATTTAATAATTTCAATTATTGATTATTTTTATTTCGTGAGCCACCAAAACTTGAATTTGTAAGGGGCTGCGATGGCCCAAGATACTTACCAAAATAATCTTTAATAGCACAGACCGACTTGTATAAACCAACTACTTCTTTGCTTATTTGAAACAGAAACACAAATTTATCTGCACCTACAGACTTGCTGGCAATGGAAGATAGCCTACTTCTAGAAAGATAGGAAAATCATCTAATAAATTGTAAAAATCGAGATTTCTAACCTAATGATCCATTTTATTCCGCCGCTGAATCCTGAAAGTTATCAAGTAATTGAATTGAAATACAAAATATGCCACGGCAACTTGAACCCAGTTTTTTTCATTTTAATATTTTTTCTTAAGCATTATGCAATAATTTTAATCTATCCTGTAAGTGAATTGGGATCATGTGGACATCAATATTTTTGATATAGCCCAAAGATTCTAAATATTTTGGGTTTACCAATAAAGCCTGATATTGGCCTTTTGATTTATAAAAATCTGTTAGTTCTAGAATTATATAAATGAAAACATTAAAATCCTGTTTTACTTTACTTATATAAAAATCTAAAATTTCACCCCAGACTTTAGGACTATTTTGCACTATTGCTTCAAAAATTAATTTTTCACATAATATTCGACTAGATATTAGTGAATCACTTGCTTCAACCAGAAGAAGTTTGCTTTTTAGAACTTCAAACATTTCTAATTTTCGATAAAGACGAAGTAAATTAGCCGTAAGTCGATTATCTTTTTTAAGATCTATTTTGTCCAGCAACACCACTAAACCACTAATATCATTTACACCTTTAAACTTGGGCATCAAATCAATCAACATTGTCAATATAATCAAATTTTCATTACTACTCATTCCCTTCATATTTAAATAATAAATAATGGAATTTTCAATGGCATCTAGAACAGATTGAGGGGCATGAATAATGCTAATGCTTGTCAAAGATTTTAAAATGCTAACATTAAGCTTTTTTTTATTTGATTCTTTTATGGTTTGTATTAGGAAAATCAAATCTGAATTTTGACAATAAAAACTCAAGAATTCAGGATTATCATTTATTAAATACCATACTTTATTAAGCCAAATTATTCTACGAATGCTTTTTTCATTTTTTAATATGTCCAAATAAAATCTATCCGAGACTGAGTTTGCGATCATCTTTTCTGCAAGTGGTGTAACCTCATCATTAAACATTAAAATTGAGTTCCTTTTGATTGAATCTTTTTCCGATCCATGTCGATCTTCATTATAATATCCCATAAGACGATTTAATACTGGGAACGGATTAGACTTAATTAGTACGTTGTTTTTATCAATTGTTATTTCCAGCTGGCCTGTGTGTATACCGGCCTTTAAGCTGCCTGTAATTGGACTACCATTGATATAAAACACTTCTTTCGAGTAGGATTCAATGACGTGATTACAAAAAGCGAGCGCTCTTTCAAAATGATTATCACCGATAAAAACAGCTGGTATGTCATCGCCTCGGGATTTTTGTTTTTTTCCGTTTAGCCTAGATAAAAATTCATCTCCATGAATTTGTAGTTTAAGTTCCATTTCATGGGTTACGCCAGAATGTTCACTAAATTTAGTCGAATTGTTAATATCAATAGAAACGACAGTTACCACCTCATTAAAATTCGATTTGATTTTCGCTTTAGCGTATTCAGACAAAAAATAATTTTCTAAATATAATGTGCTATTTTCGCGGGATTTAAAATCTATTTCATTTATTTTAGTCAAAGTATTAAATAGATTTGATATTAGGCCAAATGTATCAAGTTCAAATACACTCAGAATTCGATCTAAAAAAAAGTATTTATTGCTATTAATTTTATAACCGAATTCACGATGCATTCTGCGTAAAAAGGCATAATAAAATAACGAAAAAAATATTAATATTATAAATATAAATTTAATCAATGAAAAAATCACTAACATTTGCCTAGTAAAAGAAAAATTTAAATAATCAAAAAAAGAAATTTCAACAGGTTTATTTTTCCCAATCATCCAACGATATGAATTGATGGAGTCAACATACACGAGGTAGATAGATTTTTTTTGCGGTTGAGTTTGATCATCTACGTATGAAAAGTCTCTAAAGCCATTTTCAATATTACTCAAATTCGGTACAAAAGTTGTCGGTTTTGAACAAGCGTTATCACCAAAAGTAATGACGTTAACTGGCAGTTGGCCATCTTCGAACAAGGCTAGCAAATGCCTACAGGCATACTGGACATTCTCTATATTTTTTTCTGATAATATGGACTTTATAAAGTCACTTTTTCTTTTAAGATCTTCCTGAATTTGCGATTTGATTTCACGTTTTGAAAAAGGGGTAACTACAAAAAAATCAAACAGAATTAAAGTTGCTCCAAAGAATGTAATTAACACTACTAAGAATAAAAATCTTTTGTTTTTAAAATTCATTCATTGCTCTTATTTATTCATCCATTTGTTGTATAGGGACCATTCTTCGACCCTGGATTTATCTGGAAACTCACAAAAACCGTAAGCATCATGATTGAAGTCTCTGGCTAGAAGGCTTTTTCCACCGACCTTCAAGCAATAAAGTGAGGCTGGATTTCTACCGGCTTTATACGAATTAAAGGATGAATTTTCCTTCATAGTTTGCATGGATATACATCCTTTTGCTTTATCAAAGCATTGCTCGGAAACCATAAGTCCGTCGATTCGTGTAACTTTAAATTTAGTAATGGAATCAACTTCATCGATATAAAACTCATCTTTGTCTACTTTTGAAAGCTCAGTTTTAGCTTGATGAGTTTGTGAACTAATTCTTTCTTTGCCAGGTTTATTTTTTGAAATGTTTGAAGGTTTAGTGTCTGATTTTGCAATGGTTAAATTAATTGATATCAACGATATGATAAGGTAAAAAAAATAGTTCATTAACGGGCCCCCTGCGCAATTAAAAATGAACCGTTATCAACAAAACGCTTCACTGGTTTTAAATCTGAATATCCATAAATCTTGTTGTCTTTGTCCATGATTTGAATCTTTCTGGCCTTTAGTGCGGCTATAAATTCTGGTTGCTTCAACATATAAATTAATTCTTCCCTGTTGGAGCCCTTAAATGCGGTATAAGCAATTAGTTCTTGTACTTTTGATTCAGTCACAAGTTGTGTAGCTATGGATTTTTCCGCAGCCGTTATTTGTGCGGGTCTAGTGTTGTTACTATTGGCTGTCGAATCATTACTATTTGTTTCTTCACTAGATACGGGCAATCTGGAATCTTTTGAAAACTGATTAGTAGGTAATCCCATAATATTGCGGGCCTTCATAAAATTCATTTTTGCAGGCTTTCCGTCCGCTGTAGGAATTGTACTGGCTAATAGCTTGGTGTTAACAACGTCTCGAATTTCGACTGGAGCATTCGCATTACTTGAGGGAGGTGGCAGTGATGCAGCTAAATTGCGGAATTGTGGCAAAGACAATCCACTTTCATTCGCCAAATATTCTTCAGTTGTAATTTCCTCGACTTTTGACGAAGGGGTAGGTCTTTTATAATTGTCATTTGAATAGTCACTAACGGGAGTATCCGCGATAGCTTTGTTCATCATTCCAAAAAGGTAGTTGGCATGCTTTTCCATTTTATTCGTAATGTTATCGACAGCTGTATTATAGCTTTTGCTATCAGTCGGTGATTCAAGTCCTGAAAGATCATCAGGACTGATGGTGTCTACTATAGGTTGTACTTGATTTACTAACCTAGAAGTGGCTTGCTGATCTGCACGTATGTCATGTTGTTGCTGCGTTTTGTTTACATCATCTAATACGGAGTGGGTTGAGGTGAACCCTTTTTTTGTAAGATCAAAATTCTTACGACATTTTTCTCCTAATATATTTCTAACGCAAGCATCTTCCACTATTTTAAATATAGGATTATCATGATTAATTTCTTTTGTATGTAATAACTCATGGAAAATAATTTGTCCATTTTCATCACAACTATTTACGTTCTCTATTTTTTTATTCTCATCTCTAAATAAAATTTTGTCATTTTTTATTTTAAATGAAATCAACGTTCCGTTATCGTCATTTCCAGATTTGTCTAGCTTCGCAGAAGCTAGAATACCACCGTTTTTATCTTCGACTTCACAGGCTATTCTAATTTTATTTTGTCCGTCTTCAAATGCTTTTTGGTAATTACTTAAAACGTGTAATAAAAAATTCTCTAAGTATTCTGAATTAATACCTTTAACATTGCTTGCACTGCTATTTTGCATATCAAATATAGCTTTTTCATTCGTAAGACATCTTAAAAAAATTGATTTTAAAGGATCATACTCTTCTATCAGCTTCTGATTTAAATACGATATTTTATCTTCATCAACCGAATTACATGAGCTATGAATGCTTCTACTAATTAACTCCCTATTAAAAACTTTCAATTTCGATATTGATTCCGTCAATCTAGGCATGTTGCAATCCCGTTCAAGAAATTTTAAAAAAGATAATCGATAGTTAGTTAAAAAAAGTCCGACAGATTTAATCTTTGATCTCTGCTGTTTTATAATTGCAACTGATTTAGCTGTAGCGTACTGAATTTCCATTTTGAATTCGTAGAAATCGGGTTTAAAATTTTCAATTAGTGTTTTATTCTCGTCTTGATAAAGAATCGAATTTACTTTCCCGTTTTTAGTGGTGTAAATTATGCTCTTATTTTTTTTAACTTGTATTTTCCCAAATGAGCCAAAGTTAATTGGTTTGTAGGCATATACTATATCTGATAAAATTAATACCAATACAAATACCGTGTTGGACTTTAAAACCTGGTTCCAAAGTCCTAATTTTTGCAGTTTCTTGCTAATCACATTTACGGTATTCATGATTTTATCATAATATGAACTGTATGAAAAATTTAATTACAATTATAAATTTGGTTCTTTGGTCTAGCTTATCTATTGCAATAACAACTTCGCCCTATGTTCCTGTTTATGAGTCTGATTATGGTTATAAAAAAGAAGAGTCTATTGCTATTGCTATCCCGCCAGCAAAAAATCAATTATTACCAGATAATTGTTGGGCTGTAACCAGTTCATATGCAATTGAAAGTATTTTGTGTCAGCAAGAAAAAATATCAGATTGCAGTAAAATTAATTCTGAAAGACAAGATCTCGTCGTTTCACCTTTCGCCGTTTCCGGTTTGAATAGAAAAATACGAGAAACCAGTGGGAATTGCATAGATGCATTTTCAAAGTTAGATTTGAATGCTGGAAGTGCCGCAGGAGTTTTGAATAATTATATTGATTATAGTTGTCCCGGTGTTCCAAGCAATCAATGCTATCAGATGGACAAGTTTATTAACTTACTTCAAAATCAAAAAGATTTTGAGAAAAAAATCAGAGAGAATTCCTTAGGTAAGGATCTGCAAGGAAATATTTGTATAGAATGTGCTATCGATGAAGTACACAAGGCCATGGGGACAACAGTTCCAGAAAAGGCAGTCAAGACATATAAAGAAGTATTTGATTCAAAAAATCTTGTCGGACAAACCATGTTTAGTGATTGCAGAAAAAAGGGGTTAATATTAGAAATGGGCCCTCCATCACCAAATATTTATAACTTCCCACCATTTAAATACGATAGTCAGTTGAAAATCAACGTCAATAACTACGCAGATGAGTTTACTGATCAAGAATTTATAAATAAAATTAAAGAGGTTCTGTCTAAAACCAAACAAACTGTGGTTATGGAAGGATTTTGTGGTGAATATATTGATGGTAAATGCGCGTTTGATCATGCTCAATTGATAACGGGATATCGTAAGGTTTGCAAATGCGCGTCGGGCAGTGGTTCAAGTTGTAAGCCTAACAAAAGTGATTGTAGGGAATTGGTACAAGTTTTAAATACTTGGGGTAAATCCTGGCAAAAAAATAATAATGATGGATGGGTAGACGCTCATGAACTTTTAAAAGCAAGGGTTCCTAAATCTCTATCTTTAACTTGGATGCAACCAAGATACATTAAGCCGTAGTATTTCATTATTATTTGAAAAGTAAAATTGCTTGCTTTGGATATAACAGTTGTCACTCGTACCTTCTTTTCAATTATTGGATTAAAAAACTTACTTGAAGCAAAATCGTTTCTGATTTTATTAACCTCTTCAAGTGGAAGACTATCTAGTCACTAAATTTCTATGGATTGATTGGTAGTTTCGTCCCTAGTCTGCAACATACTATCAAATTCCGCTATTCGTTGTAGAATGTATTTTAGAGCTTCCAGTAAGTTGACTCTAAAATCAAAGAAAGGTGATTTTGGGAACTTATAAAACTGACAACACTGCACAACGTAAGAATCAAACTGAATACGAAAATTGCTTTATATTTATATCAATTTACGTCATTCAATAATTTTAAAAAACACAGTTATTATTTTCCAATACTTTTGTCCGTAAACTGGACTTAAATCTGTTTAGTTACAAAACGTGAAAGAAAATTATAAAAAAGCCAAGTAAAAATTTTAAAATGCCTTACTATAATGGAAAATCTTTACCTACAATCTGTCGAATAAAGCTGGGGGCCTTGATCGTTTCTGAATCATAACCCGTTGCTAGGTTTATGCTTTCAAAGCCCTGAGCATGGATCTCCATTGCAAAATCAACCCCATTCACATTATTTCCCAATGAAACGTCAACATAAAGTGGCGTGGCTTTATCAATGTTTTCAGCCTCTGATAAAAAATCCTCAGGACGTTCAAACATTTTAATATTAAGCCCTTTTTCTTTAGCCACCATTCCCCAAATTGAATGCACTAATAATTTATCGTCATCTATCAGACACAAGTCGTATTTTGATAGTTTCATCGAGCTTGATTGATTATTTATAGTTGATGCCGCTTTAGACAAATTAGTATTTTCGAATGAAACTATCTCGTTTGTACTGTGGTCAAAACTTGGTATAATTGATATTCCAATTTGCCCTGCTAGTTGCTTTGGAAGAATTTTTATTTTTTGAACCTCACATTCACTGCGGATGTTTGGCTCATCAAATCGACTAGTTACAAGTATGGCTTTGTCTTGTATTCCTAAGTCCGTAATAATTTTTAATCCATTATCGTTTTGATTTAAAAATTCATAATCAATTAAAAACACAACTGTCGAATCAGGAC
>JBPOJH010000135.1:0-9646 GCA_052033755.1 Bdellovibrionota bacterium | reverse complement strand
ATTAGCTTCTTGACGATAGCTTCTTTGAATTCTTTACTAAAACGTTTGTTTGTTCGCATGCGTTATCCAACTCCGCACCCCATTTGGTTATTTAACTTACACGACAACTTCCCTGAAACAGGGGGCTATGTTTAGCCATCCACAAGTAACTATTGAAACCATGGATAGAAAAGTTTTTGTTAATTTTATTTTCATACGATCTCCTTTTGTAAAATCAGCCATCACCAGCTGATATTAAGTAAATCATGGGTAACTTTACATCTGGATTGGACCTTTATAAAGAAATGAAAACGAAACTATTATTTCGTTTATAGAAATAATTAAAATGTGGATCATTTTTGGAAAGATAACAAATACGATATCTGAATGGATAATGAGTTTAATTAGCGACTAGCAAATCATTTAAGGAAAAACTCAAAACCATTGATTGAGCCAACTTCGATCCTTTGGGTTTTTTGCTACCAAACGAATTTTTTGAACGCAAGAATAAGGACAACCTGAGATGCTCAACACTGTCAGGTCTAATCTTTTGACGTGATAATCTGGCAAATAAGCCAGCGCGCATCCGCGACTAGCTAGTTCTTCCAAAAGTTTCAAACTTGATGTTAGGTATTCTATTTTTCTAGGAAACTGATCATCCCGCCAACCATCTAATGATTGTTTCAAGCCGACCTTTCCAAGTAAGGCGTGATTGGGACTAACAAATCCATGTTCAAGTACTTTTTCGATGGGTATCGTTTTCTTAGCACGAGCTGAAGAAAAAAGTGGATGCCCGACACCAACAACGGTTTGAAAATGTGTTTCTGATAAAACTTTTGAAGTAAGTCCCAAGTGAGATGGCACATTAGAGGTTGTCAAAGCCAAATGCGCCTCTCCTCGTTCGACTTTTGTAATGGCCTCTTCATCACTGGCTGCCAGATATTCAAAAGCGATTTTTGGAAATTTGGCTTTAAGTTCTTGGGCGATGGATACTCCCATAGCGGACAACAATACTTCTGGCCCTGCAATCACGACGTGAATCTCGCCCTGATGACCGGCGAGCTCAAGTATTGCAGCCTCTTCCATGCGAACAATTTCTGAGGCCCTTTTTTGAAAAAGTCGACCGTGGTCAGTCAGGCGGATATTTCTTCCTTCTCGTGAAAAGAGTGAAACAGATAACTCATCTTCAAGTCTTGTGATGGCTTTACTAAGAGATCCCGGTGACACATTTAATTTTTCTGAAGCCCGATGAATGTTTTCAGACTGGGCTACACCTAAGAAATAGCGTAATTCAAATATTTCCATATTCGAAACATATATTTCATTTATGTTTCTTTTGCAATGGACGCTTTTGGACTATGTTAGCGGTCATGGAAAACTTACAAATTAGTAGGCTGAGTCCTCTTAAATTAAAATATGGTAAAACACTTCGAAACCGAATTGTCGTACCACCAATGGCTTCACAAACTGCGGACGTTGACGGCTTCGTGACAGATCAGACTTTGGCGCATTATCGCAGGCTTGCTGAAGTCAGTGCAGGACTTTTAATGGTCGAATACACCTATGTTCACTCCAGTGGAAAAAGCGAAGACCATCAGTTGGGAATACAACGTGACGATCATATCACAGGACTAGCAAGCTTGGCTTCGCTGATCAAACAATCAGGTGCAGTCGCTGGGATTCAACTGACTCACAGTGGAGGTAAAACGGAACGATCCATGACCGGTGGGATCCAAATGGGGCCTAGTGCCGTGGCTGTACCCGTTAAAGATCGAAACCTTGAACAACCCACTCCAATGACTTTAACCGAAATTGAACTATGGAAATTCGCCTTTGCGAAAGCCGCAGACCGTGCCGCTCAAGCTGGATTTGATCTTATCGAACTGCATGCAGCTCATGGTTATGGACTGAATCAATGGCTTTCTCCGATAACAAATCAACGTGACGATGAATATGGACATTCCTTGCAAGGTCGAAGGCGTTTACTTTTAGAAATTGTTCATCTTGTAAAATCCAATTATCCGCAGCTATTGATTTCAGTACGAATGCCTGGACAAGATTTTCTTGAGGGCGGACTGACCATTAACGATACGATTGATATCGCTCAAGCTCTAGAAAATGTTGGTGTAGATATTCTGAATATTTCTAGTGGCATCGGAGGTTGGAGACGACCATCACCTCGTATCGGCGAAGGTTATCTTGTGAATGAAGCGCAAATGATTCAAGCGGCCGTGAGTATTCCCGTTATTGGTGTTGGTGTCATTGAATCCGGTAAATACATTGACGAAAGTTTACGATTGAAACGATTCGCTTTGGCCGCAGTGGGTAGAGCTATTTTAAAAGACCCTGAACATTGGCGGCATCAAAATTTAGAAAATAATAAAACGAAATAGGCATGCGCACGTGGAAGCCTAACCGGAGATGTTTACAATTTCTTCATTACGACTAATTGTCAATAATATCGACAATTACAAAATTTGGGCACTATGTTTACTATGGCTACACATTCAATAGCTAAGATCAGTCTTTTTAAGCGTTCAGTATGGTATTTATTTTGCACCGTAATGCATTTACATAAATTCTGTAGAATCCAAAAAGGAAGTCTATGAGACGATTACAAAATAAAAATCTTACTATTCATCAATGGGTTTATTTTATCCAAGCGCTATTTATTCAAGTAATTGTTTGCATGACCATGAATGCTAAAGTCCTGGCAGACATACAAACCACTACGAAGACAGATCGTCCAGTTCCCACAATAAGCCATGAAAACATGTTTAATTCTGCCGAACTAAGCTGGTTATGTGTGGGAATTATTCTTAATGAAGAGCTCGCATCAATGAAGCTTGACTCAATCCAAAAGTCAGCAAGAGAAGAAGCCATTATTGCATTTTTAACTGATTGGAAGCAAACGATTCGAAGTAGCCTCCCAAATCCAGGTCGTTTTTCAAGTAGAATTTTTATAAATAATTTTCTGAAGCAACAAGCAATAAATGAGTCTTCGAATGTTATTAAAGTAATGCAATTATTTTATTCGCAAGAAATCTCTCCAAATTCTCGATTCGCAATTAGTCGCATCATGCATCAAGAGGGACTCTCAAAATGGAAAGAACGTCTTGAGCTAATTCTGCAGGCCTCCATGAATTATCTTGCTATCAATGGCGAACTCCCCCGTGCTGCAATTCAAATTGGTCATCTTATGTCGAACTTAGATTGGATGAGCAAAAATAAACAATCAATCGAAGAATATTTTGAAAGCATTGCTCGAGCGCCGCTAACTCGACAGATCTCTCAATTACTGGGAACTGATACCCTTATCCCTGGAGGTCTTGCTCTCAAAGCCCTTTCGTTAAGTAGGATCGGTATCTTGATTGGTCGTCAATTTGAAACTATTATGCAAACCCTCAAGCAAACTCAAAATCTCAATTTTGCACGATCGAGTATAATAACCTCGGTAGCTGCCGGAACCACTGGAGTCATAGGCTATAATGAATCAGAAACACAAAAAAATTTGAATTCAATCCTTAACGAAAAAACTCAATCACCAGTACAGCCAATGGCTTCAGAACGTCAATTTCCCTCTATCGAAGAATTAATAATTGAAGTTGCCGATTTACTCATGCCAATCGTTGAAACAAAATATATTCACAAAAAGAGGGCTGACCGCTTAATCGACGCCATTTTAATATCTGAAGCTGAGACTGCCGCACAGAAATTCAACTGGAGTCCTGTAGTCAAAAATCAATACCTCACCGCTGCTTATAAAACAATTGACGAGGCCTCGATGAAGGTGGGAAATATTATTGAACGACGCCATTCACAATTTGAAAATCTGAGTTTTGAAGATATTTATTATATCCGCTCAATTGTCTATCCATTTCTTTCAAAATACCAAAACGATAATTCGCTTTCCATACTATCTGTGGTCGGGGCTTCAATTCCTGAAAGTCTGAAGGGAATCGCCCACCAAGTTGGAACAAACAATATTAGTAGCAATCTTATTCTTACATCTATTTTGGCTCCCCATTTTCAGACAGATAAATTCTGGAGGTTGGGAGTTCTATTTTACGCAAATACCATGCGCCCCGTAGTGGTTCCAGAAGCTACTCCCTTTCGAAACACTATTGCCTGGGACTTATTGCATGGAGAATGGGTACCAGAACAATATATGATTGATGTCTATTCTCCAGAAGCATTTTTGGTCAACTGGCTTTATCAATTAAAATTTTGGTATAATTCTCCGACCTCACAAAACGCAGCAACAAAAGTACTTTCAAAAATCAAACGCAATGACTTCCTTATAGAAGATGGTGTGCGAAGGTCTACTACAGGATATAATTGCAATGGAGCTTGCCACCCACTCACTAAAGTCTATTTTGATCAATTTGGCCCCCTTATGAGTCAAATTTTTAACAGCGATGTGACTTTACCTATCACATCAGGGGCTTCTATGATGAGTCCACCTATCGCAACAGAAGCTCAAGAAACCATTCCTCATGTAGAAGCTAATCGGTTTACGTCGTTTCCACAATACCTACTTGCTAAGGCCTTCGAATCTACCAATACCTCAGCTAATGCTTCCAACCAGGAAGAAAGCATGAGTACAACAAACAGAAATAGCGATAATCTTAAACTAAGTCCTTGGGAGTTTGCGAAGGGTGTTCAAGTAAAAGATTCAACATTTACTCAAATCGAAGATATCTATCCTATAAATTCTCACAAATTTTCCCCATGGTCTTCAACCGAGTGGAATTTGAATTACGTTGTATCGGGTCCACGAGTCAATTCTGATGACCGTCTAAGTACTAAAGATATACAGGCCATATTGTTATCGTTTAGTACAATCGCCCAGAGCGCACAATGGCGAAAATGGAAAGATTCACATTTCGATCTCGATCAAATGATTACAAGCCTTGACCTTAATGGCACCGAAATTCTTAAAAGCCTTAAAACAATTCGAACCCTCAAAATACTTCATCAGCGTACTAAATGCCCTACAAATAGCTTTTGTGCTACGCTTTTACGTCAAATAGAATCAACGGGGTTACTTTCTGACTACATCGAATTCGAACGCAAAACACAAGCTCAATTAAAAGTACTCACCTCTTCGTCCAAACTGCAAACGTGGTTGAAACAAATGGAAACTTTGAGCGATGACATTCTAATTTCACGCTTACATTGGCTCCTTTGGATCAACGAAATCAGTAAATTCCAAAATGATCTTATTCCCACAGACAAATTAGGAAGTGCATTTGCAGAAATATGGAATTCTCAACAAATCACCATCGGAAAACCTCCCTTACTTCCCGCTCATGAGATTCAGAATTTACAGTTATCTATTTCAGCAGAGTTAACCAAAATTCAAAATCAAACTTTGAATACCATAAAATCAAATTCGCATATGTTTCAAGTAAGCTTTGCAAAAGCTCGAAAACAAAATAATCGCAATGGAACCTTATTAGAAAAAAACAATTCAGTGGTGTCAACAATGTCTACTACTGTCAGCGATCGCGTCTATAGAATAATTTTTTTAGCCGGATATGTTAAAGATAGCTCGCCAACTATCATGTATGACTTTTACCTAGATACACGAAAAAAACTGACATCCACAAGTATTGAATGGTTCAAATCGCGAAAACTTCTTAACTTACATACAACCACACATTCTTATTCTGCAAGCGTACTTCAAGAAATACTCAAACATAAGAATGTCAAAAGCAAGATTAAGTAAAAGTATTTGTCGATTAATTCAAATTTAGTTATTTGGTGGCGACGCAATGGACGAATCCTTCGTTATTTTTCCACGCATATGCAAGCAGTAGTGTACCCAGATTGAATACACTTTGTACGCAGAAGTATTGACTAAGGTAGTAGCGCAAAATACAGTTAACTTCATGCAAGAAAAGGATTCGATCTACAAATTTAACGATGCGATAGACTATCTCAACTATGAGTTTGAATCGAAGCGTACTAAAAATAATCGCTTTTCCCTGCGCGCATGGGCACGACAACTTGGATACAACAATCCTTCTTTTGTCTCGCATATTTTAAAAAGAGAACGTTCTTTAAAAAGTGAAGTTGCAACAAAATTCAGTGGCAATTTAAAACTCACAGGCAATGCAAAAAAATATTTTGAATTGTTGGTGCTATTTCAAAACAGCAAAACCGTTGACGAAAAAAAACTATACATCGACATTTTGGAATCGCTACGTCCTAAGAACGCTAAGTCGCCGCATTCGCTAAATATCGAAGTCTTTCGCATTATTTCAGATTGGTACCATACAGCTATTCTAGAACTCGTTGAGCTTGCTGATTTTAAACATGATGTCGAATGGATCAAGGCTCGCTTAGGCAACGAGGTCTCGGCGCAAAATATATCAAAGGCCATTGATCGCCTGTTAAGTCTAGAATTATTGAAAAAATCAGATTCAGGAAAATTGTCCCGCGCAAAAGACAATCCCGTTTTACTTGAGAACTATATTCCAAATGAGGCTATACGACACTTTCATAAACAGATGTTAGAAAAAGCCAAAGCTGCAATTGAGGAGCAAAAGATCAGCGAACGCGATATTCGTGGCTCAATGATTTCAATTCGCACAAAAGACTATACTAAGATTCAAGACATCATCAAAAAAGCTCATGCCGAAATCGTGAAATATTCCTGCGATGGAAATGGCGAGGAACTTTATCAATTCAATACACAGTTTTTTAGAGTTACGAAGAAAAAGGAAGAGTTATGAAAAATATATTGGCTGCTTTAGTCCTATTTACCGCAAATTTAGTTTTTGCCTCCGGGACAACCATTGGAAATGGCGGGAATAGTATTGTCTGCAAAAACTCATCCGGAAGTATTACATCCGTCGAGATGTTAGACCTTTATGAAGCTCGCGTCGCAGGTTTAACTTTGAAATTTAACTCTCACCTTTCAAACTATATAGACATTATCAATGAAAACTTGAATCGGTGGCAAAAGATTGCACCTAATCGAATCGCTCAATACAAAAAGTGGCTGACCGAGTTTGAAACGGAAACTCTATTTGCTTCGGGCGTCGATATTCCAGCTATACCAGATACTGGCTCCGTTGCCTTGCCTACGGGATGCGAGCTGAGGCCTATTGCTTTTCAGCGCCCCGATTCTGAAATCTTACCAGGTGTTAAACGCTATACCGTCAGTAAAGATTTATGGAACCTAACGGATGAGGTTCAGAAAGCCGGACTTGTTATGCACGAGTTGATTTATCGTGAGGGCATCTTGGCAGGTCATAAAACGTCCTTTCCCACACGATATTTTAATGGCTACTTAGCGACAGCCATTCCAGACTCTAAAGATTATGCCTACATCGTGTATCGAATGCCATTAATGTGGACTGAAGTTGGCGGCGGTATGATTCTCAATATTGGTGAAGTTATCCAAGATTCGTTTTCTGGAACAACTGGTTTTAAATATCACTCAGATGCAAAGATTCTCCCAGATGGTAGATTTCAAGGAGATGGAAAGATTTTTTCCTCAATAGAAACAGGCTTTATTAACTTAGTGCCGGAAGGGTACCTCTGCCACGGCAGCTACAATGATTCCATTAGAATGGTTGAAGACTTTGGTATCGTCGTTCGTACTGCTTGTTGGAAATTCATAAGAAAATTATCGACCAAGATTCCTAACGGAAACATCGAACTTAAAAACTTGTCTAACGGGGTATATCGAAAACTCTCAGTCCAGATCTCTAGAAAAGATTTTCGGTACCTTCACGTTGATATCAGAGTTGATAACGATCACCAACCAACTGTCGAAACGAATCCTCAAACCTCTTGGATCAAGCTTAAAAATAACCATGTCATAGATTCGATTTCTAAACTTGAAGACTCCGGCAACATTCTAGTAACGACCAAGGGTGAACGTTGGATCTATGATAGCAAAAGCGAAACCTATATTTTAAGTACGCAAAAATAGAAATCACAGACAGCTTGCTTTTCTGCGCGATCACTTGAGCGAACCAAAACCTTTTATGAAAGGGCTTGATGAATGGATCGGAAATCCATCGTCGTCAAGGTTTGAGCTTTTTCTTATCGACCACACGACAGAAAAACCACCGATCGGTGGTTTTTTGATCTGATTTATATGAGTTATCTGGTTAATAAAGTCATAATCTTAGAATGTAATTCTGAATTTTTTGGTGAGAATTGATGATGAATAAAGTCTTGAATCTTGCAGATCAATCCTATATAAAATTCAAGTCCGTAGATTCTGATGAAGGAATCTGGTGAAAATCCAGAACTGTGCCGCAACGGTAAATCCACTTATGAAAAGTCCGGTCTATCATCTGAATTGAATCCCGAGCAGGAGAATCGAAATGCACTACTTTAAAATAAAGTTTAAATCTCAAAACACATCAGAAACGATGGCAAGCTATGGTTAAAGCAGTTGTTCTTTGGACAGGAGGAAAGGACTCTGCCTTAGCTTACTACAGAAGTCTTGAGCGTGGTATTACTGTTGTTGGACTGGCGACATTTGTTCCTGCTGACGATCGAGAATTTAAAGCCCATCCGCAGAACAAAATAAAACTGCAGGCCGAGCAATTGTCTCTACCGATTTATTTTCTTCCGGTGAGTGAGCCCTACAAGAAATCTTACATAGATAATCTTATTGTTTTAAAAACAACTCTTGGAATCTCAGCCGTTATTACTGGTGATATTGATTTCGTCGATGGACAACCGAATTGGATCGTCACTTGTTGCGCTGAGGCCGAGCTAGAAGTCTTTTGTCCACTTTGGCAAGAATCAAGACAATCGATAATGACTGATCTCTTACGGAAAAATATTCGAGCGCAAATCTCTTGGATCAACCATCAGGCCTTGTCAGAAAAATGGTTAGGTCGCTATATTGACTGCGATTCTCTGAAGGAACTTTCTATTATTTGCGAAAATTCGGGAATGGATCTATGCGGTGAAAACGGCGAGTATCATACGATGGTCGATTTCAATAATGTACATTAGGTAAAAGCAATTTTCGATTCAACAAGTTTGAAATATGAGCTGACATCACGGCACCATCTGCACAGAACTTACGTTTCCAATCAATGGCCTGGTGCAGATCCACTCTTCCATTTCTAAGAATAATTCGCATTGGTGAATTTCAAAAAGTCGAAGCATCGCATGATTGGTTGCAGGTGTTCCAACACCACAATGCCGACCTCATGACCAACTTCATTGATCAAGGGAAATTTCTTAGTAAAGAACATAATGCTCCCAAATAGTTTTTACGAGTCACACTAAGTGAACTCGTTATAAATGGTTGCACTCTGATCAATCCAGAGGATTACCGGGTCGGTCGTACTTTGCAAAATTCCTTGGACTCGCTAATCCTAAACAGACTCACCCACAAGAAAACTTTCATGACAAAGTAGCATGTCTGCGTCGAACAATGACAGAAAACAACCGATCGGTGGTTTTGCTTGAGCTTGATCGATAACGGAGTAGCATTTAGACGCGTTTAAAAATACAGAAGCTTCTACTGACCATTTTTTTGTATAATTTTAACCTGATTATAGAAGCAATTCAGTGACTTATTAAGAATTTTTTGCCAGTATTAACTAAAACGCGCAAATATATAATGCAATAAGAGGTGTAATATCAAAGATATTCGAAAGGTGAACTACAGTAGTTTATCATG
>JBPOJH010000032.1:0-52452 GCA_052033755.1 Bdellovibrionota bacterium | reverse complement strand
CGAAGGAATTCGAAGAGTCGACGTAATGAAAAATTATTTGCAGGAATTATCTAGTGAGATTATTTAGGCGTTTTATAATGCCCTTAAAAGGAGAAAAAAATGATCAAAGGATATCGTGATTTTTATTACAATGTAAAAGACATGAATAAATCTATTGAGTTTTATTCACAGGCTTTAGGAATGAATAAAACCTATGGCCACGAATACTGGACTACTATGACCATTGGAAATTTAAATTTGGGTTTGCATTGGACAGAAGGTGCTGAGGTTCCTACAACAGATCGCGATAGCCATGGGCAAAATTGTGGTGGAACCTTAACCCTAGATTCAGATAATATTGCTGATGATCGAAAAAAAATCGAGCATGCAGGCGGTAAAATTTTGGGAGAAGCTGATCAACCCTGGGGACATATGTTGGTGTTCGAAGATATTGACGGTAATGTTTTAAAATTAATGAATCCAAAGAATTAAAAAACTTGTTACACTGATCTTAAAAGGATCTAACAAATGTCAAAGATTGAAAAAAAATTAAATGAATGGGTTAGCTTGGGTTTTATTAATAACGACCAAGCTTTACAGATACAATCTTATGAAAATTCCAAACCTGAAGGGTCGTGGATTTTATCCGGATTACTAATTCTAGGTGTTATTATAATTGGAATTGGAATAATTTCTTTAATAGCAGCCAACTGGAGTACAATACCAGATACTGTTAAGCTGGGAGTTGATTTCGCCTTATTAATCACATTGGCATTTGCGACAGTAAAAAGTTGGGAACCCCAAAATTCTTCCGAACATCCCCTTCGATTCGAATCCTGCCTTTTACTTTTTTTAATTCATTGTTTGGCATCGATCGGCTTGATATCTCAAATTTATCACACCGGAGGAAAATTATATCAAGCTTTGATGTTATGGTCGATTATCACATTTTTTGCGACCCTTTACGCGCGGCAAATTTTTGTTCCTTTTCTTTGGACGGCTGCTTTTTTATTTAGTTTTGTTTTCACCTGTATGGAATCCTACACTTTATCTAATTTTATGCAGAAAAACTATAAATCCATTTACGTGATGACACCCTTAATATGTACCACGCTAACTTTATTAAGCAAAAAAATTGTCGGCGAACTAGGTCCAACCCGCGCCTTTCGGTATTGGTCTGTTATTGCTGGTTTAATTTCTGTGATGGTCTCTGAAACGCTGACAACAAAAAACCATGGAGCTCTTAATGAATGGCTTAATGCCTATGTCGGTACCTATGCACTTTCTGCAATTGTTGCTGCAGGAATTTGGAAAAACAAAGACTATAAACAGTTACAAAAAATTATATTGTTAACTCTACTTGGAATTTTTTTAATACCATCTCATTTATCGTTACTAAATGTTACTACTCCTATTGTTTATGCTGTTTTCACTATTCTTATATTGGGCTTATTATCTGTGTTTCTTGCCAGTCAACAAGAACGCCGTTTTTTTCAAATTATTTTAATCTTTATTGGCATCCGATTTATTGTTTTGTACTTTCAAGCATTAGGAGGTTTGGCGACCACTGGATTTGGTTTAATATTTTCCGGAATATTGATCTTGGGAATGGCGTTGCTTTGGAATAAACACCGCGTAACTTTGGCCAATTGGATCGAAACATGGATCAATCAACAAAATAAACCATTAGAGAAGCAAATAAAAAATAACTAATATAGGGAACAAAGGAATTTAAAATGTTTCAAAATAAAAAAACTCTAATTGTAGCTTTGATGATCCCGATTCTTTCTTTAATCGCTCTAACATCGTATAAAAAATATATTTTAGCTGTCGGTTATGAAATTGTATTGCCAATTTCTGGATATGATCCAAGGGATTTATTGTCGGGACATTACATTACTTACAGAATTGAATATGGATTGCTTGAAATTTGCAGTAGTCAGTATGAATCACAAACTGCATATATTTGTCTGGAACCTGAAAAGTCGATCCACTTTTCTGAACCATCATCTTGTACAAAAATGATTGCAGGTGAATGCAACAATGGACAATTCAAGGCTGGAATTGAAAAATATTACGTCCCAGAAGACAAAGCCAAATATCTTGAGTCACAAATTCGTTCGAAATCCGCTAGCATTGTATTATCCGTCACTCGCAACGGTCGTGCTCAAGTCAAAGATCTGCTATTGGATGGTCAACCGTGGAAAGAGTTGGCAATAGATTCACAATGACAGGCTAAACCCTTATGAGGAGAAGGTGAAAAAAGTTAAGCTGATTAATTATAGTCCAGCATTATTATTATCTGCGTGATTTAGAATTATTGCTTCTCGATTCGAAAAATTATTGTACTATCATAAATATGATACAAATCAGAAATGCTCAACCAAATGATGCCAGTATTTTAGCAGCTGCAGAAAAAGCCATTGCTGCTATACCTGGATTTTTGGTTTCCAAACCAGAAGAGATTCATTCACAAAATTTCCACAAAAGAATTGCAGAATTAAACTCAATTCCCAATGGGAAATACATTGTCGCCGAACAAAATGGTGACCTTGTCGGGCATGCTATGCTTGATCCCATGGGGTTAAAAGCGATTGAACACGTTGTTCGACTGACTATCGCAGTTCATCCTGGATATGAAGAAAAAGGTATTGGCGAGCAATTACTGACTCACCTTATCGATTGGGCCAAATCAAATCCGGCCGTCAAAAAAATTGAATTGAATGTTAGAAGCTGCAACACCAGAGCCATTCGACTATATCAAAAATTAGGATTTAATATTGAGGGTCGAATTCGTAATCGCGTGCGCATCAGCGATAATGAATTTGTCGATGACCTAGAAATGGGATTGTTTGTTAAAGATAATGTTACTTTACCGACAGTGATCGGTAAGGGGAACTTGCAAATGTATAATCCACCGAAGTTTAAATCTACGGATATTAATGAAGCATTTGATTTCATGTTCAAAAATCCATTTGCTACGGTGATTAGTATCGAGGATGGAAAGCCCTTTGTTTCGCACTTGCCATTAACACCTCAAAAAGCAAATGATCAGATTGAACTGATTGGACATTTAGCCAGAGCTAATCCTCATTGGAAAATTTTAAATCAGTCGCCCACAACGGTCATCTTTCACGGACCTCATACATATATTACTCCAAAGTGGTATTCCAAAAATGACGTCCCCACATGGAATTATATCGCCATTCACGCCATTGGAAAAATTGAATTGATTGAAAGTTATGAAGGTCTGGTCAAAATTTTAAAATTTCAAACTGACCACGTGGAACAACATTGGCCCAGTGGCTGGGACTTTTATATTCCCGAAGATTTAAACGAAGAAAATTTATCTAAACATATCGTTGGATTTAAAATTAAAGCTGAAGAAATTCATTTCAAGAAAAAACTAAGTCAAAATAGAACTCCAGAGGATCGCGCTGGAGTTCTTCAGGGCCTAGCCACCAGAAGCGATGACAATAGTCGTGAAATTATTTTTGAAATGCAGAAATTAGAAAAATAATTTCAACTGATCCAATCACTTGCGCTTCGAAAAATATCGTGTGGAAAATACCGAAGATGTGGTCCCTTCAGAACCATAATACTTGCAGTTAAATTTGATATTCTGCCAAGAAATTTCTAATCCGGTATCACTTCCAGGACACATAGGGTTTCTGGATAAATTCGTATTCGAGACAACTTGGTCTTCGTAGTCGCCATTTTGCTTTAATTTTCGCCTTACTATCTGCACTGTGGTATTTCTGAAATTACTAGCATCACCACAGTTGTTTGGTTCCTGTATTACAAATTTTAAAAGTATGTTGGAATTATTTGCTTCAGGTACATAGATGGTTCCGTCGCTGGGATTTTTACCAATACTTGTTTCATAAGACATCAAATCCGGTGCTTGAAACAATCTGGAACTGGATATGCGTGCACCAAATTGCGAATGATCCAAATTAACAGTGCAATCAAAAATATCGCGAATACCAAATTGACTACCAATTTTACCTTTCTTGCGAGCCAAAGAAACAACATATGTTGCAACTGAATCTAATAAATCCCGACCTGTAGCAAACGGCCCTTCCGATGAATTATCGTTAATAAATCGCCCTTCAAAACTAGCTTTATGCAAAAACTCATGGGACATTAAAAATAAAACTTGGGTCGGCAGCAGTGTTTTAACTGCGTCCCTATTAAACTCAATCGGTCCTTGTGGACCCAACTCTGTTCGCGCAGCTACAACCATGGGTTGCCCATCAGGGCCCTGAACTAACAAGGGGTGATCTCGTAATACAAAAAGTGTTTTTTTAAGACCTTGGCTAAGCTTTAACATATCCGGTAGCACCGCCAAAACATAATTACGACAAAAATCTGATTGTACTAAATCTAATGGTTCTTGCCTGCAAAGTACGGCTTGTTCTTTGGGGTCGTTCGCAATCACTTTTAAAGTTTCTATCATTGATACACGTGCGGCCTCTAAGAATTCAAAAACTGGATCTCCACCATTTCCAATTACAGTTCCACCAGCTTTAAGCTGTGAACTAATCCCGAAGCTACAAATCATAACAATTATTTTCAAAAGACATATTTTTTTAAACGAACATAATTTTTTATTGAAGAATATTTTATTCATTTGGTCCGTCCAATAGGAGTTAAATGAGTTGTCACCTGCACCAAGGCATCTTTGCCATTAGGATACTTTTCGATAAACTCTTGCAGTTGTTGTTGAAAGGAATCTACAAGCCCTTTCAGTTCATCTATATGTTCATTGTCCACAGCCAGTATAACAGTCGAAGCTTTACGTTTGTGTACGGGAAATACTTTCAATCCACGAATAGCAATTTCCAATGCTTTGCGATGAAACATTTTAATTTTTTCATCAGGAATTCCATTTGTCGTTATTACGACATCTTCATTTTGAACTATTTTTCCAGATAAAGTTTTTTTCCAAAAACCTTCTTTCAATAAAAATTCAACTGATTTTTTAATGCGAGAAGCTGACGCCATTCCCTGCAACATATAATATAAGTTTTCTGCATTAATATTAAAACCATTTAAATTCACCAGATCTTTGACGTAAGGATGCAACCAATCTGCAAGAATATGATTTTTAGGAAATGGAATTTGATTTTTATTGTTTGGCAATTCTTTTACATCTAAATTATGGATTACAGTTGAAAGTTTTTTATCTAAATATTCCTGTTCCAACTGAGTCAACTTAAACACAACAGAAATACCTGGCAAATTTTTCCGATTTAATTGTCTTTTACCTTTTAATACTTGAGAAACTAGCGCCTGAGAGCACAATCCCAACTTGGATGTACGCTGTCGCAAACTAAAAGAGCCACATGTTTTGTAATATTTCATTAAATCACGTAAAAATTCAGCCGAAGACCTGTAATTATAAATTACAGGTCGATCCAAATTTGTTGCTACAGATTCTACTCCAGCTTTCACTGATAGGTTCCTTTATACTGACAACTGACATCAGCTCTACCGACGACTTCACGCTTATTATTAGAAATATTGTAGGTAGCTGGTCCCAAGGTTTGTTCATTAAATGCGGGCTCTCCATTATTACTAACAGTTGAAGTCCAACCATTATTGGGTTCAAAAGGATCCTCTGGTTCAGCGCAGACAAACATATTAACACCACAAAGAACATAATCACCATCGCCTTCTGAAGTATCACAATAACCACCCGATAAAGCCATGCAAGTCAGTTGTCTGGCCTCTAATGACTGACCATTTGCCCCTAATTTAACTGCATGTTTATAATAAAAATTTAATTGAGCTGTTAATTGAATCGCTCCTATATTTAAAGATAATGATTCGTTAATATGACCTCCAGTGACTCGCACATCAGGGGAAGGACTAGCGGACATCGGTAAGCGTGCTATGAATAGATCCTTTTCAGCTTTTGTTGAAATCTTAGATTTCAAATCTATCACAGACAAAGTACAACTAAATTTATCTGTCGTTAATGCTTGTGAAATAAGTGGCACAGACAACAACACAGCTGCAATCACTCCGACTACAAATATTTTATTGTTCATAATTTTCATATTAGCTCCTTGTTTTTCGATTTACGTTATTTTTACTATTTACATGTTCTAAAATACTTTTTTGAATGTATAATTTATTACGCCCCAGCCATCCAATCAAACCGACTCGTATGTTAGCACTAACAGTTCCGATCATTTCAAGAGTTTTAATGAATGACAACTAGACTATGTTAGATTTTGATTACAAATGTAATCAGATCAATTGGTATATTCTGCGTTATGAGTAAATGAATATATATGGATTGGCTCGAAAATTCGTTCATCAAAAGCGAAAATCATGCAGCGAATTTCTGATTTAATGAAAGTTCGCTACATGATTTTAAAAAGATACGAATTATAATTTGTTAATGACTGGCTAAGGGCTGCAGGTTACTGCCCACCCATTCCTGCTGGAAAACAAGATTGAATGTCCGTCTGAGCTCCTGCAGAAAGTGAACTCATATCCACTGGTGAACCCACTATTTGACAATCCCATGTTTGATCCGAAGTAAATTCTGTAGCTGCATTGATAACATTCGTAGTTGGAACCGTTAAATACGAAGCTGTAGATACATTCGCTAAATGCGAGCTAGTACCTGCATTTGTTCCTGTATCATCCCAGCTTAAAGTATTTTCGTTTGTAGATCCGTTGGTAACTTTAATTTTTGCAGAACCTTCACCCATAGCATAAGTATCATCACTATTACCGTACAAAGAGCACACACTATTTTGTTGTACAGTTAACGAACCTGACGAAACTTCAAATGCAGATTGGGATACCAACGTAGTTGCATTTTGAGTAATTGATGATTTCGCCAAAAATGAACCTGTGATTGATAAATTCTGTGTAATAGTTTTAGTAGCCCAGTTTCCACTATCCACAGTGCCTGAAATAGACATACTAACTTTAACTGATGATGAGTTCATTTTAAATGTCACTGTTGCACTACCATTTGCTAAAGTCGATCCAATGAATTGATCTTGAGCCAAGGCTGTTTGCCCACTCGGTACTGAGCAATTAAACATATTGTAGGCTGTGATTGTGCTGGAGGCTGCATCCAACGTTGCATTCATTTTCATAACCATGGAGTCGTCCATTTTAAAATACGCACTGGTGCCATCTGTTGGAATCACTCCACGCTGAGCCAACTTCTGCACTACACAGCTCATCATGTCTCCCATTTTTCCCTGATTGATAAACTGTTTTCCATCTTGAAATGCATAATAAGAATTTGCACTACTATCAATCGTACCCGTACCAAAATTCACTCCGGTGGCTAGTGCATCTATAGAGCTTGAGTTCGCACTACCAACAGCCCCCGTTACATTTAAAATTTTATAACTAGCCACCGATTCGGCATCCTCAGTTTTCTTTTTCGAGCATGCAATCTGGTTAGTTAATAATGCGAAATACAACATTGTTAATGATATTTTTGAAAGAGCCTTCATAGACCTCCCACTACCTTTCTTAAAGTGTCTTCATTTGAAATAACTTAAATAATTAATCAGTAATACATCGGATGCTAATCGAAGAAAGATAACTAAAATTTAATTAAAACAAGCTTTATTCGAATCGATCATTGTGATTTAGCTGCGCGTATGATGTCTCGATTTAAGTCAGAAATTAATAATTCTTTGTGTTGCCAATCGAGACAATATTTATAAAAATCAAGAATATGAATCATAATCAAAATATCCCCGATAGTACCGCGGTTCGTGTGGCCATGTGGCGCGCCTTGCATTTATTAGTTGATGCAAAGCCTGCTATTTTAGTTGATGATGTTGGATTGAAATTAGTGGCGCCTGCTGATGATAGTTGGCGACAACGGCCAGACATGCACCCGCAAGGCACGGCTCCATTTCGCGCCTCTATCGTGGCTAGGGCACGATTTATCGAAGACTTTGTTACGACTCAAACTCAACAAGGTATTAATCAATATGTTATTTTAGGTTCTGGCTTAGATACATTTGCTCAACGTCGTCCTGATATTGCCTCTAAGTTGCAAATATTCGAGGTGGAAAAACCCGATACACTCGAATGGAAAAAAAAGCGATTAACAGAAATAGGTTATACAATTCCGACTTCATTACATTTTGTTCCAGTGGATTTTCAGTCTAAAACTTCTTTGTGGCAGCAATTACTACAAAATGGTTTTGATCAAAAAAAACCAGCTATTGTTACCTCTATCGGTGTCAGCATGTATTTAACCTTGGATGCTATCAAAGAAACCTTTCAACAAATGACAGCTTTAGCCCCAGGCTCTAAATTTATAATGACATTTATGTTGCCATTAGATCAAGTCGCCGAGGCTGATCGCATGGGTTACGAAAGATCTCTGAAGGGCGCGCAAGCCTCTGGTACTCCCTTCATTAGTTTTTTCAAGCCACCCGAAATGTTAGCGTTGGCTCGACAATTTGGTTTTACTAATTTAGAACATCGATCTACTTACGACATGATGCCAGATTACTTTGCGGGACGCAGTGATGGACTTAGACCCTCTACGGGTGAAGAGCTGCTGATTGTTACGATTTAGAATAAAATGTACTTTTTTTTCAAAAAAATATCTTTTAGCTACTATGATTTCTTGCTGGTACGTACTCATATGACTGCAATCCTTTTCTAAAACCTAGCTTTTCATAAAAACCCTCTTTTCCAGAATGTGATCCTAGAAAAATAATGGTGTGTCCAAAGTCATCGATTATCTGTTTCATTATTTGCGTACCTATACCATCTTTTTGAAAATTTGGATTAACTAATAACTCCGGTATTGTGGAGAATAAATACGAATCGGAAAGTACTCGAGAAAAGCCAATGAGCTTTTCATCATACCAAATTGAATAATGAGCTGTAGATGCTATAATAGCTTTATCTAATTCAGATACTATAAATTTTCTATTTTTATCCCATCCGACAGATTGAATAATGTTAAAGAAATTTTGACCGTTGACCTTTAATGAATTTCTTTCTACGTTCCATTTTCTAAGTTCTTTGTTCTGCATTTTTATTTTATTCTCCTCTTATATTCATTCTAACTTGTATGCATATTCGTCTCAATCGCATATATTTTTTTAATACAATTACAATTCTTCGGCGAAGATTTTTTCGGTGATCTTCCAGAATTTATCTTGTTTGCGAGCGATAACGAAACTGGGTAAGCGAAATAATTTTTGGTATTTTATGACCTCATCAGGTGTTGTTAATTCGATAGCTAACTCTGGCAAACGCAGATGAGATCGTAAAAAATTAATATTAAATTTTTTAATTGAAGTGGCGTAGTTAAAAAAGTGCGCTTCACTTAGATAGTGTCCATCCAAATCATAATACCTGATTTCTAAATAGGGATTAGAGTTTTTATCGATTTTCTTTTCGAAAATAATTTTTTCCGGCGTCATGACGTGTGCGTTTTTGGATAATTTAGCCTGTTTTAACTTGGCGTCGGCATCAATTAATACCGTATTGCACTTTTCACATTCACGAGCTGTAATATCGTTTTCACAACCACAGTTGTGACAAATCTTAAAACGAAAACGATAACCGCAAGGAATAATTTGCAATGTGATTGGATCTTGTTTAGCGCCCTTACATTTTCTGCCGAAGTGTTCGTAAACGTCTCCATCATCAGTGGCATAACCCCAAAAGTAATTTTCATGTTCACAGGCAGGACAAACCACTCGCACTGGAACGGTGTCTTTTTTAGGACGACGGTCACTAATCTCTGGGGTAAAGATATCGTGTCCCATTCCAGTATAATCTAGAATGTAGCAATCTTTTTTTTGCTCAGATAAGCGCAGCCCTCGCCCGACGATTTGCTGATACAAACTATTAGATTCTGTGGGTCTTAATATCGCAATCACATCCACATGAGGCGCATCAAATCCCGTCGTCAATACGGATACATTGACCAAGTATTTAAATTTTTTCTTTTTAAAATCATTAACAATTTTGTCACGCTCACTGATATCTGTGTCTCCCAACACAACACGTGCTTGTTCAGCTGGTAAGTAAGTCATGATTTCTTCCGCATGCTTGACTGAACTACTAAAAATCATGACTCCTTGTCGATGATATTTTTCTGTGATGTCGACAATGTTTTTAATAATAAATGGCGTTAGACGTTTTTGACTTTTTAGAATTTCTTCCACTTCCGCCGTCGTGAACATTCGATCCTTTTCCATCAATTCAGAAAAATCGTAACAGGTCACGGGAATGTCGACCTTAACCGGTAAAGTTAAAAACTTATTTTTGATCATGTAGGACAACGGCAACTCATATACGCATTGTTTGAAAAATCTTTTTTTATCGGTTTTAATTTCTCCCGATTGAGCGTATTCATAAATCCATCCCAAGCCCAAACGATAAGGCGTGGCGGTTAAACCAAGAATGCGAATATTGGGATTATTATCTTGCATTTTTTTTATCACTTCTTGGTATTGCGTAGCGCCCTCTTCGGCGACACGATGACACTCATCAATGACAAGTAAAGAAAAGTTTTTAAAAAAATCTTCTTCCGCTCGTGCAACCGACTGCACACTACCAAAGATGACTTTCTGATTTGTCTCTTTTTTTCCAAGGCTGGCAGAAAAGATTCCAGCCTCTAATCCATAATGTATATATTTTTCGTAATTTTGTTCCACCAGTTCTTTGACATGCGCTAAAACTCAAACTCGACCCTTGGCAATTCTTGCCCTCTCTGCAATCACTAAACTATATCCAGCCCCAGTCGGCAATACAATCACTGCGGGTTCTTTAGTTTTTTGAAAATACTTAACGGCATTATTGACCGCTTGTTTTTGATAATCTCTGAGTTTCATCTAGTGCCAGTCCCTATTTCCGGACACAAAGCACAATAAGTTTCATTACTCATTTTAACTATAGTCCAAGTTATAGTAATTTACACTAGCAGAAATGCAGAAATCAACGAAAGGATTTTGCATCATGAGTATGAACAGACAATGGTAAATTATGCTTTGGATTTTGTGAAAACTACGTACTTTCATGTAGGGATCCATAACATCAGGTCACAAAAAGCCATGCTTAAAGTGGGCGGCATCAATACAGGGATTCAAGAAATTCCCGTATCATATACGCCACCCAAAAAATCTTATGTTTATAAAATTTGTGATAAAATTTTATAACTCATACAAGACCTAGGTTTGATAATTTAAATATAAATCGCCTAAATATCTTCACTAAAATGTAGTTATGCGTATATTAAATCGTTCTGAGACTTTTCACATAATTCTTAATATACGAAAATACCGTATAAGTATAACATATTGTAATAGCTAGGCTATTATCTATTACGAAAATATATTTAATTTCGTAATAAGTAATGATATACTAGCCTTCGAGGGAATTTACATGACTACGAACACCACAAATACAAAACCGCTTTCCAAAGAAAAAATGATCCAAGCCTTGGTTCGCTTAAGTGATTTTATTTCTACTCCCGTGACTTTAATTATGGGGGGCGGCGGGGCTATGATTTTAGCTCATAAGTTTCCCATTGCTACCACAGACATAGATGCCATTCCCAAGGGAATCGAGATGACCAGTTTGTCACCTTTTATTCATCAAATTGCAATAGAACAAAATATTCCTGGGGATTGGATGAATCCTTATTTTTCAAGTTTTACATACGTTCTACCATCAGATTATTCGTCACGATTGATTTCTGTTTTTAAAAATAGAAATTTAGAGGTCTTGGCATTAGGAAAAGAAGATATGTTAATAATGAAATGCTTTGCTCACAGAGCTAAAGACATTCCTCATGCCAAATCGTTATTAAAAAATGGTGCAAATATCGAAATGGTGTACTCGCATATTGAAGCACACGAAAAGAAAAATACACCTCATGCCAAACAAGCAAAAGTATTTCTAGAAGACTTACTGGAAGAGCTTAACCTATGAATAAACCAAATTTAAGTTTTGTAAAGTGGCCAAGTGCTGATGATATTTTGCAATCCATGAATCAATTGCAGTCTGAGCCCATTCGAATTAATTCGAAAATGCTAATACAGTATCTTTTATGGAGTCGATTCGAGCCCAGGCTGTCTGAGCAGTTAGTTCATTTTTTACAAATTCATTGGCAAAGATACAATCCCTTGCGGATTAGATATTGGAACATCAAAAGCCAAATACCTGAAATTTTGATAGCTCATCTAGAATTTTTAAAAAAAATTATTCCTACAAATAAGCGAATTCTATACAATCATTGGTTTGAAATTATTAAATATCAAATAAAACCAAAATTTTATGGCGTCTTTTTTGTAGGACAGTTTCCTATCGCTGGTTCTCTTATCAAACAAGAATCATTGAATGGTTTGAATATATGGAAAAAATGGGGATTCTTATCCACTCATATTCCTATTAATAAGTATCAACAAAAAGACAAAACTCATCTATCCAAAACAGAAAGAATCAAACAATTTCAACTGTTCATAGCCCATCTTAATCAAAACCAAGTGAAGCAATTTTCTGTAACCGATTACTTAATATTTACAGAAAATAAAATCTCAAAAAGACTAGCCGAGTCAGATTTGAAGGAATTAGCTAGCATGAAAAAACCAATTATTTTCAGTCAAGGATATACTAAAAATAAGAAGTATTTTTTAAAAGAAATCAGTAATTAGCACCCTTCTATTTAAAAAATATAAGATAATCAGGGCACCGAATTGATCGTTGCAGCGCTTGCAACACTTTGTTGCAAAAGTACTTGAAGAGCGCCGGATGATTCAATATAACGGCCCCAGCAATTATGGAGAACTCAACTAGCAGGCCGGTGAAAAACCCGGCCATTTGACCTTTTCGATGTTCTGGATGAAGATCCAATCCATGCGCGGATACAAACAAGACCAACAAGAAGATATGTTCAGTTATATTTCACTCGAAGATTCAGTGCCAAAGAATCATCCCCTTCGGAAAATTAAGGAATTCGTCGAAGCCATTTTGGAAGAAATGTGGCCGGACTTCGACGGTCTTTATTCATCTACAGGTCGCCCTGGGGTGCCACCAGAGCAGCTTTTGAAGGCATTGTTGATTCAGGTTTTATTCACAATTCGCAGCGAGACTCAGCTGGTTGAACAGCTTCGATATAATTTGTTGTATCGATGGTTTGTTGGTCTTGGAATGTCAGACAAGGTTTGGGATCGTTCAAGTTTTTCAACGAATCGGATGCGATTGATTGAGGGCGAGATCGCAGACAGATTTTTTACATTGGTTGTGACCCTTGCAAATAAAAGAGGTTTGGTATCCAGTGAGCATTTTTCTGTCGATGGAACACTGATTGAAGCCTGGGCAAGTCTTAAAATTTTTCAAAAGAAAGATGACGTCAAGGTCGAGGAAACTCCTTCACATGGCGGGGATGCCGGCAGCGGCAATCCAACAGTTAATTTCCACGGGGAAAAGCGATCGAATGAAACCCATGAGTCAACAACAGACCCCGAGTCAAAACTGTACACAAAATCCAAGGGGCAAACGGCAAAGATGTCTTTTATGGGTCACGTGTTGATGGAAAACAGAAATGGACTCGCGGTTGACAATCGAATCTCACAACCTGGATACCATGCGGAACCAGATGCAGCATTGGAAATGGCTCAAGCCGAATGATTAATGAATTATTGAACAAAAACACATGACGGGATTGATATTTTCATGATGAGTTAACTTCATCTTAAGTAATCTTTAAGAATTCTGGATTTATTGTTGCAAAATCTCAATATTATCTTAAGAAAACTTTTAATAAACTTCGGCGTTAAAACATTAAGGATCTTGATGATGAATGCGAACATGGCTAGTGCGATTAAACTTTCACGTATTTTACATGCGGGTTATGTATTTGAATATATGAATACCAAAATTGCATTCGACACTATATTTGAAAATCCATTTAGTCGAAATTGTTATGCATTTCCTGATGTTCGTTTTGATTATCAGATGATACCAAAGTTAAAATTTGATGCCATTTTTATTTCGCACTTTCACGATGATCACTGTTCATTAGAAAGTTTAAATTATTTAGATCGAAAAACTCCCTTATATATTTTTTGTATACATTCGCAATTATTGGACTGGATCAAGCAACTAGGGTTTATTCACGTAAATCCGTTAATATTAAATCAGTCAGTCGTTATCAATCAAGTTGAAGTTATACCACGACCCGCTTTGGATATTGATGTTGATTCTATTTTTCATATCAAAGCCGCCGGATTAAATATTTTAAATGTAGTAGATTCTTGGATTGACTACGACACCTTAGAACAACTGGCCAAATATGCGCCGTGGGATTTAATACTATGGCCATTTCAGACAATGCAAGAGTTAGAGGTCATTTCTCCTTCTAAGGTTACGATTTCCAAACAATCTTTACCACCTGAATGGATCCAACAATTGAAAATTTTAAAACCAAAATACATAGTACCTAGCTCTTGTCAGTTTATTCATGAATCATGGTCTTGGTATAAAAATATTTTTTTCCCAATCACATATAAGCAATTCCAACATGAAATAAACGAAGCTCTTCCTACAGCACAAGTGATTCGTATGAATCCATCAACATCCATTATGTTGAACCAGCATTGCTTTCAACCCAGTGATTCGTTACCATGGGTCATTCCTATTGGTGATCAAGAGGTTGATTATGAATATAACCCTTATGTTGAAATACCTCTCGCTTCAGAAGTTGCCAAACATTTTAATCCAATTTCCGAACCAGAGATGAAAATAATAGATATTTACTGCACTAAAAAAATATTAGAAATCTATCAACAGTTATCAATTCCAGATGAATCCTATTTTAACGATTGTCCTAATTGGCAATTGTCGATATTAGATCATGAAGTACAAGCTATAAATTATTTCTATCAAATAATATCAAGTGAAATGAGGTTAATCGATAAGCCTGCTCAGATACATTGGTTAACTGAAGTTCCCGCATTTAAAATGTATGCGGCCCTTACCAATGGCGAGTCTTTGTCTTCAATGTATGTCAGAATCAACGACACACAATTTAGTCCCAACATAGAAAATAAAATTCAAAACACAGATTTAATGGAAGACCCTTTACTTCGCTGTCTTTTCGAAGGTCAGTTTGGCCAGTATCAACTGGCACAGCTTAATGAATTAAAATTAAAAGAAATTTAGTGAATATTTACAGTTGCAATGGCGTACAATAAATCTATCTGTGCTTGAAGCTCTGTGCGATTTTCAATAAATTTCTGCGCGTCTTTATTAATCTGAATTAACGCTTTGGAAAAGTTTACTTCCAACTCTTGTAAAACTTTGTCCATGTTAAGAGTTTTACCTTTAAGATTGGGGTACCTTTTTAAAAACTCATAAAAATTAGTGCTATTATATTCGGTTACATTTAAATAATCAGCACTCATTGTATTAAAATACTCAATATATATGTCTTTTTGTGATCCAAAAAAGAACTCTAAGTATTTTAAGAAGAAATAAGTTTTTACCTTGGTAATTCGCATTAAGTCAAAATGTGTGCTAATTAACTTTTCAACCGTCATTTCTTGAAGATTATTAAATGTTTTTAGATGCTCCTTGAACTTTTGCAATTCTTCTATGATTTGTTTTTTATCGTCCGCCGTAGCTCGTAAATAAATAAGATAATTATACGAGCTTAAAATAGACTTAGATACTTCGCTATCTTGTGCTGGCGTGTAGTTGACTCCATTAATGTTAATACCAAATCCAAATGCATCACTACTTTCAAGATTACTGCTTTTATTTGGTTCCAACAATCTAAAGCGCACCATTCGCATATTGTTGGACTCATGCTTTTCAGGCACCTTCAAGGCTTCAAAAAATTCCGAATAAAAATCAGTTAGTATAGATCTTTCATTTGAAAAATATTGATAGTGATTTCCTGATTTATCTTTTGCACCCTTAATAATTCGATCCATTAATGACTGCTCTATTTCTTTCTTAAATCGAGGATCATCAATGTAATTCGGAAATATTTTACTGTCGCGTAGATTCCAATTTTGAACACTTCTGTTGGTTAACAAATACATAGCTACGTATCTGTCATAGATTATTCCCCAAACATCTGGAGAATAAGCAAATCTATCAGCGTAAGTTTTTCTATAATAATCATTCAAATTATATCCAAATTCGTCGACTTTAGCCAGATTTGGATATTTCCTTTTAAGGATATCTACAACCTTACTGTCTTTACAATTTATTGGTAGATCATTATCAGTATCAAAACTACTATAAATATTTGCAAATGGAATAATAGTTATTACAGCATCAGACTTGTCTTTGACGACGCAGTAATGGTCTGGGGAAAAGGCAATTTGCTTCAAAAATAAAAATGATTTTTCTGCGGCCAAGTAATAATAATCATAAACTTTTTTGAATTCAGAATTATTCTTGTAAGTTTCATGCAGCCATAGTTGAAATTGTTTATTATCAAACTTTTCCAAGTAAATATCGTCTTTATTTAAAAATCGTGCTACTTGCATTCGCCACTGCTCATAAAAACTTTTTATTTTGAGTAAATACTGAAATCTTCTAACAACTGGGTGAAATGGAAATCTTTCTGCTGAAAAATGGCGAACATGACCTTCTTGAAATTCATTGTTGTAATTATTAATTGTATTTTCTAGAATTTCGATAGGCTTAGATCCCGAGTCAAATGCATCACATAAAAGATTTGTTCTGTATTTCAGATCTTCCTCAGAGCAAAAAAGGAAAGAATGGTCATCTAACTTTCCACTATAAATGTATTTTGAAATAGCTAAATCATATGGTCCTAATTCAATGTTCTTTAGTACATCATCAATTGATATATAATCCATTACGCTACTGGATCGCATGGCCTTTTTATCCATTGGATAATTTTTTGCGTCGGCCGAGGCTGCAAAATTATGGTGTAAACCAAAATTATGTCCTAACTCATGCAGAAAAGTATACATTAGATCATTTTGGGCTATTTGCCTAGCACATAGATCAACAGCTAAAGTGTTCTGCTTCATCCAAGATAGTACACTAGAAGCTTCGGAAATTTTACTAATCTCAGAATCTATAACTTGGCACTCGCCAATCGATTCGATTTTTTCTTTTAATTGTGGATTAATTTTCTTTATTCTATCGTGCATGCTCTCATGTGTCCATAACGAATTATCTAGAGATGATATGTATTTCTGAAATCTAGGTTGCAGTTTAGATACGTTTTTTTCGTCAGTCTGTGCAACTTTAACATTCGTACGTGTACCAGGTACAGAATTGGCACTATACAATTTAAAATTATTTGCGAGAATATTTTGAACAGATTCTACGGTTGAAAGTTTTTGCAAATCAGTATTCATTTTCAACTGGCTTGGATTTAAAATCTCATTTTCATTTAAAAATCCATCGTAGTATATATCTTTGTCATTTCTTAGATAGTACTTTACTAACTGTCTTTTAAATTCATCCAACATACTTCTAATATTCACATTTGTCCATGCAGATATAACCTCTCCACTAGTTGTATCTACTAATGAATATGCCATACCAGCATAATCATTTTTGTTTTCAATGTCCTCATACAGATTTAATATGTTATATCTTACATCGCCTTCGTCGACTATTTTTGTTTCGTCTACTTCAATTTGTGTTTGCAATCCATTGAATTTAAAAGCAGTATTCCAACTTTCCACTGCATTTCTAGCAAGTGGTTTTATCCACTCTGGAGTATTTTTTGAAAAATTATAAACTATTTTTTTTCGTTCTGGATTAAAACGAACGACTAATCTTTTTTTATCAATTGAATTTTCTGTTTCAAATACATCTTTAACTGTATTTTCAAAAATCGAAAGAAAACCCATTTTTTTACTCATCTCTTTAGTTAACGTCATTTTTTGATAGTTCTTATTTGAATTTGTGACGTTGTTCGGATTGTTACGATAAGAATCTGTTCTGTAAAATGAATGAATTATTTTATAGCTACTTTCTTTGTCTAATAATGTAAATTGGAAATAATCATTTTCAACAATTATGTCCGACAAATCGTATCGATCTGAATTAAAAAATGGGGTCATTGTATTTCTTAAACTTAAGTGAATATAATCCGCATTTTGTGAGCCTGTCTCTTTATTTAGCTCTTCTTGAAATGAAGTTGCGTTATTGCTAAAAAACTCTTTAAAACTGTTCAGCTGTGAAGGAATTACTAAAACTGTAGGTAAATCTTGTAGCTCTTTTTCAGAACCTGATTTTAATGCTGACTGCAATACAGAACTTGGAACATTTAAATCTAATGCTATAAGCTCTTGACGTGTAATTGCGAACTTAATTTTTGCTGAAGCTATTGGATAATGTGTAAAGCTTTCTATATCAGTATGTCTGAAGCTTGAGCTTTCAATGGTGGAACCATAATACCACTCTCCGTTAAAATAAGATTTTGGAAAGTATTCGGATTTTTGCAAGTCCTTAAATATTTCTTTACTTAGCAGATCCAGTTTAAAGTGTGTTGCTTGTTCTTTGCTTGATTCGCTAATTAGCTGTAATCTAGTCGTTGCATCACCATTTTGATCTTTTTCGACTTCAACTTTGTAGAACCCAGTAATAATGTATGCAACCAACGGGGTTTTCATTAGTATATTATTTTCTGGTGTTAATTTACTAGAGTCTTGTTTTAGATGTTGTCTTTCTTTGTTGTTCTTAGAGCTTTTTGTTGCTGATGGCGAAACTATTTTTAGTTTTCCTTCGACAATATTAGCCGGTGTCGAATAGGTTTGCTCACTAGTTGATAATTCTTTAAGATCTGCTATTTTATAAATCCTAAGCCACTTACCATCAATCACGTATTTAATTTTATACTTTTTATTGGCTTGCCCGATGACTGGCACATCAGCCATTAAATCTGACTTTGTTTCATAGTTCACATATCCAAAACCTTTATCAATATTGTGGGCGTTGGCTGTCGACACTTCCTTTTGCGCCAAAGGTGAGTCCAATAAATTGCGAGCATCTAAATCGAATTCTTTTTGATCATAATCTGCAATCAATAATAAATCTTTTTCATCATTCAAAGGCAGTTGAGCTTCACGATTTTTTGGATGGCATGCTACAATTAAAATAGCACAAAATGAAAAAGTCACCACTACCCTAACCGCTGCACTAAGTAGACTAAATAGTTTTGATAGGTGTTTTTTGGATGTCAAAAAGTTTAACATAGGCGCAAAAACGCTAAACACTCTTTCAACATGCGACAGCTTATTTTTTATTTTTTTATTTAAAGCTGCTATATCGATCACGAAAACCTCCAGATTTCTATCTGAAGTCTAATGCGACACCTATGCCACAAACTAACGCCCAACAGGTTATGCGTCTCAAATTGAGACTTCGTATAAAGTTCACAGGAACTGGTTACGTAAAACTACAAATCGATAAAAACATGCAAGACCCAAACCCAGGCCATTGATTGTCTCAGTAATTGATACAGGTGCGGGATCCCAGCAGAAAAATTGTTGGACTTAATGGGTGAGACAATTCAGGTGGAAAGCATCGAAGGCAAAGGCACGCGTTTTTATTTTCAGTTACATCTAGAAATTGGAAAAGAAAATTCAACTCCAGACGTTGCAATACCAACTTTTGACAACCGCGTTTTAAAAATATTAATTGCTGACGATTCAGAGGACAACGTCATGCTGATGCGACACTACTTGTCTAAAATGAATTTTCAAGTTGAAATAGCGAGCAATGAAAAAGAAGCCGTAGAAAAATATAAAAATAATAGGCAATTTAAATAGTAATCTCTAACATTTGTTTTCATGTAAATTGCGCTTGGCTGAATCTGAAATAGTGTATAGTATTTACGATCTGGTGAGGTCTTATGAAGAAAATTACATTTATTATTATTTTATTAGCCATTAGCGCACAAGCACAGCGCAAAAATCCACCTATTCACCGTGAACATCAAGCCCACTCACATGGATCTGGAAGTCTGTCGATTGCGTTTGAAAAGAATTCTGGAAAAATCGAATTTAAAATTGCAGCTGAATCCATTTTGGGATTTGAGCATAATGCAAAATCAGAAGCCGACAAAAAAATACTTGCAGCAAACATGCAAATATTTGAAACAGAAATTAATAAGATGATAATCTTTGACACTTCTTTAAATTGTCAGTTTACAAAAGAACAACTAGCTCAACAAAGTGAAGCCGATAGCCACCATTCAGATTGGATTGCACAGTATTCGATTCATTGTGATCGCTCGCCACTAAAGACAAAGTTATTAATAGATTTTACTCGCTATAAAAAAATTCGAGATCTTGATATTACACTTCTTGTTGAGGACTTACAAAAAAATGCAGAGTACAAAGGTACTCCTTTGAATATTGAACTTAAGTAATTTTTTCAGGATAGTCGCCAGCAACTTGGCTTATATAATGATATGTCACTTGATCCACAGGGCGAATAGCTACAATGCCGCCCAACTGTAAACCATCGCCTGCGAAAGCACCCTTGACTTGCTTTTCTGGAAAGCCTTTCGCAACATATTTATCGATATTAATTTTACCTTCTCCAGAATAATAGTTCATCGCAGACATTTTAAAACCACATGCTTTAAAACTTTCCAAAGTTGGATCAGTATAAACCGGAGCAGACTGAATCTTTAATTCTTCTTTAAAATCCTGAATGGCTTCTGGTGATCCATTACCAACAAAAACTATTTTTGTTCCATTGGCACCTAACTTATCTCGTTGCGCCCATACATCCGAAGCTGCTCCCCGACAAGCAGAGCAAGCAAAGCTTCTAAGAAAAACAACTATCGCCGGATTCGATTGCCAAAAACTAGATATCAAAACTTTAGCACCAAAGGGATCTACTACAAAAACAGAACTTAATTTTTTTATATTTACAAAAGTATTCATATTACGCCACTTTCTCTAATAATCGATCAGGGGCTATGGTATAGCGATCGCGACCAGTTTGCTTGGAGTGATATAAGGCCACATCGACCCTTTTCATCCAAGTCGCTATATTTTCATTATCCACCAAAGAAGCTATCCCAATTGAGATTGTAAATTTAATTTGATTAGTACCATGTACGAATGTTTCCTTGCGTACCAATTGTAAAACTTCTTCTGCTTTTTTCTGAGCGTGCTCGACATTATAATCAGGCAGCAAAACCGCGAATTCTTCACCACCTAATCTGGCAACCACATCTTTTTCGCGTGCGAATATTTTTTTTAACAAAGCTACACATTCTTTTAGGATAAAATCACCAACATCATGCCCATAGGTATCATTAATTTTTTTAAAGTGGTCGATATCAAAACTCATCAGCGTAACAGGGACTTTGTCTAAAGCATGCATCTGATAAGCATGATTAATCTGCTCATCAAAACTTTTTCGATTAAAAGCCTTGGTTAAGTGGTCTTGCCTCATACTCACATTGGCTTCCATTAATTGCTTTTTGACTAAGTCTAAATTCTTTTTAACCGAGGTGATTCGCTTCTGCTTGCGAACATCTTTTTGAGTTTGATAACTAGAGTAATGATGGATAAATTCTTTAGATTTACTTCGTAGCTCTTCGATGGAGTTAGATTCAACAGCGTCTTTCAGTTGATTCAAACTTCCATCTAACACTTGATCCGCTTTTTGATCTTGACGAATGTCTTCAGCAAGTTGATCTGCAAATTCCCAAATAATTTTCTTAAAATCATCAAAAGTATTTTGAATGTAGGTCGTTTCATCTATGCGATAGCTGGAAAAGAATTGCCTGACTTGAAATAAAATGTCTTCTAACTTTCCGGGAGGTGGATTTAATAGCGACTTCGTTAATTCGTCTAATGCAGATCGAACTTTACGTACAGAATGATTTTCGATTTCGATCAGATGCTTGTTGTAAATATCTAAAATAAAAAGCAAGGTCGATCGATCTTCCGAGATCTCTACGACTTCTCCAGTTTTGTGTTTTGGATCTAGATCAAATTGCAAAAATAATTTCTTCACCCATTGTTTCACGCATGACTCCTTGAACATTCATATATCGGCCGAATCCAACGACCAATGCATAGGGCGAAAGTCGATATAAAGGAATCCACTGATCAAAAGCGATATAATTTCTTTGACGTGTATATTTATAAGACAGTTGTTTAAAAAATATGAGCAGGTGTCATGTTTACATACAGCTAACACTTAGAACTGTCTCAAATCGTTTTTACCTTACCCTAGTCCAGGTATTTAAATTGCTTTACGGATAAGGACTACGGGGGCGCAAATGAAGTTTCTTATTAATTTTATTTTTATTTTTATACTACCAAATGTATCGATCGCCAATATTGCTAATGTAAATATGAATAAAAAGGTTGATTACTATTTACAGACTGAAAAACTAAGAAAGGAATTTCAAGACATTCTGTTTCAAAAAAACAAACAGGCTTTGTATTTTGGTCTTCGTTCAGACCTACATTGTTCCAATAATGATAAAAGAATAGAAATTTATGACGACGCTTTTATATTTTTAGATTGTCATTTAAAAATTCCTATCAAGTTTATACGTAGATCTACTTGGTCGACCGAATGGTCCAGTCTTCATAAAAATTACAAACTTCTTATGTCTGCAGATCACAAATATTTACTGCAAAATAAGACTCAAATTTTCGTTTTTGATACAGCTGGAAATTATCTAATGGAAATCAAAAATAATAAGCACTTATTAAAGTAAAGAGGTTAAGACATGAAACAAGTAATATATACATTTATATTGATAACAATCGCTTCAATGACTATTTTTACGAAAGATTTCTTTTTGTCTAAGAAGACAATTAAAGATAGTCGAAAAAACAGTTCTTTAACAAGGGACACCACATCTTCCGTGAATGACTTAATCATAAAAAAAGCTACGAATCGACAGGATTTTCCTATTGTCGCAATCGTTGATACAGGAGTAGATACACAACATCCCTGGATCGCAAAAAATTTATGGCAAAATGCCGGCGAAATTGGACTCGATATCAATGGTCACGACAAACAAACAAATCAAATTGATGACGATGGCAATGGGTATATTGACGATGTTCACGGATGGAATTTTGCCAATTCTGATTCTGATTTAGCCGATAATAATGGGCATGGAACGCACATCGCCGGAATCATTGCCAATAAAGCCCGTCCACAAGTTCAGATGATGATTTTAAAAATCTATGATGAGCACTCAAAAATCTCGCCCTTGGCCGCAACAGCGAAGGCCATCGCGTATGCGACAAAAATGGGAGCGCAAGTAATTAACTATTCTGGCGGAGGTCTGACCCCTGACTTTGATGAAAAAAATTCACTCATTCAAGCCGCTGCAAAAAATATTTTAGTTATCGCAGCCGCTGGAAATGAGGGAGCAAAATTAGACTCCGTTCCTTTTTATCCTGCCAGTTACAATTTATCGAATATCGTATCTGTGGCCGCCATTAATCGTTACCATCAATTGATGAACGCCAGTAACTATAGCGAAACTAAAGTCGATATAGCTGGTTTGGGTCATGATGTTTTGTCTGCCTTGCCTTCTCATTTGCAAGGTCAGACGACTGGTAAGATGTCAGGAACTTCGCAGGCCACGGCTATGATCACAGCACTAGCGACACATTTATGGTCACCGAATATACCGGCCAGAACTTGGAAAGCACTTATCTTGCAAAACAGCCAAACCGATCTTCAGTTAATACATAAAACAAGATTCGCTTCAAAATGGGTTTTCCCATAATTAGCCCTAGTCGAATGAAGGCAGCTGTGATAAAGCTTGTTCTAACAAAGCGCTTTTCATAAGGAAATTTTCAAAATGAATACATTCTCTGATTTTGGTCTATTAAACTCACTTCTTGAATCTTTAAAAGATAGAAAAATTTTCAAACCCACTGAAATTCAAATTCAAGCGATCCCCTTGTTGATGTCTGGTCAGTCTGTCGTGGGCGTTTCAGAAACTGGCAGTGGTAAAACACTGACTTACTCATTACCCATGTTACATATTTTAAAATCACTAGAAAATGATGGGCAACCTATCGTTAATTTAAAAAGTCCTCGTGCGATCATTATCACTCCCACCAGAGATTTAGGCGAACAAGTTTCAAAAGTTTTAAAAACCTTGACTCACAAAACACGCCTAAGGGTTAGACCTGCACTTGGTGGAATGTCTATGGAGCACTCGATTCGAAATGTTTCCGGATTATTTGAAATATTGATCGCTACACCTGGTCGTTTAGTGCAGCTGATGGAGCAAAGTCTAATTGATTTAACCGATGTCAAAATGTTGATATTCGATGAAGCTGACCAAATGATTGATAAAGGTTTTTTACCAGACTCAAAAACCATTTATGCCGCTTGTCCCAAGGGCACTCAATTAGCATTATTTTCAGCGACGGTTTCACCTGCAGTACAAGACATGATGAATACCATGTTTGCAAACGCCGAAGTCGTTCGTAGTTCTGGCAGTGGTAAAGTGGTAAAAACATTAGTCACGCAAAATAGAATCGTATTAGACGGTAAAAGATGGCCTATTTTTGAAAAAATATTAGATCAACCAGTTGATGGTGGTACATTGGTATTTACTAACACTCGAGAACAGTGTGATAAATTAGCCAAAGAGCTAACAGACAAAGGATATCTTTGTACTATTTATCGCGGTGAAATGGATAAAAGTGAACGCCGTACAAGTTTACGAAAATTCCGTGATGGTAAAGTGGATTTAATGATATCGACAGATTTAGCATCACGAGGATTAGATTTAGAGCACGTTGGTAGAGTCATCAATTATCACTTACCAAAAATTATGGAAAATTATTTACACCGCGTAGGACGTACAGCACGTGCTGGTCGTGCCGGCCTGGTTATTAACTTAGTCACAGAACGAGATCAGCCCCTAATTGCAAAATTAGAAGGTAAAAAGCTAGAGCCCAGGTCCGTCTTGAACGCGAAACATCGTGGTCACACCATCTCCAAAACAACTGATAAACAATCTGTCACAACAGAACATGCAAAAACTGCAGCGAATAATCCAAAGTCAAAAACGGCGACCTCGTCAACTGTTGGTAGTTCTGCTGCAATTAAAATAAATGTGAAAACAAAACCCGAGTTTTTAAAATCAAAGGCTGTAGCCGCAAAAGTCGCAGTGAAATTAGCCAAAGAAGAATCTCAAAAAAAGGAGAAGAAAGCTTTTGCTAGATCTGCAGTAAAATCCCAAGCGAAGTTTAATCCTGCCAATCGCAAAGGACCAAAACCAAAAGGGATATTCATGAATCCCAGAAAAAAAAGATAATAACACCATCTCCAATAGATAATTCCCCAAGGTGCAAGCATGAAGTTGTATTGTAATACGACGAAAGTACTGCGCCGATTAAGCGGCGCCAATCCAACAGCAACGCTGGGGAATTATTTAGTGGGATTGGTATTATTTATTGAAAATGGTGTGAATACTAATCTTCGTCGTCTTCAGACGTTGTCAGACTTTTTTGTATTTTATTTTTAAACTTAGCAAGTAATTCAGTCGGAGTCCTAATTTTCAAAGTTAATCCATTTTCATCATAGGACTCTGACAGTACTCGCACTTTAGTGCGTACTTCGCCAATAAGACCTTGTGACATGTACGGAATAAATAAATCTGCATCCACCATATCAGTTTCAAAATAGGTTAAAATCTTATCACGCAAATTTTGTAGGTCCTCTTTATTACGAGTCGAAATCAATATCGCATCTGGATACTCTTGCTGTAGAGATAATTGTTGCTCTTCCGACAGATTGTCTCGCTTATTTAAAATCAACAGATGAGGCACATCTGTGGCTCCGACTTCACCCAACACTTTTTGTGTCACGGCTAACTGCGATCGAAATGATAGATCAGAGCTGTCTACAACATACAATAACAATGAGGCGTGCAAGGCCTCATCGAGAGTAGATTTAAATGAAGCCACTAAATCATGTGGTAGTTTTTTGATAAAACCCACAGTATCTGAAATTAAAACTTTGGGTCTTGATTCTGGATAAAGTGGTCGAATGGTTGTATCCAGCGTGGCGAATAGTTTATCTGCGACTAAGATATCACTGCCCGTCAAGGCTCGCATCAATGAAGACTTTCCAGCATTCGTGTAACCGACAAGTGCGACCGTGCTTTCTTGTCCACGACGGGCGCGACGAACTTCGTGCTCATTTCCAATTCCAGCAAGCTCTGTCTTTAATTCTTTAATTCGATCACGTATTCTTCGCTTATCAAGTTCAAGGCTTGTTTCGCCAGCGCCCTTACCACCAACGCCTCCCCCTTGACGATCTCCACCCGTCTGACTTTCACGCAATCGTGGGGCTACATAAGTTAAGCGAGCAATTTCAACCTGCAATCGCGCCGCTTTTGTTCGTGCATGACGACTGAATATTTCGATGATCACGCCTGTACGATCTAATACGGAAACTCCCGTAGCGGTTTCTAAATTTCTTAATTGCGATGGCGATAAATCACAGTCTACGATGACGATGTCGGCTTTATCCGTTGGGGCCAGCGGCGTTGTTGCGGTTGTTGTAGAGGATTCATCTTCAGGAAATACTTCAACGTCATTTAAAATATCTTCTAGTTCAGAATCATACTCTGACTGTTCGTCGTCTGGAAAAACCTGTTCAGCATCGTCCAAGTTTTCCTGTTGTTCTAGTTTTTCTTTTTCCCACTTTAGTGCTGCTTTTGATTTTTTGTGATCTACCAGTGCTGCGACTTTTCCAGAACCACCCGTCCATGCGGCCAATTCCATTAACTTTCCATCACCTAATACATTCGCAGTTTTTTCCGAACTCCGCTTTTGCGTCACTTGCCCGATGACTTGATATCCAAGAGTATTCACAAGTCGAGTTAGCTCTTGCAAAGAGCCATTAAACTCATTCGTAGAAACTCGAGGTAATTGAATTCCAACCAAAACTGCTTTTTGAAGTTCTTTTGTATTATTTGACATGGTCGCCAAAAGTACTCGGTTTTATGAAAGGGCGCAAGGATCGTCGCTGATCGCCGCAGAATATTTGTATTTTCTACTAAAAGCGGTTTATTTCGTTATACAACCTAGCAAAGGCACTAGTTTTGAAAAATACAAATATTACTATTTTCAAAATGTGTCGGCTGTTGCCATTTATTTTCAATCGATATTGGCATGAACCACTCCTTAGCATTTCCCTTTGTCACAATTGTAATTTTCTTAGTATGACTTAGGTTTATTAGCTGTTGCAAAATAAATTCGTATGTCTGTCGACTAAATGGATCGTATAGATAATATATTTCAGCATCAGGTAATAAAAATTCTGGATCAGACAAATCTTGATGATAAAAATGTATTTTTTGACAGAGTTCAAATTTTTTGCAAGTTAAATTAGCCACATCTACTCGATGTTTTACATATTCAAATCCTAAAAAATTCATATCCGTTCGCATAAGTCCAAGCGTTAACCCTACTCGGCCATAACCTGAACCAAGATCCACCAATGTTGATCCCATCGGTGGATTTAAATAATTTAAGGCCAGAATAATATTGGAATAACCCGATTGAACACCAACTCCGGCACCTTCGTACAGCCTTTCATTGGTCATCATATTTGTGCGCATGCCAATATCCAATGTATAGTCTAAATTAAATAGAATATCCATATCATCGAAGGTTCGATAATTCGACCAATTTGTATTTTGCTGTAATAGACTTAGTTTTTTATTGAGGTCATTCTCAAAATTATAAAGAACAGACATTTCCTGTAAAGCTTTTGTTGCAAATTCCTTTTGATTAATACTTTCTTGCTGCTTGATAAGAACTAAAATCGCCTGCACAAAAACTTGCGCATGCTTAATTAGATTTTTAAGCTTGGGTACTGAAGTATTTCTAAGATAATCGTGTAGAAAATGAATTGAGCTTAACTCTACTTTCAAATAAGGATCCAAAAAATCCTTAAATGAAACTTGGCCTGACAACTGTTTCTTTTGTGCTAGCCAGTACTCTTCTGAAATAAAATTTATCAAGGTAATTAAGTGAGCCGAATAAATATAAAATTGTGCCATTTCCAAATAGTTTAACAATTTCAAATCTTGTATTAGCTGTTCGCGTAGTTTGAGAATATCATTTTGTTTCAAAATAATATCATCAGCAGCTAATACAAGGTCTAATAACAAGTGTTGTTCTTTCGTCATTTGAATTAGGCTACTTGGGGATTACCTTATTAACAAACTAATTTATCAAAATAAATTTTTTGCTATTAAGAAATCTTCTGCAAGGGCCTAGATACGGTTATCGACTGTATGCAATCTAATAAAGTTTGCTTTTTCACTGGCTTAGATAAATGCATATCACAACCTGCCATCACCGTTTTTTTCTCTTCTTCTTGCAGCGCAAAAGCAGTGAGTGCCACAATCACTTGTTTGATACGTAAAAAATCTCCCATCACCTTAGTTGGACAATCTGGATCAATAAAAGTTTTCACAGCCAGTCCTTTTTTTTCAGCACTAGGGGCAATGAGCTCGCAAACTTCCTCTACCAAAGATTTCAAATCTACAGGCTTTTCCTCCAAATGTATTTGCCCAGCTTCGATTTTTGAAATATCAAGGACGTCGTTAATTATTTGCATCAAGCTATTGCCAGATCGCTGAAATACACTCACATATTTTTTTTGGTCTGGAGTTAAATTAGTTTCAGCCAATAAATCAGATATTCCAATGATTGCATTTAATGGCGTTCTGATCTCGTGACTCATACTTGATAAAAAATCCGCCTTTAATTTTGCAATTTTTTTTGCATTTTCCGTAGCCGTCTGCAAATCTTCTAGAGCTTTCTTTTTATCTGTAATATCAAAGCGAATGGCGACATATTTTTTAGGTTTACCATTTGCATCCTTGACTGGATATATTGTGGTATCTACCCAATAATAATTACCATCTTTGGTTTTATTTTTTACTTCTCCGTGCCAGACCTCACCTTTAGAGATTGTTCTCCACAAGTTAGTAAAAAATTCTTTTGTGTGAAATTTTGAATTTAATATTCTGTGATCCTTAAAGTACTCCAAAAATTCTAATTGATAAAAAAATTAAATTACGTGTCCTGGTATCATTTGTTTCTGTCACTGGACTGATAGCTTGGTTGGGATTAAATCATCTTGAATTTTTTCCAAAGAATTTCGTCGAAGGTGTAGGTCCCACTCCGTTTAAAAAAATGGCGGAAGTTGCGATTATCGTGATTTTACTTTTTGCATTTTTATTTATTTCACGAAACGCAGTTATGCTTAAAAAAAGTTACGACATAGAGAATATCATTATGGCGATCGCTGTGATGATTCTTAGTGAGCTATTTTTTATCGTATTTACCAAACACACTGATTTGTACAATTTTAGTGGTCATATTTATAAAGTCATATCGTATTGTTACTTTTATCGAGCACTATTTAAAGAAAGTATTCAAACACCCTATAAAGAGCTAGATGAAAAAAATAAAGAACTAGCCATTGCAAAAGCAGCAGCTGAAGCCGCCAATATCGCTAAAAGTCAGTTCATAGCCAATATGAGCCATGAAATACGAACACCTATGAATTCAATAATCGGTATGACCGAGTTACTATCGGAGACTAAATTAAATTCAGAGCAAGCACAATTTACTGGTATCATTCGCGGAGCTGGTGAACACTTGTTGCGTTTAATAAATGACATACTGGATTTAAGCCGGATTGAGGCTGGATTTACAGAACTCAACTTAGAAGAATTTGATTTATATAATGTCGTCTACCGAGTAGAGCAGCTTTTAAAAAGCTCGGCAGAGAAAAAGAATCTCAATTTAAAATTTAAGTTAGCATTAGAATCCCCCCAAAAAGTCATCGGAGATCCAAATAAACTATTACGTATTTTTATTAATTTAATTAACAATGCCATTAAATTCACAGAAAAAGGACAGATCACAGTTGAGGTCCTTACACATAAAATAACAGACTCTAGAATTTCCTTAACTGCAAAAATACATGATACAGGTATTGGTATACCCGCCAACAAGGTTAATCTTTTATTTCAAAATTTTTCTCAGATTGATAATTCTAATACACGGAAATATGGAGGCACAGGTCTTGGATTAGCTATTTCTAAAAAACTAATAGAAGCCATGGGAGGACAAATTTCTGTCGAAAGTATTCCGAATGTGGGCAGCACATTTCAGTTTTCAATTCTGCTAGATCTAAGCCTACAAACGCAGTCAAAAGAAATACCACTGTCAATGCCAAAGCTAGACAAAAACCCTGTACCGAGTATCGATTTAGGCCATGTACTAATTGTGGAAGACTCTGAGGATAATCGACGATTGATAGGACTGTTTCTACGTAACTCAAAGTGCAATATAGATTATGTAGAAAACGGTGCGGATGCTATCTCTGCATTTAAGAAAAAATCTTATTCAATAATTTTGATGGACATGCAAATGCCAATTTTAAACGGGTATGATTCTGTGATAGCCATTCGAAAAATAGAGTATGACAATAAAATGGCACACACTCCAATCATTGCAGTGACAGCGAGTGCTTTCAATTCTGATCGTGATCGTTGCCTAGAAGTAGGCTGCGATGCCTACCTGAGTAAACCCTTTCGCAAAGACGAATTGATTCGTTTGATGACTACCTTGATCCAAAATCATTCTATTAAATCTGAATCGAGGGTTGACAGGGATCAAAGTTAATCGAAACACAGCGCTCATATCCATCATCAATATGCAAATGATGATGATCACACATATGACCTGAAAATATTTTGAATAACTTAGGATCAATTTTTTTTCCTGAACTATTGCGAATTAAATTCAGTGCTTCTTCAGGATCTAGTGGGTCGTGATAGGTGCGCTTGGTGGTGATCGCATCATAAAAATCAGCAAATGAAGTAAGTCTTGCCAGAATATGAATATTTTCCCCTTGGATGTTATTCGGATATCCAGAGCCATCATAATTTTCATGATGCTGGTAAATCACTTTAGAAATAATATGATTGGCCAAATTAGGGACGTGGTGCCTAGGATCTTCAATCAAAAGCTTACCCCAACCTGGATGTCGTTTTATTTCTGCAAATTCTTCCTCGCTCAATTTGTTGGGATTATTAATTAAGCTGGTTGGTAATTTCGTTTTACCTAGATCATGTAGCAACCCACCCAGCCCCGCAATCATAAGCTCCGAATCAGTCGCATTTGGCTTAATCATTTTATAAAATGACAAACAATACATGGCCACATTAATACTGTGGTCTAAGGTATAAAAATCATGTGAACCCAACTTAGCAATTAATCTTTGTATGTCCATCACTTCTTCTTGCTTGATAACGGTAATAAGTGATTCGACAGATTCTCGACAGCCCTCTAGTGTTTTGCATAACACATCAGAGTTTAAGTGATGGGGGTCATGAAAGACTTCTCCTAAATGTCTAAAAATTGTTTCACGCACGACACCTGTCTTAGTATCTATGGCTGCATCATGATTGTTTACAAACGACTTTACAAAACGATTTCGTTGCGACTCTAGAACATATAAATTCGTGAATCGTTTTTTCAATTCATGTAGCTCATTGGCCTGTAAACGATACCCCTGCTTAACAATTCGAACAAATCGGTCATAACCGATTCGACCCGATGAATTTATATAAATCTCAAAATCCAACGGTCGATTCGTTTGAATCATCTCTGAGGACACTGAAAATACGTTGTTACTTTGTGTAATAGTCATAATATAACTATAGCCAAGAACTATTTTACTTCTGTGTTTGTAGTGTGAATAAATTATGACTTTATTTTAACTCAATATAAATAGCTACTTGCATTTGCAGGTTATTATCGTCTTACTTTGATGCACAACTATTGTAGCTTCGACTTGGGCCCTTATACCTAATGAGCCATATCCAGCGAATCTTTTCTCATTTCTTTTTGCCACCAGGAATAAGTATCATACGAGTAAGCATAAACTGTAGGTGGATTTTTTGCTTTTTTATCAAGTGATAAAGGGGTGGGTCCGTTTAAATTTAAAAATCGTTTTTGATTTTACCGATCTCATCAAAAGGGACCATCTTAACTTCATCTATTTGTGCTGGTTTTCCGTTATACACTAAAACATTATTGTCTATTTGATTTGAAATTTTAGTTATTTTTTTAAGATTTTTTATTAAATCCGTATTAAAAGTTTGAGCTGATTTAATCTCAATGGCTGTAAATTTTCTGCCATGATCTAAAATAATATCAATTTCAAATCCATTTTCGTCTCGGTAAAAATACAAATTCGAAGTCAGTCCTTTATTTAATCTCGATTTTAATAATTCAATGACTACAAGGTTTTCAAAAATGTTTCCAACCAAGGGATCCCGAAGCACCTGATCTGGTTTTGATATTTTAAGTAAAAAGGTTAACAACCCCACGTCTGTAAAATATATTTTTGGAGATTTAATAACCCTTTTCCCGAAATTGTTGTGATAGGGTGATAGCCTGAAAATGATAAACGAGGCTTCTAATATCGATATCCAATTTTTAATTGTTTTAGCATCCACACCTACATCATTCGCCATAGAAGCGTAATCAACAATTTGTCCTACTCGTCCAGCCAAGATTCGAATTAGTTTTTCAAATAATGTTAGATCTTTAATATTTACTAATTGTCGAACGTCTTTTTCGACGTACGTTTGAAAGTAATTTGAATAGGCTATTTGGGGACGCTGGTTTTGATCATATATTCTTGGGAAAAAGCCCCTCCAAGCACATTCACTCCAATTATCAAACGCAATTCCGAATTTATTTAATTCAGACAACGTCAGTGGTAACAATTGTAAAATTGCGGTTCTTCCCGCAAGCGATTGAGAAATACTTTCCATCAATTTTAATTGGTGAGAGCCCGTAAGGATAAATTGCCCATTCTTTTTTTTCTTATCAACAATCACTTGAATATAACTGAGCAATTCAGGGACTCGTTGAATTTCATCCAAAATGACGGGGCCAGTAAATTGCCCTAAAAAACTATTAGGATCTTCTTTCGCAAGGATTCGAGCCTCGGGGGACTCTAAATTGCAATACTGAATTTTTTTTGAAAAAGATTGAGAAAGCGTTGTCTTACCCGACTGTCGAGGGCCAATAATAGTCACAATCGGGTATTCTTTCATCAAAATAGTTAATTCTTTTTTTATTTCTCTTAATATCATAGGTCCATTATAAATTACGGAAAACAGGTATTCAATTCCATTTTTACGTAACTAAGCAGGGCCTGGACTTTTATGAAAGATTTCCTGACCACTTTTTGTCTAATCTCGGCCGCCTTAACAAGAAAGAAGAACCCTGGTGACAAATACAATCCAACTTCATTACTCATGCATACCCCCGACTTGGATCAAGCAATGCTAACACTACGGCAAGCGCAAGTCATTTAGAGGTTCGAGTTTTCATGTGAGTTCATGCCGCGAGAAAATTGGCGGAGAGAAGTCGGCGAATTTAGAACTGACTGCATTTCTTGGGCCTCTTGAATCCAAGTTATCGAATTTCCTTGAGAAGATTTTGGTTCCTAATCCTGCGGATACTTGTTCCATCTGAACGTAATTCTCGTTCCAATTATAGTACCCGATCCGAATGTTGGTTCCCTGGGAACAACAATGCCAAAGCCTGAGTACCAGCTGCCGCTAGACTTAGGTTGTGATCAACTCGGCGTTTATGGTTTTGGACGATTTGACCGATTAGAGGACATGGTTTGGGTAGCTGCCGTACTCGGCGTTTTTCTTTTCTATAAGTATGTCGAAAGACCGCATAAAATTATCTTTTTTAAGATAGCCGGCGGTTGTGTTGCAATTGGCCTTCTTGGCATCGGTGGTTTTCTAGCCTATGACCAGTTCAAACCAAAGCAAAACGTCAGCGAAGACATTAGCGTTGAATACTCCTATCACCTGAGCAAGATAGATAAGAAATTGAAACAAAAAATTGCCGAGAGTTTGTTCAACGATTTGATATCGAGCAAAAGCTATATATTGAATGGGTTGTCAGCGAGTGAACTTCCCATTGCTAAGCATTTGCTTTTTGGAGCCTATCTTTCGGGAGATAATCCATTGAGCAAAATTATTAAGTCCGATGACAAAGAAATGAACTATATGTTCGATAGCTGGGATGAGGATAAAGAAAAGGCAAAGATTGCAAAGGCCAAGTATGACGAGCTTCAAAATGCACGCTTGGCATCTTACCTCTCTGAACTGAGTTCTGAGAGAAAGGCATTCGCGGAAGCGAAGAGTCCTCTCTATTTTTCATACATTCTTGTTGCGCGAGTAAATTCGTTAGATCCAGATCTAAAGCCAAAATACGAAAGTCAGTTTACGCAACCAGAGGCTGAAAAGGCTAAGCAAATCAGAAGCGAGATAGACAGACTCCAGGAATCAATCGTCCAAGAGTTTAATAAAATGAAGTCAGACACGGAGATCTCATTTAAGGTATGCAATAAGGAAAATAGGCCCCTCAACTCATACTACTTCTATGTGTCTGGCTTTGAAAAAGGAAGATCCACGGCGACTACCCTCGATTTTTCTGGAATTGGCAGTGATACCAAATTTGAAGGAGACATCATTATTGCGCCCAAGCAATGCTCATCGATCACCTGGACAGGAAAGTATCGACTGTTTGATCGCTATGAACTTAAGTACATCACTGGAACTTGGGCGGCAAATTAAAGACAAAGCTATTCCTCTTCGTCTAAATCTTCTTTCTTCTTATTCTTGGCTTCGTCCAGGTGTCCAAGGATGAGCTTTGGAACCTGGTCTAAACATGGTGATATGTCGGAAGTGCGTTCAACGCTTGTTCCTGGAACGTTTACAGAAGTGGGCGCTAATCGTAGTTTTTCAGTGGGGATTGACGCAAAAGATGGTGAATTGAGATCTTTCAGAACTTCTCATCCTAAGGTTGGTAGTGATTGGAATGTTAGTAATGCCGCGGGAGGGGATCAAGTTGATCCAATGAAGTCTTATTCACGTAATTATTTGGCTGGTGAATGTCGTTTCATGAATCCTGATTTAGAAAGAGGGAATTATCATGGAAGTGCAAAATATGAGATCGGCTGTAGTGCGGCTCGATTGACACAGGCATTTAAGTACATTTCAAAAGATCTGGTTGGACAGTGCGCTCAGCAGTTAAAGAACTCTACGGCCACTCAGGAAAGTGATTCGAGGAAAACTTTACCTTCTGCCAAATAATATATATTGTGAACGAATAGATCTGAAAATGTGCTTGGTTCGTTCCAGATTGTTAGGAAGCTTTCTTAAAACGGTCAAGGCCATCCAAAATAAAAACACGAATCAAAACTTGATAAGGTATATCTTGTTTTTCGGCGATGTCCTTTAGTTCTTTAATTGTTGTTTCGTCTAAAGCAACGCTTGTCGGTTTTTTTTTTGAGTTTTTGAATCGCTTCATGGCTGCCAAAATTTTATCTGCATCCAGTTTGAAGGTAGTATCATATTCTTTATTTGATTTTACGTAAGATTTCTTCATATTGTAACCTTTATTTTTTGTGTGCAGGTCTTGCGATAATAACTCGAACACGGCCTTCTCTGAGTACAAAGGCCACTTGTAAAAGCTTACCGTTTAATGTTGGCCCAACAACCCCCAGCCTTTGTTCGTTGGACTTTGGAGATATTTGTATTCCAAGTGGTAGGGCAAGGCTGGATTTAAAAACATGTTCGATTTCATCTGTTGTAATGCCGTGTTTAGTCATGTTCTTTGTAGAGTTGCCACTATCCCATTCGAACTCAAAATGTGATGTTTCCATGATCCAAAATAACAACCATTCGACAAATTCCCATTGCGCCATATAGGCACTATTATGTCACTATTATTACACTATGTAAATAGTGTCAATTAATTTTTGTTAAATATTGTATTTAGGTCTTTAGTTTAGCGCATGTACATTTCGCAGAATAAAATTCATTGATGTTATAATTCTGTAGAAAGTGATGAATTTGGCAATGTCAATAACATGATAATGAAGATAACTATTGACAATTGTATATACATGTATATACAATGCACTCTGATATGTTACTATACGAGCTCATTGATGAATTTGAGAAAGCTAAATTGAATTATGCTGTAGTGGGAGGGTATGCCCTGGCTTTGCATGGTATCGTTCGAGCTACGATGGATGTGGATTTGGTGATAAATCTGACTTTGCAGGACTTTGAGTTGGCTGAAGCTTTACTAGCTAAGCTGGGATTAAATTCCAGATTGCCTATACGCGCTCAAGATCTAATTAAAATGAGAGTCGAATATATAGAAAATCGCAATTTAATAGCATGGTCCTTTGTGGATTATAAAAATCCGTCAAGGCAAGTAGATATTTTAATTACTAATGATGCTCGAAATATGGAAACTGAAAAAATATCTGTGGCTGGTCGAAAAATCAAAGTTGTAAGTTTAAATGAATTACTTGCAATGAAAATCAAATCGGGTCGGGATCAGGATTTAATTGATATTCAAAATATAAAGAAGAAGTTAGATGAAAAAAAAGAAACGAAAATTAAAAAGTAATTATAAACGTTCAACCTCAAAAGGTAAAACCAAACGTGAAAGTGAATTCGAAATAAAGTCAGAAATAAATTCTGAAATAAAACCTGGTATAAAACCCGAGGATGCGATTCAATTTCTGGAAGATATTCGTAATATGTCCAGCCATGTGGATGAACCCTCGGTCGCTATCAGTATTCGTATACCAGGAAATATTTTACGATCGTTGAAACTAAAAGCCAAAGCTGAAGGGAAAAAATATCAATCCCTTATGATCGGATATGCTCGTAAGGGATTGCTGAAAAATTCCTAATATTTTGATTGTAGATTTAAAATTTCTAGGCTGTCTCATCTAATTTTTAATTGCTTTAATCGGTTAGCCCGGGATTTTTCATGACTATCTCAAAATAAGATTGTTTAAACAAAGTTAACTATTTTTAAGGAAGGTTTCAATTGGTAAAATTGGAATTAGCTTAATTCGAGTTCGAAAACGGGATTTATTTATATTTATAACGACACAGCCTCCTGCTTCCGAGCCCACGGGCCATCCATGGCCCGCTCGAGGTCGTTATAAATATAAATAAATTCCGTTCTTCGCCAACAGCAGCGCAGTTTTATTCAATAAGGAATTGCATTTCAATTTATGTTTTTAATTTTCAAATAAGAGTGGTGGATCTAAAAACCAAGATTTCATTTGAGTGAGTCTTTTTAAAATATATGCAATACAATTTTCGGTTATAAATACATTTTGGATTCGGGTGATTTCTCGTCTTGCCCAGTGAACCAAACATCCAGGCACATTAAAGACTTGCGTTCTTAATGTGGATAAACGCATGCGATTCATTTTCGGAGGTAAAATCTCATTTTTTAAAAACTGCACTACCATATAAGCAAATATTGTCATTTGAGTAATAGCATCGTTAGCATTAAAATCATCCGTAATTATTTTTCCCAATTGATAATCTTCTTTGAGTTCTTTAATTGCATTTTCTATATTGGCTCGTTTGTTGTAAACAGCAAATGCGTCGGCCTCTTCAATTGTAAAATCATTTGTGGATAAACAATCATATCTAAAACTAGTTAGCTCGCCAAAACTCATTTGTCCGTTGGGTTCTTTTCGTGTCCGTTTATAAACTTCACGGAACTTAGTTCCTGCGGCTGTGACTGTCCAATACGAACTATAAGAAACTCCATCGACCTCCGGCCCCCAGACTAGAGCTGGTGAGGTCAGAACAAAATTCGTTCGAGAGTCCGACATCGGTGATTTTATAAAAAAAGTAGCGGTATGTTCTGAAAATAAATCAAAAGCTTTTTCGTTATGGTATCCGCTGTCAGCTCTGAAAACAATATTCCATCGCTTTTCAAACAGGGGAAGAAAGCGAGTTAAATATCCACAAAAATCATTCTGAGAATGAGCACTGCCTCCACGAATAGTTCCGTGCAAAAATGTTTTTCTATTATTAAAATAAATTAATAAATATTGATAACAACTTTCGGGTTGGTCTTTGCCGACATAACCTTTTTCAACCCCTTGCTGGTGGCCAAATTTTTCAACGGCCGTAGCATCAATATCAAAATACAAAGTTTCGTTCTGGGGAATGCGTCCAGATAAATCAAACAAAGCTTGCGAAATATTAAAATCGTGAAATTTTTCTAGTTCTTCATGGGTAAAGGATTTGTAGTCACGGGCCAGTTGAGCTTCCTCAATAACAGATCCAACAAATTTTTTTATCAAAGCATCTTTGCCTGCTTGACCTATTTCCACCATGGTTCTAGCTCCTGCCCAAACTCCCAATAAACTTTGCATGATGGTTCTGGCTTTATAAGGACCCAAATAAATTCTCAAAGCGATGATAAAATTTTCCTTTTTTTAAAATCTCTAGTAAGGGTTTTATGCCTCCAACTTGTGATAAGTTATTCTTTGTACTGATCTCGACACCAGCGTCCCATAATATTTTTCTAACTTCTTCTTTTGACATGTTTTCCATTTGTCAATACTCGGATATTTTAGTGAAGCGTCAATCCTTGGACAACCGCAATAAATCAATATTTCTCATTTTATGACGAAAAATCCCGGTTAGCCACAGGTGCAAATAGGATTTTAAACGATTACTAGAGAAGCTTGAAATTCAGCTTGTATTTACTCGTCGTTATCAGCGTAATAACAAAACTAACAATGACAATAAAACACTATTTAGCGTTAGTTGCTGGCTTTTTTGTTGCAGGAGAAGTGTTTGATACTCAACTAGAGTAAATCAATACTAATAGATAAATTAAAAGAGATTGTATTCTCCAAAATGCGTCTGTCTGAAAAAAAGTTTGACATCAAGATGCTCAAATTTATTTTTATGTTTCCCATAAATAAGGCACATGGATTGCAGTTGGCCTTTATTGGAGTAAAACAGCATGTTCAAATCAAAAAAAATATGGATCATCTATATTGTATTTATCTTATCTAACACATCTTGTTCCTTTCAAGCTAATCAAGCACTATCTGATGTTAGAGCTTGCGATATCAACATTTTTCAAGATGTAAACTTTAATATAATTAATTATGTTTTTAAAGGTACGTTATATTTTAATAAATATTCGAACGTATTTAAATCAGAATTTATGGCAGTTAGTTCTAGAGGCCCGGCCACGGAGGCTGGATTTTGGCATAAAATAAAGTCATATTTCACAAGTATTTGGCGTTTTATAAAAGGGATGTTTTCTAATGGTGATGCAGGAATTAAGGATATCAAAAATAATAACAATAACCAAATCGACGATAATCGTCCAAAGAATGAGGCAAATAGTGAAAATATTTTTCCCGTAGAAATAGATAAGTTAGAGGATTCACTTTATACTCCAGAGGAATTAGAACAACTTTTGACACCAGAACCAGAGCCTCCTACAGAAGAACCAGCTATAACAATGTCAGATGATGAGCCAATGCCCCCGCCACCACCAGCTACGGATTTAGATGCTATTGAAGATTCTGTTGCTTCAGAACCACCTCCGCCCTTGGAGCTGCAACCAAATATACCTGTTTGCGAACGTTCAGAATTTATTAAAAATAAATTCGAACAGTTGTTTCAAAAAAACTGTGCTGAAATAAACGCTGAGGATTTATCTATGATTAAATCACTAGTTTTTTCTGATTTTCTAATTGAAAACTTAAATAAAAATGACCTTGATGGTGTCGAAAATATTTATGCTATAGTTTTTAAAGGAAACTCTATTAAAAGTTTTCCTCAAGACTATTTTAGTCAAGCTACTAGATTAAAATATATATCAATAACCAATAACTATTCATTTAAATATAATCTGCCCAAGTTATTATTCAATGGTTTGTCAGATTTAATTGGATTGAGAATATCCAATACAAATCTTGGTGATTTAACTAAAGGTCTATTTTCTAATCTAAAATCATTAGAAATTCTAGATTTAAGCGGCAACAGAATAAGAGAGTTTGATTCTGAATTGTATAGTAAAGCTGAGCATCTAACTAGAATTGATCTTTCTAATAACCAAATTACAAATTTGTCTAATGAAAATGAGGATTCAGGCAGTTTGGTGAATTTGGAATATATTAGTTTTAGAAAAAATACTCTTGAAAAGATTAGTGTAGATTTTTTTAAATTATTAAAAAATTTAAAAAGTATGGATTTGTCCAACAATAGAATTCATGTAATAGAACCTAATACATTTGTTGCCTTATCGGATATTTCAAGCATAAATTTTCAGTTTAACAATATCAGTATATTAAATAGGGGTGCGTTGAGATTGAATACCAAAAATAATGTTTCTTTAAACTTATCCCAAAATAAAATAACTAAAATAGAGGACGGCGCATTTAGCGAGGGAAAATTTAGTTTAATCGACTTAAGTTATAATAAATTGGATTCATTTAGTATTTCTTTAATCCAAAAGGTAAAAATATATGATTTAAATATTTCTTCCAACATAATTTCAGATATAACAAATATCGATCTTTTAAAAAAGACAATTAAGAATTTATATATTTATAACAACAATTTGGATTATAGAAATTTATTAAACGTAATTTATTTATCAAATCAAAGCGCAGGCGTTAGCTTAAAAATATCAGCGAATAATTTTTGTAAAATAGAATCAAATAATGATTTTTGTAAAAATAACTTAAACAAAAATATCGATTTTGCAAAAAAGAACTCAAACTCATCAGCATTAATTGGCCAATATGGGTACAATAACATGCCTAGATTTAAATGCTACTTAGGTTATTATAACGATTTGATTTCTGATTATGAAATAACATGCGTTGGGATTTAAGATGGAGTTAATAATTAGAAGAACGACATTAACAATTTTAACTATTTTTAATATATTAAACAGTGAATTTTTGTTTAACCAAAAAGTATTAGCTGGAGAATACGAAACTATTGAGGAGCCGGTAACCCTTTCTGTTGTTCTTGATGAGGTTGAAACTGTTGAAGATGGTTACATCGTACTTTATGGACAAAAAGTTAAAATTGATAAAAAATATCCTAAATATTTACCATCACGCCTTGGTGGAGTTAATCAGTTACACGCTCCGTCGTGTTATGCAGATGCAATGGTTACTGCTGTTGAACATAGGATCAATGAAATTCTTGGACGTAATGTTCTAGTTTCAAAAAATCATATGTACTATGCTATTAGCTTGGCAAAACATCTAAAAAACAAAAAAATTTTAAATCAAAGATTTGATTTAAACAATTTTGAGCAAAGTATAGTAGAAATAATTAATAATTATAAATTAATCGTACCTAACGTTCTCAATCCTGAAGATAATAGATTAGTTGATGAAAATAAAATTGGAGATAAGGTTCCGTTATTAACTTCTATGGGCGGTTATGAATTCGTTAATCCGCCAAATAAGGAATCAGTATATGCAGATCTACTTGAAAAAAACTTTCGAATTGACGAAAAGCCTGTATTAAAATTGAGGAAATGGGTCAAAGAAAGTGAGGCTTTAATAGTTGTTGTACCTTCAGCGTTATTCAATACTCATCCTAATTATTTTGATCATATTTCTGGAGTCCCCAATACTAATAATTTACCACTTAGTAAAATGGATCACGCTGTAGCGATTCTTGGATTTGATGATGAGCTAAAATCTTTTATAGTTAGAAATTCATGGAATGATAAAGATGCACTAAATGAGAGTTTTAATCACAATTCGAGCGGTCCTTTTAAAATTAAAATGGGTATATATTCCTTACCTGGATATTATTTAATTCCCTATGATTACATAGATAAGATTGTTGAAAATAATCATTCTGAAGGATTAGAGACTCTCAGGGTAAGATTTGACAGTTATCAAATCTTGCAATGGAACAATGAATTAGAAAAAAAATTATTTACGTACCTTGCACTGTACTCATGTCACTCATCTAAAGAGGTATATAAAAAATTAGACTTTTTACAACGGAAATTAAACACAACCAACAGTCTTAAAGAGGAAATAAAATCAATTTTTGGATATAATAGTTCAAGTATTAGTATATTGAATTTTGCAAAATTTTCTGTGAGTCGGTTAGCAAATCCCAATAGTCAAAATTATATGAATTATTTGAAAAGTGTTATTGAATTTTACAAAAATAAAAATGGAGTCTTAAACAATTATTATTGTAAGGATAGTAAAGCAAATAACATTTGGCCTTCTTACGAAAGTGTTAATGATAAATGGTTCTTTGATTCGGGTCTTTATTTGAAACTTGGATTTTATCTGTCATATCAGACAGATGCAATGAATGAAAAAGCTATTAGGATATTATTAAAAGAATATGAAAAATATAAAAGTTCAATAAAAGGGTATTAATTTATGATTTTAAAAAATATAAAAATAATTTCGTGCTTTTTAATGATAATTACAGCAAAGTGCGATGTCGCATTTTCAGAAGAATCTCTAAACTGTAAAAAGATTCAAGAAAGTGCTAAGGAATATAAAGTAGATTCTGAAAAATTGTCTTTGCCGTCGTATAGTAGTTTAGGTTCGGAAGAACAAAGTCAGGAATTTATTAAAAGCATTCAAAATTATTCAGGTAAAATAATTGCAGAAACTGAAAAATTAAAAAATATATTCGGTGATTTAATGGCCTGTTATTCTGATACAGATAATGAAAAAAATGTATTGTCTGAGAAGATTAAGGTCATACAAGAAAAGTCTGATAAAATTATAGAGGAAATGGAAGAAAACAAAATAAATTTAGAAAATAAATTTGAAGAGCTAGTTAGTGAATCTAAAGAATTGTTAGATAAATTAGAAAGTAAAATTGATGAAAATACTGATTTAAAATCGCAAATACAGAAAAATATAGATGATCGCTATAAACATTTAATGCGGGAAGTAAATGCGTTTATATCTTTATTGCCAAAAATTGAAGAATCTATTTTAAGAGAACCAGAAATTGTTGATAACTGCAGCAGTGTGTTGACTAAATTGTCTAAAAGTCTAAGTGATAAATCACTTTTAAATTTAGTAAATAATTGCCACAAAATTTTAATAAATATTGATTCATTAAATTCCATTTTCGAAATAAATAAGATTAGAGTTGTCTTTTATTTAAATGATATTAGTAAATATCTGGTTGATGAAAAAATTAAATCAGAATTTAAAAATTATGAACTAAAAATTAACGAGTTGTCACAAAGGCTTGTTAAATTCGATAAAATTCTAGAAAAATATGAAAAAATAATTATCGAATCAGAAATTCAAATTAAAAAAAACGAATTTAAAAAATTCTATAATAGAAAAACAATACAACAAAATTGCGATTCTATTCAATACAGTGCTTTAAAAAACTACTATGATTATGAATTAGCATATTATAATTTACCATTTTATATAAGATCTATTCCGTTTATATACGGGTATGGAGACAAATTTAATAATTTACAAAATAAACTTATTAATAATTTTAGATATTTTGATAATCAGTTAAATATAAATTCGTGCTTAAACAACTCAAATGATAAGTTGGCTGGTTATAAGTTGGCAAAATCCAGTGTAGCAAAAAAATTCGGAATAATTTTAGAAAAATAGGATAATTTATGAAAAAATATATTATTATTTGTAGTGTTATAATATGCGGTTTATCAGCGTTTGGGAAGGAAAACATTTGTCCGCGGCCTAATGAAAATATCAAAATCAACAAAGATAAATTTGTTTCCACACTAATTGAAATGTCAAAAGAGGAAAACATTTTAATAATGAACAATGATAAGTTTTCAAAATTCTGTGCGTGTTCGCAATTGTTATTTAGTGCAGTTGTTTCTAATTTAAATATTAAAAATGAACCAGTTATTAATGAATTATATGATAAAGTATGTGCAGAATCCCATGATTTAAAAAGTAAAGAAGTCCTGATAGCAAATGCTAAAGTGAGGATTTTGAAAACGAATTACAATCAAGACTCAAATATTTATGAATCATTTAGCGAAAAAAGTATTTTTAACTCAATACGAAATGCACCGAAATTTCCTGAGTCATCTATAAGTTTATATTTAGTGAGAAACTTTAAAGAAGATGAAGGCAAGTTGTATATTCCAAAATTTAAATCTAAGTTAGGTGCTTATTCGCAAATAATTACTGAATCGAGAGCTAAAAGTGGATACAAACAGAGTTATCATGATGAGTTAGAATTAGTTTTTAAAAATTTAAGACCTAATTATGATTCAGAAAATATAAACAATATTAATAAAATATTTGCCGATAGATTTAATAGGGTTTTGTCAATTACTTCTGTGTTAAATGAGAATACAAATATTTTTAAATCAATAAATGACAAAAACAATTTACAAAATAAAATTTTAAGTTCTTTTGCTGATAAAAATAAATCAACAGTTGAATCTAGCTCTACATATGAGGAGCCAATAACAAAATTATCGCTGAGCCAAAATTGTTTTGAAAGAAAGGAAAACTCTTGCGGAAATATTCTTAAGTCTCAAAATGTTATTAAAACACCCACAGAAGACAGTGTTTGTTTACAGAATAAATTGTATTGTAAATCCGTAGACAGGCCAGCAACTGTCGGATCACCTGAGGGTGTTGGAGTGTTAGAGGAAAAGTGTGTTGCGACTTGGGAAGATGATTATCAGCCAATGAGTTCAAATTTCGATATTCGTACCATGAAGTTTACTCAAGTTATGAAAAAGACTTCGCATTGTATTCAATTGAAAGCTGTTGGTCCTATATCCTTTGAAAATATTGCAAAAGAATATGTTAGCTCATGCATAAACAAAGCTAAAAATGATAAAGCGACACTGTATGCAGCTGGATTAATCGCGGCCTTATATGTTGATGTAGGTTCAAATGGAGCCACGAAGGGTGCTGCGACGGCCGTTTTGGTTGAACAATGGCTAACAAATTTTACAACTGTAATGCTTGATTGTATTCAAGATACAGATGCGATGAAAGATAAGATTGTTTCAGTTTTTAAAGATAAGTTTACGGGATCTGTTAGTGACATCAAGCATGATATCTATTGGAACATAATTGATACGCCAACAATCGATGATATGGGGAAATTAGCAAATAAAATGTTAACTAACCCTAGAGCGACAGTGGACGAAATTTTAGATAATAACTTTAATCAATTCTATGCACATTTACCCATAAAACAGCAAAAAGAATTGATGGAGTTTCAAAAGACTTTGTATGGACAAGTGCAATCTGGAATTACTGACGGAATGAATAAAATCATTCCAGGTTCTGGTGAAGCTATCAACAGAGCTTTAGGGCGTAATATCGGAGGAAAAGCGACTGAAGAATTATATAATTTAACAAAAAATATTTACGATAATATTCCAAGGAGTTGGAAATTATCTAAGGAATTCGTGCTAGATCAACAGTTTTTTGATCCTTACAAAAATTCGAGTAATCCTATTAATTCTATCTTAAATGGAAGAGTTCCTGGGATTGATGTGTTACCATCTTTAGGGTCTGTAGGTGGAGGAGTTTTAGGTTCCATTGGTGGCGGTCTAATCAAAAAAGAAAAAAAGAAAGATGTAATCTCACAGGTTATTTCGGCCGGAACATTTGGAATACTTTAATTAAAGGAAATTATATGAATTTTCAAATAATAAGATATAAATTCGTTTCATACTTGGCTTTGCTTGTGTTTGTTGCTTGCTCGAAAGATGGTGGTTCAAAAACATCTTTAAAAGCAGATTTATTTACAAAGCCAGCAACGACAACTACAGCTGCTGATCAGCAAGTAGTTAAAGTAGATGACGGAAAATTTAATAAAAATAACATAGTAAGTACTACGACAACAACAGTATCAACGACGACTACAGTTACTACTTTACCAGAAATTGTAATTTCAAATAGTCGTGAAGTTCCAGACCCTGTTACTTCAACCTCTTCTACATTAAAATTTACAAAAATACAAAAAAATCCGGTTGTTGGATCTGCTAATTCAGAAATATCCTCGCTTGATCCAAGTAAGAAGATTCCAAAGAAAAATACTATTCAAAAAAACTATAACGAAAGTTTAGTTTTCCTAGAATGTTTGGCAAAGGCCTATTCTTTAAAAATTGATGAAGAAACTAATTCAATTGTTTTTAATGACGGAACTAAAATGTCTTTTCAAAATATCGAAAATATTAAAGAGGAAAATGAAGATCTAGCCAAGATGTTCGAGAAATCAAACGATTATGGAAGATATAAGTATGAGCCGTTTTTTAAAAAAATATACGGTAATAATAGAAAAGAAATTGAAACTAACGTTGTTAATTTAAACTGGTTTTTAAAATCAAATCCTCGAAATAATGAGATAATTAAGATTAATAGTAAATACGGCGCGGATATAGCCATGGCAAATATTTTAAATGAAGTTCAGCAGTTAAACTACAGTAAAGCTGAAATGGAAAAATTTGTGTCACCACCTCTTGGTGACAATCTTAAAAGTAAATTTATTCCAGGAACTAAATTACTTAGCTCGCATGCTTTTGGAATTGCAGTTGATATGTCCATTAATTCGTTTGCATATTGGAAATGGGATCTAGATTTTCCAAAAAATAGAAAAAACAATTTTGATAAAAAAATAGTAGGAATATTTGAAAAGTTTGGATTCATTTGGGGGGGAAGTTGGTATCACTATGATAATAATCATTTTGAATTCAGACCAGAGCTAATGTTGTGTAAAGGTAAATACTTCAAAAGATAGGTTGATTAATTATGAAAAAAAGTAATATTTTAAAATATACATTACAAAAAATAAAACTATTTAATTTTTTGTTTTTATTATTTTGTTTTAAAAACGCTTGTTTTGCTCAGGAAGAATCATTAAAAACACATACCCAAATTGATGGTTCTAATAATACAAATATTACTGTGAAGGAATATGAGTGTGATGCATTGATTGATTCACAAATCAATGGCAAAAACTTATTATCATTTAAAAATAAGAACACCGAATTGCAAAATTCACTAATGCCATTCTTGAGTTTGGTTGAGAAGATAAATCAAGTACTTTCAAATCAAAGCAGTTTTAAAGAAAAGGAAGTTGCTTTGGAGTTAAGGCGGGCTTCTGATTCAGTAAAACGGCTAAATAGTAAATTACCTTCTTTTTTAATGAGAGAAACTGTGGATAATACTGAATATGCAATTAATAATTTACAAAAAATTATCCAAAAATACTCTATAACTGATTTGCAAATGTGGGCCAAGGAAAACCAAAATCTTTACAGTTTCTTTAAGGCCTCTTTTGAAAAGGTAAAGCAACAACAATTTGATTTGGATCGTAAAATTTCACAAAACAATATAAAAATTGAATTAAATATAAAAAAAATGTGTGACGGAAAAGATGATCTAAATAGTTCTGAAATAGTTCTTTTAAAAGAGTTCGGTTGTCAATTTGAAATATGTCATTAACTAAAAAGGAGTAAATATGAAAAAAATAATACTAATTATTTTAAGTGCAGTGCTTTTCTTGGCAAATTTAAGTTATGCTAGTGTAGAAAGACAGCAGATGATAAATGTATTATCTGCAATAAATAAAATTTTAATTGCTAAATCAGGTGATCCTGGTGCGATTGTTTGCCAAAGTGTTGTAACAGAAAATTGGCTTAAGCCATTAAGCTTGCCATCCTTTTATGGGGATTCTGATGTATTAAAACTTGCTGAAAGTAAAATCAATCTAATACGATCTGCAAATCAGTTTATAAAAGAAAATATTAATTTGAAAACCAAAGTAATAAATTTTATTGAAAAAAATGAATTATTTCGCCCACCAACGGATTTATCTTTAAGTAATTTTGAGACTTATTTTAATAAGTTTTCAATGGCTTTTAATGAATGCAGATCTGCAACAGAAATAGATGAAATAACAAATGAAATCGATTCAAGTCAACAGGCATTAGCTACAGCTAAAAAAAAGTATAATTTGATTGATCTGCAAAAGAAAAAAGCAACTATGTATTTAAACTATCAAGAACTTAAGATGTATTTAGAAAATGGATATTCAATACAGTAAGGTGTGTAATTTATGTTTCGGTTACATTATAAGATTTTCTGCATTTTATTAATTTTTATTTTTGATTTTGCGTTTTCCTCTAGGGTAAATGCAATGAGTAAATATAGTAAATGTGGAATTGAAAATACAGGATATTTGTTAAACCTAAAAAATGAAGTTATAAACTCAATCAGTGAAAAATACACAATTACAATAGGAACTGGTGATCTTTACTTGCAACCAGATTATATTCTACCTAAACTTTGCAATTGGTTTAGGCCTGGAGTTGGGCTAGATGTTGGTTATAGTTTTTATAAAAATAAGTACAAATATATTAGAGTTAATAGAATACCTAATGATGTGTTAGCTGAAATTGATTCAATGCTAACTGATAATCATAACCAAGTTTCAATTTTTTCAAAATCATTTTGGAAGGAGTTGGCTAAACTACAAAGTAAAGGTGTAGATATTGGCTTCTTAGATAATATGAATACTAACTTATCTAGTGATAAAGTTAAGGTTGAAGGGTTAACGATATTTGATGAGCATTTAATTCTTTTTAAAATTTTGTATGGCGAACAAATTGTAAAGCACGAAGGACGCCATTGGGATCAAATGTTTTTTACGTCGAATGATAAGTTTCAATTGATTGATAAAAATCCATTACGTTCAAATTCTAAACTTTCAAACAATTGTAGATCAAAATTATATAGGTCGTCTTTGGAATTAGATGCTCTTATAGTTGAATCACAAGAGTTTGGTAATGTTGGTTATCTTGCAGATTCGACCTTGAATCTATTTGATAGTAAAACAAAAGAAAAGGCGTATGGCTATATCATGATGGACGATCTTTATTATCATTCTCATCTGAAATATTTAAATAATAATTTAGATAGTATTTTAAGTTCAGATTGCAGTATAGAAATTAAAGAGTGGTTTAAAAATATAAGTTTAAATATAGAAAATAAATATAGAAAGATAATTTTAGAAACTATCTCTACGACTCAATTTAATTATCTAGTTCCATTGTATCGTTTTTATATTGATTATTATTTATGCAAAAACGCTTCTGAGGTCGGCAATCCACTACCTAAAAAATGTAATCAGGATTTTAATCTATTAAGAAATAAAAATATTAAATTATTAGAAGAGAACATTCCTTTGGAAAGGCAGTATGTAAAAAAAGCTGTTTTATTTATGGAAGAATTATCAACATCGGATACAGAATCTTTGAATAACCCAATGGTTATCGAAGCTATGTCTTATACTGAAAATTTAATGTTATTTGTCGGTGGTGATTAATGAGTAAATGGAAATTCTGTAGTTCAATTTATATTCTGAATTTAGTTACTTCTGTTGTTTTCGCTCAAGATTTATCGTGCATGAATCCAACAACAGTTTCATGTGATTTTTATGAAAAATGCGTCGAATCTAAATTTGCATGTGGCGCAAGTGGATATGCTATAGGTTATGGTAAGAAGTACTGCCAAGAATTTATAAAATTAAATACAGTCAACTCTAACTATGGTTTATTGAGTGGGCAGGGGTTAAGTTGGAGAAATTCAACATTAATGTGCTTACAAAAAGAGTTGGGGCAATTTTTATTTACATCAAATTCGTCTATTTCATGCAGTGGAATTTCCAACTATGCGTTTGATTCCCATGTTAATTGTTATACTCTTCCGAATTATAGTATTTGCGACTTGCCTGTTTCTGATTGGAAGATTATTTCTTCAATTCCAAGCGGTCAGGATTTGTTAAGCATTCAAAGCGCTAAACAAATCGGTAAGATTTTATTAACTTGCGGAAAAAAAATAATATCTGAACTAGAAAAGATACAGAATCTTCAATACTCACAAATGTATACTTCTTTTAACTTTGAAGACGACATTCATAAAAATAAAAAAATATATTTATTGCAAATCAGAGAACAACAATTGTATGAAAAACTTGAATTTTTAGAGCATTTAAAAGGAAACGATTATGCACTCTAAAATCTTGTCTGTATTAATAATAATTATTTTTTCTGTTCTGGCTGTACTTGACACGTCTAGCTTTGATGGATCTTCTTTTGGAAAAAGTGACCACTTCTTATTTGTGATTCTAGTTGCTGTATGTTCTGGAATAGTCGGAACCATTTTGATGAATCAAAAAAAAATAAAAAATAAGATCATTTTATCTATCTTTGCAATACTTGGAACAATGGCAATGCTTTCAATTGTATTAGCATTTATAGATTTATTTTCGGGAAAAGAATCTTTAGTAAACTCGATTTATTTGATTTTTTCTCAGTTGATGGTGTTCATAAGCAGCTATTATTTTTTTCCAATTAAAATGACGTTAATTACTGCTGGGTTAATTTTAGGGCTTTATTTAACCCCTCGTAAATAAGATCCCTTAATCAAAGCCCAAACAGTGCATCTGTAAAGCTCTAGATGGTGGATATCTTCCTTAATGATTCACCTTGGTGCTTTCAGCCACATAGGTTTCGCGAACGACAACGACTTTGATTTGACCTGGGTAATTGCATTCTTCCTCAATTTGGCGCGCAATCTTTTGCGATAACTGCAAGGATTGCATGTCGTTGACTTCGCGGCCATTGACCAGCACGCGGCACTCGCGACCACCAGATAAAACGAAACAATCGATTACACCACGATGGCTTTTCGCGATTCGTTCCAATTCAGTGACTTTTTGGTTGTAAGATTCCATTGTCGATCTTCGAGCCCCAGGACGAGCTCCTGAAATCGCATCCGCAGCAATCACCAAAAAGGCCATATCCGTGCTAGGTTGCTCATCATAGTGATGGGCGCGCACAGCGTGAACTATTTCAGGGGCTTCATTTCGTTTTTCAATAAAATCAGCACCAATAACCGCATGGCCCCCTTCGATTTCGTGATCCATGGCCTTTCCTAAATCATGCAGCATTCCCGATCGGCGAGCTTTCTTAATAGGGACTCCCCCTAATTCAGATGCTAATAAACCACAAAGCCATCCCACCTCGCCGCAATGAAAATATTGATTTTGAGTGAATGAATATCGAAATCTTAAACTGCCCATAACTTGTCTGATCTCTGGATGCAGATTTTCTAGACGTAATTCTTTGGCCAGATTATCTCCATCGCGTTTTATTTGAGACAGCAATTCGCGTTTTTGATTTTCAAATATTCGACTGACAACTTCTGGAGTGATAGATTTTTTTTCTTTTAATAATCGTTCTAAACATCGACGAGTCAACTCGCGGCGAACAGGGTCAAATCCCGCAACGCCGATTAATTCCATTTCTGGGTCCACAAAAATATCGCAGCCTGAAAGTTCGCTTAGTGTTTTGATATTCGCACCTTCGGCATCGACTAAATGCTTGCGTTGGCTTTCGTTTTCAAAATAAACACCCGGAATACCTCTTTCAGGACAATAAGGGCGCTCAAATCGTTCGATCACTTTACTTAATATGTCCTTGGCTTTTTGTTCAGAATGTTCCTTGGTTTCTTCTTCTTGTTTTTGCGCAATAAACGAGGATCTTTTTTGAACCTTTTCGATCCAAAATTGTTCCAATTGCTTTAATATTTCGTCTTTCGTAGTATTTGTGTGCAGACATAACTTTTCTACAAAACTATCATTGATTTGTTGGATCTGCTCTTGGATTTTTTTTAAAGTCAATTCCGCATCTTTTTGTAGTTTTTCTTTGGCGACCACTTCGGATTCTGAAATTTTACTTTTATTTTTTAATATATCGATTTGAGATTGGGATTTTTGTCGTTTTGATTCCGCCAGTTCAGTCAGCTCTTCGATGCGATCTTCGGTTTTTAATAAATCTTTTTCAATAGCTGTCCACATTTGCATTTCCAGCTCTTGCATTTTTTCTTTTTCATCTAAATCTAAAATTTCAGCCTCATCTTTTGCTTGTTGAATTAATTCTTGTGCTTCGGTCTCGGCTCTTTTTTTGATGCCGCGAACGTACATACGAAATACGACAACACCCAAGATTCCGCCCCCGATCAAAGCGGCCAGTCCATTTAAAAAAGCAGTACCTAAATTATTCATATCAAATGTCAATTGAGCTAGATTAAAGTCGTTCATAACCCGCATTTTATCCAGGCCCATTCCTAAATGCAAAGGCAAAACTAAGATTTCTATATTATTTTGAGACGCTCATAGCGAGAAATTGTTTATCGAGTAGGCGTTTTGTTCAATATTTCTTAACGAAACTTTTTTCTAGAAATTCCGATAGGATAAGTATGATTATTAGATGGAAATGGAATCTGTGCTTGATCCTTCTGGTTTGTGTAAACAAAGCGGGGGCTTGGACTACATCCGACTCTTACGAGAATTCACAAAAAAAAATTTCCTTTATGTCCGTTGGATTTCAATCCAGTTTGGAAAAATTGAATTCTGAATTGTCTTTAGTGCCAGTCATTGAAATTAACAAAGACACAGAGTCCTATTCAATTTCAGATAAATTGCAGTTCGCCGTGGGAGGACACGATTGGTCAGAAATT
>JBPOJH010000006.1:0-23055 GCA_052033755.1 Bdellovibrionota bacterium | reverse complement strand
CGGTCATTAGCCGCTGGCTTTTTATGTTTTTATGTAATGTTTAGAATCTAGCGATATCCCGTTTTAATAGGGAATCAATCATTTGAATACAAAAAGCCAGCGGCTAATGACCGACTGGCTTTTTTTTTACGGGTGATCATTACTTAGACTTGCAAACTATTTTTTCCTTTTGACATGACTCCGAAAATGTCCGACAATTACGGAGTCATGTCGGAGGTTTCTTATGATTACTCGTCTAATTCAGCAGCCTGAAAAATATAGCTTTTTTTTGTTCGGCCCACGAGGAACAGGGAAAACAACTTTATTAGAAGCATGGTATGACAAAACGGATTCCAAAGTTTTATATATTGATTTGCTCGATCCTGAAGTTGAGGAAAATTATCAAAGAAATCCCAATCTTCTAAAAGAAAAAATTAATGAAAATCAAAAGTTGCAAAAAGTGATTGTTGATGAAATTCAGAAAATTCCTCAATTACTGGACGTCATACATTCATGCATTGAAAAATATAAAAAATTGCAATTTGTCATGACTGGTTCTAGTGCTCGTAAAATCAAGCGTGGTAGTGGTAATTTACTGGGGGGACGAGCCTTTTCACTTCGATTGCATCCGTTCACCTTTCTTGAGGCTCCTAATAATGCAAACTTATTGGAAATGTTAAGTTGGGGTACTTTGCCTAAAATTTTTGAGTTTAAAAATGATACCGATCGTACGCGATTTCTTCGGTCCTATTGTAACACCTATTTAAAAGAAGAAATTCAATTGGAACAAATTGCTCGTAACATAAATAGCTTTCGCCAATTTTTAGAACTGGCGGCCCAATGCAGTGGTGAAATTTTAAATTTTAATAATATTGCCTCTCAAAGTGGAATTGATGACAAAACAGTTGCTAGATATTTCGAAGTATTAACAGATACAATGATCGGATTTATGCTTGAACACTATGATGAGTCGGTTCGAAGTCGACAAAGTCAAAAACCGAAATTTTATTTATTTGATACCGGAGTTTTAAGATATTTAACTCAATTTCACACCGTCCCTTTAGTTAAAGGTTCGAGCGAATACGGTAAACTGTTTGAACAATTTATTGTCTCCGAATGCTTTCGGCTTAATGATTATTTCGAAAAAGACTTTAAATTTTATTATTTAAGAACTAAGGATGGAGCTGAAATTGATCTAATTGTAAAGCTAAACCCTAAAGATAAAATTTTAATCGAAATTAAATCTACGAATAAAATCACCGATGCAGATTTTCGACATTTACGAGGACTTTCTGCGGATATTAAACATAAAGAAAAGTGGGTCTTATGTGATGAAAAATCTCCAAGAAAAACAGACGATGGCATTCGAGTTTTACCTTGGAGACTAGGACTTTCAGAGCTATTTGGACTTAAATCGAAATAGAGTACAGGTTCGCACTAGTAGGTTTTTTATTTTTAGATCGACTTAATCATGACAAGAAAGGCATCATTACGTTCTTGAATATTTTTTGGCTGTCCAAGATTCATTTCTAATGATTTTCCAGATATGTAATTCAGAATTATATCCGCAACGACATCTGGTGAAACTGTTTTCGTCTGCCCTTTTAGGTTTTCCACTAACATATGCTTCAACGACTGTAGATAATCCTGAATACTTGCTTTCGCCGAACTAGGCAGAATAGAGGCTTCCCGTATGGAATTGGCGATCAAACAACCTTTGACTCCATCACAAATAAGTCTAGGTTGTAAAAAATCTTCAATATTTTCCCAGCCTAGGGGTTTCTTTAACAGTAAGTCCTCCAAAGGAATTTTGGATATATAGTGTTTTAAGGTCGAATGAAATAAATCGTCTTTATCTTTGAATTCAGAGTACAGGCCTGATTTGTTGACACCTGTTGATTTTTCTAAATCTTGCAAACTGGTATCCGCAAAACCTTTTTTAAAAAAGAGCTTCGCCGTTTTTTCTAGAATTTCGTCGCGATCAAATTGTTTTTTTCGTCCCATACTCTAACGTCCTTAGAAAAAGCATACTCTATTTCAAGAGTTTAGTCTAATCGAGATTATCAAAAATGAAAACTGATAAAAAGCACAAAAGATTCTCAAAACGAAATAAAGAACCGTTTGGTTCATTATTTTCTTGCGCTGATCGACCTTTTTGAATATATTGAACTGAACGGTTCAGTATAAACGAAAGGAAAAACATGAATACAACAAACCCTAATAACAATCCCCTCAAGCACGCTCACAAGATCGCTCTTATTACAGGAGGGAACTCCGGCATTGGCTTAGCCACAGCAATGCGTTTAAAGCAAGAAGGAGCACAGGTCATCATCACGGCTCGCAATCAGGATTCTTACCAAAAGGCGGTTGCTGAATTTGGTTCGCAACTGGATGTGCAAAAGGCCGACGTCACACAACCCCACGAGTTAGACCAACTTTATAGTTATATTAAAAATAAATATAAAAAATTAGACATCGTTTTTGCCAATGCAGGTGTGGCTTTGTTTCGCCCCACTTCGGATGTGGATGCTGCGTTTTTTGATCATCAATTTAATACCAACGTGAAGGGCTTATATTTCACTGTTGCGAAAGCCTTACCATTGATGAATGCTTCCAGTGCCATTATCTTAAATTCGTCTGTCGTAAATAACAAAGGTGTTGCAGGGGCTTCGGTATATGCAGCCACAAAGGCTGCTGTGAAAAGCTTCGCTAAATCTTGGACGGCTGAAATTCCTCCCTCACAGATTCGATTCAATGTTTTATCTCCTGGCCCTATTGAAACTCCCATTTACAGCAAACTAGGATTACCGGAAGAGCAAGTGAAAATGTTTGGTGAACAAATGATTGCAAATACTCCGATGCGTCGATTTGGAAGCCCTGACGAAATGGCCAAAGTTGTTTCCTTCTTGGCTAGTTCAGATTCCAGTTACATTTGCGGCGCTGACATATACGCCGACGGTGGCATGGGACAGATTTAATATCATAAAATATGACGAATTGATTCAATGTCGGTAAATATTTTGACACGATAATATAAGACCTTGTGACTTATGTGATTGCGACAGACTTTGAGAAAGTTCCAAGTTACTTTTTGCTAAAGTTGCATCTTTAACAAATAAAACTGCCAAAGTCTGTCCTGTTTCTTTGTCTTGCACCAATGTGCCAGAGGGCGACTGTTTAAATAGAAATTTTTTGGTCGAAATACCAAATGTTAATTTAGTTATATGCTTAAGAACGAACGAATTAAGGCTGGCGTTGATGGAATCTTTTCTAAAGCCGATATTTTTATTTTTTTTATTGTTAGAACCAGCATTTACAGAATTTTCAGAATTTACTCCATCAATATTAGGCGATTTAGGACTACGATATAGTTTATCATCAGCAACACTGGTCGTATTGCTTTCTTCATTATTACCTATGTTTCCATCCTTTGCATCTTTCAAATCAAAATTCAAAGAAAAATCTGAATTTGAATTTAGCTGCGGAATGAATTTTAAAATTCGAGCGGCAAAAACTTTCCGCAAGCCTTGCATACTTTGCTGCAAATTGTTTTGATACCAACTAGTTGCATTGTTTCTGGCTTGAGTTAGGACTGCTTGTGCTTTATCTTTTGTTTCCTTGGCGCTTTTATAAATTGGAGCAATTGTATTTGATAAGGACTCTGCTTTTTCTAAAGCTATTTCATAAAAAGGTAATATAATCGCTTTTGCAGATTCTGACGTGTAACGAATTTGTCCCTTACCGATCGCCTCTAACATTTGTTTGCCAGCAAAGAATTCCTGTTCTACGCCTTTCGAGTTATTTTCAATTTTTTGCATTAAAATAATTTCGTACTGTTCATAAATTGACTTTAACACACCTGCTAGAACATTTCTAAATCGACCTCGGTCTGCAAGTACACCTGTGTAAAGACCTTCATAGGATTCAGCAGTTTGCAAGGATTGCATAATTTGAGTGGCTTCTGGATTTAATACGATGGGTTGCTTTATAATTTTTTCTGCTGTTTTTATATATTCAGTTAAAAAGATGTACGTTAAATTTCTGCGCGCTTTAAAACCCTGAATGTGACTGTCGATCGCTTGTCCGGTATAAATGGAAATGTTGTACCACATATCCTTAGCTTCGGGAACAGTCCAATCTGCAAATTCATTCCTATGAATAGAATTATAATCCAGCAAATCCCAACGTGGATCGATTTGAAATTTTTCTTTGGATAATAAAACCAACGGATCGATTAAAACATCTGATAGATCTCGAATAAATATTCTTTCGATGTCACCGGTATGAAAATTCACTTTAAATAATAAATTTTGAGTATGCGATTCTGGTGAAACACCCAATGCCATATTAAACCAGGCCGTGATTTCTGCAATTTTGGGAATAAGGACTTTCTTTTTCCAGTCGATGGGTTTTAGCCCCTTGGCCGCAGACAAAGCCTCAATACAAACATCACATCCTAGTAAGCCATGCCCCGGCAGCACACGAACGTCTTGTGAGTTTTCTTGCAAGTGCGACATGTCCCTTAAAATAAAAGTATAGGGTACATTCAGTTGACCTTCGATTTGATATGTTCCAGTTTCTTCTAATAAAGATTTTTGAAATTGAGTGGGCAATTCATTTTCGTTATTTTTAATATAGTCATTATTTAAAACACTTCGATACGCTTTTTGCTCTATGCGAGGAACATAATCCAATACTTTAACCGTTACCAATGGCATTCCTTGTCCTGGTAAAATTAAATACGATTTTCGGCCTAACAATTTTTTAGCTTTGACTGTCTTTATTGGGATGGTTTGACCAGTTAGCGATTCAAAATGTCTTCGATCTGGCTCCAATACAGGAATTAACATCGTTTGATGATCTAGTTGAAAGCGAGAGTTCACTGCATTTTCAAAATTAGATACCAAAGATTTAACTTTTCTTTTATCGACTGAATATAAAAATAAATTTACCGTTTCTTTTTCTTTGGGTTTCATTAAATTTTCTTTGGCTCTTTCTTCATCTTTTAAGCGTGATCGAACATTATAATTTTGATCCAAAAATAAATAAGCCTCAATGGGATCCATGGCTAAAATATCTTCGATCGTCGCATTGGGAATAATCCCCTGCAAATGAGGCAACGTGCTCAGTTGCGCAATGGCTGCTGGGGAATAAAAAATATTCGATGCGAATAGCACACTTACTGCAAGAAAGAAATACGAATAATTTTTTTTCATTTTTTTAATGATTAATGATTTCATTCTGTTGCTCCATGGGCTTTTAGTAATTTTACAATGTCTGATGATTTAGCCTCTAATATTGCAATCTTAAGAGCTGTTCTACCAAATTTATCTGTTGCATTGATGGTATTTACAGACATTCGATGATCATTTAATAAAACCTTTACGACCTCAATACGTCCATACCTAACTGCCTGAAAAAGCGCTGTCATTTCATGCTGGTTTTTGACACTGATTAGATCTGCAGATAGCCTTGAGTCTTTTAATAAGATTCGAATAATTTCAGCATGACCATTTTCAGCTACGGCATGTAGCACAGTAGATTTATCATAAGAAAGAGCATTTATGTGCTCTAGAGAAATTCGATGATCACTTAATAATATATTCATGATTTCTTCATTACCGTTTTCTGCTGCTAAATGAATAGCCGTGAACTGATGAGCATTCTGCGCGTTGAGCGTTTCTGAAGATAGTTTTGAATGTTTCAACAACGTCTTCAAGATCTCCGTCTGACCATATATTGTTGCAATATGGATGGCAGTATTGTTGCCATTCGTTCCATTAACATCTACAAAATTCATAATTGTCTTTAAATTCATTTGCTGAGCAGAATTATAATGTTGAATAAAATTGAACCATTTTTTTTGAATGACTTCTGCTACTTTTTTCTTTCTTGGGTCCGAGGATTTTCCCCACTGTTGAACTTCAGCATAAATGGCTGATTTTTGTTCTTCTGAAAAATTTCGTAATGGAAACAGCAATGTATCAACATTATTCTTAGGAGCTATCATAACTAATTCAAATAAAGCTGCTTTACGAACTGCAATTGAATGATTCTTGTTCGCCAATAATTTATTTAAATCAGTTTCAAATTCATTTCTACTATATAAATTCATTTTTTCTAAATGCGGTATTATTCCAGAGCTTTTAATAAACTTAATTTGATCCTCTTCATTAGCGGAATCTTTTAATCGTAAAAACTCACTAATCAATTGTTTTTTATCCAGGGATTTATCAGCATTGTAAGATTTATTTTTATTTCCAGATTTAATTTCTATATCAGAACCCAATGATCCATCTACAAATAATCGCACTTCTAGTTTTTGATCTGCGCGCGAGTATGCATTTTTAAACTGATATTGATGCGTATGTGGTGTAAACGCCGATAATTTATTATTTAGTCGTGGCATTATATTTAACTGCACAAAATCCGTAATCCCACTCATGTTCGACAATCCACCATGACCAGCGATGTTTTTACCAAGATCCGTCGGAATCGCTAAACGATACCCGCTGTCTTGCAAAGATTTATTCACCGCTGTTAAAAAGGATTCTATTTGTTGAGTCGGTATATTTTGTAGCTTATCTAAAAAAGCCACCTTTATAGCAGTTCCAGTTTTTGCATCCGTAGCAGTTCCAAGCACTACCGTGGCATGACCACTGGATTTATGATCGAATCTAGTCATGGTAAAATAAATATAATTGGGATCAAGGGCTTTATCAAAATAGGTTCTGGTAGAACAATCTAATCCCAAACAAGACCTGAATGGGGATTCTTGAATCGATAACGATCGCACACGAATAGTTTCCGTGGGACGTGTTGAAAATGGCATTGCTAAAACTTGTTTTTCTAGATTTTGAATGCTGCTGACGAAATCCATATTTTTACTTAAGCCTGTTGGAAATTCAATGCGCAGTTTTTGTTTTAATTCCACAAAATGGCCAACAAATCCTAATTGCTCAGCCAACGAGTCACATTCATTCCACAACTGATTTAGACCTTGAATTTTATCTAGACCATTCGCACTTTTTAATAATTCAAGGGTGGATTGATTTCCAAAGCCAACAGTAAATACCAAATCCACCATGGCTTGACGAAGGGTTTGAGTATTACGTCCTTGTTTGCTCATCCATTCTTCTAAATACCGAAACATTTCAAATAAAGCGGTGGCTTTTTGAATGTACGAACTATGTTCGTTTGTTAAATCAGCTAACAGATCTTGATTGGCATTATTAATGATTTTATTTAAATATCTTCGAAATCGAGTCGTATTCGAATTATCATAATTGGATTTTGCTGTTCGATATTTTTCTTTAAGCTGGACTAGTTCTGCCGTTGGTTCGGCTTTACCTAAACCTTGTTGCAAAGTTTGTAGTTTCTTTTGTATTTGCGATAGCTGATCTGACATGGGGGGATCTTGGTAATCCAACAGTTTTTTCCAATATCCCAGATTGGCTTTGACTTGAAATAAATTATTACGAATTTGTCCTGCGATGGTGATTTGGGATTGCACAAATTTATTTAATGAATCTGGTGAAGAATATACTTTTTCGACCGCATTGATCGTGTATTCCCGAAACATGGGTTTTTCTAATTCAGGATGCTTGGCTAAGATATCGGTGACAGATTTTAAAGTCTTACCATCCACACTAACATTGGGGTCACCTAAAAACATCGCGCGATACACTTCAAACAAATCCGATTGCTCTGCATGTAGCTGCATACCACTGGTCATCGCCTTACCGAAGCTGTCGATATCGGTGATGGGTTTATTCAAAAGATCAATGTCAATATCTTGTGAATTACGATATATGTTTTTACATTGCAATTGCAATGGGGCCGCGTCAACCGCAAGTGAATGCAAACTAAATTGAACTATTAGAAGCAATATAAATGTATAGGCAAAGTTACTTGTAATAACCATTATTACCTGATTCTTTTGTTAAAAGTTTCAATTTCATTCTTTATTACTTATTACCAACTAATAATTAGTTATCGATATGAAATCGAATACTTATTAGCTGGTTTTAATATCTAGTTCAGGACCAACATTATAAATGACAATCCAAAGAATAAATAGATGATATTATTTTTAACAAAGTGACAGTTTCTGTCGATGAACGAACCCCCGATGCCGTAATTTGTTCGACAGTGTCTAAATATTTACATCTAGCGGTTTTTAGAAATTCGAATATACTCATTTTTTTATGAGGTCTAAATGCTATTCAGTCCTACTATTAAAAAGCTGCAGTTATTCGTAAATCTATTAGTTATTAATATTTCTATTTTATTTTTTGTACACATGTCTTTAGCCTCAGCGACTCCACCAGCTGTGCCCGTACAATGTTCTGGAATATATTCGCACAAGAATAGCCTTACAATTCGTAATAACGAATCAAAGCAACAAAATATTGAAGATCTAGGGGCTTTCAATAAGGCTATGACAACAGGAATGGTCGTAAGCGCCACACAAGACGATTTATTCGGAATTTATCTTAAAACAGCCTTTGGTGATCCAAATACTAGTGTTAGCGGAAAGTCTTTAAAAGACGTTACTGAACTGTTAAAATCCAACCCAGGCCTATCTAAGCCACATTTTCAAGAATATAATATTGAAACAGTTCGTAGGGTTTATCAAACTCCTGATTCGCTAGCGACCTATTTGAAATCGATAACCGCAACAGCTGGACAGATTAAATCAAATCTATTTCAAATAGACGCCAATCTTGGTTATTGGAAAAAACTTCTTAACTTTAAACCCCTTGAAGAAAACAAAACTTTACAAAAAGCTACAGCAAAAAAAGAACAACAAAAGAGCGAACAGAGTAATCGACTATTTTTAAGGTACTTGCAAAAAGTTATTTCTAAAGACAGTCGAAAATTGATTGCAGATCCAAAAATTAACTATAAAGAAAAAATAGTAGCTTTGTTTATGACTCTCAACCACGTTCAAAAGTGGATGAATAAAAAAGGAATTGATTCATTAGCCATACGACAAGCCATGGTGGATTTAGTAGCCTCTGCTGGTTTTCACAATGCAGCTACATCAGAACTATTAAAAAGTAAGAACGCTTTTGAAAGATTGGAAGGGCTGATTAAAATTTTTGATGCGCGTGATACCATAGCCATGGAGCTGGGTTTTCCAGGACACTTTCAAGAATTAATGACATCGTTACAAATTAATTACCCCAGTCTCTCCGGACAGAAGGAAAATATTCCAAGTTTGGTGGCTTCATTTGAAAAAGATGTGCTTGCTTCACCCTATATTTTATTACCGTCAGAAACAGTTAGGATTAGATCTCTTTCTATTCAAGAAGCACCTTTTCGATCTTGTCTAGGCGGTTCGGATTGTTCATCTAGAACTTATTTTTCTAAGGCCCTAGATCCCAATTATAATTACTTTACTATAACTAATCAAAACCATGAATCTTCTGGTCATATCACCATTGTATTAGGAACTGCCAAAAATCCAAACACAGGAAAAGAATTTAAAATAGCCTTCGTGGATAAAGTTCAAAATGTACCAAATCAAATTTTGCCAAAAATGCTAGAGGCTGTTCGACTTTCACTACTTGAAAAAGGATATTTGCTAGGAATTCCTGAAAACACTGGTGGACACAATGGTATTTCAAATATGTCTACTACTGAAGACTTCATTAAAAGCAGCATTTTACCCAATCATAAAGGGCGACTTGTTGAGTTTACTCCCCATCTGCATCAGTACAATTTTGAAAATAGATATTCGAGAGCTTACGATAAATTATCTGTCAAAATTATTGGAGGCGTTAAATTTGATTCGAAAACGAAAATTTCGCGTGGCCAATCCTATGAAACAAATCAGGCACCTGCAGATCTTTCAAAAGAAAAACTGGCGAAAGAAATTATTCAATTGCGTGAGTCTACTGATGCTGATAGTAAAAACAGATACATTGATAGTGGCAGTATTATTTTGAATCTTGAAAAAATTGGTTTACTGCCATCAGGGACTTACTTTAAAGACATAACTGCAATTGCAACAGATCAGAAGAATTCAATTCAAATAAGAAAAAAATCTTTTTATCAAAATTGTCTACTTACAGAACAATTGGATTTTTCAATTTTGAATGCTTTCTCATTACCGGAAAAGATGCAAATTCAATCCGAAATGAAACAGTGGAAGAGCAGTTCCGATCATAGAAAAATTAAATTTATTATTAATCTTGGTGAAAATATAAAAAATCTTAGATCTGCTTCCGATGTTGAATGGATATCAGTTTTTAATATTGATTTAAATGTTGCTTTTGTAAAAGTAATAGATAGAAATAATTATCAAGCTGCTCTTTCATTAGCAAAAAGTGGAGCTGTCGATATCAATGCCCAACTTGGTTCTGACAAAAGAACTGCATTAATGGAAGTGATTCCAAATATCCAGCGTAGCTCAATCTACCCTGATGCTTCGGAATTTGCTCAGTATCTACTTTCTCGACCGGATCTGGATTTAAATCTAAGAGACAAGGATGGGAGAACTGCTTTAACTTATGCCGTGGAAAGTAATAATTTGGAATTAGTTCAAACTATCTTTTCACGAATGCATTTTGATCCTGATAAAAAAAGTGATGAACTCAATGAACTCTACATCTTGTCCCCAAGAAAAACATGCACTCAGATTTGTGATTTCTTCAAAGAAAAAATAGGTTCACTTTCTCATGCAGTGGCTAACAAGGCTTTTATCGAAGCGGTCTCATCTAGTCGATACGAACGTGCGCTAGATATTGCCAAGAATAATCAAATTGATTTCAATGCTCAGTTTGGTTTATTCGAAAGAACTGCCTTAATGGAAGTGATTCCAAATATCCAGCGTAGCTCAATCTACCCTGATGCTTCGGAATTTGCTCAGTATCTACTTTCTCGACCGGATCTGGATTTAAATCTAAGAGACAAGGATGGGAAAACTGCTTTAACTTATGCCGTGGAAAGTAATAATTTGGAATTAGTTCAAACTATCTTTTCACGAATGCATTTTGATCCTGATAAAAAAAGTGATGAGCTCAATGAACTCTACATCTTGTCCACAAGAAAAACATGCACTCAGATTTGTGATTTCTTCAAAGAAAAAATTGGTTCAATTTCTCATACAGTGGCTAACAAGGCCTTTATCGGAGCGGTCTCATCTAGTCGATACGAACGTGCTCTAGATATTGCCAATAATAATCAAATTGATTTCAATGCTCATTTTGGTTTATTCGAAAGAACTGCATTAATTGAAGTGATTCCAAATATCCAGCGTAGCTCACTCTACCCTGATGCTTCGGAATTTGCTCAGTATCTACTTTCTCGACCGGATCTAGATTTAAATCTAAGAGACGCGTTCAGAAAAACTGCTTTAACTTATGCCGTGGAAAATAATAATTTGGAATTAGTTCAAACTATCTTTTCACGAATGCATTTTGATCCTGATAAAAAAATCGAGGAACTTAATGAACTCTACATTCTGTCCACAATAAAAAAATGCACTCAGATTTGTGATTTCTTCAAAGAAAAAATTGGTTCAAATTTTCATGCAGTGGCTAACAAGGCCTTTATCGAAGCGGTCTCATCTAGACGATACGAACGTGCGCTAGAAATTGCCAAGAATAATCAAATTGATATCAATGCTCAGTTTGGTTTATTCAAAAGAACTGCATTAATTGAAGTGATTCCAAATATCCAGCGTAGCTCAATCTACCCTGATGCTTTGGAATTTGCACAGTATCTACTTTCTCGACCTGATCTAGATTTAAATCTAAGAGACAAGGATGGGAAAACTGCACTAGATTATGCTGTGAGTTCAAGAAATACTGATTTAATTAATCAAATTCAAAATTTAATGGGCACTAATTGACTTATAAGAAGGAAAGAGAAAATTACTTAATGAAGCCAATTCCAAACATAACTCATATAATTTTGACAGGGTTGATAATCATCAGCGAATCATATTCTGTTGCGGCTAATGCAAACTCTTTCTTTTGCAAAAAAATTTATAATGAATCGCAAAATACGAACACTGATCACCAGATCAAACCTATCACCGATATTGATAGCTTTGGCGCGGCGATGACTAATGGAATGTTACTTCGTACAGAACAATCGGATTTGTTTGAGATCTATCGACAATTGTTTTTGGGTGATCCCAACACCAACGTCGAAGGCAAGACCTTAAAATCCATCACAGATATTTTAGCACAACATCCAGAATTGGAAAAACCCCACTTTCGTGAGTATGAAATATCACAAGTCATAAAAGTTTATGAAGTTCCCAACAGTTTAGCTAAATATTTAAAATCACAATTTCAAATAGCGGGTGCCGTTCGGAACAATTTGTTACAGATTGAAGCCAACTTAGATTTTTGGAAAAAGATTTTGGATTACAAAGATCCTGAAATTCCATCAGAATTACAGCCAAAACAGCTGGGCCAACATGCTTCGGAAGCTGAAAGGCAAAAAATACGTGAATTAAATAAAAAACGATCAGAATTCGAATTAGCTAACAAGCTTCGTTTTGAAAAATATTTAAATAAAATGATTTCTGGAAAAAATCGTAAATTGCTTGCTGATCTCAAAAATGAAAGCATCGATTACCAAAACAAAGCCAAAGCCTTGTTTCAAACTTTAAAATATATTCAGGAATGGATGGATAAAAAAGGACGTAATACGCTTGCTATCCGTCAAGCCATGGTGGATTTGATTCACACTGTTGGTTTTGGTAATCAAGCCACACAGGCTTTGCTAAAAAGTAAAAATGCCTTGGATAATATCGAAGGGCTTAAGAAAATTTTAGATGAACGCGATGCTGTAGCGATGGATCTTGGATTTGAGGGACATTTTCAACAGCTTCAATCTCATTTTAAAATTAACTTTCCTACAGGTTTATCTAAAAATGAAAATTCTAACCAAATTATTCAAAAATTAGAGGTCGAAGTTTTATCAGGTCCATTTTCTGCATTGCCCGCCGAAACGATCCGTGTTCGAAGCTTAACCATTCAAGAGGCCCCATTTCGTTCTTGTCTTGGTGGGTCTGACTGCTCAACTAGAACTTATTTTTCTAAGGCACTAGATCCAAATTTCAATTACTTTACAATGACTGATATTAATAACAGATCCAGTGGTCATGTCACAGTAGTGTTAGGTGAAGCCGTACAACCAATAACTGGTCAAAAAATGAAAATAGGCTTTGTCGATAAACTGCAAAACGTACCGAATCAACAAATCCCCAGTTTTCTATGGGCCGTATCTATGAGCCTTGCTGAAAAAGGATATAAACTTGGAATTCCCGAAGTTGTCGGCGATCACAATCAGTTATCGAATATGGATACAATAAGACATTTTATTGCAAACGAAATCGTGCCGAAACTTTCACTCACGCTTACAACATTTGTACCACATTCCAATCAATATAATTTTGAAAATAAATATTCAAGAGCCTACGACCAATTGACTGTGAAAATTTATGAACCCATCATGCTTGAAGCTGATACCGAAATCAAACCTGGTCGCAGTTACAAACGAATAACCGCTAGCAAAGATTTGGATAAGAACAAATTGATTCAAGATTTTCTACATTTAAAAAACTCTGCATACCCTACGAACGTTTTAAAATATGTGACTAGCGGTCCAGTCGTAGTGCAGCTAGAAAAACTAGGCTTATTTACTACTCACGAATTTGAATTAGATTTAAAAGAAATTATTGAAAAGCAAAAACTACCATTTCTAATTCGAAAGGCCGCCCTGACTGAGGTTCTACTTTTGAAGAACGAGCCAAATTTAAACGAGTTTGCTCTTTATTTTAAAACTTTTAACGACGCAGAACTTACTCAAATTTCCTCTGAAATTAAACAATGGGTAAAATCATCAGACAAGCGCAAAAAGAAATTTACTGATAGTTTATCTTACATTTGGTCTGATGCTATCTCTAAAAGTGATATTAAAATACTGGAAGACTTACTGGCCATAAAGTTATTTGATATTAACACCAGGGACGAAAGTGGTTTTTCTACATTACTATCAGCTGCTTTAATTGACCAAATTGCAGTCATTAATTGGTTACTGCAAAATCCAAATTTAGATCTAGGGATCAAGGATAAACATGGGAACACCGATGTTGAAAAATTAAGACTGTTGGGACGAGCTGATATTGCGGATTTAGTGGAGCAAAGGCGACCAGATTCTAAATCTAAAAAAGTAATAATTGTGAAAGAACGAAATGCTGACAACAGTCCTATTATAGCGTCTGTGCGAATTGACCCTGGAACTTTTAGAATGGGTAAAGGCAATAATAAAGTAACTGTGACCTTGACTAAGGGTTTTGATTTGATGTCGGTCGACACTACACAAAAAATGTGGAAGGGCGTCGTCACTCTTGCCAATCAATATATTTATGGAAAGTACCCTATTCCAGAGGATCCCTCACATTTTAAAGGAGAAAACCGTCCTGTTGAAAGTGTCAGCCATGATTTAATTACCACGCAGTGGTTAAAGGCTTTGAATGAATTATCACAATTACAACAACCAGACGTACAAAAAAAATTATCAGAGCTTTTCCCTGGGCATTATTTAGGAAAAAATTATCGATTACTGACAGAGGCCGAGTATGAATATGTGGCAAGATTAATGGGCTTATCGAAAAGGGAATTTGCACAGGAAAAACATCTAGGCATATATGAACAAGCCTGGAATAAAAAAAATTCAGGACAAATAACCCTTCCTGTTGGCGCAAAGAAGCCTATTTATATTAATGGCCAACCCATTTATGACATTGTTGGAAATGTATGGAAATGGGTTGCAGACAGTTGGGATGGTCAAGCGGTACTGATTGGAGGAACAAATCCAATTAGTATAGCGGGCTCTCACCGCATCATTCGTGGTGATATATGGGAGAATAATGCGCAAGACTTACTTTCAGGGGCTCGCTACTTCAACTCGCCTAGTTTCAGCAGCGGCTTTGTAGGGTTCCGCCTTGCGAGTGACATTAACCGAAAATAATGTGAAACATCCAGTGCTAATCGAATATTGTACCCGTTGGCGAGGCCCCACCACATCTGAGCGCAATTGTTGTTCTATTTTCTCTTGTAATTCTTGATAGATACAAGCCAGATAGAGAATCTACTTTGTTTTTCCAACATTCTCCAGAGAATCTAAGAAATTTTGACAACTTTCTCCAAGGCGTTTCCAGCTATGAATTTTTATAATAGTTATCAGGTCCATTTTAAATAGTATTGAAACTTCATCTTGATATTTCAATAAGATACGAAAGTATTAAATAAAAGTATCATTTGATCCGATAATTTGATATATACTTATGGCAAAAAATGTACCTCAAGTTTGCCATTCAGGACGGAGTGGTTTGGATTGTGAGCTTCCATTACTCAAGTGATAAAAGAAAGTTTTAACAGGGAGCAGACCATGAAATGCATAAAGTGCGGAAATAAAAAATTAGAAAAAAAACAAGAGCGGGCCTCTTTAGAAATCAAAGGTGAAAAAGTAGATTATATTGCCGAAGTTGACGTGTGTACCAAGTGCGGAATGCAGTCAGCCTCAGATGAACAAATGCAACTGAGCTTTATTAACGCCTCGGATGCGTACAGAAAAAAATATCATTTACTAACAAGCAATGAAATCGTGAATTTTCGTAAAAAAATGAATATGACTCAAGATCAATTTGCGAATTATCTTGGTGTTGGAGTTGCCAGCCTAAAACGCTGGGAAAATGGTGCTATTCAAGAAAAAGCAAACGATGAACTCATTCGATTAAAATGCTCTAAAGAAAAACTAACCGAGCAATTATATGATTTAGAGTCATTGTCTATAAACGACATCTATCGTGGCAACAAACAATTTGATTTCAATATTTTTGCAAACGTAGTTGTATTTTTGCTTGGAACAGCTCCTTCGCCATTATTTTATTTCAAAGTTCTTTTTTATGTCGACTTTCTTAGTTTTAAAAGAAATGGAATTGGAATAACCGGACTGACATATTCAGCATTGCCCTACGGCCCCTGCCCTTCTTACTACAATAAGCTAAATAGTGATTTAATAAATCAAAAATGGGTTGAGGAAAAAGGGAAACATAACCTAGTAGCAAAGAAAAAATTTGACTCATCCCTTTTTACAAAAACTGAATTATTAGTATTAAAAGAGATTAAAAAACTATTGGACACGAAAGGTTCTCGCTATTTTTATGATGGATCTCACGAAGAATCCGCATGGAAAAACACTTATGGAAACGAACTTATCAGCTATGAACTTGCCAAAGGCTTGAAGCTGGTTCGCTAACATCTAATCTTAATACTTAATCGAGGAACTAAAAACTAAACCATAATTGATAGTTAAATTTTCATTCGATTCTTCTTGCTGTTTTTTATGAGTTTGTTGGTAATAAAATCCAGTCCCTAGTTCGATATATTTTATGGTTTTTATATATCCAGAAGTTAAAGTCCAACCATCACTATCCAACGAAGAGTTCAGTTCGTTATGAGAATACTTGATGGCGTTTATTAACTCGACATCACTAGAGTAATTGTAGGAAAATCCCAGCCCAATACTTTGATTAGCTTTTTTATCAGAAGCATTAACTGATACAACACTTTTTTCTTGAGATTCTCTAGACCAATTGCTTTCACTGGCTAAAAACAAATCTAAATAATACTTAAAAACCATCGACACTGGCACAACTAAACCTAGTCTACCCATCCAAGGTTGATTCGTTTTAATAGTCGCAGAATTACTACCTTCATAGGTATAGGGCGCACCACTTATAGCATAAGATTGAGCTTCCTCACCTTGAATTACATCCATCTTTGGCTGAACGGACAAACCGATTGTGATATCATTTTTATAAATTAGTCCGAAATTTCCGACTAAAAAATGATATATGCTTTGTAGTTCTGCATTATATTGAGTATCTAAATTGTTTACCAATTCACGCCTTTTAAATCTGAAAAGTAGGTTTTGCTCTTCCCGAATATAAATCAACGAGCTTCCATACATCCAATTTCCAGATCCGCTCGATGCAAAAAAACCCAATTGCGTCGTGTTCGAAAATATCTTGGCATTGGTGATTTCTTTTACTGTAGAATTAAGTTTGCTCAGACTTAGACTAAAGCCTCCAGGTTGGTTTACCAAAAAAAGACCTACTCTATAATCCGTATAGTTATACCCTTGCACTACAGCGGCATAGCTTGAATTAAACCGACTCGAAGTATCAATATCCATTTCATAGGAAGAATCACCATCTAATCTTTTAGATGACATTTTTGTAACTCCAAACGTAGATGTACCAATTGTTTCTGTGGCCAATGTCCAATCTTTACCACAGAATGTTCCCGCAGGATTAGAAACTGACTGTGACAATGTGCAAACGCTAGCAAAACCACCATCAGCCAAAAAAAACTGTTTATGCAATGGGGTCGCTTGAACTTTGAAAATTATAAATAAAATAAATACTGATAAATATTTATTCGCCATTGCTTTATAAATTCTAAAAAGAATTATCAGCCTCATTCGGTTGTAGGCTCCCAAGCACTAGCTTTCGGCGACTGCACACCCTCTGTAACTCCTTCTACATTATCGTAAAGAAAATTATAACTGTTATTAATCGCGACAAATTGGTTATCAGATCCTAGTTTGATTTTAAAGTAAGAATAACTTTTCGAGGATTTTAAATTCGGATCAACCTTAGCTAAAGATATCTTAAAGGTGACCACCTGAGATGAATTGACTTCGTTGGATTCAGTTTCAATTAAATAAACTGCAAATTCTACGCAAAGGTCTTCAAAACAAACTAAACTGGCTTCTCCATTTTTATAAGAAAATTCTTTTAACAAATTGCCACTGTTATTTTTATTTTTAAAATCAAGATTAAAGCTAATTTTTCCTGCGTCTTTTACTACGCTTTTAATTGACATATTGATTGTAAAATAGCTGTCTGAGGATTTAATCGTAATATTTTGATTTTTACTTTCTAAATCATAGGATATGATCGATATTTTTTTGTTTTTCTTTTCACTCCAACCTAGTGTAACTAATTTATAATTATCGGTAGAATATTTTTCTTGAACTTTTTTTTGCACCGATGAGACATCGTCAAATACTTTTTTTTCACTAATCTTTGGCTTATCACAAGATAATAAAATCAAGGAATTAAAAATTAATATCCACAATAGATAATTAAGAAATGAAATCGGCAAAATTTCTCTAAATTTATTAAATTTATTCACAGAAATACTCGCCTTGTAAAAAAATAAATACGGTCATTTTGATGTAATTGTAAAATTCTTGCTTAAGTTTCCAAGATTTTCAAATTTTCAATTTGTATTCCGATGTAATATAGCTGATCAGCCTATAAATAACTAGATGTTATAATTCTACACAAAGTGACAAATTTTGCTGGCGAAATTCCCTCTCCGGTTTTAAGTGGGTTTGCCCATTTGAAAAAGAACTCATCAGCTATGAACTTGGTTAGGATCCTGTAGTCCTCATTCTTTCGCGCTTTCACTTGTTGTCTTTGGCAAAGGATACAAAGCTTTAATGGCCTTAATGTCCAATATACTGATGGAATTATTATTTCCTTGATAAGCCATGATCGAAGCTTGACCGTCGAAAACATGACCCAAGCCTAAAAAGTGTCCGAACTCGTGAGTCACCACTGATTTTAAAACCAGCGCAACAAGACTATCATTTTTCCAAACCTGCTGTTTCTGCTCGTCGGTGTCTACATCAGCTAACTCTGATTTTTTTATTAATTTTTCAATTTCAGCCTTATCAATAAAAACATCACCATCCACAAAGTTTTTGTATTTTTCATCAGTCACCATAAGCGTAAAACCAGGATTTACAAAATCACTTTCTGGAGGTGTTTCTAAATAATCATCCAATAAATAAACCCCACGGAAGTTCACATCTGAAAATGGCAAACACTGCTTTGGTGTTTTTATATTTATTTTGAGTCTATCTTTTAGATAGAGATTCCAATCAGAAATACTATTGTTAGCATATTTTGTTGCTGCCGGATATTTAGAAAAACCGCATAAGTTGACGGTATGTTCTTTCGTTGGATCCCAATTGACCTTAACTCCTTTACCTAATATATAGGTAAATTCTTTATCAGAAATTATAGGCTCTTGATTTTTAAAATCTGTTTTTTTAAAAACAAAGGATGCCAATACTGAAATAGTTTTATTCTCTTCATTCTGATAGCTGCTGGAAAATAGAATACTGAATATATTTAAATCTGAATTTAAAGAGTAATGTAATACCTCTACCGGCAACTCAAGAACTTGCTCTTTTTCAGTTTCCTTATCTTTTCCTTTTACCACTAATTTCTTGAACCCGTAGACTACATTTCCAGAAGATACTGATTCAGCAAGAATTAAAGAAATACTTTTATTCTTGTTACCAAAAGTATACGACGCCGCTTCACTGTTAAATTCGACATTAAAAACAGACGCTTCTAGTTTTTCTTTTGTAGTATTTTTCGATTCCTTTTTTTGGTCATTAAAAACGTCTTTCGTTTTATTTTGTTCTTGGACTTCACCTATGTTTTTGTAATCGTAATCTTTTAGATTACCAAGCTCCTCGAAAGAACTAGCACTAATCAACTGATAATCCTTAAAACTATTGATATTTTCTTTGGTAAAAAAACTAGTCCTATTCGTAATATTATTAGCTATTATTTTTTGAGGATCACCTTTTGTAAAATATCTTGAAACCAATGGCTGTGGCTGATCATCCTTTTTTGCACAACCCGCATTGTTTAAACTAATTATTATAATATAACTCCATACAAAACCGATAAAATGAATATGAAGTTTTCCAAATACAGACAGCTTATGAATCATCGTTTTAGTTTTCATTCAGGTTCCCTTTTAATAAAATGTAAATACGGTGCAAATCGCATGCCCTTGAAGCGAAAACAATTCTAAGACGTCATCGCACTGAAAGAACAAATTTTGTTACTATTTTTATGAGCAACAATTTATGAGTTCAGCAAAATTTTGTAATAATTTTTGTCCCTTGTCCAAGTTGTTAACAGTGATAATGTGCCGAGAGCAGCCGTCTGATCTGTACCGCCCTTTTATTATGGGTCTGTAATTTGCTAAGATTTTGTTTATGTTTTTGAAGGCAAAATTCACTGTATCTACATTTGTAAAAATGACTCAACTGACTAAATCATTTCTATTGCTTTTGTTTTTAATGTCGTCGTTATTATGGACGTCCGTCAGTCATGCGCAAAGTCGTTTTCTGCTTAAGCCCGGGCAAGTCACTATCGCTGTTGGCGATATTCATGGCGACCTTAATGCCTTGAAAGAAATTCTTATGTCCGCTCAGTTGATTGATTCGAAAGATAACTGGATCGGTCACGAAAATCATTTAGTCCTAAACGGTGATCTAATCGATCGCGGACCTCAATCCAAAGAAGTCATGGATTTTGTGATGGCGTTAGAAAAAAAAGCACGTCTATCCGGTGGTCATGTGCACGCCCTGCTAGGCAATCATGAATTCACTGTTGTACAAGGACGCTTTCGCTATTTGCACCCGAATGACTATAATTCTTTTGATGAATATGCGCGATGGTACGATCGCTTTCGTCGCGATGCCAATCGACTTAAATTAGAACGCGCCTTTCGAAATAAAAAATCCCCTTACGCACAATGGTTTAAAAATCGAAAAACACAAATCATCATCGGTAACACTTTATTCGAGCACGCTGGCTTTAGCCCTGCATGGAAGGAACACGCCAGAAAATATACCATCGATGAAATCAACAATATGGTTTGTGATTGGATTCGATACTATCAAGGCGAACTGAAAACAGAGCCCCCCATTGAAACAGAATTTGTTATCGCTAACGATGGCCCTCTATTTAGTCGTAGCTTTGGCGCAGTTTTTTTATGGAACACCTCAATTACAGATTCTACCTCGTTAAAAGCAAATAACGGTCGCATGAATTCAACCAACAGAAACATCGACTTTGAGAAAATAAAAAGAATGATGATATCCAAAGCGGACGTTAAAGACATGCTGGATCTTTATGGCGTAGATCGCATTGTCGTCGGCCACACTCGCATTCCCCACGAAAGTTATATGCGCACTCATCCGATTTATGGCGACATGGTTTCGATGATCGACTCTTCCATTTCTATCGCCTATAACGGAGCTGATTATTCTCGGTTATCATTTATAGCCATCGATCACACAGGACAGTTGATCGCCCATAGCTTTAACCGAGGTCAGAGCCCCACTCAAAGACGCACCTTCGTTGATAAAACATGGAATAGGAACGATTCACTTCAGCAGTCGGCATGCTCGCGTTTGTATCGCTGATCTCACTGACTAAGCATGCTAGACTAAAGTTATAATTTGTTTAGACTCCATTCATTTACCAGATAGCGCTCGTGTTGATAAGTGTTGATAAAAGCACATAGAGCGAGGCTATAATGTCCAGATAACAGGACCTGTTTTCTAAAAAAACTGGGCTTTTATTTTATAAACTCTTTACCTAAAATAAACTATGTCCAATCCTAGGCTTAGATTTTCGCAACACTTGATTCACAACGCTTTTGTTTTGTCTGGCAAAAAAATATTGGCTTTTGCTAGCTGTGTGCTGCTTCTGAATTCCATCACCGGGTGCAAGGCCTATGAATCTACCGGACGAAAATCTTTTGAAGAAAAATCGCAAGGTAAAATTCAAACCAGCATTGGTAGCCAATCCGTCGATATGCGCACCGAACACTGCTGGTCCCCTCCTGAAAATAACAATACCAGCAACGACAACACAGCTCACCAACCAACGACCCTGAATATCTCGGATGAGCAAGGTCGCCCCTTAGAAGATGGCCCCTATCTGATTATGAAAAACAAGGAACAAACTTATATTTGTAATTTAACTACAAACTCAAACAATAACACTGATAATACTACTCCTCAAAATATCAAGGACGAACAACCATGAAAAAATCACTTCTAGCCAGCACTTTAGGAATTTCTATTTTGTTTTCTACTTTTATGCAAAACGCTTGGTCGGCGCAAATCACTAAAATGAAAGGCAACAAAGTCCTTATCAACTTGGACGGTGCCACCTATCATGAAGGCGAAGAATTATTTGCTCTTAATGCCAATGGAAAAAAATTGGCCATCATTAAAATCACGCAAGTGAAAGGCGAAAAAGCCATCGGTGAAATCACCAAAGGTAAAGCCGAAGAGGGCTACTCGGTCGTTGCTAAATCCGCAGCCGGCTCAACCGCGGCTCATACGGCCACAGCAGACTCGCAACAAGACTCTGCTGATGAATCACAAGATGACTCCAGTAGTACTCGCACGCGCATGAAGCGCAAAAAAATCGCTGGTGGAGTGTTGCTAGGCTATGCCATGAACACCATGTCCCTGACCGCTCAATATCAACCCGCCTCGGGAGCGCTTCGCTCGGCTTCGACAAACTTGACTGGTTCCAGCTTTAGCGTCAAAGGTTTTGGTGACTATGATCTGATGCCCGAAGTGACCATTCGAGGAGCTTTTGGTTTAGAACCCTTTGCCGCTAAAGGCGATGCCACCACCGGAGGACAAAATATTTGTGGTGACGGCTCCAGCTCATCCTGTTCGGTTAGCTTTAACTACATCACCTTCGAAGGTAGTATTCACTACAATTTTTTAACTGGAAAAAATCGCGCCTGGGTTGGCGCAGGATATGCCTTTATGTTCACGGCCTCGAAGTCATTGAATATTCCCAATTTGCAAACGGCTGGTAGCACCAATCAGATGCTATTAGTTTCTGTCGGAGCTGATTTTGGTATTGGTAAAAAAGGACACTTTATCCCCGTCGTTGCCGAGTACGGCTATATTCCCGGAGATAACGTCAAAGCCAGCGCCATCTTCCTACGCGCCGGCTACGGAATTCCATTTTAACTGTTAAACAAAGTACCAATTTCAATAATTAATTATCCAAGGCGCAAGCTTGAAGCCGTATTGTAATACGGCGAAAGAGCAGCAACGCTGGAGAATTATTTAGTGGAATTGGTACTAGTCGGCTAACATGTTGCGAACGAAGGTTGGCAACACCATCGAAGA
>JBPOJH010000091.1:0-4853 GCA_052033755.1 Bdellovibrionota bacterium | reverse complement strand
GGATATTGAATTTCTAAGATTAGTAAAAAGTTCTTACAAACTAAGATAAATTCGTAGGCCAATTTCAAAACAAAATGATTCTGTACCGGACATGTGCGGACCATTTTAATCGATTAGGTTGCTGGTGCATTCCTTGCACACAGGCGAAAGAGTTAGTCATTATTTTAAATTTTGACTAGATCAAATTAATAATTCCAAGGGGGAAAGATGAAAAAATACTTTTATGCAATCACGTTAACAACCATATGTTCGTTAGGACTAACAAGATCACCAATGATATTACGTACAATTGCAATGTCAGCACTTAATCAAGTATCAAGTCTATTTGAAAGTTCCATTCAAAACATGATTCCAGACCCAGAAGCTGGTGGCGATATTTCTTATGTATGCGCTGTAAATATAATGAAAGATTGGGGAACTGTTATTTATAATTCTGTTGTAGCTGTTCCAGACTTAACCTCTCCAGATATTCTTGGAAAGTATATGAATACATTAGATGCTGCCAATCGTAGCATACGCAAATTAGCGTCATTTCGTAGTGATCTTGAGCCGCGAACTAGGCAAGAGATTAACGCCTCTTATTCGAATGGTAAAATGACTGCTGCTCCAACTGATTTAAGTTTCAATAATTTTGCAAATCTAAGTACTAAATTTTTTGGTACCCTTTCTGTCTGTATTTCCACAGAATTTATTGAAGTAGTGAAGCGTGATCTTAAGCCACTAGATTTTGATGTAGTTACACCGGCTTCTAATGACATAGATATTATTCAACCCATATCTTCAATATCGATAGGGTCGACAATTAATCCATCTAAACTTATTTCGATACCAATTCGTGACAACACAAAAGATCTACATGGATCAGGTACTTATCGTGATTTTGTTTTTAAAATTTTGACACGTTAAAAGGAATTTTTATGATAAATAAATCTTTAATTTTAATTTCATTCTTTAGCATTCTAGCATGCAGTGGTGGGGAATCATCACCCGCGCCGAATGTTAATACAAAATATAGTATCGCAGACAAAGTTATTACCAAAGAAGACGCAGAGGTGTTGATAAACGAATACGAAAAAGCAAATGTTGTAGCAAATTCGGATTATGCTCGGACAAATATGTTGTGGAAATCGGAAAAATTATTACCTCGAATTAGTACTTTGTTTGAAGGAAAAAGAGGCTTAATAATTGAAAAAAACTTATCAAGTGATGTCAGTTTGTTAATTCTGCCGAATTTACCTAAAGAGTTTATAGACGATATTGATAAAAATCTGAAAGGCATTGAAACACGATTAGCTGTTTTGCGCCCCAGCTTTTGGCATTTAGTTGCGAACACTCAGAAATTAGGATTAAAAGTGGGATTCATGTCTTCATCATCTAAAATTGGTGCCCTTGGAGTGTACTTTAATTCATTGAAAACAATTGGACTGTCTTCAGTTGCTGAAGAGAACACTCTAACACACGAATTACGTCATCACCTACAATACAAAACTTTGAGTCCTTCAAGTAAAGCCTTAGAAATTAGTGAATCTTGTTTGCGCGCAGCCAGTACAGCTTTTGGTGAAATTGATGCCACTGAAATTGAATTATCTAGTTATTTAGGTTTAGAAAATTACATGGACCGCTGGCTTCCATTGGCTGGAACAAGCGACTGGGTGATCGGACTTGGCTCAACTGCCATGTCTACAGCTCCGGCATTGTTAACTATTAATCTTGAATACCCAGTGACTGTGACCCGTAAAGTGATCAACGAAGAAAGTTGTTCTTCTGAATTAAAAAAAGTAATGATGGATTTGAACCAATATTTTGATCAATCACGAACGGAAATTATAAATACATTAGATGATGTGTCGTCAGTCGTGATTCGTACTAATGCTTATAAAAAATTAGAAAAACAGTACGAATGCGATCATCAATCCAGCTCTCCTTGCGAATTAAACAGAAAAAGAATTCTAGAGGCTGCCGAATCATACGCTAGTAAAAAGCAGATTTTTCGTGATCGTTTAATGCAAGAAATTAATATGCGCCGACCACAAATAACAGATTTTCTGAAAAACCTATCATCTGATTTAAATCAAGATTTATGTATGGGTGCCATTGGATATTCTAATTTTATAAAGTGTGAAGAGGTAAAAAAATGAAAAATCTATTTAAAAATATTTTAATTTTTAGCAATGTAGTTGGACTATCGATTTCAGTTTTTGCTGATTCAAAATATCCAGTTGGTTTACCAAACCGAGTATTTGGATCTAATCAAGACGTTGGCTCTTGCCAAAGCGAATCCTATGTTACTGCTGTGGAACATCGACTTGCTGAAATGGGAGTGCCAGTTCGATTATCACTACAACATACCCATCCCTATGTTTGGAGTAATAATACAAACGAAGAGGCTCGAAATTCTGGAGTTGGTATGACTGACACCACAAGACAGTTGGTTTCTCAGTTTGGTGGAATAGTGCCAGACTATTTTTTACCTGAAGATTTAGAGGGTGTTGATCTTTCCAGTCTTTCCACGGAGGCATGGGATAAGGTAGAGAAAACTAGATTGCCAATTGAAACTTTGGGAATTTATATTCCACAGTTTTCGGCTACAGATATTGGGTTTTCTGCTTCCTATTATACTTTTTCTACTGGTTTCGGCAATACTAGAAGCTTTGAAGATATGAATAATGCAGTAAGATCTGGTGAAGTTATCGTCTTATCATTTGATTCAAAATTTCTATATTCATTTGATCCATTGACAGGATTATTAAGAGAGTCTTACCAAAAAAACGATGAATACATGACGGAATCAAACCATTCTGTAGCAATTGTTGGTTATGATGATGATTTAGGTGGATTTATTATAAGAAATACTTGGAATAGTCCTGACGCTTTAAATGAAGTTGATTATTACAATGTAAATCACCAAGCAAATCCCGAAGTAAACTCTAACTTAGATCAAACCAAGATTATTGATGATCTTAAACATTTTCGTTTAAAAATCAGTCAAAGAGTTCTACCTGGCTACTACTTATTTCCATATCAATTTGTACGTGATACTGCAGCTAAAGGGATCGGTGGTTACCGTATATTAAGTGGAAACTGGGGAGCCTTTGCGAATCAATATGTAAATCTGCAGAATCAATTTGAAGTTCTAAAAACATTTTACACTTGTAATCGCAGTGGACTAAAGGGCCTAGCTCAACGCTTTAAGCGCTTTAATACTATATTAAATGATCCAAAAGAATCAGATGAACGAAGACAAATTGCTTACCGCAATGTTATGTCATTAGTTTATGGCCAAATTGGAAAGAAAAAGATGTCATTGAATTTTGCGAAACAAACAAGGCTTATCAACGGTTCAGTTGATCGTAGTGTCGATTTCTATAATGGTGCCTTTGCATCTTATTACTGTGGTGCTGAATTTTACAATTTATCGCAGGCGAATGCAAAAGACAGGTTTTGGCCTTTAAAGGGGCGAGATCAGATTTTAGAAAACCCAAAATACATGCAACTGGTGCAGACATTATCTCGTAGTTATGCAGATATAGATGCATGGTTGCAAATGTTTGAACTTCTATCACAACAGAGAGATCTATGAAAAAATTAAGTACTTTTTCATTATTATTTTTATTTCTTTCTTCAGTAAGCAAAGGCGCTGTGATTATTAATTCAGTTGATAATGAAATACGTCTTGGTGCTGGTGTAAAAGTGGATTTGGAACAAAATTTTCCGTCATGCTTATCGGATTTTGATCCGTCAGATCTTGTTGCTGAGGATACAGGTGGAGGTAACGGCTCTAGAGATTTACAACTGGTTTCTGAAGTGATTCATGATCATCAAACTTTGGATGAATATACTCATGTGAATGTTGCGGCTCAAGCAAGATATCTAGCCTATAGCGGTTCAGGTTCATATAACAGTGTTGAGGCCAAAGAGTTTGACCGTGAACAAATCACTGTTGGAATTAGGGCGACAGTAGATTATGGGAGGTATTATATCAAAAAACCAACGCTTAGAACAGATCTTGATTTGCTTTCACAGAAAGACGTCCATGCATTTTATAATCAGTGCGGTTGGGAATATGCTGCAGGAGTTATAAAGGGACAAGGGATCAGTATAGTTCTGAAAACACTTGATATCAGTGATTTTAGTTATAAAAAAGTAGAATCAGAAGCTTCTGGTTCCGCAGAAGTTGGGAAATTTTCTGGTAGTGCAAGTGCTGCTTTTGCATCTGTAGCTTCAAGTTTGATGAAGTTTAGTGCCCTTGAAGTTCAAATTCGAGGATTTGGAGTAGGAGATCTTAGTACAACGACAAAAGTTTTGAAAACAGAGAAGGATGTGAAAGAGATCGTAAATGTAATTTCTGAAATGATTGGAGGGATTAAACCATCACAAGCAGTCGTGACAGCCTATCTGACTTCACCCTATCCTATTGCATACCAGCCATACAAAGGAGTCCTTGGTGAAGCGCGAAAAAACAATTTGATGGGTATGTTTTCAAGTTTTCGAAACTTAACTTCAGATTTGGTTATTTTACGTAATTATGTAACTAATGATTTTAGACGGCAGTTAGGTAATTTATGTGATGATAAATTTAAAGACTATATTGGTAAGGATGATTTCTATTTAAGTTGTGATGGGTACATAGATTATCTAGAGTCGCAAGTAAGTGTGCTAGGAAAGGCACAGGCGCAACTAGCAAATGAAATAGCTCGTTGTGCAAATTCAGATTACACGGATTTATGTCGAGCAAAAGACGTTAAAGAAGCAATAGATCTTTCACGACAAAATCGATATTGGCCAAAAACTTATCGTCGTATGTTACGAATGGCTGAGTACAAAAAAATACTTGAAGAAATTATGAAAGACGG
>JBPOJH010000026.1:0-16620 GCA_052033755.1 Bdellovibrionota bacterium | reverse complement strand
GGCGGCAACAATAATAATGACAATGGTGGCGGTCGTCGCAAGGGTCATTAACATTATAGTCTTGACCGATTTCAAACGCAAAGTAGATCGAGACAAGTTGGTATTCAAAATAATTGCAGTTGGTCTTAACAAGTATTTAGCTGGACATAGAAATACTTTGGCAGTACCGAATATGTATTAACTAGAAGGTAATCTTTATGAAAAAAATAATGCACTCTTTATTAGCTTTATTGCTTGCTCAATTAGTCACTGCTAAAACCGTTTTGGCAGAAGAAGTTCCCACTTCCAATTTTGGTAATCACCAAATTTTGGGTGAAATCAAAGATCATGTAAAAAAATGTGTGATCATGAACTTATCTACAAACGAAGACCATATTTTACTACGCAGTTTTGACAGTTATTGTGATTCGTTAAAATTGAACTCGACATCGGAAGCACAGATTCTGATCGACGATGTCTGGTACACAGCTATTTTGTCAGAGTCCCCAAATGCGGATTCGGGTGATTTAAATGATATGGAAGTTTTTGATAGCCAAGGTTTGTTAGTAGCCTCACGCAGAAACGTAGCTTCGTTCAATCAAATCGTACTTGCCATGACCGGCGGCGATCAAAAGCTACAAACACGTATCGTTCCTTAGTTATTTTCACAAACATCCAAGAAATATTTTTTTACAAGGCTGCACTTTTGCAACCTTGTATGGTCAGAATCTATCCGTCGCTGATTTAGCGACTGCACTTTTCAAGACTTAAATAAAAACTCATTGATGTTACTTGTAAATATGGCGCGGCTGAAGCTTCGTGTAAGCTAGCACCCTTGATGTTTATTCCTGAGTTCACTCGTAAGATATCTTGACCACCACATTTGGACTTTAAAACTTCGGTACGACGTACTAAAAATCGCCCCTGCATTTTTGTTACCGAAGAAAATAGACGATTTTTTCTATCCGCCTTAGTGCCAGCTAAAAAAGCTTCGTAGCTAACATTGGCTGGAGTTTCTTTTACCAAATTTAAGCGACCACTCAGATCAAACTGCGAAATTACCAACTGCTGCCCCTCTGGCACACGTACTGGAATCGCCAGTTGGCAAGATTTTACATCCAACGAGCGTTGGGCGTTGACCTGCACTTGATACTGTGACGGATGAATTTGCAAAATATTTTTTTCTTGATCAAACTCTACACGAATTAAACTGTTGGCCGCACAACCACTGCCTCCCATATTTATATTTTTTAAATCAAATACAGAGCTTAATAGATCTTCCGCTATTAAAGGCAAGGTCGGTGTCACTTTTGTTTCTATTCGTCTAGAAAACGGAAACGGATTTAAGGCCTGTGAAATTTTGTAATTATCGTCGTTCACTCCGGCGGATCTTAGCATTTCATGAAACACTAAATAGTAAACATCACGTTCTTTTTCAAAATGTTCAAACCATGGCTCGGCTTGTAAGGTCACGGAACCAGGTATTCCAATCGCATCCACTAAAGACCCCGTGTTGTCGATCAGATCCTGATCCGTAACGTTGATTTTTTGAATATCAAGTGTCATCTCTAATTCGGCGATAGACAATTGATTCTTGGTAACAAGGCTTGATCCCAAGTCGGTTTCTTGCAAATGATTTAGAACCGTTTGCCCCACTTGTATAAAGGTTCCGCGAATGTAGTCGCCACCGTTTCCCACGAAGTGTCCTGCAAAAGCAGAATAAGAGAATAATAAAAATAAAATCATCACCAATTGTTGATGTACTTTTAGAGAGTGTGATTTTACGACTGGTATTTTCATAAGACCTTCCTTGTTATTGGCATCATATGAATGCAAAGTTTGTAAACTTCGTTTTTAACTCCGGATTCAAGATAGGCCGACATTTTGGCATGAAATTCACGAATCATTTTTTTAGCTTGAGGCAATTTCTTCACATCGATGGCTAAGGTCATCGATGTGAAATCTCTTAACTCTAACTCGACATGTTCGATTGCCTGTTTGGACAATTCCAAATCGGCATGATGCGACTTCTGTAATGCTTGCATCGAGACCTCATCTGGTGTCGCCACCTGTGCTTGCGTAAGTTTCAAGGTACGTCGCCCCCGGCTCCATTCAATCAGCCCCAAACGAACAAGTCTTTCTAAAGCCATTTCAGCAACTGGCAAGTTGATTCCTAACCGTTTTGCTATCCATAAAGGATCCGCACGAAAATCTTCGGTCTCGGCCAACGACAATATAGCAAAGTGATACCATTCTGCGATCAGACGAAATTGATCAGCAGATAACTTTAGATAATTGTCTTCGATAAAGCTTTTTTGCTGCATGTCTGTATTAAATAAACTTAGAAGTCGATGTTGCTCTTGTAAATCGCAACCGATGTTTTTCAAAATTTTTTCAGCCATTTCTTGCGAGACTTTTCTTTTTCCATTCAGAATCTCGCTGACCGCACTGGGGCTTAATTGGATTCTTTTTGCCAATGCTCTTAAAGAAAAACTTGGATTCTTTCGCTGAACCTCAAGTAAGTATTCGCGTAATTTATTTTGCAAAGCTAATTGCTCGGTCATCCGACAGTCCCCCTTCCTAATAAATTGCAATTTAGGGTCCAAGTCAGTTTGGAACAAGTTGCTCCAAACTGACACCAGTCATAATTCAATTTTGCGACCATGCAGGCGCATATTTATTGAAAACAAGATTACTGAGCGCAAGCTTTCCAATGCAATTGCAACTTAGCCGAAGTCATTTCTGCAAAAGCGTCAGTAGAGGGTTGGCTTCTATTGGCTAACAACGAAAAATTCGCGCGTAAGTTCACGCTATCGCCGCACCCACTCCAGATAATATTTGCTTTATCTGGCAACTCATAATCCTGCTCCACCAAGGGGCCATTCCATGTTTTCGTACTTTGTGGACCTCGACGACCAGCGGTGAAAATCTCTTGATTATAAATCACACTGGCATCCTTTTTACTAAGCAGCACATCCATTTTGGCTTTCATCTCAAACCCGACGCGGTAGCCTCTTGGTACCGTAACTGGAACCGTAATCGCACAGGCTTTACGATCCAGCCGTGCCGACTCCCGAGGGTTTACTGCAAAACTATCAAATGCTATTTGAATTTCATTTCGAAAACCCGATTGCGCATCAACCACATGTACAGAACCCACAGGGCACCCCGTACCACCATAATTTAAACCATAATTTAAACCATAATTATGATCACGATCTGCACGTGTTACAGTTCCAGAAGCGGGCGGTTCCTGATCAACAACAGCAGCCTTCGAGGAAGAATAAACTCCTCCAGTTAGTAGCATCGTAAGCAGTTGTGCTAATAGTATTTGTTTTGTCATATTGACTCCTTTGTAAATGGTTTATTTTTTAATTGTGGTCGCTGTTTCTAAAACGAAGCTCTGTGATGAACTTCTTGCTGTTCAATATATTTTTCATCTCCAAGGATAACAAGAGTCTTTGGAACATTCCGTTCCAGATTCTTGGAACACTAAAAATTGGAACATCTAAAAATCTGAATCGATAATCTGACATTATTTTCCAACATACTAATTAATGTATGCAAAACAAAATCAATACAGACAAAACGTAACCAATTCACTGGCATCAAAACTGCTAAGGCAAATTCCGGAATTCAAATTTTAGAAAATTTTCCAAAACGACACCAGTCATAAAATAAACCATTCATTAATAAGAGGGAAAAATGAATTATGAAAACACATACGCCATCTTTTAAAAAAACAAGACGTCACATTTTGGCTTCTAGTTTTTTAAGCCTACAACTGACACTAACGACGCTGCTAGTGAGCTTAAACGCTCATGCCACGCCAGTAGATAAACCAGAAACCAGTGTGGTTCGACTGGCTAATCAAAATGCCGTCAGCACACAATTAACACGTAATCTATTTAAGATAGAAAAATATCAAGACACTTATACAGTGCAAGAACCCTACCAAGACCAAGAAGAATATTACGTTGATATTCCCTATCAAGCAGAAGAACCTTATACCGATTATGAAGACTATTGGGACCGCGAAAATGTTTGTGAAACCAGATATGAAAACGAATGCCATCAGGAACGCGTCTGTCGAACTATTCCTGGCGAAAGACAATGTCATCAAGAACGTGTGTGCCAACCCGTCCCCGGAGATCGCAATTGTCAAATGGTCGAAGAGTGCGGGACCAACGCAACTGGTGAACGCATTTGCAAAACTAGAAAAGTTTGTCAAGACACGGGACCACGAGAAAATTGTGATTACATTGAAAAATGTGAAACCGGACCCTCTAGAGAAGATTGCCATTACGAGAACCAATGCCATCGAGTACCTAGAGATCATTGCGAATATAGAGATGTTCGCAAACAACGTGAGGTTACTAAGTATAGAACAGTTACTAAATATCGTCAGGAACTTCGCACTCGTACCGTTACCAAATACCGCAACGTGGAAAAATGTTGTGTAACCAAAGAACGCGAAGTATTTGACCAACAAGTTACAAAAGAGGTGACTCTTCAATTTCCTGCAGGAAGTGAATTAATCGGTAATGAAAAAGAATTATTTGTTGTGACATTAAATTCTTTGGCGACTGATGTTGATTTCAGTATTAAAAATTCCATCTTTGGATACCAAGTACAAGAAGTTCAAAAAACCAATACTGGTTTTAATATTGTCTTAAAAAATATTGCGAAATATAAAGATACAGATTTAAGTGCCTCAACCATTAGTTTATTGCGCTTAGATTCTGTTCAACAAAAAGCGATCATTAGCTTTAAAGACGCTGGACTTAAAGCTCGCGTGAACACAAAGTACCAAGTGAAACTATTTAACAAAGCCACGCAACAGTTAGTGAAAGAAAAATCTTTCGCACAAAGCGGTGATTTAGCTGACAGTCAAAAAATCAGTTTAGATTTGGAAACTATTTTAGACGCAGCTACGGATTATGTTACGCAAATTCAAGTGCAACGAGAAGGCATCGTACTTAGTAAACCCGTGCAGTTTTCATTATCTGCAGAGTATTTATTTGATCGCATCAGTGAAAACGAGGTGGGAGAACAAACCGTCAGCGCCTTGAGCTTAAAAGATTCTGCCAATGGCGTGCTACTGAGCTTTCAAGATAAACTAAGTGATGCTCGCGTGACTAGTCTTTATCATCTGGAAATTTTAAATGTAAGTACCGGCGCTAGTGCTTATGCTGCAAACCTTGATAAGACGACAGCCGAGATTCCATCTGCGATTTTTGATGATCAATCCAATTATCAATTTCAAGTTAGTATTTCTAGACAGTCCGCATTTTTAGTGCAACCCGTACAGTTTCAGATCAAGGCTAACTATCAAAGGCTATTAGATGAAAAACCCTTTAAGGATAGTAACTTGGTTGGCTCTATCGATGTACAAGGCCTACAAGCCAAAGCGATTTTAAAATTTGTCGACAAAGCCCCTAAGCAAGCTTCAGTGCACAACACCTATGTTTTTAGAATTGAACGTAACGGTGGCTTTTTAGGAATGTCCAGAAAGACCATGGTCGAAGTCGCTTTAGACGAATCTAAAATCAGTTTCAATACAGCGGGCGAAGCTCGATTGGGATTAGTCAAAGATTTAGGTATGGGAGTCGATCAACTTAATAAATACCTTACGGATGGCGCTAAATTATATATTTACCTAACCGTCAAACGCGTCAGCCCTCGCTTAAACGCAGGCAAAACTATCGTAATTGAAAAATCAAAAGAACTACGAGCTTCTAATTAGTAAAAGCTCTTACTCAAATACAACAATCAGGCTTGTCGAAGGACAGCCTGATTGTTTATGACTCCATTGTATTCATCCAAGACCCAGCATTGACAACATCTTGAAAACCTAAGCTTTTTAAAATCCCTAAAGCCATTCCACTACGAGCTCCAGAAGCACAACACAAAATAATTTTTTTTGATTTGTCTAATTCTTTCCATCGCTGCGATAATTCGTCCAAGGGAATATTAATACTACCAGGACGGGCCCCTATGGCATATTCGGCTTTTGATCTGACATCGACAATGATAGCACCCTGCTGAATCATATTTGGCATCTCCTTGATAATTTTTCTTTTTTGAAAATATCTATAGGTAAAAAAAATTATAATCACTAATCCGACCAGATAACTTGGAATCGAGTCTGAATTCATTGGTAAACCTTTCTTGCTGGCTGGCTGTTTTTACTTTTTATGCGAAAATATTGTCTTGTGACTTTTTTTATTTGCAGCGAAATAATTTATTTATAAAAAAACATTAACAAACTTTATCAGCTTTGCATACAATGAACGAAACAAAACATGGATCTACTTTTGAAAGCGAGTAAAGCATGAAATCGATATTAACATGGAAAGAAAATATGCATTTTGAAGCTCAGGCTGCCGGTCACAATGTGGGTATGGACGCAAAACCCCCGATCGGTAAAGGTTCCGCACAAACTCCGAAAGAATTAGTCCTTGCGGGGCTGGGGGGATGTACCGCCATGGACGTTATGGCCTTAATGAAAAAACATAAGCAACCCGTACAATCATTTGAGGTCGAAGTCGATGTCGCAACTTCGACGGGTGGATCACCCATGGTTTTCACAAAAGCCGATATTTATTTCCGCCTGGTTGGAGAAATCGATAAAAATATAGCACTCGAAGCCGCACATTTATCGCAATCGAAATATTGTGGCGTGAGCGCGATGTTACTAAAGGCCTTTCCCATCGAATACCATGTATTCGTCAACGGCGAAAAAGTCGGCTCCGGTTTTTCTAAATTTGAATAGTATATGTCTGTGTAAAACTTTTTGACGAAACAGCCCTTATTAGTCCAACTGGGCTGTTTTTATGTCATGCTCACCACTAAGGTTGTGTTAAGCCTTGGAACAATTCTTGCACTAGGACCTCTTGTTGGAGGTTCCTGATGTTCACTGCACATACTGCTTATTATTCCCATTCGCGTTCTTGCATTCGTTCGGCTGTTCGAATGGCTTTACTTTTAAATCTAGTACTAGCTTGTTATTCGCCTGTCATATCTGCCGAGGAGTTCTCTCTTAAGCCCGTCGTATTTGAACCCATTGACTACATGGAACTAAAAAACACGTACAAGATGATTCGCCTGTGGGATTTTCAGGGACCCGACTGGCCCTCGCAACGTTTTGATCGTCGCTACACTTCTAAGAACCCAAGCCAGATCAATAACAACGTAGTTATCGACATAATGGGCAACGTCCGTGGAGAACCCTTCGTTGGAGCTGCCCCTGAATCCTGCCTACCCAGAAATTTAGAAAAAAATCGCAATGATTTATTACAACCCCCACAGATGGTGGCGCATATTCCGTTAAACGGTTTTATTATGTTTGACGAGTCCAATTTAGGTGGACCTCAGGGTAGTCTGCAAGAATACAAATCCACACATTTGCATCAGGGCGAGGACTTTACCATCGGCACCTGGGTCAAAATAAATGACCCTCAGAACGACCCTTCCGTGCCAGAACAAGAACGCACCACGGAATCCAGCTATGCAATGATTTCTAAAATGCCAATCAATGGTGAAAACAATCCTTCTCACAAACCAGAATGGGAGTTTGTCACTTATGGTAATGTCGTTAACTTTAGAATGTTTCGCTATCCCTATCGTGATGGTAAAAAACCTAAGTATTATTTATCTGATTTAGATCGAGCTCGTTACAAAACCGATAATTTGATCTCTGGTGAGATAACTCCACACCAACAACAATCAGCTGCACCAATTCCCTTTCAGGGTAAATCCGAAAAACCAGGAGTTCCTTTACTGCCACCACCAAAACCAATTCCTCCTCCATTTTTTCCTCCACCAATATTACCCCCTTATTACGAAGGTGGAATACAAAAACATGATTTTCAATTTAACTTAAAAACTTTCTGGTGGGCTCAAACATTGAACACCACATATGGAACACCCGTGTTAGGTCTAGAACGTAAAGAATACGATTCGGAAAAACGAAATGGCGGTTTTAAAACAATTCCCGCCTGGAGTTTTGTCGCAATTTCATTTAAATACTCGGATCGAATCAATGGCCCTTCCGCTAAAGTGATGATGATTCAAGATCCGTCCATTTTTGGAGTTGTAGCTGTTAAAGATTCATTATCTAGCTCACAAAATAAATCCAACGCCCAAATCAGTCCAATTAAAAAATCTTACCAATGGAGCTACAAAATAAAAGAAATTAAAATTTCTCAGGAATTAGCCTCTATGATTCCGATCAATAGCAGTGCCCCTGTACGAATTGGTTCGTCCACAAAAAGTCGATTTTCTGGATACATGAAGGGAACATTTATCGCGCGAGCGGCTTTAACCGAACAACAATTACTAAATCTGGCTTTTCAATATCGTCCCGATCAAAACTGGTCCAACTCACAAACAAAATGTGCTCCCAAAGATATGGCTGCTGTTTGTTACACAAATGGAAAATACCAGCAATGCCTATAAACTTGGTGTCAGTTTTACAAACAACACTAGCAAGTGCGACAGTCAAATGGATAACTGTGATTGTCGTCTTTCTGTTGTCCATAAATGCAAATAGCCAAATATCTGCTAAGGCGTCCCATGCCAAGATTACAGAATCCTATCGGTCATCGACAGATCTGAATCTTCTGGAAGGTCAATTTTCCAAATGGGTGCAAGGTCATGTTGATACAAATTTTTTTTTGAAAAAGTCAGCATATCAAAATTTATCCGTGGATTGTGCGGATTTCATTTATGCCGTTCATGCTATATTTGCTTATCAAACAAAAATTCCCTTTGCATTTCATTATCTAGATTCTAATTCTAAAAAACTAAGTTTTCAAACGATTGATTTTCGTGAAAGAAAATGGACTGATCAAACTTTGAATTTTAAAAAATTTTTGATTTTTTTATTGGTCAATACTAACACCTACACTTTAAGTTACGACAGCGAGTTAATTCCATTCCAACCTTGGCAACTTCGCCCTGGTGCTTTTTTATTAACTGAAAAATCCGTCAACCATTCCTGGTTACTGACAGCGCTGTCCAAATATGGAAGCCCTACTTTTATTTCAGGTTCGATACCCGAATCACCCTATTTGTATGAAAATAAATCCTACCCCAGCTCGGCTTTTGTTTTTCAACGAAATTCTTTTTTACAAACGGGTGGTTTTCGAAAATACAAATGGATTTTACAAACGAAATCACCAACACAACAGCATCAACAGTTATCACGCGACAACTACTTTGAGCAATGGCGAACCCTGACGGCGCAAGCTCCCGTCACTGTGAATGATCAGTTTGAAAATCTGATGGAAGATATTTGTTTGCAAGTACGAAATCGAGTGAATGTGGTGCAAGAGGACTCAACCCCACAAAGAGATTTTCGCATTCAAGAGCAATTTAAAAAAATTGATTTGTTTTATGCCACTGAACAAAATCGACTGTTGCCCTTATTGAAAAAGCAATATCAAAACTTACTGCGACCTCAATTTAATTCCGAGGATTATTGCTGGGTGCAATGGGCACAAAATCGCATGGATCCTTTAGGACAATTACGTCTGCATTTTTTAGAAAACAGAATCAGCAGTTCTTTACAAGACAACCTAGCCAAGCGCTGGGGCTACCTTAATAATTGAATTTATGAGAAGCTTTCTAATAAATCCAAAGTCAAGGCGCGACCGAGGTAAGCGCGGAGGCGTCCTTCATGGACGTCGCACAAGCGAACCGACAGAGCAACGCAGGATTTGGGTTTATTAGGAAGCTTCTTAGGTTCTTAAGGTTCAAAGTAAGATGCCTTTTAGTACAATGCTGGCTACCGTGAAATAAATGATCAAGCCCGTAACATCTACCAACGTCGCCACAAAGGGGGCCGAGGCCGTTGCCGGATCGAATTTAAGTTTACGTAACAAGAATGGCAACATCGCTCCTGATAAAGCGCCCCACAAAACAATGCCCACCAAGCTACAAGCAACCGTAACCCCAATCAGTACATAATGTTCGCCGTACAAACTTAAACGCGTAGGCCACATGATGATTCGAAATAAACCAACACTTCCCAAAATCACACCAAGGAACAAACCTGAAGCCAATTCACGAAAAAATACTCGCCACCAATCTTGTATGCGCACTTCACCTAAGGCCATCGCACGAATGATCAAGGTCGAGGCTTGCGAACCCGAATTCCCACCACTACTAATAATCAACGGAATGAATAAGGCCAACACTACAGCCTTTTGAATTTCACCCTCGAAATAACCCATAGCTGTGGCCGTAAACATTTCTCCGATAAATAAAGCCAACAACCAACCCGCACGTTTCTTTACAAGTTGCAAAAATGGCGTCGAAAAATACGGAGCATCTAAGGCCTCCATACCCCCTAATTTTTGAATATCTTCAGTGGCTTCTTCTTGTACTACTTTAACGAAATCATCAACGGTAACAACTCCAAGTATTCGATGCTGTTCATCGATCACCGGTAGGGCCGAAAAACTTTTCTTTTTGAATAATTTCGAGATTTCTTCCTGATCCATATGCTGAGGCACAGTGATCAAGTTTTCTCCTGTTACCATGATTTCAGCCAAAGTGGTCTGCGGTGCTGCCTTGAACAACTGACGCAAAGACACCACACCCATTAATACCTGATTTTGGTCGACGATGTAGGCCTGATAAATTGATTCAGCTTGGTCTATTGTTAAAGCTCGCAAATAACTAATGGCTTCATGAGCCGTTAAGTTAGGTCGTAACTGCGCATAACGAGAATTCATGCGACCACCCGCTTGGTCTTCTTTGTACACCATCAGAGCTTTGACTTCGGATCTTAACACCGGAGCCAAGCCCGCTAGAATTTCTTCCCGCAAATCTTCAGAAATCATCTGAATGACATCCACCAAATCATCTGGTGGTAATAAATGCAGTAACGACCAACGCTGATACGGTTTTACTTTTTCTAAAATTTCAACTCGGTAATCTGTAGATAAATTAAGAAAAACATCTTCTAAGATATGACGTTCAGATTCAAAAATGTGCTCATCACGCTCTCGATGAGTCATTGATGGCCACGCCTCTAGCAAGGAACGGCATTTCACCGCTTGATTTTCATCTAACATGTTTAAATGAAATTGGCCGTCCATCAGATACCACTTTCTAGTTATGCATATCGATTCTTCCACTTGGTATTTTAGGAAAATATAAAGCAGTCTAATGTGTTTGTCCAATTTTAAAGTTGAATATTTTAAAAACTAGAATATGAACATTTTATCATGACAAACACGACGCTACCTTTGACTGCTAATTATGAAATTGTTTTCACCAATGACGGAAGCCCCAGCCTGAGGGATCTTAAGGGGGCGAATCAAGAATCCATGCACCACAGTGGTGGGGCTTATTCAGAAACGCAATTGATTTATGGTGAAAACATTCGACAGGGACTGACACAATTTCAACAACAACGAAATAATCACATAAACAATCAACTGGCGTCACTCGGTCACTTCGCTGATAATGCCAACGATTCTGTCGAAACAGTGTTAAAATCACAAACTTTAGTGGTGGGCCTGGGACTTGGCTATATTGAATTGCTATGGTCCTTGGAGTGTCTGAATATTTTTGGCCAAAACTTAGACAGTCCCATATTCAGCACTTTGTATCTACACAGCTTTGAATCTGATCCCTTCTTAAGAAATTCGTTCATCAATTTTTTTCTGAACGACTCTGATACTGTGTCGGCCAGTGTATTAGTGCCTGTTTATCAGCAAATTCTAGAGTACTTTTTAAAGGACTCTCGTTATCAGAATATCAACGCGGCCTTAGTGAAAAAATTTCTAAGGATCAGCTATCAGCAACAACGATTAAAATTTTTTGCGGCCATCGAACCCGAATTTCCAATTTCTTGGCCTGATTTAGTGAATGAAAAAAACAACTATGCCATCATTTGTTACGATGCGTTTAGTTCCAAAACATCTCCCCACTTGTGGGAGGAAAATTTTTTACAACGATTTTTTCAAACACTGGCGGCCTCCAGCTGTTGTGTCTCAACTTACGCTTGCACTGGTGCCTTAAAACGATCCTTAAAGTCCAATGATTTTACCTTAGATCTTCGCCATGGATTTTCGGGCAAGCGACAATGCACCTTTGCCCGAAAAGGCTTTTGAAAATGACAACGACAATTACGCCGCGGCTTTATTTAATCCAATCGCTTTGCACACGAATACCTAAAAATCCTTCGTCATTAGCCACAGCATCACTTTCTTCGAATATTTTTGTGACGCCGATGTAACCACTGACTAGATTATCTTTTGAGGTCCAGCGAAACCCCAATGAAGCGCGTTTTTCCCAGAATTCCTTCTGATCAAAATTCGGTTGCCAATTTTCATGACGAATATAAAAGGCCATCTCTCCAGAACTTACCTGTGCTTCGACCATGGCATGTTGAAAAGATTTTTTATTTTCACTGATACCATCACTTTGTAAAATATCACCTTTGGTGATGGCCCACCATAATCGACTGTGATTCCATTTTTTAAACATCATCAAATTAGTCATGCGAATTTTAGATTTAGCATTGGGATCAAAACCAAAGTGATACAAACTGGCCGCCTTGGAATTGGCGGTCGAAGTAACGTCGGTTTCACCGGTCTGCCCCGAAATCATAACACCAAATTCATATTCGTTTTCATATTTCCATTCCCCTGAAAACCACAGTCGTTTATCCTGATCCGCACCACCCTCACCGTTGTAAATCATGAACTCAGTTTCAAAGGCTTTATGGTTGGCATACAGCCCAAGGCCCCAATCACTTTTGGTCCACAACCCAATATCCTCTAACACTGTTTTAAATGACCAACCTAAGTGTTTTTGAAATCGAAAGAACGGTATTTCTTTGCGTCCCATGAACAAATTAAAATATTCAGTGCTTTTTTGTACGTACGCTTCTTGTAGGGGAGCCTCTTCGGCTTCAGCTGGTGAGAAAAACACGGAACGTCGCCGTAAGTCTGAACTAGAAATGGATAAGTGCCCTAACCAATCATCTTCTTTTTTCCAATTAAATCCCAAATACGAATGGACCCATTGAAATTGACTGCCTTGTTTTTCTTTCCCTTTCCACTCGGTCTGAATGGCAAAAGAATCCACTTCGAATTCCCCTAATTTTTCGTTCGAAAACGAATACGCCTTCACGGCATTCTGAGCGAATGCCGTTTGACCTAAACAGCCGATTACAAAAAATAAAATGTAAAAAAATCGAGTGGATTGCACCCTTCTATTTTGATTTTTGTTCTGTCAGTAAACAACTCTTTTGCAGTCTAGGCTGGCCCTACACGGACAAACAACTGGTTTGCAAGTAAATCCTTAGATCTAGCCTAGTGATTTACTGGATCTGTTTTTAAAATAAAAATATGAAAATCTTTGCTCGCTGTTTATTAACTTGTTGCTTACTGTCTGGTGCTTATAGCCAATCCGCTCCCAGTGTTGCTAAATCCGAATCCTTGAACAACAAGGACCCGATGACGATTGCTTTCTATCGCTCGACAGAAAGCTTATTCCGATCTGGCCAAAATCATTTTAATGAGCTTTTAAAAACTGAAAAAAAACGCTTTTATAAATATCAAGCCCACGTACGAAGGGGCTCACAAGCCATTCAAATACCCGTTGATTATATTCTAACAGATCTGCAAACCAGCTCTTTATTCCTTCATACTCCGACACAAAAAACCTTTCGTTATTTGCAACAGCAATCCAGTTGGGTTTATGCTGAAGACACGGACTCTCTTGAAAAAAAATGGTTACTACTGTCGGACTTAGCTCCTGTCAGTACGGACTATGGACTGGCTGTGAATCTGGGGCCAGCATTTCTAAAAAACAAAGCCTTTTGGTTATCCTCAACCAAACACGTTTACCCCAGTGAAAATCGTTTTTTAGTTTTGGGATTTCAAAAAGGCTGGGTCAAAGTTCGATCGCTATCTGAACCCGTTTTAGAAGGTTTCATCGATGGTAACAACCTGATCACACGTTTTGATTTTGCCTCGATGATCAGTACAAAAAAACCGTCCTCATTGCATGGATTAACTCAAGCCGATCATCAAAAAATATCCGCTGAAAATTGGGTGTCGATCAAATACCGGGACGAGGATCAGTTAATTACCGAAAATGATGAAAAGATTTCTATCAACGAAGTAAAAAGCTTAATCACTCGACCTGATCTGGCGATCGTTATTAAACCATTGTCCGAACCCAGTTTATTATTAAAACAACACTTAAAAATCATTGATATGGAAAACGCCTTATGGGTACAAAGTGAAATCAAAGGCCATGGTGATGTTTTTTGGAAATGGCCAAAACCCATTGAAAAACCACTTAACTTAAACGAATTCACCACAGCGCAAATTTTGAAACGCGAAATATTTTCGATGTCTATTCATCCAAAAAACTCAAAGCTGGGTATTGTTTCCGCGAATGGTATATTTTTAACTACCGATGGGAAAACTTGGCGACGCCTAGATAGCTTTAACTACGATAACCATCCTGTCTTGATCACTGAAAAAAATCAAATCTATGTGGGTGATAAACTAAGTCATGATTTCGCACACAGCTTTCACCCCTATTTTCGATGGGAAGATATTTCTAAGATTGTCTTTGAACAAAATAAAAAAGCACATGAGCTAAGACTATCTAATTTGGAACTTGTCAAAGGTAGCATCCTAAAGTTGCACCTGGATACGGGCTCTAGACAACTCACTATCGCATCAAAGTTAGATCAATCACTGCGCCCCGTCCGCTGGAACATCTACTAATATATTTTCACTCATGGAAATAACCTCATACGAGCGGCTTGCTTTTGTCGTTCCTTGTAAGAGCCATGATCGCTGGGCCCAGATTGAATGATATCACTAGCTGATTTATCCATAATCTGCACTTCAAATGGATAGAAAAATGAAAAATGTCCTTCTTGATGGGATGAACTTTCATTTGAGCTGGCCACAGACGACACACCCGCGGGTTGCACTCGAATTAATTTTCGACAAATAAATTTGATGAAACGATAATTGGCACCCGAAAAATTATTGGTCTTACGAAAAAAAGCCGCCTCTTCTATATTGTTTTCTAAATAAGTATCAAAGAAATTTTCAATTTGTTCGGGCGGTAGATGCAATTTGGATTGGACTAACTCCGCACAAGCTTTTAAAAATAAATTCGCTGGATACAAGTTATTCGAAGATTGATCCGGCATGATGTGGGGAAAACTAATTAAATTTTCTTCGACCAAATAGCGAATCACGCGAAACGAATCAAACATGGAATTCGTCACAAAACGCACACCGATTTTGTCAAAAACACTCATGGCTAAGGCATCGGGTTTAGCCAGCAATTTTATCACCGTGCTTGTAGAGGTTTTAAATGGCTTTACATCAAAACCTTTTAACGCTAAGGGCTCTGATTCCGAAGGCCCCTGGTCCGATCGCTTTAAAAATATACCTCCAGTATTGCCATCATGAAAAATGCGCTTTTGAAATGGGGCTAATATTTGCTGCTGAATTTCCTCTGAGAAGGATGAAAATAAATCGTTTTCTGCATGAATAAATACATGAATACAACGAAGGATCGCGCACGACCATTTTTGTAATTCTTTATCTCTAGGTAAACTGCTACTGGCCCAGACTAATAATTTTCGCAAGTCCTCAAGATGTTTCCGATCTCGCAAGTTTTCAGGAATTAATTCAATGGAGTAACCCAGTTTTTCGGTGATAAGCACCAGGGCGCGACGGTAAAAATACCACAATCGGTCTTGATCATTTTTTTTATCTAGATCAAACCCGTAACCTTGAATAAAAGACTGCGCCTCATTCAAAGAATGGATATTCAGTTTTGGTAAATCGATGGCGGATTTTCCTCCCACCACTGAGCTTAGTATTTGTCCATCAAAATTGAATCGTTGAGGCATAGACTCTTATTTGAAAAACAATTTGCGACTCATTCAAGTTCTTTTATTTAAATCTTTTCTTTATGACTATTGGCAGCGGAAGAATCCACATGTTGGTATTGAAAATGTACCAATCACACCACTTGCATTTTCCATCCCTGCCACCGTCGATTTGTAATTTCGAAATGAAATTTGTCCGTTAAAATTTCCACCAGCATTCGCATAAGAACCCGTGACAATGATTTCACCATAGGCATCTTTAAATAATAAATTCACTTGCCCGTTGTTCGCGGTGCCGCTAGCCGCAGCTAAACGGATTTGAATCGCAGGTGTCGAGGCTCCACCTTCTTGGGTTTGTCCCATATAACTGTCACGGACTTCTAAACCAATTTTAGAATTGGCAGGGATCACATTACCGTTAGCATCTAACTCCACATAACCAGCTACGATGGCGCCATTCGTTGGATTAATAGTTCCAATACTATCAGAAGTCATCGATGCCATTAGCATGTTTTTGATTCCATCACCTTGTAAGTTAATCCAAGAAGAAGTCGATACATAGTTGGTACCACGAGGAATGGTGTCACCACCCTGCTGCACATATCGATCTCCTGCACGTCGAACTGTCGCTGGTGCATCGTCTTTTTTCTGACCGCAAGCCATTAAGGCCATACCTACTGCTCCGACTAAAAAGATTCTAGCAATCTGCATGCTTGTTTTTTGTTTTGTATTTCCCATATCGTCCATCC
>JBPOJH010000139.1:0-18128 GCA_052033755.1 Bdellovibrionota bacterium | reverse complement strand
GAGTTATATATAGCTGCGCATAAATAAATTCACATTAAACTCATAAAAAAGAACGCACATTATTTAATATAATTTCTGGTCTATTCATTTGTTCAAATAAAACGGATAAGTTTTCTTGAAGCAAATCAATCGAGTCGAAGTATCGATTATGAGTAGTTTGTTTTCGTGTGTATTTCCACAAACGCTCTGTAGCATTGAGTTCCGGGCAGTATGGTGGTAAGTTGTGGACCTCAATCCATTTGCGATTTTCTTTGAACCAGTACCAAACATCGCCGTCTTTGTGGTACGAAGCATTGTCTTGTATATAAAATATCGGTCGATTTCTTTCAAAAAACTGGCTGACTGTCATTTCCAGGAAAGCTATGTAGGATCTTGATTCCAAGGTTTTTTCAAAGCTGTATTTAAATTCTAAATCTTCGATATCAACACAACCTAATACTTTTATTCCTGACCGTTGTTTTAATTGAGTTACTTGGGGTTGTTCGCCAATGCGAGACCAGGTTCTGTGAAGTGTTGGATCTTGTCTAAAACCAGCCTCATCTTCAAATATTATCCGACAGCCTTGGGAACGGGCCTTTTTTTTAATTGTTGATAAGAACTCAGTACCCATTTGTCGCGTTTTTCCTTATCTGCTGCGGCTAACAACCGCTTTGGGCTTTGAACTGAGTAACCAAATTCATTGAGTAATTTTCTAACATGTCCTGGATGATAAACGATGCCAAACTCATCGCGAATAACTTCAGAAATTACCGCTGAAGTCCATACTCCAGTTGAATATCCATAAGCCACGGGTCCACTATCGACGATATCGCATAAAATAATTTTTTCTACTTCAGATAATTTTCCAGGACGGCCCGACCGTGGCCTTTCCAATAACCCATCAACGCCTTGCTGCTCATAGGTTTTAAGCCATTTTGATGTTATTTCTCTGGTGACGTTTAATACCTTTGCAATCTCGCTGCTAGACTTACCATTGTTATTCAAAAGTACAGCTTTGATTCTATTAGAAACCCTGTATGCGCCGTCCCTAGCCGATTCTAAAGCCATAGCCTGTAGTTTATTTTTAGTTTTTGGATGTAATTCGATGAATCTCTGTTGCATCCAAAAACTATTAATCAATCAATTTCAAATAGCAAACATGTGAATTTATTTATGCGCAGCTATATAGATGTAGGACTTACACCGGATTTGGTGCAATGGATTTTGGGTTTTGGTTCAAAAGTTGAGGTAATAGAACCATCGGCTTTACGTGACGAACTTCAACAAGCAGCCGAAGCAGTGTTTAAGCTGTATCAAGACTCACCCCGAAAAACAAATTTAAATAAAGTGTCTTAATTAAATTCAAGAAGATCTACTTTAATCAATTACCAACTGAGGCTAAAGAGCAGAATATGCATGGTATGCTTTATAGTTTTCAATATTTTTCTTATTACGGACTTGGCAGATAAATCAAATTCCCTGCACTATAGCCCTCCTACCCATGTAGGACTTTAATCGCAGATTCTCGAGCGTTCTTTGGTAATACAAAGGCAATGCTTTGGCTGCTTAGGAAAAATTCTTTGGGGCCAAACCCGGATAGATTCAATTTTTGCAGAAGTACCGGCAAACATTCAGCACCAGTTGTTCCCGTATGGGTGACGGTCACTGTACATAAATTGCGATCCATAATTTGAAATACACTGGTTTTTTCTGATTTAGATGACGTCAACAACTTATCAATCGCAGTTAATATTTCAGAAGGTCCAGTCACATAAAATTCACATTTTGATGATTCTTTAGCATTTAAAATTTGTGGAAATGCGATTTCATATTCATCTAATAAATTGATGAACGAGGTAAAGGTGTTAGCCAAATTTGGCAAATTGGATTGAATTAATAAAATTTGTTCCCAAGAATTAACAGATAAAATTTGTGATGTTTCATAGTTCATACAATTAGTGCTCGCATTCTTTTCGACATTTAAGTTTGTTTTCATATCAGTTTCTAATTTTGAATTCACAACAGTATTTGAAATTATTTTTTTATTCGCCCCCAAATTATTAATAGACTTATTATTTTTTGAAGGCTGTCTGCTGACTACAGTCCCTGCGGAATCATCATTAGCCGCGGGGCCAATGTACAAGGTTACTTCTTGCATCTTTGCTAACTCGACACTGCGATAATGTAATACCTTGGCTCCCCAAAAACACATTTCCAACAGTTGATCGTAATTCATTGTGGAAATAGTTTTCGCATTATTTACCAACTTAGGATCGGCGCTCATGACGGCTTCAACGTCTTTTAAAATTTCACAACGATTGGCTTTCAAATAAGCGGCCATTGCCACGGCGGTGGTATCGGAACCGCCACGACCCAAAGTGGTGATCTCCTTTGTCTTGGGTGAAACACCTTGAAACCCAGCCAGCACGACAATTTTATTTTCATCCAACGAACCGCGCACACGATCCGCTTTCACGTCTTCGATACAAGCAGAGATGTGTAAATCATTAGTGAAAATTCCGGCTTGGCTTCCCGTAAAGCTAATCGATTTACTTCCTAAATCGTGCAAGGCCATACTGACTAAGGACATAGATATCCGTTCACCAGTAGATAGTAACATATCCATTTCGCGCTTGTTGGGGTGTTTAGAAACAGAATGTGCCAGTTGAATTAATTCATTTGTCGTTTTTCCCATCGCACTTACGACGGCGACCACTTTAGTTCCTGACTTGGATAAGTTCGCAATGCGTTTAGAAACTTGTTTTATTTTTTCTGGAGTTGATAAAGTAGCTCCACCATATTTCTGCACAATAATTTTAGAGTCACTGTTTACACTCGCAGTACTTTTGCGCAAATCTTTTTTTCGTAAATAGTTTTTGACGGTGTCCATTGGTAAACCAACAACATTGTCAAAGGGGCCCACGATGGTCTCGACAAATTTGCGACCTAGACCTTGAATGCCATAAGCTCCCGCCTTATCCATGGGTTCGCCAGTCGCAATGTAATCCCAAATTTCTTGATCCGTTAGCTGTCGAAAAAAAACACGAGTGGTTATGATGAAAGAATCGGGTGTATCATTTTGAGAATCCAAGAAGCTAATTGCGGTCTTGACTTGATGTTCGCGGCCCGACAATTGTCTAAGATATTGATAGGCCTGCTGTTGATCAATTGGTTTTCCCAAAGCCTGATTGTCTAAAACCACCATAGTGTCAGCAGCAAGTATCAGAAAAGATTCACGATTATCTGCTAATAAGCGCATTTTTGCAGTGATGGATTTTTGTTCGGAAATCGCAATTATTTGTTGGTCTAGTGTTAGGTTTTTATCGAGATTTTCCGATATGTTAACTGGAAAAATCTCAAAATAAAATCCAGCTTCTTGAAGTAGGATTTTTCTGCGTGGTGATTCGGAAGCAAGAATCAATGTTCTGGTCATTTGGATCGGTTCCTTCTTGATGTCTATGTCACCACAAAGGAGGAGTTATGGGAAGTGCAGATTTCATTCTTTACGGAGCATTACTGCTAGCGGCGTTTGCTGTTTTTGGCGTGGTCACGGTATTGATGACTAACAATGCAGATAAAAATGCATTGTCATGGGCCACTGGAGACGAACCAGCGAAATCTAAAAGTGGTTTGATCAATTTGACTCGTCCATTGGTGCATCAATTTACTTTAAAATATGCCTTACGAATTCAAAATGCAGGCTATCGAAAACAATTAGGAAATTTAATTTTAACGTCTGGCTTATCGCGTGAACTAAATGTCGATGAATTTATTGGCTTGCAAATATTATGGGGAGCTTTGTTTCCCATCTTTATCGCCTTTATGAATTTTGCATTAGAGATGGGTTTAAGTCTGCCAATGATCGCATTCTTAATTCCGGTGGGTGTGTATGGCCCCAGATTCTATGCTCATCAACAAAAGAAAGCGCGTGAAATTTCCGTGCGTGCGGATCTTCCCTTCTTCACCGATTTGTTAGCATTATCGACGGAAGCAGGTTTGGATTTTGTTTCGGCATTGCAAAAAATTGCAGATAAAGCTGTAGGCAGTGTTTTGGCGGAAGAGTTCGCACAAGTTTTACAAGACATACGATTGGGCTCCAGTCGCGCAGAGGCATTGAAGGGATTGGCCAAGCGTATCGATATACAAGAGGTTATTTCCTTTGTAGCCGTGATCATCGATGCGGACGCAACGGGCGCTAGTATTTCGCAAGTTTTGAAGGATCAGTCTGTGCAAATTCGCATGGAAAGATTTGTCCGTGCCGAAAAGGCAGGAGCGCGTGCTTCACAGATGATGCTAATTCCAATGATGATGTTTATTTTACCTGCGGTTTTTATCGTGGTCATGGGTCCGGTTATTTTACAGTTTTTTTATGCCAAGAAGTAGTGCGAAGAAATAGGAGTACCTGCAAAAGGATTAAAAATTTTGTAGTTCAAAGAGGGAAAAGAATTTGAAAAAGACAGTGAGTTTAAAATTGAATGAGCAAGTCTTGATTTCTAAATTAGAAATTGCGGAAGGCTTTTTTTCAAGAGCTAAGGGCTTACTAGGAACTAAAGGGTTGTCTGCCGAACAAGGACTTTGGATTTATCACTGTAACAGCATTCATACTTTTTTTATGAAATACGCGATCGACTGTATTTTTGTAAATAAAAACATGGTCGTGAAAAAAATTTATGTAAATGTAAAACCTTGGCGCATGACATGGCCGGCCTGGGGAAGTGATTCTGTGATTGAAGTGGCTGGTGGCGAAGTCAGTAAATGGAATTTAAAAGTTGGAGACCAATTATATGTTGGCAATTAGAATTTTGAATGGACCACAAGCAGGTCAAGTTTACGTTTTAAAAAATGGACGTAATCGATTTGGTCGTACGACCGAAGTCGACTTTCAATTGCAAAGTGCTGGGATTTCAAAAGATCATTTTGAAATCAATGTTATGGGTGAAAAGCTCATGTTGTCAGATCCTGGTTCTAGCAATGGGACTTATCTAAATGGAGTGCGCATTAAAAATGCCATCGTCAAATTGGGTGATAAGTTAGGTGCTCATAATATTTTGATGGAAGTGATTTCGGCACCCTTAGTGCGTGCAAAAACACAACGTTCACCATCACCCATGATGAACCCCAATATCATCCATCACCCCAATAGCGCTCCTAATTTCAATCCAGCGACAACGCCGAACTATACGGATTCGAATTCGGCACCAGTTCCACAGTACTCAACACCTACTCCCCATCCTAGTTATAACAATCCTGGCAACTACGGAAGTGCTGCGGGAGGTGTGGCTGGCGGTTTGTCGAATTCCATTTATTCGGTAGAAAAACTTCAACCTAAGTTTCAGAAATATGTTGAGCAAGTGGTTATGCCGGCGATTTATCGTTTGGTAGAGGTGATGGAATTTAGAACTGTGATTTTTGGTTTTGCAGTGGTGTTTTTATTGTTGGTCACCATTCTTAGCACGATTCCGATGAATGTGATTACTCAAGAAAGTATATTAACCGAAAGCAAACGACGAGCATTGACTATTGCTAGGTCGTTAGCTAGTGCCAACGAACGAGCCATTCGTGGACAAGATTTAAGTCGCTTTTCAACGGATCTAGTTTTACGAGAAGATGGTTTAGAAGATGTATTTGTTGTATCCAAAGATGGAACAATATTAGCTCCATCTGAGCGAAGTGGAAGCGTGCCCAAGCAGGCAAGTTTTATTAAAACAATTCGCGGTAGTAATAAAGAAGTAGCGATGGAGATCGGCGAGGGTTATGTTGGTGCGGCCGCTCCCATTTTGTCTTACGATATGGATCTGCAAGAAAATAAACCAATAGCACATGTGATTATTATTTATAATATGGGTGGATTAAAATTTGATGACAGTCGCGCTTTGGGTTTATTCATTCAAGTTTTTGTGATTGCATTGATCGTTGGAAGTATTTTGTTTTATTTGATGTACAAATTAATCGAACATCCATTTGTGCAGTTGAATGAAAACATTGATCGCGCATTGAAGGATGGACTAGATCACACAGAAACAAAAATTCAATTACCGATATTGCAATCGTTAGTAGTTAACATTAACAGTATGTTACATCGAATTTTGCATGGTGGATCTGGCCAGGAATCACAAAGCAATGCAACTGCAGCCGTGGGGTTATCCAATTTAGTACAACTATTTTTTCGACCCGCCATTTTGTTGGATGCGGATGGAAAAATTTTATCCAGCAATACTAATTTTGAACGTCACTTTGGATTTAGTCCCGGTCAGTTAGCGAATCAAATTTTAGATTCGATTCCTGATGTGTCCTTTCAATTAAGTGTGAAAGATTTAATGGAGCGCAGTCAGTCCATGGGCAGTCATGTACAGACGAACTCGTTGGATTTTAGTGGGCATGCCGTGCATATTCATTGTCAACATTTGCAGGGTTTCTTTTTTGTTTCTTTAGCTCCGGCAGAAGAGTCTTCCGGAAATAACTCCAATGGAGTTAACGGAGGGGCTGCGTGAGTGCTGCTCCGATTTTGGCTACAACCATAAAAATCACAATGACAAACATATTGTCTGGGGAATCTTTTCAATTTGAAAAGCCAGTGATTACTATTGGACGAGGTCCTGAAAACGACGTGGTTGTGTCGAACGATGCCAAAATGAGTCGAGAACACGCGCAAATCCGACAGCAGTCTGGTCAAGTATTTATTAAAAACTTAAGTAAGAAAAATTTTATTTTAGTGAATGGTTTGCCTGTGGAAGATTACTTAATTGATCCTGGAGCGCAAATACAAATTGGTGAATCGGTGTTTCATCTGAATTTTGATAAGCCAGCCAATCCTGCCAATCTAAGCTTGGTTCCTTCTTCCAAAATATTACCTTCAGCTGAGGCTTCATCTAGGGACGTAGCTACTTCCATGAGTTCAGCATCTAACAGGATGCCAGAACAAAACGTTAGTTTTAATAAACAACCAATTAAGCAACCAATCAGCATGCCAGATAAAACCGTTGGACATCGAAATTTATCGGCGACTAAAAGTAATTTTAATACAAACCCAATGTCCTCGCCAAATTTTGGAAATGTACCACCAGCGATGTCGATTCATCAAAAGCAAGAACCGAACTGGATGATTATTGGGTTAGTATTAATTGGCTTATTAGGGGCCTATTTTTTCTTTACGGAAAAAACTCGAAAAGCCAACAATGCTTCCAATATCACAATGGAGCAAGATCGAATTAAAGCTATCGATGACACGACAAAAATGATCACAAAACTAGAGGAAGAGAAATCCAAAAAAGGCGAAAATACGGTTCAGTACAAAGCCGCTCAAGAACATTATGTAAAGGGTTTGCGAGATTACTACAATGGTCAATATTCAAGAGCGATGGTTGCCTTTCAATCAGCAATGTCGATATACCCCGACCATAGTTTATCTAGAAGGTATTGGACGATTGCCAAAGCTAAATTTGATGAGCAAGTGGATATTCATATGCGTTTGGGGAAAAGATATTTGGGGCAAAATAATTATCGATTATGTATGTCAGAATTTCGTACGGTCTTGACCATGGTCAAGGATCAATCTGATTTAAAATACAAAGAATCAAAAAGCTATTATGATCAATGTAGAGTAAGCATGGAGACTGGTAATTAATGGCAAGGTTAAAAGTATACTTAAACAATTCATTGGTTAAGGAGTATCCTTTAGATCCAGGACAAGAGTATCTTGTTGGACGTGCAGATCATTGCCAAATTGTCTTAAGTTCAGAACGTGGTATATCTAGGGAGCATTTTGCAATCAAAAGCAAAGACGGTCAGTGGGTGCTGAGCGGACTGTCGCGATTTGGTGAATTATATTATAATGGTGATAAAATTCATGAAATGCATTTACGAGATTTAGATGTCTTTGAAGTGCCACCATATAAGTTTGAATTTAAAGAAACTGAAGCGACTCGTGCGCAAGGTTTGATTCACATTAACGAATTAGATAACTCAGATAGTTTTGAAAAAACAGTGATTGGTCAAAATCCATTAGTGGCTTATCTAAAGGTATTTGATCACCATGGAAAAAATGTATTAACGTTTCAGTTGGATGGTACGCATTGGGTAGCGGGAAGAGAAACCTCGTGTGCATTATTCATTGATAATTCAAAAATTTCACGACAACAGTTTGAGATTTCTTTGCAAGATGATGTCTACTCGATTCGTGATTTGGGTAGTTCGAATGGGACTTTGTTAAATGGTGAGTCGCTTCCGACAGAGCATTGGACAAATATCACCAGCGGGGATGTCATTACCGTGGCCGATTGGACTTGTCATTTTGAAGTATTAGATCCTAACTTCAATCAACGTTTAAAAGAAATTCCTTCTGATTTACCAATGATTTATTCTGGGATGGATTCTGTTGGCGACGAACACAATAATGATCATGAACAGGTAAATACTTATAATCAGAATCCATTGCAGATGTATGTGCCTGGTCAATTGCAGCAGCCAAACTTGGCCATGGATGGGCATTATCCTTATGCCAATCCAAACAATCCTTATGCGCAAGGTATGTATTATCCGCCACCAGCAACTAAAAAAATAAATAAAACTTTATATTTTAGACTGGGAATTGTGGTCTTAGTTTTAGGGGCGTTGTATTTTTATCTGGATAGTGAGTCTCCAGCGCCGAAGGTGAAGGACGCGAAAAGCTTAGCCAATTTGTCTCCCTTTCAACGTTTATCGAAAAATCAACAAGAGTTAGCGAAGCACTCATTAAGATTGGCAGATCGACTTTACAAAGAGGGTAATTTTGAATTAGCCAAGCAAGAAATTGCCAAGATTCATGAAATGTTACCGGATGGTTTTGAAAACTCAAAAGAAATAGAAGCTTTGGCGCAAACAGCTTTAAAAGCTATGATTGATTTAAAAGAACAAGAGCGTTTAGAGAAAGAACAAATCGAAATTAAAGAAAAAGTAAAAAATCAAATAGCGATTTGTCGTGGAAAAATCCACCCCAATATTCAGCCTGTGGAAATGGAAGATTGTTTAGCTCCAGTGACTCCGTTAGATCCGAATAATTCTGATATTCAAGCGTTGAAATTAAAAGTGGAACAAATCGTTGCGGATCGCAATGCACAAAAGGTGCAAATGGAAGAGTATCAAGAAAAAGTTCGAAAGCATAAAGTGATTTACCAAAGGGCCGAGAAAATTCATCAGGACGGAAAGTACTTAGCGGCGATCAATGCTTATCAAGATGTTTTGGGGTCGTCATTGCCAGATCCTGATGATTTAAAGGGAAAGTCGAAACGACAAATTAGTTCGATCAAAGAAATGCTAAGTGATAAGCAATCAACTTATGAAAAGCAAGCAGACGGATTTGTTTCAAAAAGTGATTATAAAAATGCGATTATCACTTTAAAAAAAGCCATCGATATCAATCCTGAAAATGAAGCGATTCCAGCTAGGATTAACTCTATGATTAAAGAGCTTAGTAAGCAGATGCAGACCATTTATCAAGAATCGATTCTTGAGGAAGGTGTTGGCGAAGTGGAAAGTGCCAAGTTGAAGTGGAAAAAAATATTAGAGATAAGCATTCCTGAAGAGGAATATTATAAAAAAGCACGTATTAAATTAAAGAAATACGGTGTGATTTTATGAAAATAGAATCACGTATTTTTGGTGGTAAATATTTTAGGCCACAGCCGATTATTGAAATCGACGAAGTACAAAATAAACTTATACTGGCCACGCCTTGGGGAGATGCTTCGTCTGCTGAAAAAGCAATTTCTAAAATCAACGAATATTTACAAGCCTCCAGTTCTGAAGCGGACGTAACACAACATTTGGAGTATATAGAAGCTTTGGGTCCGTCTGTGAATCGACTAAGATCGGCTTTGTTAATGGTGAATGAATTTTTATTTGCGGAAAATAGAAAAGAAATTCAAGGCGTTGTTGAAGTGCTTATTTTACAACAAGAGGCGGGTTCGATATCTTGGGTGCAGGTGGGGTTTCCAAATTTATTGTTGGTTGGAAAGAAATCATTGCAACCGTTTAGTTTACAAATGGATTTAGCTGAGCAATTCGAAATGGATGCTCCATTATTTAATCAGGCTTTGGGGTTAGAAAAAATTTGTCATGTTCAATGTGGTTCCATTCGATTGCAACCATCGGCTTCATCTGCTCAGTTAGTGCTGCTATCTAGAAGTGGCATTCCAGTTGAGTTTTTACAGACGGCACATCTACAACTTGATTCGGCTGGTAGTGTAAGAAACGGCTTAGATTTACTTTCTAAAAAACTAGTGGCTGACTCAGAAACAAAACCGTTTTGGTTGGGTTTAGTTCAGCTGTAACGAGTCTTTGATCGATTTAAATTCTTTTTTGGAAAACACATATTCGATATAGCTTTTTTCAACGGGTCGATCAAAAAACCAAATACTTTTAAGTTCATCATTTGTTTTTGCTAAATTCTGATCCATTTTCCAAATTTGATATTTAGCTGAAAACAATTTTTGGAATGATTCAATGGATTCAGGTTCTTCATTCCGAAAATAGGAAAGTGCTAGCGAGGTCAATGAATCATTGCATTTGTTTTCGAACTCAACATGCGAGTCTTTTTTTTGCAAAATGCGGTCAATTAACAGTTTACATTTTTTATCGGTTTCTTTTTCCATTTTTTGCAACGAAAATCTTTTTTTAAGTCGATAGCTTTCAGTTTCGACGGATGATTCTTGGGTCAACTGAGCCAGATCGATTAATTGTAAATTAGCCAAAATATGGGCTGTTGAAGAATCTAAAGCCAAGTTGATTTTCTTGGCTTGAGGTAGCATCTCTGGACGGTCGATTTGTGTATTATAGTTGTATACGTTTTTGTCCTTCACTGAAAAGATGGATAAAAATCGTTCTTTTCTAAGGGCATAATTAAAATTTTTATTTTCAGTACCGTCATGGCTATTTTCTTCTTTATACGGTGATTCGATTAAAATCGAAAGTGGTTCTTTGTTGTCAGGTAAATTAGCTTGTAGCAAAAAGTTAAGAAATGAAGTTCTTTGCAAAGTCGATTCATCACTGCGCAGTTGTTGTTTGTAAATATCTTTCAAGGTTGTGCCAACATCGACCAGACTTAGATAGGAATCATTCGTGCGAAATAAACCAAGATCACGTGGCTTAGATGGAGGTTTCACCAGTAAAGCAATCTGAGTATTCGCAGAATGCAAGTCAGCCGTGTCAATATCGGTCGTTCCTACAAGAATAAAAAAGCTGTTATTCCATTTGTTTTCTTTTTTTAAAAACTGAATGAAATTTCCTAGCTGCGTATCTACTTCTTCAACTTGCGATTCCACTTTTTTAGCGCGGACTTCGCCTAAAGAGTCTTTGGTTTCAGTATTGGGGAATGCTAAGTCCATTAAATAGTGAAAAGCAAAAAAATCACGTTTAGGACTTTCTTTAATATACTCAGTTGATTCAAAAAATACTTCTTTAGCTGGTTTGAATAATTTTTTAGGATATTCAAAAAAGTGATCATTAAAAAATTCAAAACCTTGATTCAGATTAGTGTATCTTAGGATGGGAGCGCCAGCAGATATAAAATAAGTTTTTTGACCAATATTATGCGCTAATTCAGCTGTGGTAGTTTCATAGGATGACAAATATGATTCCCCATTTTTTCGCAGGCCATGTTCAAAGGGATATTTGGCTGTTAAAATAGTCGCGATGTTGGCGGAAGTTTGTGTCGAATTTACAAAGGCATGCGTGAAACGAACACCTTCTTCGCATAAAGTTAAAAAACCAGACATTTTATTTATTCTGGAGTCTGTTAGATTATCGTCATAGCGGCAGGATATTTTTTCAACACCCAGTTTTTCTACCACTACAACAAATACAGACATTGAGTTTTTACCTTCCAAGGAACAGGAGGTAATAATCGATGTCAAAAACATGATGAAAATCACAAAAATGAATTTAAATATGGAAGTGGATTGTTTTATCAAACTTTGATTCATTTCCTGGACCAATCTTAGATTGACCTGTCTTGTTTTCCCCTTAGATAATAAGACATCGTCCCTGGGGCGAAAGTCAAATTTTTTCAATTGAGGTATTCCATGTTAGCAGAAAAGATTTTTTCAGTAGCGCATGTCGCAGATCAATTAGTTTTGTGGTTTTTAATATTTTTAAGTATCATGAGTGTGGGTTTGATTATTGAAAGATTTATTTATTTACGAAAAATCGCTAAGCAAAGCCAAGCCGTTCGCGAGCGCGCAAAATTAGCGTTGCAGACTAATAATATTGCTGATGTGGAAGAGCTTGCAAAAAATCCCGAAAACTTAGAAGGCCGAGCTTTAAGTTTAGGGTTACGTCATATCAAAGAATCAGGAACAAAGGGCTTAGATGAAATGTTTAATTCTTTTTTACTAGTAGAACGTCCAGAGCTAGAAAAAAACTTAAATTTTTTAGCGACCTTAGGTTCGAATGCTCCATACATTGGATTATTTGGCACGGTACTTGGTATTATGAAAGCATTTCAAGATTTGGCAGTTAGCTCTGAGGCTGGTCAGCAAACAGTGATGGCGGGTATTTCGATGGCCCTTGTGGCAACGGCAGCGGGTTTGTTTGTGGCAATTCCTGCAGTCATTTTTTATAATTATTTTCAAAAGCAAGTGAAGTCGATTATTCAAAGCTTAGAGTGCGCCAAAGAACTATGTATGGTCTATGCTAAAAAGAAAGGGTTATAGGTTTATACATGGGCTTTAAAAGCACACAGGATTTAGATGATTCGATTTCAGAAATTAACGTGGTCCCGTTGGTCGATATTATTTTAGTGGTTTTGATTATATTCATGGTGACTGCGCCGATGTTATTAAAGCCTTCGATCAATGTGAATCTGCCCAAAGCAGCCAGCGGTGAAGCCACAACAAAAACGCAATTAAATATTTCTATCTCTGCGACTGGAGTTCTGTCTTTGAATGGAGCTGTTGCTAACGAAGAAACAATCAAAGAAAAAGCCTTAGAGTTAACTAAATCGAATCCTGAAATTCAAGCGATCATTTCGGCGGATAAGGATGTTCCGCATGGTCGTGTAGTTTCCATTATTGATATAGTCAAAACAGCGGGAGTGAAAAAATTTGCAATCAGTATTGATAAGGTGAATCCCTAAGCTGCAAAGGAATAATACCAGAAAAAATATCTGACAAGAGGCTAAATGATTCGGACAAGTTTAATTTTTTGTATGCTTATTACGATCTTCGGTTGTGGCGGTAGTAGCTCTACAAGTACAACAGGTGTTACGGACGAAACTTGCACGGCCACATCGGGAACTTGTTATTGGATTGATTCAGCGAATGGAGCCGATGGAAATTCAGGTCTAACATCAACAACGGCTTGGGTCAGTTTAAGTAATCTAAGTTCTAAAACTTTGCAACCAGGTGATAAAATTTTAATTAAAAATGGCAGCATCGTTAACGGACCTCTTACGATTTCTAATTCAGGAACAGCCGATAAACCGATTATTGTCACAAATTACGGGACTAGTGCTTCTAGCGTTTTACCGATTATTCGCGGTTCTGAAGGTGTTTATACAAGTTGGACTCAGATTCCATCGACTGCGATTTATTATAAATCTTTTTCTCAATGGACGAACGTTCCTGGTGTTGTATTGGAAAATGGAAGTGTATTGAATTTTGTAGCGTGGAACACAAATATTTCGACAACTAGTTCTTCGATGGGTGTTGGTTCATACACGGTGGATCCAACTTTAAAAATTGTGTACGTTAAATTATCCGATTTAACAGAGCCACAAGTCAGTGAAATTCGTGTTGCAAAGAATCTTTACGGAATTTCGATCAGTGGACAAAATTATATTCAAATTTCAAATTTAACCATCGAGGAAGCGGCTCTACATGGTGTCTACATCAGTGGTTCTTCGAATATCACTTTGGATGGCCTTACGATTCGAAATTCAGGTGGATCTTACATTTCTAGTTCACTAGCTGCTGGTAATGGCGTGGAGTGGACGGGAACTGGGTCTGGAAATTCAATCACGAATTCGACAATTTATCAGATATTTGATTCTTGCGTATCACCACAGCAATATGAAAGTGCTAAGACATTAACAAGTACAACTATTCAGGGAAATACTTTTTATAAATGTGGATTCAACGGCGTAGAAATTTCTATTCATGGCAGTAGTAGTGGGGGAACAAATGCAAGCACTTATATTAATGGCGTCAGTGTAAAAAATAATACGATCTACAGCATAGGATCAGGTTGGTCTGGTGATCGCGAAGGTTCCGGAATTAAAATATTTAATAATGATGGGTCGTCGACAAGTGCCATAACCAATGTCACTATTGAGGGTAACAATATTTATAGTAATACAGATCATGGTATTTATTTACAAAGTTATACTGGCGCAGTCACTGTGCAAAAAAATTCGATTCATGCCAATACTAAATCAGGAGTTTTTGTTGAGGACTCTATTTCAAGCAGCAGTACGGGCATTAATTTGTATTACAATTTATTGTACAGCAATGGTCAGCATGGGTTTAAGTACAATGTACCCTCCGGGCAAGGGTTTACAGTTTACAACAATGTGTTCAGTAAGAATGGCAGTACTTTAGCGACCGATTTTAATATTTATTTCCACACGGCTTCTGGAACAAAAATTATGAAAAATAATATTTGTTATACCACGCAAACATTATGTTTGTATGACAATCCAGGGGCAATCGTTTCGGGAAGTGGATTTGATTATAATTTGTTTTATAATTCGAATGCCTCGACAGATTTAATATTGATTGGTTCCACAGGATATAATTCATCTTCAACAGTGGCTAATTTTAAATCAGCTACAAGTTCACATACGCATGGAATTTTTGCGGATCCTTTATTTGTCAGCTTAAGTGCAGATAATTTTAAATTGCAAAGTTCATCGCCAGCGTTAAATGCAGGAACCAGTGTTGGGTTGTCAACGGACTATGCTGGTTCAACGGTTGGGGCCACGCCAGAAGTAGGGGCTTATGAAAGTTTATAAAAAAAAACACAAAACATTTGATTGTTTATATATTTCAAGGAATAATAACACCTGTGTCAAATAAACTAGAGACTCAAGAAAATAAAATGGATCAAATTCTTTCGAATTCTTTGCAGGAATTATTGAAATGGAAGAATGTTGATTACTCGCAAAAGAAGACTCATTTTTTTGACAATGCGTTCGAGATGGTCAGTTATGCCTTTTGCGCATTAGCTATCGTCGCAGAATCCTTTTTTTTAAGTCAGTATCAAAAAATTTCCGTCGAGGACTTAACAGTAGTTACTGTGCTGTTGGCGGCCTGCGTGTTTTGGACGGTGATGTCCTTACGCAAGCAAAGACAAGTAGAAAAAAGTGAAACGGTTCGCCAGACAGTGATAGATACAGCAGTTCAGTCATTGAATCAAAGTACGAATTACATACAAGTATTACAGCAAAAGATGATCGCTTACGAAAAACAATTGGAAGAGGTTTCGTTATTAGCCAAAGTGGGTGAGATGTCATATTCTTTGGTGCATGATATGGCCAGTCCATTATCAATGTTGGCCTTAGGATCGTCGATGTTAAATCGTAGAATTCCAGCCTATTTAGGGGGGCAAGCTCCCGCTGAGTTACAAAAAGCTTTAGAGACCATCGATAAGGCCGCGGTGAAATTAAATCGTATTCAAGGAATATTTCGCAAAGCTATTAAAAACAAAGGCAATCCAGCTGTGATCGAAACTGACGTTGTTGCGTTGGTTGGCGATATGTTTTCATTGTTCAATATAGCCTTTAACGAGTATCAGGTAAAATCCGAATTTCAAACTCCGTTTGAAGAATTAAAGTGTGAAGTTTTAGAAGGCGTTCTAGAAAGAATCCTTATCAATTTAATTCAAAATGCCTTGAATGCTTTACAGCGTGTCGAATCAAGATCATTAATTTTATCTGTCGATAATTTTGATGAAAAATTTTACTTGTTGACGTTGCAAGACACTGGTCCAGGTATTGCGAAGGATGTTTTAGAGGGTGGATTTAGCCGCTTTGGAGCTAGTCATTTTAATACAGGAGAAACCAAAGGATCAGGATTTGGTTTGTATTCCATTAAAAAGATGGTTGAGCAAATGCACGGTGCAATTGAAATTCGCAGCAGTGATCATGGCACTATATTCAGAATGAAGTTTCCAATGAAGATGCCATCGACTGGACTATAATCTAGTTTGTAAATCTGGCGAAAAAATTTATCAAATCCAGTAAATAAAGTCCATCTAAGTATATCAACTTATCAAAAAGTCCTGTTTAGTTTTTCCTTTAGTTTGTCGACACGTTGTTGTTAGAAATTGCAAGGGGTAAACATGGATCTATCTTCGAAAAAAGTTGTTATCTGCGATGACGACGAAGCTTTATTAGAATCATTAACTTTTTTTGTTGAAGCTTGGGGTGTGCAAGTGGTGCCCTGTTCCGACGGCGCCGAGGGTGCAAAGAAGATTTTATCAGAAAAACCTGATTTGATTATCTCAGACATCAACATGCCAAATATGACTGGATTGGAATTGTTAGAGACCTTGAATAAAGTCCAATTGCAAGTGCCACTCATATTTTTAACAGGTAACAACGATTTAGATAGTTACCGTAAAAGTTTGGTGTTAGGTAGCTTTGAATTTTTGACTAAGCCGGTTGATGTAGAAAAATTAAAATCGGCAGTCGATAAAGCTTTGCTGTTTGGTAAGATGGATTATCCAAAAGGTGGATTTAAGGACAAGCTTAAAAAAGCTGTCGGCTAGTTATTCAGGACTAGAATATTCGACAACATATTAAGTCCTGCCAAAAAATTGACGATAAAAAGGGAGATGGAAAAAAGCTCCCTTTTTTTATTTGAAAAAAGAAAACTAATTATTACTTCAGTGCTAGTAACATTATTACTTGTGGTATGTTTTTATTCTTTTAATTTTTGGTCTTTTGAAGACAAAACAGTTATAGAAAAAGGGGATGCAAGAAGGAAGACTGCATCCATTCCGAGTCATTCTAACGATCTGAATATCAAAGCGGAAACTAACACAAAAAATATGATGAATTCAAAAATGAATACTCAATCTAATCAGACTTTGGTCTGGGATTGCCAATCAAATGTTAATAATTTAGAAGTGAGTGGTGAGTATCTGCGTTTACTAGCAAAAAATTGCGACAAGCTACGCACGCAAATTCTTTCTGTAAAAAATGTCACTAATGGTTATACGGCCTCATTAATTCCGACTAAAGAAAATGTTTTAACAACTGACTTTCTAAGTTTGCGTGCTGGTAAAAATGAGATATGGATTGAAACCAAGGCCTTGGGGTTTTCTACAAAAACTTATAAGTTTAATGTTGAAAAAAATGCGTCAGTAGGTGTGCGAGAGGCCAAAGAGTAGTCGTTGTTCTCGTGGTGATTTACCTGTCGATTTAAAATAATTAGAATAGCCGATGCTAGATGCCAAATTGTATTTATGAGGCCGTAGTAACTCGATGATCGAGATGCCGTCATCTAATAAAGTAGTACTGGCGATTGTTTTTTGTGACTCTAATTTTTTTGATAAAAATAATTTTACTTCCTGTGTGGGGCCAGGTCCAAACGAATGAGGGTCCATCTCGAAAATAAATTTAGATTCGATCCAAGGATTATTAGCGATTAAATCTAAAGTATTTCCAGCAAAGGAATAATTAAAATCCAATTTGACCTCTTGATTGACTCGGACTTCAATATTACTTAATTTTTCTTTCATTTCATAAGCGGGCCTTAGTGCGGGCTCACTTTTAAAATAATTATCGAAATGATATTCTGAAAGGCGTTTTAACATGTACTCGGCAAAAGTTCTTCGATCGGCATAGTGAGCTTCGACTTTGGAATCAAAGCCAGTATTTTCATCTAAGGTTTCGAAGCGACTGGTTTTATATAAAATACTTTCCGTGTCGATGTTTCCAAATTTCTCGCGATATTTTTCTTTGAACTCTTTGGATAATTTCGTGTTGAAAATAGCTTCTTGAAGATCCACTTGTTTAGTAGTAGCTCCTCGCCACAATTTGACTTCCGCAAAGTGTTCTGATTTTTCTTGCTCAATATCCTGAGTGTAACCACGCAAATCCATGGCCAAAGTTCTTTCAGAAAAGTGTCCCAAAATGATAAAAAAGAATGCAAGCCATGTCGTGTTTATGTTTT
>JBPOJH010000047.1:0-52192 GCA_052033755.1 Bdellovibrionota bacterium | reverse complement strand
TTCCTTCTTTTGTGACTAAGGTGGCTTTACCGACTTCAACCTTGCACTCTGCGACTCCCTCCATTTTACACAATTTAGATTTAATGGCAGACACGCACCCGCCACAAGTCATCCCTGAAATTTCAACCGTGGTTTGCCCTGCAAAGGCCATCAAACTAGATAATAAAATTGAAACGAACATTCCATACTCCTGTGTTATCAGTTAACAACGCTTGCTTGATAATAACGTAACTTATAAATCAGGCTCAAGATTTTTTGTTACATACAAGCGATTTTTGTTAGCACACAATGTAAATAGATTTTTGTATACATCGAGTCGCACTTTCACATAGGATTTATGCAAATCCTTGAGAATAAGAACTGAGTCATTTAGACTTTTTAAACCAGTTACAAATGAAACCAATGGCAAACAAAAACCAGTGACATATGAAAAAGAGGCCAACATGAAACTCAAAATACTGCTACTCACGGGAATATTTTATTTTTTGAGCCTAAGGACTTTCGCGCAAGAAATTGATGAATTAATTTTAATGAGCGAGGATTTCCCTCCTTACAACTATGTTGAGAATGGTCAGCTGAAAGGGTCCTCAATTGAAGTAGTATACGCTATTCTAAATAAGATTAATGCAAAACAGGCACCCAGTCGCATTGAAATTCTACCCTGGGCTAGATCCTACAAGTTATTGCAAGAGAAAAAAAATACGGTCCTTTTTGCAATGACTCGCACCAAGCAACGCGAATCGCTTTTCAAATGGGTGGGCCCCATCTCTAGTGCCAAAAATGTTTTGATCGCGATGAAAAATAAACACATCAAAGTGAATGCGAATAGTGACTTTCAAAACTATCGCATCGGAGTCGTGCGCGACGATGCCGGTGAACAGTTAGTTTCGACAAAACTAAATGTGGATAAATCGAAACTGATGGTAGGAGTCAACGCAGCCCCAAATATCCGAATGTTAACCAGTGGTCGCATTGATCTTTTTGCCTACGATGAAAATGTCGCACGCTGGACAATAATGAAAGAAAACCTTAATCATGACGACTTTGAAACTGTGTTAACACTAGAGGAAGGAAAGCACTATATCGCATTTAACAAAGAAGTTTCTGACGGTGTGATTAATAAGTTCCAGAAAGCCTTGAATAAGTTAAAGGCTTCTGGTGAGTATAATAAAATAATGCAAAAATACTTAAAGTCTTATTAGGCACAGCCCAAATAAAAAACCCGCCAGAGAGCGGGTTTAATTTGGTGGCCCCGGGGAGAATCGAACTCCCACGTCCTTGCGGACACTGGATTTTGAGTCCAGCGCGTCTACCAATTCCACCACAGAGCCGTTGTATTTCCTTAATAGAGTGTGACTATTAACCACAGCCTGAAGTTTGTTTTCAAGTTTTTTCTTCAAAATGACCTCAATTACAGCAAATTTCTTAAGAAGTGTCCTATCTAGTATCAAAAAAGTATAAGATCTTGCGAGAACACAACCCCTTAGGCGAATGAGTTGTGCAAATTCAATTAATGAAAGATGGGAAAAAATTAAAACTCTTTTTTGGTGGTAGTGCTTCCGCCTCTACCATCGCGAGTGACGGTGATGATAAATGATTTGCGACCGACGACGGCTGTTGATGGGCCTGTGTACTCATTTGTCGCCAAATTCACTGTGCGATAGTACTTCAGTGACCCATCGCTGATAAACCAAGTCGTACTTAATTCTTCTGTCCCGGTTTTTAAACTCCCGTCCGCTTGCATTTGATTGTAGGACTCGACACCGACTGAACCAAACTGTAAAGACAAGGTCACCGGTCCGCCCAAAGGTAAAGTGGTAATACCTGACAGACTGACACCATTGGATAAAACATCACTAACCACTGGATTTTTATTTTTTGTCGTCTTCGTGCTAACGATTAATCGTTTAAAACTTTTAACTTGTCGACCATCGCTGGAATTTAATTGATAAGTCACTAAATAGCTAACGCCGTTGTATTGCTCTTTCGACGAACGACTTGCAAAAATAATCGCACTGCTTGGAAGAGTAACCATGAACGTATTTGCAACACCCGTGAAATTATTGGCGCTGGTCACTGAAGTCACACTACCGCTAGCCAAATTAACTAAACTGCTACTCCCCTCGCACGTCGGTTCGGATCCATAGGCCACACCTGGATCGATACACGCCGAAGCTACATAGGATAATGCCCCCGAATTATTAATATCACTGATCAAGGGACTAATTGTGACAGTGTCACCTGCCGCAAATTCAGCATTGCCGCTGCTGTCACTGGCTGTTAAATCTAGAACACGCATCGTATTTAACTCGACGTATTTCGGTAAATTGGAATCCCCACAACCATTTAACAAAATTAAGCTTAATAAAATTCCAATCAAACTTATAAAGTTCATTAGAATTCCCCCTTCATCCCCAAAGCCAACAACACCGGCAATCCCGTGATGTCTTCCTTAGCCGAATAATCATAAGCGTAACGGACGGTTTCGCTATTTTTTTGATTCAATACATTTTGCACATCTAAATACGCAGTCCATACTTCCGTTTGCAAAATCCATTTTTTATCTAAACGTAAATCCAATTGTGAAAAATCTTTTAAGCGCTCGGAATAAATCACTCCCCGTTTTGGCAAATACACATCGTTGTCCGCATCAAAACTAGCCCCAATCACCGGTGTCGTTGGATTACCTGTCACATGACGATACCGGGTCGACCAGCGCCAGTTTTTCCATGATCCTGATTTAATATCTTGTGCTAATATCCAATTCACATTGTGAGTTTGATCATACTGAAATACTGTTTCACTTTGCCTTGGATTCCAACGCGAACTGCGACTGTAAGTATAAGCCAACTGACTGGAAAAATCATTTTCAAAAATCGTTTTTAAACTGCATTCAAAACCATAGGCACGACCCTTGCCTTCATTGTTGTAGATTTCTGCTATCAACTGATTATCACGCAAAACATAGTTCTTACTTTCAATCACTAAGTTATCAAACCATTTATCAAAATAATTAATTCCCAACACATTTCCTGTCGTATTTTCCCCTCGAAAATCTTTTTCAAAGCCCAACATCATATGATAGGCCCTAGGTGATTTGACATCGGGATTACCAAACGTGCTATCGGCTTCTTGCGGAGTGGGCGGTTGCACATAGATGCCTGTTCCTAATTTATAACTTAAAGAGGAATCCCATTTGTATTTCGCACTTAACCGTGGCCAAACATAATGTTCCTTCGTGCGTTTAAAATAATCCCAACGTATTCCAGGATACCATGTCACTGGTCCCAAGTTCGGGTTGTATTCTGCTTTATAGTACCCACCCACATTCGTAATCCTTGAGCGCAAATCCACCTGTCGCATTTCTAAAGAAGAAATTGGATTAGAAACGCCGCCCTCACTGCGAGCAATTGGCAAATTCACATCAATCAAAGCATCGTAGTATTGATTATCAAAGCCAAAAATATTTTTCCACTCGGGAGAGATTTTTTGTTCATAATCCCCTCGAACAGTTAATAAAAATATATCGCTATGAAAATATCGTTCACCGATGTCGACTAAAAAATAATCCTTACCGATCCCTGCGGATAAATGAATTTTATTCCCTTCGTCTAAATCTTTTTCCCATTGCGGAATCAAGCGCACAAAGTTAGTTTCATTTCTAAAACTGCCACGCACCGAAGGGTCTTCTCTGACTGGTTCTTTAAATAAAAATTCTAATCGATCCCGTGATAACAAGCCCACCCATCGCATGCGCTCTTTGTCTGACAATTTTTTTGTATAAATGGTAACAAAATCAGAATACTCAGGTGCCACTGTCAAATTAAAACGATCATTGTTTTTTAACACCGCTCCCAATACTAAGCCGATATAACTATACCGGCCCCCCACGATGACAGAGCTTGTGTCAGACAATTGCGTTTCAATTAGTCCACCGGCTTTCATTGTGTCGACAAAAAACATTTTTTTTGTTTCTCGATCGTCCACTTCTGCCGCTCGTGTTTTCAACGACACCACGCCACCCAATGCACGTCCATTGTCCACACCATAACCGGCTGAAAAATAATCCACCTGATCAACGGCTTCAGGTATTACAACACTTGTCAGTCCGCCAAAGTGAAACACGACAGGCACTTCATGACCATCAATATCGTATTTTGTATCTTGTGGAGCTGAACCTTGAATGACAACTTGTGAAGAAAAACCAAATGTTCGATTAACACCAGGAAGATTTTGTACGGCCTTGACTGGATCCCCTTGCGCTCCAGGGGCCTGTAAAAATTGAGCGCGGCTTAATGACTTCACCGAGGTGTCTTTTTTATTTTTAATGCCAGTGACGGTTGTTTCAAAACTAAGATACTCTGATTTTTCAACGTAAAAAGTACGAAAATTTTTTTTCTGACTGTCATTATACCAAACTGACTGAGAATTCAGTTCTTCCACTTCTTCTAATTTTTCATAACCTGGTAAATTCACCACCCAAGTAATTGACTGCATTGGAATTTCAGAAAATTTAAATCGCCCCTTCGAATCAGTTTGAGCTTTCACTTTGTAGGGTAAAATAAATACGGTCACATCTTTGAGTGGTATTTTAGTCCCTTTTTCTAAAATTTGTCCCTGTAACTCAATTTGCGATGCCGCTTCCGCATGTATCTGCATCGGTAGCAAACATAACAAAAATAAAGCTATTGCCGCCATACACTTGTCGCCCATGTAAATCCTGCTCCAAAAGCCGCGGATGCGACTAACATACCGGGTTTTAAAATCCCAGCCCGATAAGCATCGTCCATACCCAATGGAATCGTTGCGGCTGTAGTATTTCCATATTTTTGAATTGTACTATAAACTTTGGATTCTGGTAGCCCCATGAGCTCTGCCACCTTTTGATTGATTCGCATATTGGCCTGATGAAAAAAGAAAATATCAATATCCGAAATTTGAAATCCAGTTTTTTCGATGGTGGCCTTTAATGATTCACTCATACGCCTGGTCGCATTGACGAAAACCACTTTGCCGTTCATTAACGGATACTGCAAACCCTCATCTAGCATTTCCTTCGTGATACGAGGGCCAGCAAACGCGGACCCAGGTGCTTGAATCCATAATTCTTTGGCAAAAGCCCCTTGCGCATACAAGTCCACCGTAAAAATTTGTGAATTCATTTTGCTGTTAGAGTTTTTCGCATTAACCATCGCAGATGCGCCACCCACGTGGTCCGCTTTGGTAACGATCACTGCCCCTGCTCCATCACCAAATAACACCGCCGTATCACGACCAGCCGTCGATACGTTCAAAGCCTTTGAATGCACCTCGGCTCCAACTACTAATATATTTTTATATTTACCAATTTGAATATAGGAATCAGCAATACTAAGAGCATACAAAAATCCACTGCAAGCTTGACGTAAATCCACACAAGGTATTTCTGACAATCCTAACTTGTGTTGTAAAATACAAGCTGTCCCTGGGATGTCGTGATCTGGTGTGCAAGTCGCTAAAATGATCATGTCCAAATCCGTTTTCGCAAGCCCTGCATTGGCCAGTGCCGCCTCTGATGCCTTTAATGCTAAATCCGAAGTCGCAGTCGCTTCACCAAAATCCACCCAATGTCTTTGTTGAATCCCGGTGCGAGTTTGAATCCACTCGTCGGAAGTTTCCATGTATTTTTCTAAATCTTGATTTTTAAATATTTTAGGGGGCACGTAAGAACCAACACCAATAATTTTCGAAGCCAATAACGACATTCCAGAACCTCCTTCAAAGGATGTCTAGAATCCTAATTCCAGTCTGTAAAATGGGTCAATATGATTCTGCGCCTGTTTAATCAGATGTTTTAGGCGGCACCCTTCAAGATCTCTTCGTTCGATAACTGATAAATGGGTAGTATAATTTGAAAGCAAGTATTTGGCGATGTTTCGTTGTATTTAAATTGCCCCGAGTGTGATTCGATTATTCCTTTGACGATGCTTAATCCCAATCCCGTGCCTTTTCCAACTTCCTTCGTTGTAAAAAATGGTTGCATCATTTTGTCACGAATTTCTTTCGGGATACCATGGCCAGAATCTTCGACTTGAATTTGCAGATAATTTTCCTCGATTTGTGAAATCTTCACTCGAATCCACTTTTCTTCTTGATTCGATATCGCATCGATCGCGTTGTTAAGTAGATTTAACAACACCTGACTGATTTGCACCTCTCGGCAATCGATTTCTAGATCTGAAACCTCGTTTTCAATATTTACTTCGATTCCCAAGTTGTGTGCACGATTGTGGCAAAGCGACAATGTGTCCTCAACAATTCGATATACAGCCGCTGGACGAAATGGATCATTAGCTGCATCTCTAGCAAATGTTCTTAAACCTTTGATGATTTTCGAAATACGACGAACTGTATTTTCTATGGATTTAATACTTGAATCCACAGCGAATAAATGTTCGGGTGATTTTTCTAATTTGGCGCGTATCGCATGAGCATGCCCTAACAAAATAGTCAGCGGATTATTTATTTCATGAGCCATCCCCGCAGACATCTCGCCTAATGCGGCCATCTTTGCACTTGTCATTGATTTAGCTCTTTGATCATCCAATTCTTGCGTGCGTTGCTCGATCGCTTTTTCTAAGTTATGAGTATAGTCTCGAATCAATTCATCTTGCTTTAACAAACTGTCTGTCATTTTATTAAAGGTTTCTGCGACTCGGTACCAATCCTGTGACAGGTTATCTGGAAGCTCGACTTGTCTAATCAGACCCGAACTTAAATATCTTGATGCTTTTTCTAACTCAGCCATTGGTACACGAACACCTCGTTCCAGATACAAAAACACGATTAAACTAAAAGTAAAACCAGTTAATAAAACCACCATACCAATGACTTTCCAAAATTCAGTGACGTTTTTATCAATGCGTTTTTTACTAACTCCCAACTTCATCGATCCCACCCAAGTGTCGCCATAATAAATTTTTGTTTTCGAGTAGAAAATTCGTTTAGAATGTTCGGGATTATTTTTGCTGTCTTCGTCTAAATCGGCGGCGTAATAAGCCCCTTGCAGCTCATTATTCGAATCATAGATTTCTGCAAATGCAATTTCACTATCAATTTTTACGGCGCTAACAAGATCTTTCAGCATCTCGTTGCTAAAAGTGTATAAGGGATAGCGCCCATTCACTTGCAAGGATTCTTCCGTCGCCTTCAAGTGGCTGATAAGATCTTTTTCCATATTTTTTTTGAATAAAGGCAAGAATACCAGACAGAAAATAAAAAACGCCGCACACAATCCCAGTAGTGTGTAAAACGCGATCTCTCGACTAAGGCTTTGCTGAATCCATTTTAGCATCGTTAGCAATTTCGGTTTTTTCCAGGCAAATCACGACTGACCCTCAGTCGTGATTTGCATTAAGATTAAGGACATAATTCGATAGGAGTTCCAGTTTTAACTAGACCCCAGATCTCTTCAATTTCGTTATTCGTGACGGCCACACAACCTCTGGTCCAGTCTTTTTTAGGGTGATTAATAAAGGCTCGTTTCCATTTTGAATTTGGCAATCCATGGACCATGATATCGCCACCAGGATTAACTCCGTTTTTGCGAGCCCAATTGATATCATCTTGATTGGGATAATCTATCTGTAATGATAAGTGGAAATCGCTAGCAGAGTTCTTATAGCCAATATGGTACAATCCCTCAGGAGTTTTATTATCACCTTCTTGACGTTTTTTGCCTTCAGGTGATCTTCCTAATGCCATACGATAAGTTTTTAAAACCTTCCCTTGTCGTAATAACGATATCTGCCGCTTACTTTTATTTACCAACACATAATCCGCCGGAGTTACCTCTCCTAAAGCATAAGCGACGTCTCCCCATGTTGACGCTGTCACATTTGATAATTCTTCGTCACTCATCGGCACCAAAGCCTTTTTGCACATTGAGCCTTGATAGCTCATCAACTCGGAAGACCCTTTATAGGCCATCAAATCAAAGGACCCCTGATGGGTCATTGAATCACGAGCGTCTTGATAGCTCATCGATTCTGTAACGCCCCGATTTTCCGCCATCTCAACATCCCTATCCATAGCTAGTGCCGACAGCCGCGTCGCCTGTGCTAACCCCACCGCCAAAATAATTAATAAAAGAATCCGCATGCTTCCCTCCTTGTGTGGGAAGCCTTTCGTCGGATCTGCTTAATTACTTAACATGTTTTGGGTGCTATTTTTTGAGTTGGACTTTTGGCAGATACAATTCAAAACAAGTATTGGGAAGAGTTTCATTCAAACGCAGTTCGCCATTGTGCTTTTGCAAAATACCACGCGAAATACTAAGCCCAAGTCCTGTACCATACTGGACCCGTTTGGTAGAAAAGAAGGGTTGAAATAATTTTTCTTTTACTTTCGAGCTGATTCCATGTCCTGAATCCACGACTCGAATAATGATATAGTTTTTATCAGCAGCAATGTGAGTCACATCAAAGGCATCAAAAGCTTCGACTCGAACCCACTTTTCAGGAAGTTCTAAAATCGCATCGTGAGCATTACTTAAAAGATTCACCAATACTTGCGTGATTTGATAACCTCGACATTCAATCTGTAACTTGGGATTAAAATCAGCCACCTGTAAGCGAATGCCATGATTGCGAAGTCGTTGCGAGATTAAATCCAAAGTGTCTTGTACAATCTCTTTCACGTATACGGGTGAAAAGGGTTCTTCATCCGCGCTTTGGTGCGCCAGTGAACGCATCCCCTTGACAATTTTTTCGATACGACGACCCGTGACCTCAATCGAATCCACAGTGCGAGTCAGAGTTTCAGGATCAAAATTCCCCTTCGCAATTAAATTTTTAATCATCTCGCAGCGGCCCAAGATAACTCCCAAAGGATTATAGATTTCATGCGTGATCGCAGCCGCCATTTCACCGATCGCGGATAATTTGGAGGTCGTCACTAATTGGGCTTGCTGTTGCAAAATAGTTTGCTGAGCTTCTTTTAATTCAGTGATGTCTTGGCGGATGGCCAAGTATTGATAGGGCTCACCTTTGGCATCTAAAAAAGGAACGATGGTTGTATTCACCCAGTAAATACGACCATCTTTACGACGATTACACAGATCACCCTTCCAGACCTGTCCTTGGCGAATGGTTTCCCACAAGTGTTTAATGAATTCCCGACTGTGATGTTTAGAGTTAACAATGGCATGGGTCTGTCCAATCAGCTCTTCTCTTGAGTAGCCGGAAATTTCACAAAATTTTTCATTCACATAAGTGATGACTCCAGAGGCATCTGTTGCAGCCACAATGGCGGCCTGATCCAAAGCTAACTTTTGGTCACTTAGTTCCTTCAGTAGGTGCATTCGATCATACGACCTGTCTGTGGCTTCGTTCAAATTAGGCATCAAATAACCTCTTCATCATTTGGGGACATATTGTCTCGATCCTCTAATTAAATTAGCTTTTGGAAAAATTGCAATGATAAAAACTCACCTAAGTGTATCTTTAACGTATGGGAGATCCAAGCATGGAAAAAAACAGCCGTGGTTTCGTTGTAGTCATTGATGATGACCCCGAGATGAGGTCTTTATTAGTCGACCATTTATCCATCGAAGGCTACACCGTAAAATCCTTTGGTGAATCTCCTGAGGCGATGGCCTTTCTTTTGGGAAACTCTGTTGAGGCACAAAATGTCGAGTTAGTATTATCTGATTTACGCATGCCAGACATTGATGGCCTATCTGTGCTCAAGCAATATCGAGCCTCACATGCTAATGTGCCAGTCATTATTATGACTGCGTTTGCCAGTGTCGATAGCGCCGTTGAGGGGCTGCGCCGTGGGGCTTTTGATTATGTGACTAAACCTTTTAAACTGACAGAAATTTCTTTAACGGTCGAGCGCGCGATCAACTATGGACGCCTGCAAAAGGCGACTCATGTGTTATCTTCGGAAGTCAAAAAGACATGGCACTATAACGAGATCGTCGGCAAAAGCGCTTCGATGAAACATATTTTTGATTTGATTGAGCGCATTGCTCCTGCGAACTCCAATGTCCTGATCACAGGAGAATCCGGAACTGGTAAAGAAGTCGTAGCCAAAGCGATTCACAATCGCAGTGGTCGCGCGGCGAAGCCTTTTGTGGCAATCAATTGCACCGCCATCCCCGACACATTATTGGAAAGCGAGCTGTTTGGTCATGCGAAAGGTTCCTTTACCGGAGCGATTACCGCGAAGAAGGGCCTTTTTGAAGAAGCCGAAGGCGGCACCATATTTTTGGATGAAATTGGTGATATGGATATGTCCTTACAATCCAAACTTTTGCGCGTTTTGCAAGAACGCAAGGTGCGCCCTGTGGGTGACAATCAAAGCCGCGACATTGATGTGCGTGTGATTGCGGCGACTCACAAAGATTTAAAAAAGGCGATTCAAAATGGCAGCTTTCGCGAGGACTTGTATTACCGTTTAGCGGTGATTCCGATCGTAGTACCGCCGTTACGTCATCGCCCGGAAGACATTCCTTTGTTGGCTCAACACTTTTTATACAAGTACAGTATTTTAAATGGTGGTCGTGTGCATGGTTTTTCACAAGAGGCCTTGCATCGATTAATGGCTATGCATTGGCCAGGCAATGTGCGTGAGTTGGAAAACTTAATTGAACGCGTGGTGGTGTTGTCTCCGCACAGTGTGATTCAGGCGGAAGATATTCCTACGGGTGAAGAACAAACGATTGAAAACTTTTTTGGACAAGCGGTGCAGGATTATCCAACCCTGGAAGAGCTGGAAAAAAGATACATTCGTATTGTGATGGAAAAAACGGGCGGCAAAAAAGAAAAGGCAGCGTCGATTTTAGGAATCAATCGCCGAACTTTGTATCGCAAAGAGCGTGAATATGGATTTATTAACGAGGTCGACCCCGAGCACGAAGACTAAATTGCTAAAAATTAAATCATTATTGGTAGTTAAGCGAAGAGGATTAGAAATAATCCTCTTTTTTTATTAAAATTTTGTTGATTCTGTTTTTTGGAATCAGTATAAGTATTGGTCTCTGGCCCAGCCAACTATTGAATTTATTCAAACACCACGGGGTGGTAGTTAAGTTGGTTATAACGTCCGCCTGTCACGCGGAAGGCCGCGGGTTCAAGTCCCGTCCACCCCGCCATTTTTTTTCTAAAGCTGAAATCTTTATATTTAAATTATGAATAAAACAAAAAAAACAAATACAGTGCTGAATGAATCTGGATCTGACAAACAAAATCCTGATGAGCAATCATCTTCTAATTTACAAAAGTCCAATAAAAAAACCAAACCGACACCTAAGGCTTTGCCCAAGTTTGGAATTTTAGGAAAAGATTTGGGCTCAAAGTTTTCTAAGCGTGGAGATAATGTTTGGCGCCCCACAAAACCCGGTGGTAGAAACGGCCAAGGGAAGCCTTAGTTAGTTCGCAACAGCTTACCGCCACTGTGGCGGCAAATGAACTAGGCCACTTTTACCAGCGGGCCAATTGTCAGTTGTAACCATTCGAGATAAATATATAACTAAGATAGTTTTTTTTCTTTAATAACGATTTGATTTCTTGGATAAGAATTTCATGAAATCAGTTCAAAATAAAATTGTCGTTACTGGGTTCTTGCTTGCATTCCTATTTGCAGCGTCTTCGCTTTTACTTCTAGCCTGTAACAAAACTGAAGTGCTGGATTCATCTACACCCGCACCACCTACAGAAAAACCAATGCCTGAAGTGAATCCAGATGACTTTACAGGGTGCAAGCGTAAATGCCTAAAACACGATTTTTCTTGCGTAAGAATGTCACCGAACCTTTTTGGCCAATACGAAAGGGACTTTGTGAAATTATATTCGGATGCTAAGCAGATTCCAACTGCTGAGGAATTTCAAATCGATATCTCAGAGGACTCTATTCTTGATATGGAACATATAGTAATTTCGAATACACATGGCATTCGAGTTCGACAGCACGATATTAAAGATCCAGATTTAGAAATATTATCAAGCGAAAATAAATCTATACTATTATTAAAATTTAAGATTGACGCGGTAGATTCCGATTATGGCGGCCCTATTACACGCATTCAGTTTTACCAACGCCAACCAATTTTCACTACTGGAAAATATAATTGTGTTGGAGTTTATGATGACTAATTTGGTATTAACTGAATACCTTAGAAAACACCTACGATAGATATTAATCAAAGTTTTTTCTTCATTTTATAATTCACAATTTCATAACCTAAATCTTTATTTAGATTTTGCATTTTTAAGTTATCAACATGCACCCATGTATAAAGGTGATCCAGCTGGTTGTCTTTGGCCCAGAGTTCGCCACGCTTTTTTATTTGAATCGCAATGCCTTGGCTTCTATATTCGGGCGCTACCCATAAAGTGTTAATACCGCCCGCAAAGCGATCCCTGTACGGTATTTTTTTTATAATATGATAGGCGACAATTTCGCTTTTCGGATTAACAGCTACTTCACAAAAATCATTAGTAGTCAATTTACATAATGATTGATACATTTTTTCTACAGCTTCTTTATCTGTTGAAAAATCACTGTCAAACTTGGCTGGTATACCAACATCAATTCTTGCAATTAAATTTAATTCATCCAGATTTTCAAAATTGATACGTCTATATTTTATTTCCATAGTTAATACTAAAGACCTCATACTTACTTTACAAAGAAATTGTCGGGCTGAATTGCGCATCACGCCTGATATAACTGAAAAAGCTGAGTGAATTTAACCTAGCTCCTTTAGAAATTTCAATTCATAAATAAATTTTGATACACTTGAACTGGATTAAGAGAAAAGATATAGAGGAATCCCTAAGCTGAATTTCAGCTATTATTAGATGTTACTCAGATGCAGAAAATAATCTAAGGAGATCATCAATGCACACACCAAAACATATCTTATTTTTATGTGTCGCTAACTCGGCTCGCAGTCAATTAGCAGAGGGGTTGGCAAAATCAATTTTTGAAAACGAAGCCATTATTCAAAGTGCAGGATCCGAACCGTCTGGATTAGTTCAACCCTGGGCGGTCGAAGTACTAAAGGAAATAGGAATTGATATTTCTAAAAATTGGTCAAAATCTATAGATCAATTACCTTTGGAATTTATTGCTAATTTAGACTTCGTAATAACTCTTTGCGCAGAGGAGATTTGTCCAACTCTGTCCTTAAATAGCCAGCGAATTCATTGGCCCATTCTAGATCCAGCCAAAGCCTCAGAAGAAACTAAAGCTGAAGCCTTTAGAACCGCACGGAATCAAATTCGAGATCTATTGATACAATTTAAATCAGAAATAAATCAAAGGACAAATGCCTCTAACATTTTTTAGTCAAATTCTTAAAATAATTTGGGGACTCTAGAAATAGGCAGAGACAAACATACAAAAGATTCGGTAGACTGAATTTCAGCTATACCTTGCAGTTTATCCATTAAAAATAATTGAAACTTCGAAATATCCTGAGTCATTACTTTTAAAATGAGCGCATATGAGCCCGTCGTGTAGTAAGCCTCTAGCCTTCGGGAAGTTTTTGTATTTGCATTTCTATAAAATAGTTGAATTATTAGCTTCATTGCAAAATTAATTCTATGATTAAATATGACATCAAATAGCCCCCGATCGGGGGCTAAATCGCTCAATAAATCATACTTAGACCCCGATCGGGGTCTATAATTGAATTTTTCTATTGAATAGCCCCCGATCGGGGATCATAATATAACCATGTACGCCAAGCAAAGCTGGCGTCCTCTAGCTAGTGAGTATCATCAATGATGCAAGTCTAGCCTGAGTAATTGCGAAAGCAAGCTCAGTATCGAGTTTTGCGCAAGTCAGGTAACAAAACTTGTGAAGTGTAAACAGAGAGTATGCAGGCCATTAGGTGGAATGTCACCTTTAAGCGGTAGAGCCTCGAAAGATAATGGTGAAGAGAGAAGGCCGAGTGAGTATATAGAAGCGAAGGCAACACTAGAAACTAGCAATAGATTTTAGCTTCTCCGGGGTCCAAGAGCATGGCATGCATATACAGAAGACGAACGGAACTTGGGAGAACCGATAAGGATGTAGCACGAATGCAAAATAACAAAATCAAGAAAGACAATTTCAAGATAAGTTTAATTCCTTATTGGGTAGTCAGACTGATTCGTAATAGCGAGGAAGTAGAGTAATGTCTATGGAGCGAAGGGATCAGCAAAATTTGAATCTTATCAAAAACACCCAGCCAGCTTACAACAGCAACGGTAAAGGGCAGAACGTATTAACCTCAGGCGGAGGGGATATGAGTTGGAGGATAAGAATAAGTTTAAGAGCACAGAATAAAAACTGTGTTTTTAGCAATCTCATGAAGCATATTAATATAGATACGCTGACTGAGGCATTTGAAGCAATCGATGGAAAGAAAGCTTTAGGTGTGGATAAAGTGACCAAGTCAGAATACGGAAAGAATCTGGAAGAAAATCTAAAAGACCTCTGCAAAAGAGTGCATAGTGGAGCTTACAGACCTCTTCCTAAGCGAGAAGTCCTGATACCTAAGAATAATGGGAAGACAAGACCAATTGCTATAGCAAGCTTTGAAGACAAACTCGTTGACTGGTGTGTTGGCGCGATATTAACAGAAACTTATGAACCGTTGTTTATAAGAAATTCATTTGGATATCGAAGAAATAAATCAGCACATGGAGCCGTCGAAGCCTGCTATTATTCACTCGAAGATGGTTCGAGAGGGAATGTTGTTGAAATTGATTTTTCAAATTTCTTCAACACAATACCTCACAAGAAGTTAATTCGAATCATCGAAAAGAGAATAACTGACAAAAGATTTATAGGACTTATCCATAGACTTCTTACAGGAGAAATTCTAACAAGCACTGGAGAGAAAATCGAAGGTACCATTGGAACTCCTCAAGGAGGAATAGCAAGTCCTATCCTAGCCAATATCTATCTCAATGAAGTTGTAGATCAATGGTTTTTAGAAAACTACGGATCTTACAGTAAAATAATCGTGAGATATGCAGATGATGCAGTTTTCTTCTTCAAAGACGAAAACGAGACAAAGGAATTTGTGAAAGCTCTAAGGGAGAGGGTCTCAGCATATGGGATTAAACTCAACGAAGAGAAAACACGCGTTTTGAACTTGAACAAGAAAAGCCACGAGAGTTTTAATTTTCTAGGATTTACTTTTTATAGAGGAAAGCAACATAAAAAGAATATCCTGAAAGTGAAAACACAAAAGGAAAAATTGATCAAGGCCATTAATGAATTCTACGAATGGATAAAGAAAAGCAGAAACCGATTTAAATTAACCGTTCTCTGGAAACAGGCGAAAGCCAAAATTACAGGTCACGTTAATTACTTTTGTTACTGGATGAACAACCTAAAGATAAATCATTTTTACTCTGAAGCTATAATGGCTTTATATAAATGGTTAAATCGAAGAAGTCAGAAAAGATCTTACACGTTCGAAGGGTTCAAAGAAAGATTAAAGAATTTTCCTTTAATGGAAAATCCTGATAAAATTAAATGGAAAAGACTAGGGAGAAGCTTTGGAAACATATAATATTAAACTGAAACAAATTTTGAAGAGCCGCATGCGGGAAATTCGCACGTGCGGATCTGTGAGGGTCTTACCTTTGACTAAGTTGAAAGGTCAGAGGTAATTCTACTCTATGAAGAAAAAGATCACCCCTAAACCTAAAAGACGCACAAAAAATGAACTAAAAACAGAACTTCCACCCCTTTCACTATTTATTCGCAATCGTCGAGAGGAGCTAGGCTACACTCAAGAAGAATTAGCTTTTCGCACAGGTCTGAGTCTGCGATTTATCAAAGAATTTGAACGTGGCAAAAAAACTGTGCGCTTGGATAAAGTTTTAGAACTAATGGCGCACATGGGTGCTTCACTTGAACCCATGTTAAGAGGTCGTCAATGAAACTCAAAGGAAATGTCTATTTTAAAAATCAACTTTCAGGTCAAATTCAAAAAAAAGAAGAGGACACTTTTGAATTCCAATACAAAGATAAAAGCACTGAGGTTAGTTGGACTTTACCTTACAAATCAGAGCCTTACGCTTCTGAAAATATATTTCCATTTTTTGATGGCTTAATCCCTGAAGGTTGGCTTTTAAATTTGGCTCATAAAAACTGGAAAATTCCTAAAAATGACCGAATGACTTTATTACTAACAACTTGCATGGATTGTATTGGAGCCGCTCACATTGCCCCAGAGGAGGCAGCAACAATTGCCGATATTGCAACCAAAGACAGCCCCCATCAAATAAAAAACACCATTAAAAAATCAATTGATAGCAATTCTAATATAACTAAAAACGAAAAATTCGAACCACATAGAATACCAAAATTAAGTTCAGATCGTTGCCTGATTTGCTTGATGGATTTAACCGAACTGGAAAATCAATACCACAGTCATTGTGCTCGTGAACTTTTTGGCTTTAACGAGGTTCCTAAAGTTGATGTTTCATTGAACGACTTGGAAGCTTTAGCTCTGATACAAATTAACCAGAGACTGACATTAACAGGTGTTCAAAAAAAACTTTCTCTTTCCGAATCAAAAGAAAATAAACATCATCGCTTAACCATAGTTGGTATGGATGGAAAATTTATTTTAAAACCACCCACTTCAGAATATCCAGAGATCGCTGAGATCGAACATGTTTCGATGAAGTTGGCTCAATTACAAAAAATTAAAATGGCTCGCTGTGGATTAATCTATTTAGACAGTGGTGAGCGAGCCTATATCACCCGTCGTTTCGACCGTGCTGACAAAGAAAAAATTCAAATGGAGGATTTCTGCCAATTATCCGAGAAACTAACTGAAAAAAAATATAGTGGTTCCAGTGAAGCTTTGGCTAAAGTTATCGATAAGTATTCTGACCAGGCTCCCGATGATAAACTGACCTTATTTCAAATCTTGCTTTTTTCATTCTGGATCGGCAATGCGGATATGCATTTAAAAAACTTTTCTTTATGGAAAGATCCACAAAGTGGAAACGTTCGCATGAGTCCAGGTTATGATTTTCTATGTACTCGATTGTTGATCTCTACGAAAGAAGACCCAGAGGAAATGGCACTACCAATTAATGGGAAAAAAAACAAATTGCAATGGCAAGACTTCGTCGCCCTTGGTATGAACTATAAAATCCCATTAAAAGTCATTGAACGAGTCCGCGAACAAATGTTGGATTCTTTTTTTGATGCAGAGGACTTAATAGCGCGCAGCTTTTTAACAGACGCAAAAAAAGAGGAGTTCATGGATTTGCTACGTAAACGCTCAAAGAGGTTGTCAAAATGAAGTTAATTTAAATAACATAAGACGAGCTTCATAACTAAGAAGGTTCAAAATCGATTTTATATTCATTTGTACAAATCCAGAATAGTAGTAGCCAAATTCTTAAAATAATTTTGGAACTCTTGAAATGGGCTGAGACAAACATACAAAAGATTCAGTAGACTGAATTTCAGCTATACCTTGTAGTTTATCCATTAAAAATAATTGAAACTTCGAAATATCCTGAGTCATTACTTTTAAAATGAGCGCATATGAGCCCGTCGTGTAGTAAGCCTCTAACACTTCGGGAAGTTTTTGTAATTTATCTAAAACCAACTGGCTGTCTTTTGCATTTTTTAAATAGACTCCAATGATGGAGCTTACTGTAAAACCAACTTTGGATTCATCTATCAAGGGGATAAAGCCCTTTAGTATTCCATGAAGTTTTAGTTTATTAACTCGTTGATGTACGGTAGCGTTGGAAACTGTCAACTTTTTTGCGATATCAACAAATGAAGCACGTGCGTCCTTGAATAATTCTTTTAAAATTTTACGATCCAAGTCATCAATCTGATATTCTGTCGTGCTCATAAGCGCATAATATTATCATTTTGATTATTTTCAAGCTTAATTTTTATCATTTTTATTAATTTTTGCCATCATAAATGTAATTATTTACTTCATAACAATTAGCTATTAATTTTCAGGTATAAGGAGTTTTAAAATGAAATTATCAATAATAACTTTAGTAGTTTTTCTACCCTGCCTTTCATATTCAGAAATTTGCTCTGTCAATACCACTGAAAAAAAAGTGCTAACGGCGGCAACATCGATTGAAAAAATCAATATGGGCGGCCACCCATTAAAAACAGAAGTCATATCTTACTCTAGTAAAGAATACACTTGGGCCGTCATCTTTTCCTATTCTGGTTTACAAAATATTTGGACGGTTAGAACTAGCGATGATGGATGCTTTATTCAATCGATCTACAAGTAACGATTATTTAGAACCGGTAAATCTGCAGACCTCATCGACTAATTATTATTAATGTAATAGACAATAATATTTAGTAATTTGTTTTTCTAAGTATTTATCATTTCTATAAAATAACAGAATTGCCAACACCCCTTAGGAGTTTAGACCACCGATCAAAGAAGACTTGCGTTAAAATCAGAACATTCACAGTTTCTTTTAGAACACATGGTTAAAAAAATAAAGTATAGTACTTTTATACCAGGCCGGTATAATAAATTTGTTCAAGTCAATGGGAGGTTTGTATGAATACAAACTATCATCAGTTTCAAAAACAAATTCTATCAATCGCTGATTCTATTTATCGCGGTCAAGAAACAATATCTGATCACGTGAAGACTGCTTTCCAAGGCGTTCCTAGGCATTTATTTATAGATCGATACAGGAACTATGGTGAAACTGAATGGATACATGTCACGCCGGAAAACCAAGAAAAACATCTACCAAAGTTATATGCCGATCATCCACTAGTTATTTTTGGAACTGATTCAGATTTTACATCGAACACTGGAACCAAACCAGTTTCAACTATTTCGCAGCCCACTTTTGTACTCAGAATGTTGGATTTATTGGATATAAAAAAAGGACATCGAATTTTTGAAGTCGGTACTGGCAGTGGTTGGAATGCGGCCTTAATTTCAAAATTAACGGGCGATACAGGCCTAGTCATTTCCTCAGAAATAATCCCAGAACTAGCTAAATCCGCTAAAGAAAAATTACATCAATTAAAATTCAACAACGTCAAAGTTATTGAAGCCGATGCCGGTTATGGATGTTCAGATTTTGCACCCTATGATAGAGTAATGTTTACAGTTGGAGCTTTTGACCTACCAAAAGTTTTTTATCAACAGCTAAAAGAAGATGGATTATTATTATTTGTTCTTAAAAACAAAAATAATTCTGATTATTTGATTTTATTAAGAAAAGTTCAAGATCATTTTGTTTCTGAATACATTATGCGATGTGGATTTGTGCCAATGACTGGTAAATATCAATTAACAATGAATGATAAAAATATAACTGATTTTCAGATACCTACTAATGACACTACATTGAAATTGAATGTTTATCCCAGCGATATGTATCCAAAAACCATGGACACACAATTAATACTAAAACGTCCTGAATCTACTTTTCTTTGGAGCAATCATTAAGAATTCGAAACTCTAGGGATGGCACCTTCCAGGTGTTGCGTCTGGAAATGCGGCCTGACACTTATAATTAGATCTGAAAATTATTATTCAAAACGAAGAGCATCGATGGGATGTAACTGTGAAGCTTTTTTTGCAGGATATACGCCAAAAACAATTCCGACTAATGCCGAAAAGAAAAAGCTAACCAAAACTGAACTAATAGACACGGAGGTTTCCCATCCCAATACTGCAGTTAATGCCAAAGTCATCCACCAACCGATTAATATCCCCAAGCTACCACCCACCAAACTAACAACGACTGATTCTGATAAAAACTGAGCCAATATATCAATGCGCGTGGCACCTATAGCTTTTCTTAAACCGATCTCGCGAGTGCGCTCCGTCACTGATACTAGCATGATATTCATAATACCGATACCACCCACTAATAACGAGATCGCCGCAATCGAAGCCAACAAGTAAGACATTGTCTGATTGCTTTGCTGCATGGCCTCTTGGATTTCTGCCATACTTCGAATTTGGAAAGCGTCCCTTTGTTGTGATAATGGAATTTTATGCAAGTCAGACATCACTTGCATCAAACCATCTTGTACCAACTCGACATGCTCACGAGCATCGACTTCCACTTCCATCATTTCTAAAAACTCACGTCCTAATAATCGCTTCATCGCTGTCTGCAGTGGAATGATAATGACGTCATCTTGATCTCGCATATTATTGGCGCCTTTTTCTGGTAAGACTCCGATCACTTTAAAAATTACTCTGTTGATCTTTATCATTTCACCGATACCAGTTTGTTCACCAAATAATTCACGACGAACAGTTCCACCAATGACTGCGACACGTGCTCTTTGTACATCTTCTTCTTGCGTAAAAAAACGACCATACACAGGATCTGAGTTATGCATTATGGCCCAACTTTTTGAAGTCCCCATAACTATTGTTGACCAATTCTTGCTGTTGGCCGTGATCTGTCCACGACCATTCACTTGCCCCGAGACTTGTGAAATGAAGGCCATCTTTAACTGAATGGCTTCCAAATCCTCAAACACCATTCGATTGGCTGCACCCGATTCTTGCGTCACACCAGCAACACGCACTGCTCCAGGTCGTATCGTTAACAAATTAGAGCCCAGCGCAGATAATTGATTTTCAATCGATTTTTGTGCCCCTTTACCAATCGCTAACATCGCCACAACAGCCGCTACTCCAATTAATATTCCTAACATCGATAAGGCTGTTCGAATTTTATTCGCAGCTAATGTTTTATAGCCTTGATAAAAATATTCAAAAATATCTGTCCAACTACGTTGATGGATCGAAGGTGTTTTTTTCAACTGCGACGGCTGTTGAATGTCTGCTGTTCTGATATCAGATTGAATTCGGCCATCTCGCACGCGAATGATTCGATGAGCTTCACGCGCTACTTCTTCTTCATGGGTAACAACTAATATGGTAATACCCTGCGAGTTTAATTCTTTTAAGATTCCTAAAATTTCATGCTGACTTTGTGAATCTAGATTTCCAGTTGGCTCATCGGCTAAGATCATCCGGGGCTGATTCACTAATGATCTGGCAATAGCGACCCTTTGTTGTTGACCACCTGATAATTCATTGGGCCGATGGTACATGCGTTCCTTCAGCCCTACTCTTGATAATAAATTTTGAATCCAGTTTTCTTCAACCTGCATCTGAGAATACAACAAAGGTAATCCCACATTTTGTACAGCTGTCATTCTGGGTAGCAAATTAAATTGCTGAAAGATAAATCCAATTTCTTCTCGGCGAAGCAACGATAAACCATCTTCATCTAAGTGAGCGATTTCCTTGCCATTGAATAAATAAGAACCTGAACTTGGTACATCTAACAAGCCTAAGATATTCATCAACGTGGATTTACCAGAGCCTGAAGGCCCCATGATGGCAACATAGTCTCCATCTTCAATCGTTAATGAAATACCCTTCAGTACTTCTAACGAAAGATCTCCCATCTGATATGATTTTTTGATGTCTTTAAGTTCGATCATTACTTATGGATTCCCAAAATTTCGTGGCCGTGTTGTGTTTGGACCTGGTCCGCCGAATAAGCTGTTCGACTTTTTATCCTTGCCGTAACTAAACTGTAATACGACTTTATCATCTTCGGATAGTCCACTTTTTACTTCTGTGCGCTTACCATCTGAAACGCCTAATTCTAAATCCACTGAAGTGGATTTGGAATTTATTCCCTTGGCCGCACCAATTTTGGCCAGAACATAGGGCTTGCCACTATTGTAACGAATCACTTCTGTCGGAACAGTTAAGACATTTTTTCTAGTATCGACAAAAAAAGTAACATTACTGGTCATCCCACTGCGCATGAAAGCAGGTGTTCGCATTGGTCGGATAATGACAGTATATGTAGTGACATTACTAACCGTTTTGGCTTCAAAGGCAATGCGCTCCACTTTGGCCTCAATCAATTCGTTGGGATAAGCGTCCAAGCGCACCTCAACTTTTTGGCCAATCTTAATCGATGCTAAATCCGACTCATCCACAGGAGCTTTAATCGTCAAACGATTCGACATCACATAGACAACATCATTGTAAGAAACCGTTTGTCCATTTTCGATATTTTTTAAAATGATCGTGCCTGATATCGGAGCCACAATCGGCATCGGAGGATAGATTTTTTCCCATCTTTCTATTTCTGACTTGCCTTGCGCTCGAGCGGCATCAATCAAAGCGGCCCGATCCGAAGAACTCATCCAAGCAACCACATCCCCTTGCTTGACCACATCCCCTTCCTGCGCAATCACTTGATCAATTCGTCCATATACTGATGGCTTGATCTCGACACGACTTTCAGGCTGAACCGTGCCTGTCGTCAACACTGTCACTAACACATCTCCACGAGACACTGGATACTCTTTGACGACTTCCACTATTTTTTCTTTTTCAATTTTTGAGCGTATGAACAACCCAACAGCAATCAAAACAAATAAAACTACAGATAAAATGAATATTTTTTTACTTTTTACTGCCATACACCCTGACCCAATAAGCTTTCCAATTTAGTTTCACTGACTCTACGATCTAAATAACTACTCAACACACTTTTTTGATGCTGAATCAAATCACTTTCGACGCTATCCCAATCATCAAATGTCAAAATCCCATTGATATATTTTTTTTCTGCTATTTCAGCACGTAACTGAGTTGCATCTCTGAATTTTTCTTCCAGTTTAATTTTCTCTAAAGCTAACTCTAAATCTGCATGGGCTTGCAAAATTTTTGAAATAATCGCTTGGCTTTTAGAATGCAATTCAAACTGACTCGACACTCGTTTCGATTTTGCTATTTCCAAATTAGCATCATCTCGACCGCCGCTAAATAAATACCAACTCAACGTCAGTCCCACGCTCCATTTTTGATACTGTGGAAAAAACTCACTATCCGTTCTGCCAATTCGCGCCGATAAATCCACCGAGGGATAATGTTTCGCTTCGGCTATGTCTACTCCTAAGCTGGCTGATTTTTCATCCGCAATGGCCTGCCTGTATTCTGCGGTTTGCATCGCTAGCTGTTCTAAATTTTTTAATTCGATCAATGGAAAATTCGGTATATCTCCACTCCAAATGATGTCTTGGCCTTCATCAATACCAATCAGGGCTTTCAGTTGTGACTTAGCGATTTCTAAATTTTTTTGAGCGGATTGAAGTTCCACCTTCGCTTCTAGCAAATAAGCCTCGGCCATTTTTACCGAGCCAAGATGTTCGGAACCACCCTTATAACGTATTTGTACGTTTTTAATATTTTCAGAACGTCTTTCTAAGATCTTTTCACTTAAACGGAACACTTCCGTAGCATACATCCACTGCGCGATTGATTTTTTTAAATCTGCTGTTAACTTTGAACTGATTATTTTTAACGATTCTTGTGCCGAAATTTCATTTTGAAAATTCTGCTTCATTTTGTATTTATCAGCAAATCCAGAAAATAAATTTTGATTCAGCTCTAAATAGGCCTCGTAACTAGTATCAGGGGATTCGTAACTGGGTTTAAATATACGATCACGGCTGAGGTTCACACTTAAAGTCGGTAAGTAACCTGAAAATGCTAGCCTTTCTTCTTGTTGGGCTCGCTTTAAACTTTCTTTGGCTGATCTTAATTCACTATTGTTTTTTTCCAACCATTGTATGCACTCTTGCCAATTTAAGGCGACAGACAAACTACGTTGCTGTGCTTTCGCAACATCGAAACACAAGGAATAAGACAATAACAACATGAATATAATAAATGATTTTCTCACTAGTATCCCTCGAATGGATCAACGGCTCGCTCAGAAGGTTCAACGTCCTTAGACAAACCTTCAAAATCCCACAGCTTCGCATCCATCATTTGTGAAGATTTAATATTTGATGTCGCCTTTGCAATCGAGTGCTGCAAATACGGAATTTCTTTTTCTAAATCCCGCAACAAAGACTTCACCCGCTGCCGTTTCATGCCTTCTTGTGAACCACAAAGATTACAAGGTAAAATGGGTATCTGCCAGTCCTTCGATAATTGCTCGATATCAGACTCGGCGACTAAAATCATCGGACGAATTAAAATATTTCGTCCATCATCACTTTTTAATTTTGGTGGCATTGCTGAGATTTTTCCAGTGTAAAACATATTCATCAGCAACGTTTGATTGGAATCATCGCGATGATGACCCAAAGCCATCTTGGAAAAATTATTTTTAAAAGCATGGTCATATAAAATTCCACGACGCAATCGACTGCATAAACTACAATACACACCATCGGTGATTTTTTCTTTGACGATAGCATAGGTGTTTTCTGAAACCATGGTGAATGGCACATCTAAGGATTGTATCCATTCAACAAAAGGCTTGGGTTGAAACCCTGGTTGCCCTTGATCCAACATCACAGCTTCCATTGTGAATGTATACGGAGCTCGTCGCATTATTTCCTTTAAGATGGCCGTCAGAATGGCAGAGTCTTTTCCACCAGACACACAGACCATGACCTTATCGCCTTCTTCAATCAGACGAAAACGGGCAATGGCCTCAACCATCTGTTTACGAATCTTGGTCGCTATGGGGTGATCAATTGAAATCATGGATGAACTTATAAACGTTAAGAAATAGTTTGGGAATCAAAAACATCTGATCTTGTATAAAAAACAGGCTGTTACGCCATCGAAAAACACACATGCCCCAACTTTATTCGCATCAGATTACGATTTTGTTTGAATTATATAGCCTTCCTTTTCTAGGCTTATCGAATATCAATTCCAGTAGATTGTTATTTCAGGCGCGCCTGTAGCACCGACGGAAAATTGTCTAAAGGAATTGGTCTTGCTAGAAAAAATTACAAGAATAGACTCAAACAACATAAATCCTAGGAGGTTTTATAATGAGATCATTGATGAATTCGAATACGAAGCAAATGGTAAATAATGCATTCATGGCATTGACCATCGGCATTGTTATCGGCACTAGCTCGGTTGCAACCGCCTACACCAGTAGCTCTAGCATGAGTGCCAAGTCAGCCAATGCAAAAAATGCTAAAAATGGTGTGACTGTTGAACTTAAATCTCAAGCTGCATTTGGTGAAATTACTTCTCGCCCTAAAAATCAAAAAGGCAAAGACGTATCGTATTCAGGAATCAATATGGAGTTCGGCATTGAAAAAGCTTTTAATGATAATTTTTCATTACGTGCTGATTCTTCTTATGCTCAACACAACACAGACTTTCGTGGAAATGCAATTAATCTATCAAACTCAAATACCACAGGACAAGGTGATACCGTATTGTCTGCAATTGCCACTAAACGCAACGAACGAAGTTCCTACTTTGCAAGTTTTGGTTTGGGATTAGGCCAGCCTGTGGAAGTGGAAAAAAATAGCGATATTAACAATGCCTCAGGTGGAAATTCAATTAACTTAGGTGTCGGTGCTCAGTGGGATCTAGTATCTGTAGTCATCGGTGCAAAGGCGTTGCAACAAAAATGGAATGAAGTGCAATTGAATGAAGGCGCTTTTGAATCTACTCTTGTAGAACCAAGTACGACGACTTACACAGCTTATCTTGAAAAACCAGTGAATGACGGACTGTCATACGGTGGAGCCGTGGACTATATCAATTACGATAGCGCCTTGATTAAAGTCAAAGGCTTACCTGCTAATTCGTATATTGGCACCCAATCGGATTGGCAATACACGGCCTATACTGTTTTCAAAAACAAAGGCTACAATTTATCACCCTCCATCGCGATGGTCTTAAAAAATGATGGCGCTTTAGATGATAAATCTTATTTTAAATTAGGATTTGGCGCGCAAATATTTTACTAATATCGCTTTAGCACCGTTGTACATCTGCGTACAACGGATGGACAGCCTCAGAACAACTGAGGAACAATATTAAGAGTGGAGTGTTGATTGATCATTTTTGAGAATGACAATTTTATAATAGTGAATAAACCGTCCGGGCTTCTTGTGCATGCGGATCATACTCAAGAAGCCGACCTGTTAAGCTTGTTACAAAATGATAAAAATTCGACAGCACCAACAGTGTCGATAAATCGAGATCAATCTGTTATTAAAAACAAAACAGATTTCTATTTATCGTCATTGCATTTGTTAAACCGCTTAGACAAAGAAACCAGCGGACTTGTTCTTATTGTGAAAAAAACGGAACTAGTCCCAGCTTTTCAAGCCCTGTTAGAACGCTCGACAAAAAAATACATCGCGATTCTACGTGGTCATTTACCTCTGCACGATGATGTACAAATTTGGAATTGGCCGATTTCTGACAAAGCCGAGGGAGGCGAAAACCCTCAAGGAAAAACAGCAGATCGAAAACCCGCCGTCACTAAATTCAGAGTGCTACAAAGTAATTCCTATTTTTCCTTAGTTGAGTTGCAAATTGAAACCGGACGACAACATCAGATACGAAAGCATGCTCGCTTAGCAGGACGCCCTGTCGTCGGCGATAATCGCTATGGAAATGCCAAAGATAATGCCAAAATAAAGGATCGATACGGCTTTGAGCGAATGGCTTTACATGCGCATCAACTGCTTTTACCCATGGATTTTGAATGGGGTGACGTTCACGAATTCACTTGCCCCATTCCACCCGAATTTAAAAGCTTGTTTTTATCTAACGAATAAAGTGTAAAAAATATCATTGCACCTTGGACAATTATTTCTTCGAATTGGTATTTGCCACTTGCTCCCCAGTAAATTGTTTTCTTTCGAAGGAAGATGATCTAGACTAGGCCGAAATAGATGGGATGTAGGTATGAAACTGTTTTGGGTCGATTTAGAAATGACAGGTCTGGATGTAGAAAAAGAAGCAATTATCGAAGTCGCAGCCCTAGTCACAGATATGGATTTTAATATATTAGATACCTACGAAGCTATTGTAAACCAACCCCAATCCATTTTGTCCCGTATGGATGATTGGAACAAAGATCATCACAGCAAATCAGGATTACTGGCTAAAATTCCATTTGGCAAAGATCCCAACCAAGTCGAAGAAGATTTGTGTAATCTATTAAAAAAGCATTGGCCGAAAATAGAAAAGAAAGACGATAAGCCCATCTTAGCTGGGAACTCGATCGCTCAAGACCGATTGTTTTTAAATAAGTACTTCACTAAATTGTCTTCAGAACTTCATTATCGCATGCTAGATGTGTCGTCCTGGAAAATAATTTTTCATAATAAATTTAATCTGCGATACGAAAAAAAGAACGCTCATCGCGCTTTGGACGACATTTTAGAAAGCGTTGAAGAATTAAAATTTTATTTAAAACATATTTACTAGTGGATGACATAATGAACACAGATAAAAATTTAAAATCTACGCCAGACCCACAAACTAGTTTATCAAAAAAAGAAACCACTGACTCAGAAAAAAAATCGCAAAAGATGATGCGCGATTTTATTTTAACTTTGATTCTACCAATGTTGGTCAATAAAGTTTTTATGATGTACTTCGGAATGCATTATGCCCTTTATCCAGGTGAGGGCTATGGCTACGGCTTAGTCGTTACCATTTTCGTCATGCTAGGCATTCTGGGATATCTAATTTGGAAATATCGTAATTATAACGACGAGTAATACCAATTCCGATGATTAATTTTTTATCCCCGAAAAAAATGGTGTTACCTTGGGGGACTCCGAAGCCCCACCACCTGCACTGCGAGGATAATCAATACGCTGATGGTAGATACCTAATAGGATCCTTGTAAAAGCAGATTCAACCTTAGATAAATCCTTCAGTGTTAAACTGCACTCGTCCAACTGTCCTTCCATAAATTTTCTTTGAATAATATTTCTAACAATATTTTGTAACCGCACTGGCGTTGGTTCGTCTAAGGACCTACTGGCAGCCTCGATACTATCTGCTAGCATACACAAAGCTGCTTCACGAAACTGAGGTTTAGGTCCTGGATAGCGAAACTCTTCCTCTGATATTTCAGGATCGCCGTCGGATTTTTGATCCAAGGCTTTGTTGTAAAAATAAGAAATCAATGTTGTTCCATGATGCTGAATAATGCCATCAATGATCGGCTTGCCTAGTTTGTGTTTAATGCCAAGCTCAACACCATCCTTAACATGCGCCACTAACAAAGTTTTACTCATAAAAGGTGAAATTCCATCATGCGGATTATTGCCCGGCTTTTGATTTTCAATGAAGTAATTGGGATGCGCCATTTTACCTATATCATGATAATAACACATCACTTTACCTAATAATGGATTTGCACCGATTTCTTCCGCAGCGGCCTCTACCATGCTGCCCACTAACATCGAATGATGATAAGTTCCCGGAGATTTGACTATCATTTCTTTTAATAACGGATGATTTAAATTACTAAGTTCCAATAACTTTACATCTGTCGTGTATCTAAAAATGGATTCTACAAACGGAATCACAATCATCGTCAACATACTGGCAAATATACCACCTAAAAAACCAGCTGGAACACTAGAGACGATTTCGCGCACAAAAGATTCTTGATCAAATCTAGCCACCGTTAACAACAAGGCCACCATTAAAGCATTGACAGCACCAGTACGAATCCCCGCCCAATAAATATCATTTCGTTTTTTACAAGAGTAAACTCCGCGTGCGGCTGCTATGCCAGATGCAAAGCTGACTATCATGAAGGTAAAATTCATCTCGGTCATCAAACCTAAAACCAATGACAAAAATGCAGTGAACAACCAAAGCACCTCACCCGATGTGATCACCAAACCAACGATCATGGGTCCCGCGGCGGCTGGTGCTGCATATAAAAAAGTAGAACTTGGTAAGATCGATCCAAACTTAGAAGCAAACGATGTTTCAGTTAAAAAGATAAATATCTTTAGAAAGAATACGATAAACAAAGTCACTACACCCATAAAAAAAATGTCTTTGTCTTCGACCTTTAAACGATATGCTCCAAATCGTCTGAGATACTGAAAAAACACCACAATGATCGCTGAAAATAACAACGCCATTGATATCGCCATTACATCATGGCGACGATCACTGCGTAAGCTTTCGATCTCTTTTATCATGGCCATATGAAAAGGCTGAATAACGGTGCCTTCAGTCACGATCACTTGATTTTTTTTAATCGAATTTGTAATTGGCAAAATACTTTGTCTGGCGGATTGTTTACGACTTTCAATTTCTTGTTTGTTTAATGTTAAGTTAGGAAAAATCATCAAACGCGTTAAGGCCAAGATATGTGTTTTATCTACTGGACTGATTTTTTCTAAACCCTTCGTATTGACCAATTGAAATGAATCCAACTGAGTTGTATCGACTAACTCAATACGCTTAATCGGAAACTCCTTACCTTTATTGGACTTATTAACCGTACGAGCCAAGATAGTTTGCAATCCTGGAGTCACAATTCGATCTAACCCCTCTACCAATCGATACTGATACCAGACCTCTAGATTACGAATCATGATATTTTCTATTTTAGGACTAAAGCGATTAACTACCAACCACTCAAATAAATAATCAGGTACACTGACACCTAATTCATTCTCAAATTCAGATTTATGCGAGAAAAATTCTTTGGTGAATTCTTCGATATCCATCTTGGAATCTTTATGCTTCACCAACATCGTGTTTTTTAATAACGAGCGCATGATACGAAATGATTTATAGATACCACCCGAGGCTTTTTCAAAAACCAAAGGATCGTAATCAAATATCAACGGCACCGTTGATTCTGCCTTTAATCTTTTTTCTTCGGTCGTGACCTCATCCACCATTTCAAAATTCATAGGTGACGACACATCATTTTTGGCAACTTCACCGATAGTGAAATTAAAAGGCGCCTTGACCTCAAAATTTATCGAGTACGCTAAAACAATCGAAAACAAAAATACGAAAGAAAATTTACGGATTTGATATTTTTCTTCTAGTTGTAGTAAAATGCGACCAAACCAGGTCCGTTCAAATCCAAGATGATCGACCCAGTCCAAAAACTTCATGGATGGATCTTCGTAATTAACGCGCGTATGAGTAGTCTCTTTTTTCAATTTCTTTTGCATATAAAAAACATTCTAATCCTAAGATATAATGAATGAAATTCCATTTTGATTATGCTATGGACCAATGTCAGGAATCAATGAAATACTAGTCTTAAATACTAGTGTTATATCAATTATGATAGCTTCGTTGACCGAGGCAACCAGAAGGAAGATTAACTCGATGAATACTGATTTATCTCAAGAAATGATCACAAATTTAGAAGCGCTTAAAAAACTGATTAACGTCGTCGCAGAATTGCGCGGTCCCAATGGCTGTCCTTGGGATAAAGCTCAAACAGATCGCAGTCTGGCCCCCTATATCATTGAAGAAGCTCACGAACTGGCCCACGCCATCGAACATGGTAGTGATTCGGATATTATTGAAGAATTAGGCGATTCTTTGTTTCAAGTGATTCTACAAGCGCAAGTCGCCAAAGATGAAGGACGATTTCAACTAAGTGACATCGTTCATAGCATCTCGGAAAAATTAATTCGTCGTCATCCACATGTATTCCAGAGTGATTTTTCAGAAGGCAAAGATTTGTCTTCTATTTGGCAAAATTGGGAAAGAACCAAACGTAGTGAAAAGCCAAAAAACAAAAAAAATTTTGATTTTCCACATCATCTGCCCGCCCTACAAACTTCTGGTAAAATTGGACGCAAATGTCAGACATATAAATTCGATTGGTCTGAACCTGCGCAAGTATTTTTAAAAATCCAAGAGGAAATCGAAGAACTCAACATCGAGTTAAATAAAAAAGTGCAGTCCTCTAAATCCCTGGAACATGAAATTGGTGACGTTCTATTTTCTGTTGCCCAGCTTGCTAGACACTTAGAACTTGAGCCAGAGCAATGTTTGCGCGAAACAAATCAACGTTTCATCCAACGTTTTGAATCTATGTTAGCGATTTCGAATTTGAATGTTTTGGAATTTTCCGAGTTACCTGATGCTGAAAAAGAAAATCTTTGGCAGCAGGCTAAAAAATTAGAAACAGAAAATGAAAAAGCCTAAGTTCATTTCCGTTTGAATCTTAGGCTTTTAAGTCGATTAATAAGGTTTTGTATTTAAAAAGTTTGTAGTACGGTCCTCCTTTAAAGGTGATTACTAACTTTGTCTTCTGGTTTTATAGCATTGCATGGCTGGTGCCAAAAATTGGCGATAGCTTATTGCTAATGATTTCAAAAGTATTTCAAGAACTTAAGAACACAGCTAAAAATAATGTCTCAGAATGAGTCGTCGATTTTTTATTCTGCTGCTAATGCTTTTAATTCGACTGTTATTCTAAGTCATTGAAATTTCAAATTGGATCTTGGTCCTGTCAAACACTCAATCAATGACTAGGATTCCGACGACTAATAGTTTCACATTTTTTAAAACATTTTTTTAAAGCGTCAGAAGCTTCGACACTTTATTAGAAATTCTATTCTTCGTTATGTCATCGATGCCAAATTTTAATTGATTCTGTCTAGGCATCTGACAACTGAAAAATATTTTAATACTGTTTTGCAAGTTTGAACTTAACAAATTCAGACACTTAAGTCTGACTTTTTCTGTTTTTTAAGAGTTTTATTCAGTCTTATTAAGTATTTATGAAAAATTTCCGACTTAGCTATAACTGGCCTAGACTAAATACCAGAGACGTAAACCAGAAACGCAACTTTGTACGGGAACTAGTTAACAGGAGGATTTATGAAAAGCACTCAAATACAAAACACTCTGAAGGTCACAAGCTTGTTAGGTTCAGTTGTCGCCTTAATGACAAACGTAGCTTGTGAAAAAACAGATAGATCCTTCTCGATGCTTTCAGAAGAACAAACTTTCAAACAAACAAGTACATTCATACAAAAGAAAATAGACATCTTATGGATAGTTGATAACTCAGGCTCTATGCAGCCCTCTCAAGAGAACCTTGGCTCAAATTTCATAAGCTTTATTCAGAAGTTTCAAAGCCTAAATCTAGATTTTCATATGGCTGTGCAATCCACCGATGCCTATAAAGGCAAATTTCAAAATAACAATAATCTTCGTCAATTTAAAGACGGCTATTACTCTCACTCAGGTGTGTTTGTACTTGATAAAAATACTCCTTTATTAATGGACAAGTTTATAACCAATGTTCGATTAGGAATCTATGGCAGTAGCGATGAACGTGCTTTTGCTAGTATCGAAGATACTTTAGATTACTCGGGCAATTCTGATTTTCGTCGGTCTGATGCCTTTCTTTCTGTGATCATAGTCAGTGATGAAGATGATTTTTCTGCAACTTCTTCCGCTTCGATTGGTAAGAAATACAACGATTCACGCATTATTTCTGTAAATCATTACAAAGAATTTCTTGATACTTATGCTGGCGTTGGAAATTACTCAGTCAATGTCATTGGTGTTTTTGATGCGGCTTGCGCTGTTTCTGGTCGCACGATAGCAACACGTTATGCTCAACTGGCTGATTTAAGTAAAGGTATTAAAGCATCGATTTGTGACAGCAATTTTTCAAGCTCACTGCAAGTTATTTCAGAAAAAACGGTCGAGTTAGCTGCAACATTTACTTTAGATCGCGCTCCCATCGAGCAATCTCTGGTAGTAAAATTAGACAGTGTAGTCGTACCTGAAGATGCTGTGAATGGTTGGACCTTTGATTCTGCAACCAACACTGTAGCCTTTCACGGAGCTTATATTCCTGCTGCAGGTGCTGATATAAAAATAACCTATGACCCATTGGTCGCCAAACAGTAAAAGGAGAAACAACATGAATTTGGCATTAGATGTAGTGACAAGTAATGAGTGGCACGTTCTTAAAGGAGAAGCGAAGTTTGGTCCATACACTTACGCCGAGCTGATCATGATGATGCAATCTAATACAGTCTTTAATTTTGATTACGTATGGGCTCCGCATCTAGATAGCTGGACGGCCATAGGTGATTTACCGGAATTCTCTATTGATCGTCTTAGTCGATTAGCCGAAAAAAGTTTAAGCCAAGATCAAGAATCCGCATTTGCAAGACGAAAACATGAACGAATTCTATGTTCATTACCCGTATTCGTTCACGATCATTCTAGACTTTGGGATGGGGTCGCGGAAAATTTAAGTTCCGGTGGGGCTTTAATTTTAATGGAAAACCCCTTCCTTTTGCCAGGTCATTTGATTCATGTTCACTTTCGAACACAATCTAGACCCGACTCGACCGAAAAAAACAACTCAAACAGTTTAGCTTTTAACGTAACTGCCGAAATACTAACAAAGCGTTTAACCAAGCAAAGAATTCAACATGATACTCGCATTCACTACGCTGTTAAATTTTTGCAAGTCAGTGAAGCTGGACAAAATGAAATTCAAACTTGGATCAAACATGTAAAAGCGAATAAGTAAGGAGATTCATCATGATTAATTTATGGGACATGATTCGAGATTCAGGTGTTGTCGGTTGGTTAACTTGTTTTATTGGGATCATCGGTGCAGGAATCATGATCGAAAGAGCCTATGTCTTGTATTTTAAGTTTGGTATGAATGTAGAAGAATTTTTCTTAAAGGCTCAATCCCTAGTTCTAGCCAGAAAATTTGATGAAGCTTTGGTATTAGCTTCAGGTTTACAAGGTAAACCACTAGCCAATGCTTTTAAAACTATTCTAGAAAAAGCCGATCGTGATGATGATGCTATCTTTCAAGCACACGACATTGCAATGTCAGAGAACGTCCCTTTATTCACTAAACGTATTCATTATCTTTCCATGCTTGCCAACGTAGCGACCTTGATGGGACTACTTGGAACAATTGTCGGTCTGATTTTATCCTTCCGCGCCGTCGGTGCTGCGGATCCCAGTGAAAAACAAGCCTTATTAGCAAATGGTATTTCCGTATCCATGTACACCACGGCACTGGGGTTAGCTGTATCCATCCCTGTCATGGTTTTTTATTCGTTCTTGGTAGCAAGACAAAATCAACTGGTTGAACAGATGACAGAAAAATGTGGAAAATTAACAGAGATGCTAACAGGTAGCCACATTCCATCCTTAAGTCGACAAACTGTTTTTCCTGATGCCATGAACAAAGATCAAATGGTCAATAAAAATACACCACCACCAAATATTAAAGCTGGATAATTTGAGGTTATTATGAGGGGACGACGATACAAACCAATCGGACAACACGCACATGATATCGAACTAGATTTGGCGCCTTTGTTGGCGGTCATGGTAAAACTAGTTCCCGTGTTATTATTGTCTAGTTCCTTCGTGCCAATCTCGGTCGTAGAAAGTGAATTACCTCAGGTCGTTAAAGAAGCCATCGAACGCAATATTTCTAATGAAAACGACAAAGTGGCCATTCAATTGGAAATTAGCAATAAAACTGGTTTTCGTATTTTGGTCGACAAAAAAGGTGACCAACAAGTTTTTAATATTCCGTTGAAAGAAAATAAATTGGACTTAGCCGCACTACATGAGGCTTTAGTTAAAGTAAAAAAACAATATCCTACCATTTTTAAACTAGAGCTGACTCCCGATGCGGACGTTCCCTACAAAGAAGTGGTACGCGCCATGGATCAAGCTAGAAAATCACACGATAAAAATATTAAGTTTCCTGTGTTAGATAAAAAAACAAACAAAGAAATTTTGACAGATTTTATGTTTCCAGATGTGGTCTTTAACAATGTGATGGAGGGCTAATATGTCCAGGCGACGACGTGCAAAACCACATGTTAATAATAGTTCGACCTTTGCCGTCAATATCACGTCTATGACGGATATGTTCACAATCATGCTGGTATTTTTGTTACAAACCTATTCAACATCAGAAGTAACTATACAGCCCGAAAAAGGTTTGGAATTACCTGTATCTAATTCAGAAACTTCGCCCACACCTGGAATACAAGTATCCATCACGCCACAAGATTTAATTTTTGCCGAAAGAAAAATCGCCTCTTTAAATGGACATGATTTTGAAAAAACGGCACTGGATGCAAATGATTCTAATTTTGTACTTCCTTTATTTAAAGCTCTTGAAGATTTAACCAAGACTGAAAAAGAAATCGAAGAAAAATTTAAATCCGGCTTATCCAAAAAAAGACCCAACCAAGGAATTTTAGACGGCAAAATTATTGTGAAAGCAGATCAAAAATTACCCTACTCGACCATTCGAAAAATAATGTACACCGCTTCGATGGCTGGATATCCAAAATTACGAATGGCGACAGTTGTGGGGAATTAATTAATATTTCAAGGAGCACATGAGTTCGGTTTGGATTTGCGGATGAATCTAAATCAAAATGGCATAAGGAAGTGGACAAATATGATGGCGCAACATCGAAAACTCAACATAAGAAATAAAATTAAAAACCAGTTATCGACTTATGTCTTTATTATATTTTTCATAGGCATCTTAAATCACTCTTTGCAAGCCGCTGAAAAAAAAGAAACCAAAGGCTTGCTTCCAGAATTACAAATTAAAAGTCAAAATGAAACCGAAAATCAGAAAAAAGCTTTGACTAGCGAAGTTCTAATTTCAAAAACAGAAGCCCGTGCTATCGAAGTTTTGCAAAACATTTTAAAAAAGAAAAAAGGTGCTCCAGATGAACCTGACTTATGGAATCGCTTAGCCGAACTATACATGCGTCGTTCCAAGTCCGGTCGTTTTTTTGACTTAAATCGAGATGATAAGAAAATTCTATCCACGGTACCTTCAGAGATCAAAGAACAATCAGCACTATCAAACATTAAAAAAGCCATCGAAATTTATTCTAAAATTGAAAAAGATTTTCCCAAATATTCAGATCTTGACTCTGTCCTTTTCAACAACGCTTTTGCAAATCAGCAGATTCAACAAAAAAAGCCAGCAGAGGTCTTGTATCGACGTATGATTCATCAATTTCCTGACTCAATGTTAATCGCCGATGCCAATTTAGCCTTGGGAGAATTATTGTATGAACAAGCTCGTTTTGAAGAATCCTTACAGGCTTTTAAAGAGGTAGAAAAATATCCTGGATCCAGAGTGTTCGCCTACAGTTTATATAAAGAAGCATGGACCTATTATAACTTACGACAAAATCAACCCGCCATTGATAAGCTGGTTCAAGTCGTTAAATTATTTCCGCCAGAAAATAAAGATGGCAAAAATCAGCACAACTTACGAATAGAAGCGTTGCGCGACTTAACAATATTCTATGGCGAAACACAACCAGCACAATTGGTGGTGAACTTTTTCAAAAAAATAGCCACCGATGAAGAATTAGGCGAAGCCGTTATTAACATGGGAAAACTGTATGATTCCCACGGGCGACAAAAAGAGATGAGTATTTTCTTGGATGAATTCATCGATGCTTACCCGACATCCAATTTTCGAATTAAAGCTCACTTACAATTGATTGAAGCTTACGAGACATTAAAAAAGCGGGACCAAGTTATCAAAGAACTTGAGCGCACAGCAGAAGTTTGCTTAGCAGACTCGAGTTGGGCCAAAAAAAACAAAGAAGTCTATGACTCAAACTGTAAATCTGAATTTAATCGCACCAATATCGATATTGCTAAAAAATGGTGGGAAATATCTTTAAAGAACAAACAGCATAAAGAATTTGCCAGCTTAACGTTGCAGGCTTTTCGTATCTTATTAAAAAGAGATGATCCAAAAAATCCAGATTTAAATTCTAGATATGCATTTGCAGAATTACTATTTCAGTTAGAAGAGTATCGCGAAGCCTCTGAAAATTATGAAATGGTAGGACGTCTTTCTGTTGAGCTAACACAAAAACATGACGCTCAATACTCTTCGATCGTGTCCTTAGAAAAAGCTAACGAAAAGAAAAAAGACGATAAAGATCTAGAAAATCTAATTCGTCTAGGTTTAATTTATTTGAAGGATCAACCGAAAGGCCAATACGCGGAACCAATTCAATTCAAAGTGGCCAGTCTTTACTATCAGACAAATAATAAAGATGAAGCACAAAAATGGTTGAGCACTTTATCTGAAAAATTAACACAACTAGATTTAAAAAGAAAATCACAAGACTTATTGTTAGATCTCTTAAATCAAAAGAAAGATTACTCGCTTTTAAAAAAATATTCAAAAACATGGGCTTTAAACGAAAAAGACGATAAACGAAACCAAGCTTTAAAAAAGATCGAACAAGAAGCGGGCTTTGCAGAAATTCAATTAAAAGCAGAAACCGGTAAAAATGATGACGAAGTCAAAGCCAATCGCTTAAGTGCAGCTACAGAATGGAAAAACTATCACTTTGAACACTACCCGGCTTTGCTAGCCAAAGAAGCCTTGTGGTTGTCACTCAGTCAATTTTATTCTTTAGGATACTCTTTAGAAGCTGCTGATCTAAGTCTGGAATATTACAAAAAGTATCCTGAAGAAACAAAAGCCTTAGAAGCATTAAAAACTGCAGCTGATACCTATTCACAGGCTGGCTTACTGAAGAAATCAGCCAGTATATTTGAAAAATTATCAGCTATCGACAAAAAAAAATCATTTGAGTACTCGGACTTGGCCAGTGAACTGTATTTAACCGAAGGCGATAAAGCAGCATCACAAGAAATTTTTAAAAAACTGCTAGCTGAAAAAAATACGACCAAAGATCAAACTAAAATATATACAAAACTATTGCATGTCATGAAGGGGCAAGAGGGATCTGCTGAATATAAAAAACTAGAAGATAAATTACTAGCGGGTAATATAGAACCCTATGCGTCTGAAATACGTTTAAGAAAAGTAGAAAACCTGCTACAAAATAAAAAATATACTGAAGCTTTTAATATGGCTAAGTCATTTGTTTCGGAAAGCAGTGGAGCTTCGGATGATGTCCGCGCAAAGGCACGCTTGATACAAGCCCAGGTTTTAGAAAAAGAATTTGTTGAAGCTAAAACAAAAACAAGTGTTGATAAACTCTCACTTGTATTAAGCATCAAAGCTGAACGCTTAGACAAAGCACAAACTGCATTTCTGTCGAGTGCGAAAATGGCTAAAGATGAAAATATCAAATTAGGTGCCCTAGATGGCTTGATTCGAATTTACACACATTTTATAGATAGTGTGCAAGGTACACAGGTCAAAGAAGAGTTAACTGAAGCGGACCAAAAAGCATTAAAATCAGAACTCAAAAAGTTGACTGACCCAATTGCCGACAAAAAGAAAGACATCGAATCTAAATTGAAGGAATTAACTAAAGACAAGAAATTAATTTCATCTGTTGGAATTGATTATGAAAGTTTACCAAGCTCGTCCACAGTAGTACCAAGACCTGTCCCATTGGATGCTAGTAATTTTCCGATCATCTTACCAAAACCCAAAGATGTAATCACAACATTGAAAGATCCAAAACCACTACAGGCTATCATCGAAAAATTAAATAAACTCGTTGAAACTAAAAAATGGGAGCAATTGGAAACTGAAGCCCAAGAAATTCATAAAATAGAATTTGAAAATGCAATCGGACTTTTTTATTTATCCATTGCCGCAGAAAAAAAAGGTTTGATGGATAAATCTATTTGGCTTTTAGAATTTGCTTTAAAAAAGAAAATCGTCCCAGTTTTGGTAAAATACCAAAAAGCTAGAGCTCACTTACTACAAAAAGATGCGGCTACAGCAAATCCATTATTCATGTCCCTATTCGATGAGAAAAATGCCGAAGCTATTCAAGATCTAGAAGGTATTCAAGTTCTTAAAGTGGGATTGATGTACCAAGATGGAAATTGTGCTGAATTTCTAAAAGAAGTGAAAAAAGTGGATACAGATAAATGGCCGAACTGGCTTTATTTAAAATCAGAGTGCTTAGCCAACAAAGGAGATTTCGATCAATCTATCGAAATTTTAGTCAAAAAAACTAAAAATATTGACGCTGTATTACAGCTAGCCAGAATCCATGAAAATTACAGGTTCGACTCGACAAAAGCCCTGGAGTTCTACTCTCAAGCTTTGTCTCAAAGTTCCGATCAGTTACAGAAGGATTGGATTAGTAGAAAAATCGAATACTTAAAAAATCCTAAGAAAGGAGGTCATTGATTATGACAAACTTAAATTTAAAAAAAATCATAATACCATTCGTAGCCGTTATAGGATTTGCTTTAATCTGTTTTTATCAATCTGTGACCTTTGCTCAAGCCAAAAAAAAATCCTATCGTAAAGTCCAAGAAGTTAACTTCAATGAAATGAGTTTAAAGGGAACGGTTAGAAACCCGGAAGGCGCTTTCTTGGTACAAAAAAAGGGATTAAAATTTATGCCACTTTATGAAGTACAAAAAAACTTAGACCAAAAAATCAGAGAATCAGCTCATTACGTAGAATGATTTGAGGTTATATGCAGCATCTATTGATCGAACAAAAAGGACCTTCTGGATTATTAAAAACCTGGCGACTGCGAGCAGAGCAAGGTCGTGCTACTTTTGGAAATTCAAAACATGCTGATTTGATTTCGCCGATCGATACGATTAAAGGCATACAAGGTTTATTCGAGTTAAGAGATGATGGTTTTTGGTATTACATTAATTTAGATTTCTCTAGTCATCACCAATCATTTGAAACCAATAAAATTGAAGCACGTCTAGATAAAATCATGGACTTAGCTATGGGTGCATCGACACTTTCCATTACCCCCTATGACGCCAGAGCTCCACTATTTCACGGTATTGATAGCAAAGATATCTTCATCAAAGATCAAAATAAAATGCAAATGCACTTGTTTGCTGTCTATCAAGGTTCTAGTTTATTAGAAGTAAAAACGATTGGCCTTAAAAAAACTTTTACTTCCAAATTTGACCCAGGTAAAACCAAGTTTAATCCCAGTCTATTAGATGACTGGAAAAAAACTAAAATAAATGATTTAGAAATTCACGAGCGAACTATATATGTTCATTCCGTTTCAAAATTTCGAGGTATATCTAAAGATCAGTTTTTTGATGATACTAGTAAAAATGTTTTACTAGGAATTTTTGGTGTTTCATTCATATTTGCTTGCATATTATTTTTGTCGCCAAAAAAACAAAGTGGCGTGAATGAAGCCTTACATACGAATCCAGCTACGCAATATAAAGAAATTCAGTTAGAACCACCCAAGAAACGCAAAGTGGTTGAAAAACCCGTACAACAAAAAGCTTCTGGGGTAAACCAAGGACAAACTCAAGCTGCAGCAAAAGGCGATGCAGGACAAAATTCTCCGTCGACCATTAAGTCTTTTGCCGCTGGCCGTATTAGTCAATTGATTGGAAAAATATCTGCCGGAGCTGCAAAATCTGAAAATTTAGTCAAAGGAGCTGGCGTTGCTGTAGGTTCGGCTCCTACAGGACGTACTCTAGCCGCATTAGGATCCACGAATCGTGATGGCAAAGACTGGAGCTCAGAAGGCAAAGGCACCGGCGTTGTCGTGTCAACAAAGGGACTAGTTGGCGGCGAAGGCTTGGGCGGTGTTGGTAAGTTAGCTACAGGAAAAACAGGAGCCGGTGGCATTGGCTTGCTGGAAGATGAAAGTGAAATCACGGGCGGTCTTGATCGTGAAATCATTGCTTCCTATATAAAATCTCAGTTAGGACAAATTTTGTATTGTTATGAAAGACAGCTCAGTGCTCGACCGGATTTATTTGGTAAAGTCAGCGTAAGATTTACCATCGCTGCATCTGGGCAAGTGGAAGCACAATCTATTTCTGACTCTAGTTTAAAAGACAAAATAGTTGAATCATGTATTTTACAACGCATTGGAAAGTGGAAGTTTCCAAATCCGGATGGTGGCACAAAAGTTCTAGTCACCTACCCGTTTTTATTTAAAAGCACCAATTAGGAGGATCTATGTCCATCACAAAAACACTACTAGCTTTCTGCATTTTGCATTTTCTTGCACTTGGCTTGGCGAATGCACAAACGAAATCATCTAGTTCAAACACAGCTACTGAAAGTGCACCTGCAGATACTAGTAAAAAAGATACTGGGTCCGATGACAGCGACAAATTAGACTTAAAACAATTAGAAAATAAGTATTGGTCTGCCAAAGACACTGACTTTACAGTTGTGCAGAATCGAACATATACAAAAGATAAGCGTTGGTTTGTATCACTGGCTTATGGTCCAATGGTCAACGACGCTTACTCATACGGCCGCATGACAAATATTGATTTTGGACGCTATTTTTCAGAGCGAATGGGATGGCAATTGAGCTATGAAACTGGCTCTATCAAAAACAATGACTCAACAGATGTATTTTTAAATCGAAATTCATTTCCTCCCAATTTCAATCGTTTTAAATCCTATACGTCTTTAAACTATTTAATCGTGCCATTTTACGCCAAAATGAGTTTTTGGGATTCAAAGATATTATATTTTGATATTCAATTTGCTGCCGGTATCGGACAAATGACCTACGAAAATGTCATCGATCCCAATCAAGGTGGCAACCAATCCAACTCAACATTAGGTTATAATATCGATTTTACACAGCAGTTTTTCTTTCATGAGCATTGGGCCGTACGCTTTGACATTAAAAACAAATGGTCAAAACAAAAATTACGCAATTATCAAACGAACATGAATAACCCGAATGGTGATTTAGGAACTCAAACACAACAAGACACGACTGTACTGTTGGGTGCGACGTTCTTTTTTTAAAGTTTAGAGAAGTCACAATACGCAGCGATATCGTTTGTAACAACAGTCAACATGATTCCAGTTACGAATTGAAAATCAGGAGCAACTAAATATGAAAAAATATAAACTCAATCAAAAATTAACTTTTAGTTTGGTTTTGATATTCGGCTTTAAATCGTTTGCTGTTTCTGAGTTGACTGTAGCAAACAAAGGGCGCTCACCAGGTTCGAATTTGAAAATGAAATCCTCAAAAGTCCCTACATTTCCTATGGTTGAAAAAGTTGCTATTCGAGGTATGAGTGATATCAAAAAGGTAAAAGAAATTCCCAAACTGGATATCGGAGAAGAACCCACATTACGTTTTGAAGAACGACCTTTACCAATTACAGTCTTACCAGAACAGAAATTCAAATCCATTGTTAAATTCCCAATGAAATCAGCACTGCACAAAGACAAAAAACCAACTGCAAAAAATGTGGAACCTGCGAAAAGTTTTGTAAATCTAGGGAAAATACAAAATCCTGCGAGCTTGGAATCATTTCCTGAAGTCGCCGTCCCTCCTTTGGCGGAAACCAATCCTAACCCCAGCAAAATAGATGAGTTCACACCAAATCATTTTCAATTTTTTCAAGGCTTAATATTCCAAGAAGTTCATAAATCATACAATATGTCCTTTGGTTTATTTGCTGAATTAGTCAAAGATCCTTCGATTAAAGTTGAAGCCACCTATCAACTAGGCTTAGCATCTTATTATTTGGGATTGTATTCGGAATTTAAGTCGCAAATGAGTAAAATACTTGAAGGTAAAGACTACAAAGAGTCTTCAAAAGAATTCAAAAAAGAAACATCTGAAGAATGGCAAAAACAAGCCGCATTACGATTAGCTGAATTTTCAGCACCAGGTGATTTGGAATTAGCTGAAGTCTTAGATCCAAAATTTGAAAAATGGAAAATTGAACCTGAAAAGTCAGATCAATTTCAGTTGAATCGCGCCAAGCTGTATATGCTAAAAAATGATTTGACTCGTGCGCAAGCGGCTTTGGATGAAATCCCACAAGATTCACCAAAGTATGTCGAAGCGTTATATTTAAAGTCCATTTTTATGTACCGTACTGGTCAAATCACTGAAGCTATTGGTTTGCAACAAACAGTTCTAGATACTTTATGGTCAAAAAATAAAGACGCCGAATTAAGATCGATTTCAGCTTTAACTCTAGGTCGAATGTATTTTCAAGTATCTAAATATAAAGAGGCCTTTGAAGCGTATTTAAAAGTCGACAAAAAACATCCTGATTGGATGCAGGCTATGGTCGAACAAGCTTGGACACAGATCATGATTAAAGATTACGAAGGTGCTGCTGGAAACATGTTTAGCTTACATACTGACTTTTTCAAAAAAGCGTATGCACCTGAATCCTATATCGTTAGAACAGTTGGTTATTTAAATTTATGTCAATTTGGTGATGGTTCAAAGGTCGTTAATGATTTACGAAAAAAATATAATACGACTTTCCGAATGATGGAAGCTTATGAAGCCAATCATAAAACACCAGCTGAATACTATCAAACATTAAAAAATTGGATTAAAAATCCAAATCAGCCCGTTGTGGATAACCTGCCCAGAGAAGTTCTATTTTTTGCGACACGTGACAACACTTTTACGCACGAACAAAACAAAGTAAATTCCATTGAAGATCAGGTAAATACTTTTAACAATATTAGTTTGGAAATCGTTAAAAAAGAACGTTCTTATACGCAGGCACAGGTTGATGCTAAAAATAAAATCGCAGAAAACCTAAAAAAGATATCAGAAATCAAAGACGAAACAACGAAGCACAGTTTAAAACTTGAGAATATAGCTTTAGAAAAAAATATCGAGGGACTAAAAATAGAACAGGCTTTGACCAACAAAGCTAGAAACTCAATCAAAGATGTACGTACGGTGGCAATGGCTCGCATGGACAAGGAAAAATCCAACCATAGATCCATCGCTTCTTTAGCTTTGAAGAAAAAGCTTGGCAGCATGAAAAGTGAATTGTCTATGCTGTTAGATCAAAGTGAATTGTTAACATACGAAGTGTTATCGGGAGCTGGTGAGCACTTACGCTATCAAATGGCCGGAGGCGAAACCAAGGATAAACAAAAAATCATCAAAGAAAAAACAGATAAAAATTTTAATTGGGATTTCAGAGGCGAAGTTTGGGAAGATGAAATCGGTCACTTTCGTTCATCTTTAGAAAATGTATGCCCCAAAGATGAAACCCGAAAAACGGCTAACGAATAAGTTTATTAAAACATTTAATTATTGGAGTTTATATGAAAAAATATCTAGGACAAATCGCAGTATTAATAGGATTCATAGCTGTGGGTCAGCCTTGTTACTCGCAGACAAGTTCTTCAGAAGCTTTTGAAAAATTAAAAACAAATGTCGATAACTCAAAAGCGAACGTTGAAGAATATAAGAAGAACTTGAAAATAGTCGAAGCCAACATTCAAGAGGTTACCAAAGCCAAGTCAAAAGTTGATTCTCAAAAAAAGGAAAATCAAAAATTGATTGATGAAAACAGCAAGCATGTCAGTTCATTAAATAAGACCGAGCAAGAAATCAACCAGCTAGTGACTCAAGAACAAAAAGAAATCCAAAGTGAGCAGACTAAAATTCAAGAGTACGAAAAAGTCATTATGCAGTTAAAAGCCAATCTTGAAAAACGCAATCAAAACCTAGTGCAATACCAAGAGCAGCAGAAGCAAATTTCGCAAGAACGACAAGAATGGAAAACTCGTGGTGAACAGCTAGCGGAAGTTCATAAGCAAATTAACGACAGATTGAAAGGTATCTCGGCACAAGAATCTGAATGGAAAAATAAGCAACGCGGTTATCAAGGGGAAATTTCCAGATGGGAAAAAGAAGTAGATAAACATCAAAAAATACACGACAACTTTAAAAGCCTAGCAGAAGTTAAGCACTAGGCCCATTTAAATAATTCCTGTATTTTTTCTTGCGGCCAAGCTAGCTCTACGTAAACCTCTTGTGTCAGTGGATATAAAGCCAGTATCTGTATAACTTCCTGGCTTTCGACGCGATGTAAAGCCCGCAATGCCCATGCATAGATCTGTAATTGTAAAAATGCTTTTTCTTTATGTTTTGAATCACCCGTTTTATAATCGACAATCCAAACTTGATTGGATTGACTACGTCCCCATAAATCGATCTGCCCTTGAATTAAATGTGATCGATACTGTATCGCAAATGATTTTTCGGCAAAACCATTCTCCATTATTTGTTTTAATAATCCTTGTTGCCATTGCATTGCAAAGTCCAATGCTGTTTGCACAGAAGACTCTGGCTGTGTTTCTGGTGAATTAATTTGCGAATGAACACTTGTAAATCGATGCATGTACTGTTGTTCTTCAAATGTCTTATGAATATCCGTGCCTAATCGTGCTTTTTTTAAGGCTTCATACATCCAATTGACTGAAGTAACGTTCTTAGAAGAGGCGTTCTTAAAAGTGGACTGCGATGGACTGCTAGCAAAATATTGCTCAACGATGGCCGTGGTCGATGTAGTCGTTAATGATCTTGGGCCAACTGCATTGACATTATAGTCTGAAACGCTCGAAGCCGTAGACGGCACACTTGAAGCCTGTAATGCGTTGGAGATATTTTGAAATGGCAGTGGTTCCATTGGAGTCACTGGATTGATCTCGTATCGAAATAAAACATTGGAGTCATCTGTGGGGTCTGTTGATTGCGACATTTGTACTGGCCATCTTCCTGCCCACGACAAAGCCGCTGGTTTTTCAGCAATGAGAGCTAAATCTTTTTTAGCTCGAGTCATGGCTACATATAAAACACGATCGTATTCTTCTAGCTCTTGTTTTTGACGAGATTCACTCCATTGGCGCATAATCAAGTGGCGAGACATTTTTTGGTTGTCTTCATCATATTCAGCACAACTTAATATCCCCTCGTCTTCCTCCCAATCCATAAAATCTTTTTCTGCAGTCACTCTATAATTTCCACATCCCAAGATAATCACATGATCAAACTGCAAACCCTTTGAGGCGTGTATCGTCATCACATTAATACGACTTGGTAAGACCACCGGCGAGGCTTCAGCTTCCGTATCAGAATCAGGAGACAAGGGTTTATTTTTTTCATTTAGAAAATCTATCACTTGAAAGCCAACTTGACGTTCTTGCACTCGAATGGTTTGCATTAACTTTAATAAGTTTGCTAATCGCCGTCCACTTCCATCAAATTGATCTGCTGTTTGCAATATCCCAGACTGTTGCAACATTTTTTCCCAGATAGTAATAACTCCATCCGTTTTTTGCTGCTCAAAATAATCCATTAAAGATTTCAATACCGATCGTGTCGAATCGGCGACTTTACTGACGTTCCCATCAAAGTTCTTTACATAATTTACTAGACTGAGCCAATAAGATTTAAATTGAGAATTAATTAACAATACTAAATCAGAATCGCTGACATAAAACCATGGACTACGTAATAATTTTAGCAAATTCAAATTATCATGTGGATTCACCAAAAAACGCAACATTGCTAGCGCATCTTTGACTTCCATTTTTTGATAAAACTGACCCGAGCTATGCACTTGCACAGGATAAGAAAAACGATTCGCTTGGGTGACAAATTTTTCTAGATCTTTATTTCGTCGTGATAAAACACAAATAGATTCTAATGAAGCCCCGTTTTGTACAAGCCGCTGAATATGAGTTAAAGCGACCAACGCTTCCGAGTGCTTCTCAAGTTCATTGAAATCAGATTTTTTTTCAGTTTCCTCATTTATGTAATAAACCATGGCTTCATTGCTGCTAAGCAAATGAAAGTCCGTCTGCAAGCGTCCAGGTATCATTGGTTGAAACTGCGATCCCAGCTTTGAAAAAAACCAATTAAAAAAATGAAGTAGTCTTGGTTGTGAGCGATAATTTGTATTCAACAATAAAAATTCAGATTGTTGATCTTTTTGCATTTCTTCTTCTGCTTCGTAAAAAACATTAGATCGAGCACCTCGAAATAGGTAAATGCTTTGCTGAGGATCTCCAACAATAAATTTTTTCCGATCCCCGATTAGTTTTTTTAAAATATGAACCTGCTTAGGTGATGTATCTTGATATTCATCAATCAACCAGTAATCCCAATCTTTAGAAAAGGCATCAGCGGTACTGGGAAAATCTTTGATCAACTTTAAAGTTAAAGATTCTAGATCTCCCATCGTGATTTGACCGACTTTAATTTTATACCGCCAAAATTGATTTAAAAACAAATCAGCCAGTTGCAGAAATTTTTGACTGTTAAGAATAATGGCTTCGATCCAATCCGTATTTGCCAATTTAGTAATTAATTGTTCCCAATCTTCGGCTAATTCTTTTTTTTCTTTGATGATTGATTCTGGAAGTTCTTTTTTTAAATTTTTAGCTGGTGGCCAGCCCTCTAACCATTGTTGTATAACTTCAATGTCCCGCGGATCATTCGGAAATGATAATTTCTCTATTTGATCCAGATGATTGGCGAACACGATCCAAGCTTCTCTAGACGCTAAAGAAAAGATTTCTTTAGCTAAGTGCAAAGTTCTGTTCTGAAGATTCCTATACATATTTTTAAAAAAAACGGAAAAATAGGACTCGTCGATAGTTCTAATGTCAGATTTAAATTCATAAAAATCGGCAAATTCTAAAATTGTTTTTAAAATGGTTTCTAAACTGACTTTTTCTTGCCATTCTAATAATATTTCAGAAAGATTTTCAGAATACATTTGCCGTAAAATCTTTTTGGCAATTTGATAGTTCTTTTCGTCACTAATGTAACTAAATCCAGGCATTAAACCCATGGCTGAACCATACTCATTTAAAAATAACCCCAGAACACCGTGAATGGTAGAGATATGCAATAAATGCGTTTTCCGTAAATATTCTTCTAACTTTGGATTTTTTCTGCGAATAGCTTCTAACCACAAACGTTCACGTAACTCTTGAGTGGCTTTACGTGTAAACGTCGTGACCACCAGTCGTGGAAATCGCTCGTGCTGGGTAATATACATCTCAGTTATATTGAGTACTCGCTGAGTCAGCTCTGTGGTCTTACCCGCGCCAGCCCCAGCTCGAACCATTATATTTTTTAATTCTGTTGTAGATGAGGTGCTCGACACAAATCCCTCCACTCACAGTCTTTACAGGTTTCTAATTTTCTTGGTTTTGGATCAAATTTTCCGTTGCGAATATTAATGACAGTTTCATCAATGACTTCGATCGTTTGTTGAAGTAATCGATCGCGCTCAGGAATATCAATTTTATTTCGTTTTTGATCATCAAAGGAAAATAAATGACTTCCTAACTCTTGAACTTTAAATCCCTTATCCCGATTTAATCGATTAAAGTCATACAAAAATGCACCAGCAATTTCAAAGTTGGCTATCTCTGAGTTTATATCTTTTTTATTTTCGTTGTGAATGACATCGACTTCACCGCTGTTAGCTTTAGTTTCATCCATTGCTAATGGTTTTTGATTTTGCAAAGCCAAACAATAAATTAGCAACTGCAATTGACGATGTTCAATCCATCCGGAGTAGGTCTTAAAACTAGAAACTCCACTTTTGTAATCAATTACGACCGTATTCCCCTGATTATCCATATCTATTCTATCAATTTTTCCTTGAATGACACAGTTATCTTTCACCCATTTAAAAGCCTTTTCGGTTTCTTTGATTTGAGAATTTGGAAATTGCAAAGACCATTGTTTTTCAAATTCTAAAAATCGAACACCCGTTGCAACTAATCGCTTTTTAATGCCAGACCAGACTTGCGTATCGACAAACAACAATTGTTGTTCCGTCTTAAGATCATCTAATATGGCTTCTAATTCTTTTTCCAGTTCTTTTCTGTCTAATAGCGACGATACTAATTTAGAAAAATTCATTGTGATTTGTTCTAAATACGAGTGGGAAATGCTGCCGATGTTTCGACGATCCGGATCTAAATCCACAATAGCGGCATCTTTCAATTTTAGCATTCTTTCAGCAAAGTACTGAAAGGGACAACTGATATATCTTTCTATACTTGACGCCGACAATTTCAATTCGGACTGGCTCGGCAGTGGCACTACAACTGATTGGAACATTTTTTCTAGCCAAGGCTGAATGGACACTTGAGCTCGTTCTTGCATCCATAAGTTAGGCTCTGGGACACGAACCAGTATTTCCCCCTCGGGTTGTAAATGTAACCAGAACGGCAATGGTGCTTCCAGCTCACCGCCAAAACCCGTCATCGGATAACTAAATACCATTTGCAATGAAGATTCATGTTTTTGGGATTCAGAAAAATGTTCTAATAACCAGGTTAACCAAAATTCACCATTTTGATTTTCAAAATCACTGATGATAAATCCTAATTCATTTTTAAGCTTTAAAGCTTCTTTTTGCGAAATAACGCCCTTACCTTTTTTTTGAAACTGAGATTCCGACAGTCCAAGAAAATAAATTCTTTTAAAGCTAAAGCTTTCGGCAGAGCTTAGATTTAATACCGCGACTCCTGATGTTTGACCTGTACTGACTTTAATCTCGACCTTGGACACAATGATTTCAAAAATCTGAATCCAATCCTCTAACTTCCATAATTGCTCGTTAAAAATTGGATTTAATAACTCTTTAAAAACTTTTTCTAAAATCTTTGCATCTAAATTTTGCAGGCTATTTTCATTCAATTGGCTTAAAGCAATTCCAATAAATTCTTCCTTGGATAAAATAGATTTAATATTTTTAGTCGAGTGACGGAAGGATTCAATGATGGAATTTAAAATATCCCAACGCTTTAAATCTTCAGGTAATAAGCTTTGCGAATATAATCCGAAAAAATCTTCGTATCGTATTTGTTCAAATAAGTTTAACGATAAACTGCTTAATTCAATATTAGAAAAAGACACGTTGTTATTTAATATCTTTAATCTGGAAATCCATTGTGCAATTTCTGTATAGGAATGAGCTCGTGTTGTTTTATCCTTATTTACCGGAATCTGGCACTTTGTAAAATAGGTGCTCAAATAAGGCCAGTAAGATTCAATCTGATTCGAGACCACCGCGATCTGATAAGGAAATATGCCTTCTTGCAACCACTGGCTGACCGTCGTAGTGACATCCTCGACCTCAGCCATCACTCCTGACAGTTTTCTTTTTGTATCTGATAACCATAATTGGATATTTGAATTTGCTGACTCATTCATTTTTGGTTCAGAAAATAATTGGACCTCATCAGCTACAGAACTTAAAAAATCATAGGCTTCAAATGAAAAAGGAAAATCTTTTTTTAATTTCGAACTAACCTGGACCACAATCACATCCGCCCCGCGTGACATCCAATGTATTAACTCGGCTTCGACCTTAGTTAGCTCAGGCCCAACATCAAACAAAAAACCCTTTTTAAAAATTTCTTTTTCTTGGCTTGCAGCATGAGTAAAAACTTGTGACATTTGTGGTCCAAGTTCTTGCAATAAATAACTTGGCACCCATTTTGGTAGTAACCCATTTGTTTGTCGTTGAATTTTAAATAAAACCTTGGCTACGTTATACCACGAACCCCATTTTTGAAACGACTCTGGATTCGCCTCGAACCAGGATTGCAACAACTGCTGAGATTCTTCCTGGAAAAAGACTCCATGTAACTGATCAAATAAATCTAAGATGACACTTGATAAATTTGGACCTAATTCCAAATTCAATTTTTGCACTTGATCCTGCAGCCAAACTCCAAGATAGTCCTTGGACCAAAGCTGCATCTGTGGAAAATAAATTTTTAAAACCTTTTGCCAAAATTCGCTAATCCTTAATACATAATCATCTTCATAAAAGCCTACGCGATCCAGGATGACCTTCTGCAATTCAAATTTATTAAATAAATCCGATACAATCCAACTACGTTCTTGGATATCAGTCGATCTAAACAACATTTCTTTTTCAGATGGATTTTGAATTTCGATAATTTTAAGCACGAACTTATCATAATCATCGTTTAAATCATTGCAAGCAGTATGTGAGGATGATTTAATTTCTATATGATAAAAAAATTGTGGAATTCTAAAATATTTTGTTGGGCTTCCTATGATTGGGCAAATAGCTCGTTTTCAACAACAGTAATGGCTGGTTTTTTTCCATTATTTTTTCAAAAATTTTGGAGCGATGGAGCTGATCCTACACTGACTACTGCCCGACTGGGATCTGCGATTTCAATCAGCAGTTTGATTATGGCTTTTGGTTCGCCATTCATGGGCACCTTAGCAGATCATAAGGGTACGAAAAAAATATTTTTGTTCTTTTTCCAAGCCTTGGCGGTCATATCCTGTGCGGGATTAGCCTGGGTTCCAAAAGGCGATTGGTTTTCTGCTGCAGCTTTATATGCCATTTCCACCTTAGGATTTAATGCGAGTAGCGTTTTTTATGATTCTTTACTACCGTCGGTCGCTGACGATTCGCAAGCCAACTTTGCATCCTCCCTTGGTTATTCATTGGGCTACTTGGGTGGTGGTGTATTATTTACTTTCAACGTATTAATGTATTTATTTCCACAAAAATTCGGTTTGATTGATGGCATTCAGGCCGTGCAGTTTTCATTCATCTCCGTTAGCCTTTGGTGGATTTTTTTTAGTATTCCTTTATATAAATTTATACCAGAACCTCCCGCGACTGGGGCTCATTTAAGTTTTTTCTCAGCCAGTTTAAAAAGTTTAACTGAACTGGGACAAACTTTTTTTAAACTATTGAAAAATCGTAATCTGTTTTTGTATTTATTAGCCTTTTGGCTGTATATTGATGGTGTTTATACAGTTATTACTATGGCTGTTGATTATGGCGTGGCCATCGGCATGAAATCTTCTGAATTAATTGCAGCCTTGTTAATCGTTCAATTTATGGGATTTCCATTTGCATTGGCTTTTGCAAAATTATCCAATCGATGGGGAGCAAAAAAACCAATTTTATTTTGTATCAGTATTTATATTTTTATTACATTATTTGCCAGTCAGATTTCCAAAGTCTGGCATTTCTATTTTTTAGCTGTACTTATTGGAATGGTTCAGGGTGGAGTTCAGGCGTTAAGTCGAAGTCTGTACTCTAGGATGATACCACCAGAATCCAGTGGTGAGTACTTTGGTTTATTCAATTTAATCGGTCGTTTTGCTTCCATATTAGGTCCGCTTGTGGTTGGCTTCGGATCTTACCTTAGTGGCAATCCTAGATATGGTATGCTGGGTTTGGTTTTTTTATTTATTATCGGTGGCGCTCTACTAATAATGGTAGAAGAGCCTGAAACAAAGTAGACTTAACTGATATTATTATACCAATTCCAATAATTAATTGTCCAAGGCGCAAGCTTGAAGTCGTATTGTAATACTACGAAAGCGCGGCAACGTAGGACAATTATTTAGTGGAATTGGTATTAACTGGCGTTTTCAAAGTCGTTATTTAATTGATGCTGAAAACGAGGTATTTCAATAATGAACTTGGCTCCAGAGCTATGTTCATCTAAATAAAAACGTCCTTTATGAGTGTCGATTATTCCCTTGGAAATACTTAAACCTAAACCAGTGCCAGCGCCTACTGGTTTAGTCGTAAAAA
>JBPOJH010000021.1:0-75113 GCA_052033755.1 Bdellovibrionota bacterium | reverse complement strand
TAATCCCCACACTTCACGTTAACACAAATACCATACAAGGATCGAATCCATACTGGGTTCACTCCTTCATCGACAGCGCTAATTTCTGAAACTTTTGAATTCGATGCAATTTTTCTAGTGGCTTGATGGGCCGAATTGTTTTTACCTTTTAGTTCCTCAATACCACTTCGAACATCTGTGAAACGAATTGGGCGAATAGTCACAGGCCAATCTTCACTGGCTTTGCGAGTTTCAGAAACAATCCCATGAAAGCGATTACCACCCACTTTATAAACGATCTGATCAGTACCTGAATCTAAATCAATATCGCGTAAGTAATTCAAGTTGGCGCGATTGCGAAAAGTTTCAAACGCATAGTTTCTAGCTGCTATGGAATTTAATATGCCTGTATGAATGACGCCAAAAAATCCCAACGTAAAGTTGAACAATAAAATAAAAATCATCAGAACGGGAATGACCTCGATCGTGGCCATACCTTTTTGATTTAAAGGAAAACGTGTGATTAACATCCGTTGTCCTCCCATGCCACAGCGGGTGGTGTGCCACCGGCGGGTTTAAGTTTTTGTTCCGCTTTTAGTTTTTCAAAACGAGACTTCATCCACTCGCGACACTCAAAGAACGAAGATTCGCGAATCAACATGGATACCAATCTGGCGGAAAATCCGCCTTCATCGGGAGCTAAGCTTCCTACAAAAGGAATATTCATTTCTAGAACCTTGGCAGTTAAGGTGACGCGTACACCTTGAAAGATTTCTCGATTAGTATCAGATCCCTTTCCGGGATAATCATCTTGAAAATTTTTTTGTCCACCAGTCTGAGTAGAGCCAGATCGGATTTCAGGTTCAGATAAAGTAAACCAATTACCGGCATATAAATTTTTAAAAGCCGGATTGTTTTTTAAAGAATCGAATTTGGATTTAGCTTTGGCGCTTTGTTTTTCAGGATTTTCCTGAGCCGCCGCCATAGCGCGCGCAGCAGAGTAAGTCAGATATTGTGTGATCTCCATAACAGATAATGTAAATGTTAATCCCAAAGTCAAAAGTATCATCGCTACGGAAAACAACATTGAAAATAAAAAATCAGTCGTGGTAATACCACGTTGATTATTTAAGATTTTTATTTTCAAATTTGTTTTCATTGTTTGCATCTTTTTCCTATTTTATGGTGTTGGTTTTAGTGAGGCCGCTCTGCTTCTGGATAATGGATGAACTCCGGGTTGCGGTCCTCCGTGTAGTCCACAGGGTTGCCAAGTGCCACACTCGATCATGCCACTGACGTAACTCCACGGCTGGGTAATCATTTTTTGTATCAACTGTTGTTCGCGAATATATGAAAAAACTGTGCGACCTAACGCTAACAAAACAACAATTAACAATACGGACTCAACGACGGCCTGACCTGTTTGTTGACGAAGTTTGTTTTTCATAAAAAAACTCCGTTCTGATGTTGAATCACCCAAACAGATAAGTATCCGAATAACAATGCCACTGAAAATGGAATTTTTGTTAGCTGATCCTCGGTTGGCTTTATGGCCATAGTCAGGCCACGAATATTTTTAAAAAACGTTAAATATTTTTTATCAAGAATCGCTTTGAACAATCCTAAAAGAGTTCCCCATACAAGTGAGGCGATGAACAAAGTGATGACTTGATTCGTGTTTAAATACACGGAAAGTGCGATAAATAATTTAATGTCGCCACCACCAAGTGCTTTTAATAAATACACAGGAATAGAAATAATAATGGCTACGCTGACTGAAAAAACCATTTGTTGCAATAGTCCCCATAGACTTAATCCAGACATAAGACCAGTCATCAATACAGACAAGCACCCAACTATTAGAATAGTTAGATTGATTGTGTTCGAGATCTTGCGTGATTTTAAATCTTGAACCACGCATGTGATCACTCCCACCAAGCCTAATGTTTGACTTACTTCGGCTCTGTCCATTGTAACGCTGATCCTTTTTGGTGAAATCCTTCACCGGTAACTAGTTGCTTTTCTATGCGAGCGCCAAGTCTTGGACCACTCGCCTTAAACGCATTGCTTGGACCACTGATCAGTTTTCCCATCACAAAAAACGCAAATAGAAAGACTAATAGAATATACTCAATGGTCATAAAGTTGGTTTCCTAATTAACCGCTAAATCCATCGATTTGGCCGGCAGCATCTTGCATTTTTTTATCGATGGCGCCTTTGATTTTATCTTTAAAAATAAAAACAATAGCGACCACGATCATAATCAACATGACGTATTCGGCAGTGCCCTGACCAGATTCGTCTTTCCAAAATGATTGCAATCTGTTTTTTAGGTTCAGTTTTTTCATGTATTACCCCCATTGCTTGTATCGTAAGTCATTCAGCGTTTCCTTTTTTTAATGGATCCGCCGGACTATTTACTTAAAATTTGTAAACTCTTTATAAATAGAGATCACAAACCTTATCGGTCTATTTTGAGTTTTCCCTTAGACTTTAGGAAGTAAGAAATTTGTATGTAAAAAGTATGGACAGGACCAAACCCCTGTCTAGTGTTTTATTGACAGTGGAACTAGACAGCCCTGTAAAAATAGAAAACGGCTGTCTCAAAATAAGATTTTATTTTTCTTCCATCAGCTGTTCTAAAGATATTATGTGACTAAAGTATTGCTGAATTTCTTCTTGATCTGGCAAATAAATATCACCGCTATAAATTAAGACCGGTCGAACAGATGATCGTCTAGGAAAAGATAAAGCCTTCATTTTTTTTTCAACCTCGTCAATGACGCTTTTATTAATATATTTTCGGCATTTAATTTCACAAACGTAAAAACTGTTTCCCTTAGCGTGAACCAATAAATCCACCTGACAGTTGCCTTTGTTATTTGACTTTTTGATCTGTCGATGCGGACCCGAGGCTATGATTTGAGAATCCTCCAAATGCAATATTTTGTGAACCAAGTGTCTGTTATTTAAAATTAAATTTTCGAATTGAAATCCTTGCACGATTTCAAAACCGTCCAGCTGGTTTAGGCTTTTGATGTTTTTTCGTGACGATTTTAAAACCTTGGCCATGGGTTCTATATATTTTAAATAGAATCTAAGATAATTATCGCTTAAACGAATACGACTTAAGCTAGTTAATTTCCCATTTAATTTTAAATAAAAATCTCTTTCGATAAAACCAGAAAGTTCTAATATATCTAGATTTTCTTTGAAATCACTATTTTGTGGAGTTTTAAGTTTTTTCGCTAGTAAATGTGGCTCCCAATGTCTGTCGACACAGGATCTAACAATTTTTTCTAAAGATTTCTTTTTGACTCCGAAAATATCGTTAAAAATCTTTTCATACTCATTCGCTAGAAATCCATTCTCGGAAAAGCATAGCTGAGCCATATGGTAATCTAAATGACCGTTGATTATGGCTTCTTCTAAATATTTAGGAACTCCCCCCGTGATGCTTAACACTTTTAGTTTTTCGATAGTTCCAATTTTTCCAGAAAAATTTTTAAAAAAATTGTTTAGCTCATTTAGCGAAAGCTCACGAAGATTAATTTGTGCAGAGACTCGTCCAACAAAGTTGGCATGATTTAAAATGTTTTTTTGAATCCAGCTTGAAACAGAGCCGCACAAAACCAAAATTAATTGATTATTATTTTTAAATCGACGATCCCATATATCTTTCAACAAGGCTGGAAATAGAGGGTCCCTCCAGGCGAGCCAAGATATTTCATCCAATAGTATTAAGTGACGGCCTTTTTTGGTCTTATTTGCAAGTTCTTCTAAAGCCTCTTCCCAGTCGCGAAAGACATTTAATGGACCTCCAAAATGAAGTTTCAGTTGTTTAGCAAAATGGTCAAGCTGTACTTGGGATTTCATTTTAGGGTAAGGAGCCAGTCCCTGCACCTCGAAATACGAATCGAATTTCTTGGAAAATTGTTTGATGAGCGTACTTTTTCCGATTCGGCGACGACCCAAAATACAGACCAAGCTAGCGGTTCTTTTTCTAGACAAATCGTTTAATAATTCTAATTCTTCTTTTCGGCCATAAAACATAAAAACCTCGATAGATGTAAAAATATCATTTTATCGAGGTTTTTGCAACCATTCAAAAAAACCTCGATAGATGTAAAAACGTTACTTTATCGAGGTTTTTATAAAATGCGAAAAAAAATGAGTCGGCAATCAATTTTGGGAATTAACTAACAAAAACGTTAAACAGAAAAAAAATAACAACGCTGCAGACGAATAAAACTAAGACGGGTCTTGGTAACATAAACAGAATCCCCTTTTAGTTTTTCATGATGTAAATGTTTTTATAATTACGGCCCAGCTCTTCTTGATCCATTCCATAACCGACAACATAACGATCTTCGATAGTTTTACCAATGTAATCTGCACGAATTGGTAATTCGCGTCTGGCTGGCTTATCCAGCAAACAAGCTATTTTTAAGGAAGCAGGATTCGATGATAGCAAACGATTTCTTAGAAATAACAATACACGACCAGTATCTATGATTTCTTCGATAATGATAACGTGCTTATTGGTGATGTTCACGCTGATGTCTTTAATCAATTTAACAGCGCCACCTTTTTCAACGGTTTGCAACTGAACGAAATCAATATGACAAGGCAAGTGCAGCTCACGACTTAGGTCCGCTGTGAAATGCAAAGATCCTTTTAAAGGACAAATCAAAATCACTTCTTTGTCTTTGTAGTCAGACTCGATTTCACGAGCCACTTTTTTGACAAGTTGTTTGATTTCTTCTTCTGTTATAAAATGTGTCATTCCGTCTTTAATTTGAGACATATAAAATCCTTATTTTGCTAAAGCTCTAGTGAGGTAATCCCAGCAGCGTTGGCCATTTTTAAATATTTTAAAGCCTCGGGATGCTCTGGATCTCTTAAAAGAATATTTTCCCACTGTTCAGTGGCTTCGGCTAAGTTATTTAAGTTGTAGTAAATAATTCCCAACTTCAGTCTAGCAGGAATAAATTGCGGGTACTCGCGAATCAATGCTTTTAAATCTTTGATGGCCTTGTCCGCATCTCCCAACTTCACAAAGCACTCGGCTATGCGCATGGTGATTTCAGCTTTACGGGTACTTAGTTTTTGCGCTTTAAACAATTGCTCTAAGGCTTCGTTGAAACGTTTGTATTGAAAATACATGTCCGCAATTTCTTCGTGTTTGGAAGCAATTTTTTCTTCGATATACGGATCCATTTTGCCAGATTTACGCTCTAGCAAGGACTGTGCTTCTTCGAATACGCGTTTGCCTTCATCGTATCGACCCACATCATTTAAAATAATTGATAATCCAACACTTGCATCAGTATATGTGGGATCAATTTCTAAAGCTCGCTTAAAAGTTTTGATGGCTTTGTTAAATTGTCCTTTGTCGTAATAAATTGTGGCTAGCATTTGATATATTTCTGGATTTTTTGAATTTTTCAAAAGCATTTGATTTAACATTGGCTCGGCTACTTTATAGTTGCCATCGATGAATGCGTTTTTCGCCTCGCTAAGCATTTCGTTAAATAAGGAATCTGACATTATCGAACTCCTTTTTGAGCCGCATCTAATTCATTCGACCCCGGAAATTGCGCTTCTAGTTTTTTTAGCAAACGTTGACGCTTGTCAAAGTCACCTGTTTTATGGGCGCATATCACCGCTTTTGATAAGGCGATGGCATCAAAGCCCAAGCCAGGATAACTAGCCAGTAAACCTTCGAACCTAGTGAGGGCACTATCAAATTTTTCACGCTTAAAATAAAATTCAGCAATGTATTCTTCCTTGCCCGCCAACATTTTTAGAGCGGACAAACGGTTGTCCTTGCTTTCTTGCACATAGGTTGATTGTGAATATTTAGAAAGAACTTCGTCAAAGGCGGCAATAGCGTTGTTAGCCAAAGACAAATCACGATCAATTGTTTCAGGAAGTTGTTTAAAGTAACTCATGCCGATACGAAACGAAACATAATCAATCTGTGCATGCTTGGGATGTAAATCTTTGAAACTTTGATACGCCACTTGCGCCTCAGCAAAAGATTCTTGTTTGTAATAAACATCGGCCAATGATAATTCAGACATCGTTGCATACTTTGAGTATGGAAATTTATTTTTTACTTCCTGATAACGTTTTATGGCTTCTTCGTAGCGCTCGTCTTTATCGAATTCTTGTGCGATGGCATACGCACCCTCAGCTGCATCTGAATTTTTTCCATCCGAAGAACAACCAATATTAAAACCAGCCAATCCACCAATGGCGAAAATAGTAAAAACCACTTTTGAAGTTAAAATCCTCAAAGCACTTAAAAATAATATTTTTTTATTCATTCCACACCTGCTGCGTAATTCTAAGGCCAGCAAAAAATTCAGTCAAACAAATAACTAATCCCGAAAATCAGTCAGGTGGCGGTATACAGATTGTATCGAAACCTTCAACGCACTAAAAACTGGAATTGAAATTATCATTCCTAGTACTCCCATCGTTTGAGCTCCGACCATAATTGCCAAGACGACGCTAACTGGATGCAGATCTACAATTTTTGCTACTACAAATGGCACTATTAAGACGGTGTCAATGACTTGAGCTAAAATGAAAACACCCATCAGGGGCCATAGTTGTTCCATGTGGGCTCCCGAGACATTTCCACTTAGATTTGCAAAATGAATGACGATTACAGGTAAGAAACCGATGACGGGGCCCAAATAGGGAATGATGTTCATCGCTCCAGCAAAAATGGATAAGAGGAGTGCATAGGGAAAACCCAAAGCAAACAAACCCAACCAAATAATCAATGAAACCAAAGCCGTTTCCAATAAGCGTGCTCGAATAAATCCGCCCATCTGAGAGCCAACTTGATAATTTAAATTTAACACCAATTCAAAATATCGATTAGGAACTAGCGCCAACAATTTTCTTAAAAAATGATTCCCATCTACCAACATAAAATATGTCAAAAACGGGGCTAAAAATAAAATGGTTAAACCTTTGCTAAAATAATCGGGCAAGTTTTCAAAAATAGATTTCGACCAGGCAATGATAGTCGGCTCAATCTTGGATTTTAAATCGATGGAATAATATGGCTTAATGGCCTTGGTGATACCACTTTCAAATTTAATCAATGCCGAGGACGTCGATTCTAAATATCTTGGAAATTGTGATTTTAGATCCAAAACCTGTCCAACAAGATCACTGGCAAACAAAGCAAAAACACCAAGAGCCATCAACATGGCCAAACAAAATGGAATCATTGTGGATAAACTGCGGGAAAACCCTTTGCGTTCAAAATAATCCACAAACGGGGACAATACATAATACGAAGTAAAAGCGATAATAAAAGATAGCAGTAAGTTATCAACCCAAAGTATCGCAAAAAATAAAGACAACATCGATCCCAAAAAGAAAATCAGTTTTATTCTTTGCGTACGAATTTGAGTTTGAAGATAACTTTTTTTCATTTTACAGCTGCGTTTCTCTCAATTTACTAGTTGTTTTTATCAAACGATCACCAATGACTTCAGCCAGTCGCAATAAGATTTTAACGCCGGCGCCGGGATTGCGATCGATGATCTCCATTAAGTCGGGCTTATAAAAACCAATCAATGAACATTCTTGCTTAGCAATCGCAGTGGCAGATCGGCGCCCTGTATTTTCAATTAAGGCCAACTCGCCAAAAAATTCACCTGGTCTGATGATAACAACTTCCGTCGATCGGGGCTCTTTTAAATCAATATTAAATTCTTCAGACGCAATTTGCACTGATCCCGTTAGCACAATGTACATGCCAACGCCCATTTCGCCTTGTTTGAAAATCAATTCGCCGGGCTGATAATGGCGAACATTGACGATGTTTTCGACTAATTTTAACTCGGATGAGGACAAAGGATTAAAAATATAAATTTCCTTCAGGGTGTCGCGAATTGTTTTTTTCAGATCATGTTTTGAAAAAAAATCTTTCCATAAAAAATCCATTTTACACACCTTCACTATAAATAAAAATTTGTGAGCGCTCAACCCAGCCCAAGCCACCACCTGGGTATTGAATCTGTACCCAAGCGCCTTCTTTTTTCAATATTAATATCTCAAAACCTTCATACACATCAAAAACACCTAACTTGGCTGTTGAATTAGCTGTGGCCATCACGGAAGCCTTTTCGACAATAATGGTTCCGCGTTCCGAGCGAGTATCCATATATTTGGCGATCAGCAAAAACAAACTGCAAATTTGCAGACCAATTAATAATCCTGTGACCCAATTAAAATAGGATTTTTTTTGTCTGCCTAAGGCCATTAATGTGACCCAACCCGCAAAAAGCGTCGTCATAGCCAACAGACCCAATAGTTGACCTAATTTTAAATGATTCAACAAACCAGATCGAAGCTCTTCATTAAACTCAATTTCATGTGGAATTTCTTTGACTGGAAGTTTAGATAATATTTGCTGTTGCAGGTAAGATACCGACTTAAGACCAGGATCTAAAATTTGTGCTTTTCTGCTGGCTGCCAATGCCAAGCCTCTGCGCCCTTCTTGTAAGGAACTTAATGAAAAATTGTACCAAAGATGACTGTCTTCAGGTTTAAGTTGTATGGCTTTTGAAAAGCTAGCAGAGGCCTCAGCGAATTTTTTTTGCTGATACTGCTCAAGCCCATTTTTAAATTCAAGCTCCGCATTACTATTGGTGCTGTTGCTGTTTTTATTGAAAGTTGCGAACGGTTCTGTTGTTGGCGTCGATGGCGCTGTTGACGTCTTTGACGTTGTCGACGTCGATGAGGTCAGCGTGGTGGAGCTTGTGGTTTGGTTTTCAGCAAAGCTTGACGAAAGACCAGCAAAGAAAACAAACAATATCAAGACCAAAAAGATAAACTTATTTTTTAATAAAATCAGAAATTTCAAGACTGGACTTATTCTTGGAAATATTCTTAGACTTGTTTTCACGGATAAATGACTGGGGAAATGGTTTAGTTTTTTCATGTCTACTTGAGTCTAATGCAAAACTCCCAAGGTGAGCAATCCTTGTTATTGTTGCGCATGGCCGCTACAATATTTTTCTATGTGAGGTATCAAATGTCAGAAAATATGTTATTAGGAAAAAAAATCGCGCAGTCTAGTTCCATTTCTCAGCTGACCAAACAATTGGTTGCAGAAGTGATGAAAATCAATTCTGAAATCGTAGGGCCCAAGGCGGCTCCTGCAGCTTTGCAGGAAAATGGTAAAATGGAAATCGAAAGAGCAGGGAAAATACGCGGTCGTCCGTTGCACTACAACTATGTTGGATCTGGCGCAGGACGCGGTGCCTATGTTGAATTAGAAGATGGTAGCGTTAAATTAGACTTGATTAATGGCATTGGTATTCACTTGATGGGACATGCTAATCCACGAGTGATGGAGGCGGCGGTTCGCGGAGCTTTGTGCGACATCGTCAATCAGGGAAATTTGCAACCCAACAAAGAATACACGCGCTTTTTAGAAAAATTAGTTAGCCTAGCAGCGAAAAACAGCCGCTTGAAATATGCTTGGTTGTCAACTTGTGGAACCATGGCTAATGAAAACGCCTTGAAGTTATCTAGACAAAAACACTCTCCAGCAAGAATGATTTTGGGATTTAAAAATGCTTTTGCTGGACGTTCTACGATGATGGCAGAATTAACGGATAATCCATCCTACAAGGTTGGTTTACCAGAATACAACGAAGTCCTTCGTATTCCATTCTATGAAAAGAAAGATCCGCAAAGCGCTGAAAAATCTTTAAGAGCCATGAAAGAGCATTTTGAAAAGCATGGTAAAAATATATCTGTCTTTTCATTTGAACCCATGTTGGGCGAGGGCGGATATCAAGCGGCCCCTCGAGAATTTTTTATTCCGATGCTTGAATTCTGCAAAGAGAACAAGATCGCTGTTTGGGCGGACGAAGTGCAGACATTTACTCGTACGGGTGAAATCTTTGCTTACGAAACATTGAAAATCGGTTCCTACATTGATTTGTGTACGATAGCTAAAACGGCACAAGTGGGTGCGACTTTGTATACAGAAGAATACAATCCGCAGCCGGGTTTGATTGCTGGAACTTTTTCGGGTTCTTCGGTGGCTTTAACTACGGGGATTGAAATATTAAGCATGTTAGAAGAAGGTTATATCGGTCCAAACGGACGTGTATTAGACATTCACAAGAAATTTATTTCGATGTTGAATGATTTAAATAGCACAACTTGTAAGGGGTTATTAACCGATGCAGGTGGTATGGGGTTAATGGTAGCAGTAACTCCGTATGATGGTAAAAAAGAACAAACAGATGCGCTGACGAAAAGATTATTTAATAACGGATTGATTGCATTTACCTGTGGTAAGGATCCGGTGCGTGTGCGATTTTTAATTCCCGCGACTATTGAAGATAAAGACATCGAAGTAGCTAAAGGAATTATCGAGAAAAGTATTTTAGAGGGAAAGTAATCAGTGGACTTTGTTGAGGCTTGTCGAAAATTTATTTCTATTGATAGCACTCCTTCGCAGGGCAATTGGGAATTGGCTATGTATGCGAAGGAATTGGCAACCGAATTAGGTTTGCACGTTGAACTACAAGAGGAATCCTATGGTGATTTACGACAAGCCAATGTGATAGTACGTCCCAAAAAAAATACGATTCATCCGGCCCTAGATCCACGCTTTCATGCAGCAACAGAAAAAAAATCTGGTTACGAATTTATGTTGCAAACACACTTGGACACGCCAGATCCAGGGCCATATGGACTGTGGCAGGGGACGGGACATAATCCTTTTGATGCTCACATCATTGAACAAAAAATTTATGGGCTTGGATCAGCAGATACGAAACTTGATTTTTTATGTAAGCTCATCGCTTTATCGAAATTTTCACAACAGGATCTATGGTCAGTTCCGCCGGTTTTAGTGGGAACCTATGGTGGTGAAACCCGCATGATTGGTGCCATGAAGTTAATTCGTAAAAATAAGGTGTTTCCCAAGTTTGTTTTAGTGGGAGAACCCACGGATTTGAAAGTGGCTATTGCAGGTAATGGTTTGGCAGAAGTGGAATTTTTTATTCCCTTCAGCGAAGAAGAAAAAGATTATCGCATTCAGCACAATCTTCGAGAATCAACAGCGACACAAAGTCGCATTTTTAGTGGTAAAGCAGCGCACTCATCAACGCCCCATTTGGGAGAAAGCGCTATATTAAAGATGTTAGATTATCTACAACAATTGCCTGAGGGTATTATTGTTATGGAGATTGACGGCGGCGTTAGTTTTAACAGTGTCCCCAGTCATGGATTTTTGGAAATTGAACCTATTGCTGGGGTCGCCGATCCAATGTCGACAAAAATCATTACAGTTTTTAAAGCGTTAAAATCCGTCGAATCCAAGTTTTCACAATTTGTTGATGAGGATTTTAGTCCTCCCAATCCAACATTAAATATTGGAATCATGCGAACCTACGAAGATCACGTTTATATGTGTGGTAGTTGTCGTATTCCACCCAGTGTTTCAAATGAAAATTATGAATCATGGATGAAGTTAATTAAAGAAAAATGTGATGCTGTTGGCGCACAGTTCAGAATTGCTGACTATAAAAGACCATATCGAATTGATGCCAATGCCGCTTTAGTGCAGGGTTGTGTTGAAGAATTAGAAACAATGGGGGTCGGTAAAGGAAATAGTTTGTTAACAACGCATGCCTCGACAAATGAATCCAGTTTGTGGAGTCGCTTGAACATTCAATCACTGTCTTTTGGTCCAGGTGTTCGAGAAGGCAATATCCACACGCCACAAGAACACGTAAAATTAGAAGATCTAAAGCAGGTCACAACATTTTATGAAAATATAATAAGAAGGTTTTGTTTATGAGTTTTATAGTCAGACCCGTGCGACATGAAGATTTAGGCCAGTTGTTTGATTTAGCCAAGCAATTTACATTGCTGAATTTACCTGGTGATCGCAAAGTTCTGGCTCATAAGATCGACAAAAGCATTCAGTCATTTGCAGGAAAAAACTCAAAAGCTAATTCTGATTATTTGTTTGTATTAGAGGACACGGAAGAACAATTGGTTGTCGGCAGCTCAATGATCATGGGCAAGCATGGCACAGACGAAATTCCACATAGTTTTTTTAAGATCTTGAAAAAAAGTCATTATAGTGATGATTTGGGAATTGGTTTTATTCATCAAGTTTTGCGTTTTCAAATCGATACAGATGGTCCATCAGAAATTGGTGGCTTACTAGTAGACAAAATTTATCGACGTCGTCCTGAAAAATTAGGAAAACAAATCAGTTTATCTCGATTTTTATATTTAGCACTGCACTTAGATCGATTTGAAGATCGAGTGCTGTGCGAACTAACGCCGCCATTGACTGATGAAACTCGATCCGAATTTTGGGAAGCGTTAGGGCGGCGATTCACTGGCCTTCCTTATCAAGAAGCCGATTTGCTTAGTCAAAGCCATAAAGAATTTATTAGCTCGTTATTTCCTGAAGAAGATATTTATTTGTGTTTGCTAGACGCCAAGGCCAGATCTGTTTTGGGCCGCGTGGGAGAACAAACTAAGCCAGCTCAACATCTATTAGAAAGCATTGGCTTTCAATACATCGAAGAAGTAGATCCTTTTGATGGTGGACCACATTATGGCGCTGATGTCGCAGACATATTACCAGTGAAATTAGGAAGACGACTGAAAGTCACAGAATTTTCAGATGCGACTTATAAGGAACAAGGCTTAGTCGCGACGACAGGTGATGATTTCAAATGTACGCTTGCTAGCTACGATGTTCGTGGTGACGAAGTTGCATTGTCGCCAAAGTGTCGTGCGATATTGGATGTAGAGACAGAGGAAGAAATATTTTTGTCGCCATTTAATTATCCCAAACCAGGAAGGGAGCAACGATGAGTTACGCTGGAGATTTCATTAATGGAAAATTTATCAAAGTAGATAAACCATCTGGTCAGTTTAAAGATATTTCACCCGCAGATTTAACTGATGTAATCATGCAAGTGCCATTTAGTCATGATCATGTGGATATAGCTGTGGAGTCCGCCTATAAATCTTATTATGCTTGGTCACATTTAAGTACAGATCAACGTAAAAATTACTTATTGAAATTAAGAAATGTGTTTGAGGCGGAAAAAGAAAACATCGCAACTGCGATTGCCAGAGACACCGGTAAGCCAAAATGGGAAGCCTTGACAGAGGCTTCGGCTTTAATAGCAAAAATTGATGTTACGCTGAAAGAGTCAATTAAGTTAATTCAAGAAGAACACATTGAAAATGCATTGCCTCAGGTAGAGGGTGTTATACGCTACAAACCACGCGGTGTGATGAGTGTGATTGGACCATTTAATTTTCCGGCGCATTTACCCAATGGTCACATTATTCCAGCATTGATTGCAGGGAATACTGTGGTCTTTAAACCCAGCGAGCAAACACCGTTTGTTGGTCAAGTGTATGCACAGTGTTTTGAAAAAGCCGAATTTCCAGCCGGTGTTTTTAATATGATTCAAGGTGATGGCGAAACGGGTCGAAAGCTTGTTGTTCATGAACACATTGATGGAATATTATTTACAGGTTCTTACGAAGTAGGATTAAGAATCAAACAAGATACGCTAACTCATTATTGGAAAATTTTAGCTCTTGAAATGGGTGGTAAAAATTCGACGCTGGTATGGGATGATACCGATATGGATAAGGCTATATATGAAAGCTTGGTCGGCGCTTTTTTAACTACCGGGCAAAGATGCTCTTGCACCAGTCGTATTTTAGTACATGAAAAAATTGCCGATGAATTTGAGGAACGTTTTTATCAAGCTGCTAAAAAACTAACAATTGGCCATTGGAGTGAAAATCCATTCATGGGTCCATTGATCAACGAGGCTTCGGTTGAAAAGTATTTGCGTTTTCAGGAAATTGCAAAACGTGAAAATGCGGAATCAATTATGCGGGGCAAAGTTTTGGATTTGAAGCATAAGGGTTACTATGTGACTCCAAGTATTAATGTGGTTAAAGAGTTCGATGCTAAATCAGTGTATCAAAAAAGTGAAATATTTGGACCAAATGTGGCGATTTACCGAGTGAACGATATCGATGAAAGTTTAAAAATAATAAATTCGACAGGGTATGGTTTGGCAATGGCGATATTTACTAAAAATAAATCCCTATACGAAAAGTGTTTATTGGATGCTAAGGTGGGTTTACTGAATTGGAATCGCACGACCAACGGAGCTAGCTCTAGGTTGCCATTTGGTGGAATGGGAAAATCTGGCAACGATCGTCCGTCGGCTCACTTTGCAATTCAATATTGTTCAGTGCCTGTGGCCAGCCTGGAAGATCATACTGATTTTGATGCTAGCAAAAATTTTCCAGGCGTTACGTTCAGCTCTGAAAAAGGTAGCCAAAAAAGTAACTAATTATAATTTTATTACTCATTTAATATCGTAAACGAAGCAGTATGTTTTCTTAATTGCTTTGATTGCGTGTAATAAGGGATAGATCATGAAGTTTCTAAAGTGGTTTTTAGTATTTGGGTTGGTAATAGTGATCGCAGTGGTTGCCTATGTCGGTATTTATTTAGACACACCGTTAAACACAACAATCGATACTTCTATCGAAGGAAATATAAAATTTTTTGAAGTCAACAGTGGGGATAGCTTAGTAGCAATTTCAAAAAGGTTGTATACAGAAAAACTAATTCAAAACCCTAGTTTATTTCGCTGGATAATTAAATTTTCTGGACAGGCAGGCCGAGTCAAAGTTGGTGAGTACGAATTAAATGCTGGAATGAAACCACGTGATATCATGACAGTTTTGTATTCGGGAAAAAGTGTTGGTCGTCCCTTTACGGTGACAGAAGGGATGAATTTATTCGAATTAGCTGACGCCTTTGAAGAAGCAGGATATGGCAAAAGCGAAGACTTATTGGCCGCAGCGTTTGATAGAAATTTTGTGCAGCAAATGCTATCGCCCATTTTAGATGTTTCGACCTTGCAAAAAGTGGAAAGCCTTGAAGGGTATTTATTTCCAGAAACATATCAAATTACAAAATACATGACATCCAAAGAAGTATTGCAAGCGATGGTGAAGCGATTTCAAATTGTTTACCAACAAATTCTTAGTCAAGAACTTGGTTCAGCAGAGTCAGAGGGAAGCACTCGACCCAGCTCCGATGAGAACATGAACAGTAATGACAAAAACGTGTCACCAACGACCTTTACTGAAAATCATTTAAGTCCTCACCAAATTATTACTTTGGCAAGTATCGTTGAAAAAGAAACTGGCGCTGCAGAGGAACGACCTTTGATTTCATCTGTGTTTCATAACCGATTAAAATTAAAGATGATGTTGCAAACGGATCCGACGATTATTTATGGTATTGCCTTAGAGAAAAAAGAGATTCCAGAAAATATTTCTAAAGAAGATATTCATCGACCGACTCCGTATAATACTTATACTATTTATGGATTGCCCCCAGGGCCAATTGCGAATCCAAGTGCAGAGGCGATTCGTGCGGCATTAAAACCAGAAAGCAGCGAGTACTTATTTTTTGTCAGCAAAAATGAAGGACATCATGTGTTTAGTAAAAGCTATCAAGATCATGTAAAAAGTGTACAAAAATTTCAGTTGGATCCCAAATCTCGCGAGGGCAAGTCGTGGCGCGATTTAAATCATTAAAAAGGAACAGGCATGATGCAAAAGGGATTTAATTCAGATATTTCGGTAAAAGGGCGCGAATATCATGTTCAGACAGAGGACTGGGGTGTGGCCAATCCATACTTAGTAAGCCGTATTTTTGCAAATGGGGCTGTCGTGAAGACGATCAAGACCTCGTATGAACAAGCCATTGGTACTGAAAAAAGAACAGCGACAGAAGCCATTCGTCTAGCTTTGAAAAAACAGCACTACGATATTCTAGATAAATTATTTTCAGGTGAAATTGGTTGAATGATTTACTAAAATTAAAGAATGATCCAATTGTCTCATGTGTACAAAACATATTTAGGCAGCACGCATGCTCTTAAAAACGTTGAATTAGAAGTTTCCAAAGGGGAGTTTATTTTTTTGACGGGACCAAGTGGCGCCGGCAAAAGTACTTTATTTAAAATCTTATCCGCATTTGATCGAATCACCTCGGGACAAATTGAAGTTGCAGGCTACGATTTGTCCCGAATCACTGAAAGAGAAGTCCCATATTTCCGACGTAAAATCGGTGTCGTCTTTCAAGATTTCAGACTACTGAAAGAAATGAATGTCTTTGATAACGTAGCGTTGCCATTAGTTGTTAAGGGTGAACGTCAGCACATTATTAATAAAAAAACATATGAGGCATTGGAACAAGTTGGACTGTCGCACAAATCAGATCAATATCCCGAATTTATTTCAGGCGGAGAACAACAGCGAACAGCAGTTGCAAGGGCCTTGATTCACCAACCAGGTCTGCTGATTGCTGATGAGCCCACGGGAAATCTAGATCCCTCATTAAGCGAAGAGATCATGGATCTATTTGAAAAAGTTTGCGCGCAGGGGACTACGGTTTTTATCGCGACTCATGATCACGAAATGGTTAAGCGTCGCAAAAAAAGAGTTTTAAATATTTTTTCAGGAGAACTTAAAAATGAGTCTCTTTAAAAAGAATATATTTAAATCTGGTAGTTCTTGGGTTTCAATTTTCACTTCGATCTTAGTTATCTCGTTTTCATTTCTAATTATATCTTTGCTAGCACTATTTTCGCAGAACTTAGGTCAAGCGTTGAACACTTTTGGGGAAAACATTCAAGCTTCAGTCTATTTAAAACCCAACGTTACCGAAGAAGACAAGCAAGCTCTAATTCAACAAATCTATTCTTCAATAGGAATTAAAAAGGCAGAGTGGATCAGTCCCGAAAAGGCCATTCAATCATTATCGAATCAACTGGATGGATTATCGATGGATGTATCTAAAGACCCCGAATTAATGGCTTCTATACCGACTAGCATTGAGGTGACGTTTCAATCAGAAAAATTCACACCCAATTCATTGAAAGATTTTTCAAAAGACATTGAAAAAAATCAAAATGTCGAAGAAGTCACTTTTGGACAAGAGTGGTTGGAATCATATTCGAAAATTGTAAGTGGTTTTGAAAAAATCGGATGGGTTTTAGTCATTTTTTTGTTGTCCAGTTGTTTTTTAGTTGTGAGTCGTTCGGTGCAAGCCTCGGTTTTACAAAGACGTTCACAAATTGAAGTATTAGAATTGGTTGGTGCAACGCGCTCGTTTATTCGTAAGCCTTTTATTCGCGAGGGATTGCTGATTGGATTTTTATCATCGGTGGTATCTTTGAGCTTGTGTTACATGGTCTACCGCTTAGTTTATCAGATTTTTGTACAACAAAAAATATTGGTCAATATTGGTCAAAATTTGAACTTCATTCATCCATCCATGCTAATCAGCTTTATTGCTTTAGGATCGTTGTTTTGTGCCTGGGTGTCTTGGTGGTCTGTTAAAAAAGTCAACTCGGGGTGGTCTGCATCTCAGGGGGCGGCCATTGAAAAATAGTGTGATGAATGGGGCAAATTCTACTTACTTTTCATATCCTCGTTTTTATATAAACTTGGCCATGATTCATTTTGCTATTTTCCTGACATTTGCAACATCTGTTAAGGCAGAAACAAATTTACCTGAAAGTGAATTATCCAAAATGGAGACCAAGGAACGCAAAATTCTTTCGTCCATATTCGATATCAATAAAAAATTAAAGAAATTAGAAAAAGAAAAATCAGTTTTAGATGAAAATAAGCAAACACTGCGAACTTCTATACAAAATTTATCAGAACAAGTTTTAGCCTTAGAAGAATTAATTCACGGGCAACAACAGGCAATAAAACTAAAACTAAAAAGTTTACTTAAGTTTAAAAATGAAAACTATCTTAGGGTTTTGTTATCCAGTCAGGGTACTGCCGAATTAGAAAGAAATATTCGCATATTATCAATGTATGCAAGCCATGATGTAACGGCGATTAGGAATTATTTAAAGTTAAATAAAGACCTAATTCGACAAAAACAAAAACTGACCTTTAGGTTAGAAAAGCTGACTTCGGTCGAAAAAAACATTTTACAAAACGAAAACGAGTTAAACTTACAGAATGATAAAAAGACATTCATCTTAAGCGTGATACGAAAATCAAAAAAATCGCATTTATCGCAATGGATGGGATCTTCATTGATATCAGTTAAGGGGCAATTAAGTTTACCTAGTAGTGACAAACTTAAAAGACCTTTCGGTTACTACAATGACAGTGAATTTAAATTAACTCTATTAAATAAGGGTTGGTTATTTCAACATTCTGAAAATTCGAAAGTATTTTCGGTTTATGATGGCACGGTCAGTTTTGTAGGGAATGTGCCTGGCTATGGTCAAACCATAATTATTGATCACGGAGATCATTATTATTCTGTCTATGGTAATGCGCATGAAATTCAAATTAAAGAAGGCGATTTAATTAAATCCAGACAATTGATCGCTACCGCTGGCAATAGTAGTGCTGAAGAAGGGGCTGGATTGTATTTTGAACTTAGACATTTTTCTGAACCAATGAATCCGCAACTGTGGTTGAAAGGGCAATTATGAAAAGCAAAACACCAAGAATAGTACTGATTTCAATATTTCTTTTATTGGGGTTGGTGTTGGTACGTAATCTAAATATTACGACATTGAAGGCAACGGCAGAGGATCGTTATGTAGAGCTGCAAAATTTTAGTAAGGTTTTAAATTTAGTGCAGCAGTATTATGTGGAAGAGGTTGACACAAAAAAATTAATTTATGGGGCCATCAAGGGGATGTTAAAAGAACTGGACCCTCATACTAATTTTTTACCTCCCGACATTTATAAAGATTTTGAGAATGAAACGAATGGCGAGTTCGGAGGCTTGGGAATCGAGATTTCAGTTCAAAATAGTATATTGACGATTATCTCTCCGATCGAAGACACGCCAGCGTGGGAGGCTGGAGTCAAAGCTGGTGACAAAGTGATTGCCGTCGATGGTAAATCAACGAAAGGGCTTAGTCTGGTGGAGGCTTCGCAATTAATGCGTGGAAAACGCGGCAGTAAAACCGTATTAACAGTGGTTCGTGACGGCGAAGAAAATCCCAAAGAAATTTCCATTACACGAGGACAAGTTAAAATTCGATCCGTTAAGTACACTGATATAGATGATGGTTACGCATACATCAAAATAACTAGTTTTATAGAAAACACATCTAAGGATCTAGAGTCAGTCATTGCTAATCACATGCAAAAATATTCTAACGTCAAAGGACTGATATTAGATCTTCGAAAAAACCCAGGTGGATTATTAGATCAAGCTGTTAAGGTTAGTGATATGTTTTTATCGGACGGCGTGATCGTTAGCACCATCGGCCGTGATCCAAAAACAAAAGAAGTCACAATGGCCAGCAAAAAAGGAAAGTACACGGATTTTCCGATCGTGATTTTGTTAAATGAATACTCGGCCAGTGCCAGTGAAATAGTTTCAGGTGCCTTACAAGATAATAAACGTGCGCTTGTTATGGGAGAAAGATCTTTTGGTAAGGGCAGTGTGCAATCTGTAGTGAAATTAGGGGATGGTTCTGGTTTAAAAATTACTGTCGCCAGATATTTTACACCGTCTGGAAAATCGATTCAAGCTGAAGGTATTACTCCTGATATTGATTTAGAAGATGTCGATGTTGAAACGTTATCGAAAGCGACTACAAAACCAAAAGGTAGTCGCGAGAAAGACATGGAAGGACATCTACTAGGAGAAAAAGAACGTAAGCGCAAAGAAGAATCTCAAGCGCAAAATAATTCAAGCGGTGGAGGCTCTCACTCTTCTGGATCCTCCAGCAGTGTTGAGGCGTGGTGGAAAGAAACCGCCTCTAAGAAAAGTGAAAAGCAATCACCCAAAGAAAAACTTTTATCGTCGGATTACCAAGTGTTCCAGGCTTATAACTATGTCAAAGCTTGGAAATTGATGAAGGGTATGCAGGGCATGCGCTCTGCTAGCGACAACGCAGTTGCTCCCGCAGTTACAAAATAAAAAAACAGGCTAAAAATTCAACTAGCCATCTTTGTACGGTTTAGTCTTAAACCTTTTTCAAGGATCAGATCTAAAAAATAAAAAACCCAGATTTTTTGATCTGGGTTTTTTATTTTTTTATTCCCCGTCTTGGGAAGCGGGGTGTCCGTAAACAGGGCTGGTACTTTATTACTGAGCGTTGGCTTTGCCTTCAACTTCTTTGATCTTTGCTGACTTAGTTAAAAATTCTAAAACTTTTTCTTCAGTGATCATGTAAGTTAAGCGTGAAGTTTGTTCTGGACGAGCATAGAATTCACGAATTTTCTGAACATCCAAACCTGTTTGCTTAGCATACTCTTCGTATTTAGCTTCGATATCTTTTTCAGTTGTACGTAAATCGTGTTTAGCGGCAATGGCATCCACTAAAAATCCAGATTGAATCATTTCAGCGGCTGTAGATTCAAAATCTTTATCCCACTTAGTAGCGTAATCAGCGAAAGCCGCCTCAGGCATACCTTGTTCGACAAATCTTTTCTTAGCATCTTCGATTAACATCTGTTTTTGATCTTTCAACATAGAAGCAGGAACATCTACTGGATTCAAAGAAACTAATTTTTTCAAAACGCCATTTTTGAAATCTGTTTCAATGCGTTTTTTTTCAGATTGTTCGATGTCATCACGAATTGTTTTTTTCAAGCTTTCAACAGTGTGGTCCGTGCTACCTGGTTGTCCCATCATCTGAGCAACAAAAGCATCCGTCATTTCAGGAAGATCTTTCTTTTTTAAACCTTTTAAAGTCACTTTGAACTCAACTGGTTTTCCAGCCAATTCAGCCGCGTGGTATGGATCTGGAAATTTCAAAGTCAAATTTTTAACCTGACCGATTTTCATTCCCACTACACCGTCTTCAAAACCTTCGATAAATTGGTTAGCACCCAACTCTAATGTGTGATCTGTTCCTGCGCCGCCCTCTAGTGCTTTACCATCTACGAAGCCTTCGAAATCAATGATGGCGATATCAGATTTTTGTGCAGGACGATCTTCCAAAACATCTACTTGAGTAGCACGAGATGTGCGAATATTTTCAATCACTGAATCCACGCGTTTTTCATCCATTACAAATTTTTCGCGTTCAAGTTCTAAACCTTCATATTTTTTCAAAGCTACTTCTGGGCGAACTTCTACATTAGCTGAAAAACTGAAATCCTTGTCTTCAGATGGAACATCAAATTCAAACTCCGGATAATTGATGGGTTCAATTTTATGTTCTTTAACGGCTTCCCAATAATGCTTTTGAATTAATTCTTGTGCGACATCTTGTTTGATACGATCGCCGTAAAAATTTTTAACAATATTCAAAGGTGCTTTACCTGGACGAAAGCCCTTAAGGTTGGCTTGTTTTTGTACTGCTTTAAAAACATTATTAAAAGTTGTAGTGACTATTGCTGCTGGAATCTCGATGTTAATTTTTCGTTGCAGAGAATTGACTTTTTCCACTGTGGATTTCATGGGAACTCCTTGTTATTATTTGGCTTTAAAAGAGTCGCGATATTAGGAGAATAGCCCAGTAAATGCAATCAAATAATGCAAGGCGAAATGCGGAAGGCACAGGGCTTTGTCAGAATGAAAAGGTGAAAATTCATTTTGTGACTGGAAAAGGTGGAGTTGGTAAGTCAGCTGTTGCGGCGGCTATGGCTTTTCGTTTGGCCCAAGCGGGTTTCAAGACTTTATTGGTGGAAATAGGTCCACAAAGTTTCTATCAGGATTACTTCGAACACGAGCTGACCGTGGATCAGCAAATCGGCTTTAAACCCCTGAATTTTAGTCCTTTTTCAGTGCGCCCACACAAGGGAACTTCGTTGGACTTGGCATTGTGGACACCTCAGGATTGTTTGAAAGACTATGCGATACATCTATTGAAAGTCGAAAATCTGTATAAATTATTTTTTGAAAATCCGATCTCAAAGTCGCTAATACAGATCGCTCCAGGCTTAAACGAGATATCAATTCTTGGAAAAATTACCAGCTCCTTGCGTGGAATAGGGCCTAAATTTGAATATGATTATGTCGTCGTGGATTCTTATGCGACGGGGCATTTTATGTCGATGTTGAATGCGCCAAGGGGTTTGTCAAAAGCGATCACGTTGGGGCCGATGGGGCAACAGTCGTTGGATATCTTTCACATCTTGCAAAACCCAAAGGTGGTAAAATATTTTATAGTCAGTTTGCCAGAAGAACTTCCCACAGAGGAATCCATGGATTTGATGACGGATATTCGTCGCTCGACAGGACAGTCTTCAACCCTATTGATGAATAAGATTTTGCCACTTGAAAATCTGCAACTAGAAGACAATGAATTTGATCGATATCTAAAGGCCGCGAATGAAAAATGTCAGTTGGCTTTGAAAAAAATGGCCACAAACAACATCACAGTTCATTCGTTGCCATTTATTTTTTCGATCAATAGCGCAGAGGTGACTGCCAGTTTAGCTAGTTGTTTATCAGCTCCTTTGGGTTTGGAGGCGCTGCCGTGATCTATATATGTATTGGTAGTGGTGGAGTTGGAAAAACGACATTTGCGTCTGCGCTTGCATTTTATTTAGCCCAAGAAGGCCAGCGAGTCCTGGTGTTAACGATAGATCCCTCTAAAAGATTGAAAACCACGATGGGAATCAATGATTCTGAATTTAAAGAAATACAGGATCCCAGTTTTACTGGTACTTTGCATGCTTCCGTCATTAATCATCAAAAAACTTTTAATGATTTTTTGATGAGGGTGGGTGATCCCAAATTAATTGAAAAAATAATTTCGAATCGTCTTTATCAACAACTTTCGACAACGTTAAGCGGCTCGCAAGATTTTACTGCCTTGGAAAAATTACTATCAGCTTATGAGTCTGGAAAATACGATGCAATTGTATTGGATACTCCACCGGCTCAACATGCGGTTGAGTTTTTAAAATCACCGCAAAAGCTATCAAAAATATTTAGTGAAAGTATTGCTAAATGGTTTCGTCCGGATTCTTCGACATTCTTAGGCTTGAATTTATTTCGTAAAGCGATGCAGGCTGGCGCCACGCAAATCTTAGTGGCTTTGGAAAAATTAACAGGAAATGAATTTATCAAAGAACTCACTGAATTTTTTATTGGTATTCAGCAGTGGCAGGCCAAATTAGAAAAGCGGGTTCTGGATTGTGATCGTATTTTAAGATCCGACGATACTAAAATGATTTTAGTCACTTCTTTGGATCGTGTGAAATTAAAAGAAGCCGAGGGCTTGGCTGAAGATTTACAAAAAGAAAATTTTCACTTAGCTGCAATGGTAGTGAATCGGGCGTTTCCCATTTGGTACGAGCATTCTCAGCATACGAAAAATCAGGAATTGTTAAAACAGATGCTGGATTATCACCACTCGAAAGAACATTTTTTAACGCAATTTATGTTGCATCAAAAAGGTAAGTCAATCGTAGTTCGGTTGCCGGAATTGGATAATGATGTGTCTGACCTAGTTGGCGTAAAAAGCTTATTAAAATATATAAAAATTCAGTTTGATCAATTGGGATGGGTAAAAGATGAAAAAAAATAATTACAAGCAAATGATTTTATTTTTACTTGGCCGTGTCCATGTTCTTGTCCAAGTTCTTATCCTTGCCACAGTTCTTAGTTGTAGTCACAAGTCGCCAAAGGATGTTTCTGGTTTATCAATTCCGATGGATGAAAAACTTAAAATGCAAAATGAATTGCAAGCCGCGAATGTTTTGCTGGAAAGTCGACAATTTTTAGAAGCACAAAAAGCCTATGAGGATTTTTTCGCTCAACATTTTCACTCTGTGTTCGAAGCTGAAGCTCAATTAAGTTATGGCCGTTCTTTATTGGGGCAAGGGCAATATGTTGAATCAATCACTCCGTTTAAGGCCGCTTTAGGTTATGGTATTTATGAATCATTGGTTTGGATGGCGGTGGCGTACGAAGCTATGGGTGATGAACCTCGAGTTTATGCGACTTTAACGGATGCAGAACGTAACAAAGATAAATTAGATTTGCGCACTCGTATGGCCGAGTTACCTGCCAGATGGGCAGCGTATTATCATCGACAAGGGCAATATGAAAAAGCGATGCAGTTGTTTGAGCAAGCCAACAAAGGTCTTATTCAATTGCAAGAAGGTTTGCCGGATCAAGAGCAACGGTCCCAGCTATCTCAGTCGTATTATAAAATGGGCGTACTTAGTTTAAATCAGTTGGGCGTAGAAAATGTGGATAAACTGATGGATACGCTGAATATCTTACAGTTATTTTTAGTACGTTCGATGGAGCAAAACCAAACGACGTGGTCCCTGATGTCATTAATGAATTTAAAGGAATCCTATCAAGTTATTTATCAGTTTATCGTTTCGAATAAAAACTTATCGACCACAACTCGAATTAATCTGATGGAAAAATTATTAACTATGCAACAGAAGGCTAAGAATTACGTGTTAGTTGTCAATGACGATAATAATTCTTTTCTTGCTGATTGGGATCGGTTTATGAAGGATTTTGAAACTGACGCTGTGGTGCAGTTAACAAGCTGGAATGATAAAACTCCACTGACTCCGGAATCTTTAGAGCGACTAAGTCCGAAAAAAAGTGGCTTGCGCTTGACCCCGGTTGAAAATTAATCAGCAAAGGAACTAATAAAATGATGCGAGATAATTTACATAATATCTGTTGTGATGAATATGAAAAACTGTGCCGTTGGTACTCGGATCGCAGTCGCCAGCTGTCGTTGCCGATTTATTCTAGCTATGACATTCGTGATTCGGGATTTAAGGTATCAAATGTAGATGCTAATATTTATCCGGCGGGTTTTAATAATATTTGTCCGGTGGATAAAGAATCCTCGATTAGCATTTTTGATTCTTATTTGCGTAAGCATTATGGGAACTCTGTCAAAAAAATATTATTGGTAACGGAAGAGCATACGAATAATTCCTATTATTGGGAAAACGTAGCCACGATTAAATTTTTATTAGAAGAATCTGGAAATCAAGTGATGGTAGCGATACCTAAGCCCATCACAGAACCACTAAAAGTTGTTAGTGCCACGGGCCTAGAAATTCAAGTGCATTCAGCTTATGAGGACTCAACGGCGGTTAAAGAATTCAAGCCGGATTTAATTATCTCTAACAATGATTTTTCAGAATCGAATGAAGATTGGGCGCAACAAGTGCGCACAGCCATGAATCCTCCCAGGGAACTGGGTTGGTATCAGCGCAAAAAAAGTCGTTACTTTAAACATTACAATCAATTAGTGAATGAATTTTCTGAAATCATTGGTGTGGATCCGTTTTTAATGAACATCCAAACAGAAGAGTTTGCTCATTTTGATATTAGTAGCGAGGAATCGAAAAAATTATTAGCCAGTCGAGTTGATGCGCTGTTGGCTGATGTGGCTCAAAAATATTCTGCACGTGGTATCACAGAAAAGCCATTTGCATTTGTAAAAAACAATGCAGGCACTTATGGATTGGCAGTGATTCGTGTTGGAAGTGGACAAGAAGTATTAGAGTGGTCGTATAAATCCAGAAAAAAAATGAAAGCCGCCAAAGGTGGACGCGACGTCGAGGAAGTGATTATTCAAGAGGGAATTCCATCTGTGGTGCAATCGGATGGGGCTTCAGCTGAACCAGTAATTTATATGATTGGCTGTGAATTGACGGGTGGCTTTTTGCGCACGCACGCTGAAAAAGGAGCCACTGATAGTTTAAATTCTCCGGGCGCTGTTTATAAAAGATTATGCGTGACAGATTTAAGTGTCAGCGTAAAAGGAAGTCCCTTAGAAAACGTGTATGGATGGTCCGCACGCCTGGGCTTGCTAGCTATCGGTAAAGAAGCCGAAGAAATGGGTGTCGAATACAAATCCTATATTCGCACGGCCTGTGGTTAGTCTTCGACTAACATTTCATCGAACGAAATAATACGATGAAAATAATTCTGTATTTCCGGCAAATGAGGTGGGTATATTTCTCCGACGTAGATCAGAACTGGCCTTACGATGCTACGTCTTGGTAATTTGATGGCTTTTATCTTATTTTCGACCTCATTGATTACAGTTTTCTCTATGTTTTTTTTGCATTTTATTTCACAAAGAAAATATATATCCATTGATGAGTGGATTAGTAAATCGATCTGACAACCAGTCTTAATTTTTTTATTCGCCTTTTGTACATAAGCAGAGGCTGACTTAATTTTACTGGGATTGAGCCCTAAAATTGAAATGACTTTATTTCGGTTGGCCATTATTAAGTTTTCAAATTGAAAACCCATTAGCGTATCAATACTGGATAAATCCTGCAGTGACTGTACTTTGTATGCTGAATGTTTAATTTTATCTTTAACTGGTTCTATGTATTTTAAATAAAATCGTAGATAGTTATCGCTCACTCTTAGATGACTTAATTTCGATTGCGAGCCGTCGGATTTGTAGTAAAAATCTCGTATATGAAATCCAGATATTTCTAAGATATGCAAATAATTTGAAAACTCACTATTAAAATCAATTTTTAGTTTTTTGGATAATTCGGCAGGGGATAACTTTTGAAAAAGACAGGCGCGTACCATTTTTTTCAATGTCCCGGCTTTTTTTCCAAAGATATCACTAAAAATATTTTCAAACTCATTAAATAAAAAACCAGCTTCATCAAAGCAAATTCTAGCCAGGTCCACGTCTGCAACGGGTTTGTTAGCAAGCTCTTCTAAATATTTAGGTACGCCTCCAGTTATCGAAAGAATCATCATTTTTTCATAAGAACTTAAGCGATATTTTTGTTTGGTCCAAAATTTATTAATTTCCGGCAAAAGTAATTCTTTTAAGTTTATATTCAGTGAAATTCGTCCTAGATAAGTTTTACTTTTTAAAAGATTATCTTCAATCCAAGTAGATACAGATCCGCAAAGAACAAGGATCAATTTTGGGTTTTTTTTGAAGTAATCATCCCAGGCATTTTTAAGAAGCAAGGGAAATAACGGTTCGTCTTTGGCCATCCAAGAAATTTCGTCTAGCAAGATGACATGACGGCCTTTGCTTGTTTTTTTTGACAGGTCAATAAAGGCTTCTGTCCAATTGTCATAGTGTTCTTTCTTTAGGCCTGTTTGCTGACTAAGTGAATTAGCAAAATTTTCCAACTGATCTTTCTGTTTTACCTTAAGATCAGGTCCTAAACCTTGTATGCAGATATACTTTCCATTGCTTGATCCAAAGTGTTCAATCAGCGAACTTTTACCAATTCTTCGTCGTCCACAGACAGTTACCAATGAAGCTACGTTTTTATTTAACAAAGATTTTAATAGCGTGAGCTCTTTTTTTCGACCAAAAAACATAAGTTTATCAACTCCCCGATAAAAAGCATTATTGCGATTTGTCGGGGAGTTGTCAAGCCATCTCAACTCCCCGATAAAAAGCATTTTAGTGATTTATCGGGGAGTTGGATTATTCATTAAATCGCCACCTTTTAAAGACCAAAGTCTTGCATTAAGCGTGTATCGAAAAAATCCGATATTGTTTTGTTACAGTATTTTATACTTAACGATTTGGAGACATTTGATTATGGTGAACATCCTGCAAAAAATATCTATTGTCATGTTGTTGGTATTGATATTCCTCTTAATGGAATCACCACTAGCTTTAGCCAAGGGAGTGGGAAAAAACGCCAGTTCACAAAAAGCAAGCAATGCAAATCAATATGATTTTCCGTCTGATCTGAAATTTTATCACGAGGATACTTTTGCAGATAAAACGACAGAAGCGTTTAGTTTATATTCAAACAAAGATGTAAAACTTATCATCTCTATGTATCCAGGGAAGTCTTTATATCAAAAAACGAAAAACCTTTCGAAGAATGAAATTTCCTCAGGTTTTCTGTCCGCGAATCAAGAAATGGATGAAATTCGTCAAATATTAAATCGAAAAGTCACCGACCTACAAACGCAAGATGATGGCCAAGCCATTAAAATTTTTACCACTTATAATTTTCAAAAAAACGATCAAAATTATGTGGAAAAAACAGTGTATTTGGTGGGAGCTAATGATTTAGCTACTGCTGCCATTAGCTATCCAGACAATCAATCTCAAGAAATACGGGATTTAATTGACCAAGGTGTTAAGTCATTTTCTTTTAAAAATACAAAACATGCGAATTATCAAGTAGATACAGATGCAGGATTAGGATTCGCGCAAGTAACAATTGATTTTAATGTTAATAATGTCGTTTCAAAATTTTTGTCCAGCTCGAAAATACAATCCATTTCCGCAATGACTTCAACAGCTAATGCTGAAGAAGCAACTGCTATTGATTGTAGTAAAGAAATTACTGTCAGTGATTATGTGGTGTCTGGTCAACATCAAGCCAATGATGGTGGTAAAGGAAAAGCTTTATACAATTTTGAACTCATTAAAGAAGGGGTTTTATCATCTGACAACTCGGATAACAAAAAGCATTGTTTAAAGCAATTATTTGTCGAAGCTAGACAAAACTCTAAAAAATATTGGGATCATATTTTCGATTCGAAATGCGAATCAAGTTCGGAACAGGATCAGATACAGTGCCCGGATTCCATAGCATCAGAGTACAAAAGAAGTACTGAGTATCTGGATTCTATTCAGAAAAAAATGTCAACAGCGCTAGAAAAAATGGAAGGCAAGGTCTGTACTGATTGCGAAAAGGAGGCGACTGCAGTGCGTCCCGCGATTCAGCAAGCCGCGGCTGTATTGGCAAAAAACTCTTGTTGTTCCAAGGGCGGTCCCCTATCCAATTTTTTAAAACAAACTGAAGAAATTACCAATGAAAACGAGTTGCAAAAACAGTGTCTTGCTAAATCAAGTAAAACAGATAAAGCAGTATTCAGTAGTGATGGCCTGTATGAGTGCGGTAAAAATGCATTACTGGGTGTTAAAGATTTATGGATCGCTGCCAAGGGTGCCTGGAGCGGATTTACTTCCTTATTCGATTTTGAAACCTGGAAAAGTGCAGCTCAATTTGTAGTGGATCAAAAGGATTGGTCAGATTTTGGCAATAAATTAGTAGATCTTTTATCTCAAAGTATCAAAGACGAGTATCAGTCGGTTTTTAGTTGTATGAATTCTTATGCGCAAAAACAATACATGTGTCGTGTTACCACACAAACGATAACCGCATTTATATCAGGTGTGGGTATTATTAAATTAGTCAAACTACTTAAAAAGCCAGCGACTTTTATTGCGGAAGCTAAAAAAATAATGTCAGCAAAAAGCACATTAAAAGCCGCAACCGCAAAGACTTCTATAGGTACTAAAGTAAAACAATCCGCAGTGAAATTGGCAGCGGGAACGAAGGTCGTAGCCTCTTCAGTCAATGCAAAATTTCGTGCAGTGGTCACAAAACCATTTTCAAAAGAATTTAAACAAGTTGTCAGCTCTACAGAGGTAAAAACCACAACAACAGCTAGGCAAAAAGCAGTCGATTTGGCTGAACATGATTTAGAACGTAGTCGCGAAAAATTGGTAGAGTTTGACAAAAGAAATAATAGCAAACTAACTAATATCGAGGCTCGTCAAACAGAGATTGCTGAAAAGCTGAATAAGCATAATTTAGATGCTCATGATACGGCAGCGTTTAAAACAGAAGCGAAATTATTAGAAAAGCGAACGTCTGCAATTCAAGAAAAAAGAGAAAAATTGCAAAATGACTTTGATGAAAAGGCACGCTGGGCAGAAAAAATGGAGCCCAATTCTGATAAATTAAAACGACAGGCAGGGAAAAAAGAATCTAAGCCAAACAAGACGTCAACTTCTGAAAAAACAGGTGATGAAACTAAACAGTTGAATTCCAAAGAAAATAAAAATGCGACGACTGGCGATGTCGAAGCAAGCGCAAAACCGGAAGCGAAAAAAACTCTTCGACAGAAGCATACTGAAACCGCAGAGCATGATTTGCAAGCGAGTCGCCAACGGTTAATTGATTTTGATAGTAAAAACAAAGATAACATTGCCAAGTTAACCAAAGATCAAACTGACGTTGATCAGGCTATTTCTAAATTACCAGATGGTGATCCGGAAAAGATAAAGCTACAACAGAAAAAAGAAGCTTTAAACAGAGTGCGCCAATCATTCGATGATGACCGCAAAAAATTAGAAGCAGATTTTATAGATAAAGCGAATTGGGTCGAAAAAATAGAGTCAAAGCCAGACGCAATGAAACGCAAATCGCAAGGTCAATAATCGCAATTTTGTTGAATAACCATTACTAGTTTGTGCTTTCGATTGTCATGTTTGGTCTGAATCCAGGGGCATAGGGTGCATTTCCGGGAAGTGTGGTGCGAACACCTTTTTGAGCGCACTCTTCATCGGTTGGTCTTGGGCCTGTGGATGTGCAGCAGGCTAAGGTTTCGGAGACATCAGCCATGTATTTTTTTTGAAACTGCACTCTAGTTTGTTGGGCTTCAACAGAGTTCACATTAGCAGTGGTAGTAAATGGACCATTGATAATTTTCATTAAAATAAGTTGGCCGTTTTCATCGTTCGACATTTGATAGGTGTTGGCGTTGTCTTTCCAATGAAAAATATCAGGAGGATTTTTGACTGCAGTAGGAATTGAAATATGATTTCCCTCTCCTAAGTCAATCAATGTGGGATTGCCGCAGTTGACTTTTTTGTGTGTGGGATAGGCTTCGGTGTATGCGGTCTGTACTAAGCGACACAGATTGGAATCCTGTTTGATTTTCTCTAGCATTTCTTCAGTCGATAGTTGAAAAAACGCATCACTTTTTCCGTTGTCCAAAGAATAATTAGGCTGACAATGATTGTTTCGATTTTCCATCGCATAATAAGCATTAAAATCGCTACACCCGACGGAGGAAACACCCAGTCCTCCCATTGTCAGATCTGTCATTGCGGCGGATAAGCCTTGACCACGATCTGCAGCTGTTGCGTTGGCGGTAGCAGAAACTAAACTTAGAGCTACGCCAGCAAGTCCCATGCGAGCAGAGGCAATACTGATGGGCTTTTGTCCGCTAAATATTTCTCGCAGGCGTTGAGTAAGTCTATGGTTATTCAATTTACTTAATTCAGAACCAGCAGAGTGATGCACGATGGTCGAATTGATGATGCGAAACTCGCGTGTTTTTTCGTATTGCTGTAAATCCTGCAACAACCGCAGGTGTTCGGTGGAGGTAGCTCCATGTAAGTAGATATTATCTAAAATCGAGTAAAGTTCTTTGTCTGTTAAAAAATGATTGTCATACAGTTTTGACATTAAAGCCGCTAAGGCTTTTTTCTCTTCAATAAGTTTTTGAACAGCGACTTTGTTTTTAACAGAGCGTAGGCGTTCGATTTCGTTTTGCAAATCCAATTGCGCTTTTTTTAAGGAATCTTTTGCTTTTTGTTTGATGACCTCATCGACATCTTTACAGCCGGGTGTGGTCGTGGCCCAGGCATTCGTTCCAGATAGCCACTCAAGAATAATATGTGAGGAAAAATTTTTCGAGCACCAATGAAAGTTGGGACTACGAATTCGACTGGCTGCGGAGGCTCCCATGATAACGGCAGCGCTGGCTCCGATACCAAGCGATACAGAACACACTTTTGGGTCTAACGAAAAACGGCAACCAAGACTGCGTTTAACGGCAATAAACTTATCGATCGTACTTTGTTTTTGACTGGGCTGTAGACATTCAGGCACAGTTGCTTCTGCATTTGCGGTATGTGGATTCCAAACAGAAATTAAAAATAAACTTACGAAAAGTAAAATTTTTAATGTGCGACAAGTTGCCAATGCCGGTAACTGTTTTTTAAAAAAATAGTTTAGTTTTTCTATAGTGTCTCCAAAGCTAGTGCGCATAATTAATTTATTACGTATTCATTATCATACTGATGCGCATATTTTGTAACTGGCCAATAGTCTATAGTTTTCGAATACCGGATTGTTGAAGATATTTGAATTGATTGTGTTTAAAACAAAGGGCTTGCAAGTTGTGTTTTTGATTTCCTCCTTCGGCCCATTGGGGTTTTTTATGGTCCACTTGCAATCCGTAAGTACTAGTACATTTTCGCCCGGTGGTTTTATCAACGTATTGACAACAAATATCACGTAGTAAAATCGTTCGTCGTAATTTGGGCGTTACACTTTTGGCGACGCACTCAGTCTCCGCAGCGGTGGTAACGGAGTTGTCACATGTTATTGAAATTGAACTGGAATCAGAAGCAGTCGATGCGCTCTTTTTCCTTCACCATTCTAGTTAGTTCACCGATTTGTGAAAGATTCAAAGTGCCTTCTTGAATTTTCATTGAAACCAAAGGGACCTCTTTCAATAATCGAGCGGCCTCTAACCGCCGCATGGCGGCCGATCCCGAGTAACCAAGTTCTTTCACCAAATATTCATAAATGGAAGGATAGGCTCGCTGTAAATATAATTTACGAGTGTCGACTTCTTTAATATGCTCCAAAATTACATGAAGTAATTTTCGTTCTTTTGATACCAAATCCTTTAAGCGAAATTCTAGTTCCTCATTGGATATTTTTGCTAACATGTTCATATAAACCCCAATCGCACAAAATAAATTATTACGGTTTGTTTTTGTATATCACATATTTTAAAAATCGATTTTTGAGTAGCTCTATGCGTGACACAAACTCGACGTTAAAAGCAATAATCGCGACACCAGCTAGTGTGTAGCTGCAGATTTAGAAAATCAGAATAAGAACACCTCAATCGCGCTTTCAGGTGAGTTTTATAAAGCCAAAATACCGGTCAATCATAATCTTATGACCGCACGATGTATCAAAATGAAATGCGAAAAATTCTGCTAGAAAGGAGCGCGATAATATCGACTTTGATCGATGGTCCAGTCATTAAGTTAGTTTCAAAATAATCCGATGTTTAGGTTGTATGGCTAAATTTATAGGAGAACTTTATGTTCGAAAAGTTTTTAGTGGCTTTGCTATTTTTTTTCTGTATTACCAATCTTTTTATTAAGGAGTTGGTACAAGCTCAGATTAGCCCAACGTATGTCAGAGAAATTGATGAGATAATACAGCAAAAAATTTCAGACAAAAAGAAACATGAATATATTGTTGATAATTCAGCCAATATGTCTCTTCTGCCAACGACAATTGATTTTTCAAAGCAACGTATCCGAAAGTTAAATGCTGAGATTGTTCTTTTACAAAACAAACAAAAAGCATATTTAAACTTCATGGAGCTGGCACCAAGTCAAAAACAGAAAATATATTCCGAAGGCTTACAAGAAAAATCCAATGAGGGTTTTTCTTCATTTTTAAATGATCCTAGATTTAAATCTGAGATTGAATCCATTCTTAATAAAACTGAAACTGTGGCTTCAACAACTGCTAAACCGGTAACAACGATTAAACCCGCATCAAAGGCAGTCGAAAAAAAGCAACTTTCTACTGAGGTTAAATCTGACAAAACTGCAGTAGTGGTTAGCAGAGCCAATAAGATACAACAGAAAAATATTGTTGATAATATAAGTACAAAAATACAAGCAACAGGCGCGTCTTTAGCAAAACATACCACTGAGCTTGAAGGCGTTCGTAAAGATTTATCCGCTGTCGTTGAATTATCTGATCTCGGACCAATTACCAACCGAGTGAATAAAATATCCAATGAAATAGACTTAACTTGTATGGAATTAATTAGTGGAAAAAAAAATAGTGGTATTATACAAAAACTAACACAGCCTGGTTTACAGGATGATGAAAATTTTAAATTAGCGACAGAACAGGCTGGTCGTTGCAAAGAACTGCAATCAATTGTGAAGGAAAGAGATAAAGACGTATCATCGAAAAAAGCTGAACTAGTACAAAAGCAGAACATGACCGACTCTGAAAAATGTCTAGCTGTTGATGTTCGAGATCGAGATGAGAAAGGAATACTACCAGGAAAGTCTAAAGATGATGAAAAAATCTCTGAAAAAAATTGTGTGACAGCATCATTTTATGTTGGCTTGTGTGACGATATAAATTTGCCAAATAGGTCTTGTTTAAAAAGATGTGGTGGTTTTTCCTTCCTTAATAAGGGATACAGTGAAGATTTAAGTTTTAGCGAAATAAGTGAACTGGTATCGGAAGGAGATAAGAATAACCCCCCTGCCGAAGAAGAATTAAACTTAAGTGTTAATTTAACAAAAATTATTAATGAAGGCTCTTCTCCTGTAGTAATAGATGGTGCAAAAAAATTACCTGAGTATTTATCTAATAACTCCGAATGCAAAAAACTATTTGGCTGCTACCGTGCCATAAGTACAAGTAGAAATGATGAGAACCTAAAGACCTTAGAAAAAATTGCCTCTGGATTAAATCATAAAGCAGTTAAATGCGATGAAATAAAAAGAATATCCCAGAAACTGAAAGATGAAAAGTTAAACGAGATGCACGAGCGTAGGAAAAGCTTTTCTCAACCAATTAAAAGTATAGATGACATTAGAAAATCGATAAGCCAGGATAAAAAAGAAGGCTACTGCAAAGATGGTGGAACGATAGATCAGCAAAAAGCACGCATTTTCAAAATGCGAGTAAATGGCCACGAAGAATTTATTGTGCCCATTCAATTATCCAAGCAGAAAAGTGGTGATGGAAATGTGCTAAGTTTTATAGATCAAGATGGAAAAAAACAAAGTATGAATATTTATCACAAAGATGGCATTTTTTATCAAGAAGAACCGTCATCTGTATTTCAAGATCCAGACCGTGAATATAGAACTGAAATTTATGAGGTGCATGTATCACAAATGGGTGGCAAGTATTGCGATAACTATAATGTCGCAGACAAAGAAAGAAAGTCACAAACCACTAGTGAGTCAGTACCTTCGCCAGCAACCAAAGTGGTCCCTCAGGCTAAGTAATCTACAAGTATAATGCATACAAAAAATATTGGATAAATATTTAGATGAAAAACAGAATGAGCAAACTAAATTTTAAATTCGCACCCCCTAATCACCCTTATGGATTGAGTTTATTTTTTGACACCCTCGCTGCATTCGTACTGGTACTAGTTTTATCACAAGTGGCTCACGCGAAAGTCACGTCCGTTATCGCTAAACAACCTCGAACCTATCAAGGATTTGCCACCATCAACAAAGACACCAAGCAAATCAAATTTGAAACTCCAGAGGCCACATTATATTTTCAATTACCTCCCGTCGCCATTCGCAATCAATTTGAATTCAAGTCCTACAAACCCAATCGCGAAATCCAACTGAAAGTTCATGACTCGGAAATAATTCGTATTGAGCCTCGTCAACCTCAGCAGACCCGCACTCCCGCTAACAAAAATAAATAGCTTTTACAATCGATAAAAAATAAAGTAGAATTTTATTTAAGATGAAGATAAATATCGAACACTCTGATGAAATTCTGACCTGGTATCAATCTGGTTTTAAAAGTCAGTTTATTGAATCCAACTTTTGTAGAACTAGGGTGGATTTTAATGGCAGACTTTCTAGTTATACAAACGAACTTAAAAATAAGTTAAAAAGCGACTGCCTTTTTTTGTTAATGGCAAGCCTTGGAGAAATTGGTAATAATTCATTTGATCACAATCTAGGTCAGTGGCAGGACGAAATGGGTTGTCTTTTTATCAGAACTTCTGAATATGCCATTGTTGCCGACCGAGGTCAGGGAATAAAGTCATCTTTGTCTAAGGTTTACAATTTGAATAAAGACGATAAATCTTATTTGTCAGTCGCATTTACGAAAATTATAACCGGACGCATGCCTGAGAAAAGAGGCAACGGATTAAAATTTGTTAGCACTACTCTTTCTAGATGTAACATGGGACTAATTTGTATGTCAGGTGAAGAGTATTTTTCATTAAACAACTTGGTACTAACGGAATCGATTCCGCTAAAGGGAATCGGTACTTTTACTGTGATTGGTTGGTAATATGTATATTAAAGTAAAATCCTTCGGAGATTTTTTAGTTTCTCGACCCGAAGGGCGAGATGCTGCCTTGGTGCTTCGACATCAATTTTTAGATAAACACCAAGCGACAAGTCTTGAATTAGATTTTGAAGGAGTAAACCTGTTAACACCTTCATGGATTGATGAGTTTTTACAAGAGGCAGTCAAAACAATCCCTAAAAATAAAATCACTTTTGTTAACTCGGAACAAAATAGCTCCGTACAGCTATCGCTTGAAACCGTTATGCCAAATCTATAGAAACTCAATGCTACCCAGTAATTTTGCGACTATTGTCCAGTTTAAATTCTGTACAAAATAAGAGATCCTTATTGTGTCATGATTGCACCAATTACTAAAGGAGAATGAAATTGAGATTTCTTCTAGTTAGTTTGTTCTTATTTATATGTTTTATGTTTGCCATGGGACTACATTGGTTCAGTCCGCAATTTCCCTATGAAGTCACTCAGTCTATTAGTCCCAATCAAAGTCGTGATCCTGCAGCCATCAAAAAATCCTATGATTTTTCCAACCTTGAAGGCAACGATTTGAATCGAGCCACCAAAGAACGAGTCATGGCCGGCGCCGAAGTGGTCGAAGAAAATACGGATGATGGATTTCAAGTAGGATTGCAATTAGGACATTTTGTTGTGAAATCTCCCAACGGTGAAAAACAATTTGCTTGTGATCGGTACTCGACCATGCAGTTAACTTTCAATGGTGATGGTGCCATCCAAAGCGGTGAGCTTCCCAAAATGGAAGTCGAAGGTTCTTGTTTTATCGGCGCCGATACCAACACGATTAATCCACTGATGATCCCCGTCGCAAAAATCATGGGCGAGCCCGTTGCCGACGGAGAATTTCAATTTTACAAATCCACAGCGGCCAACAAAAATACCAACAACGAAGTGCACGTCCGTTTTTTTAATGTGGCCGACAGTTGGCCACGCATGTGGAGTCTAAAAAGTATTCGCATGTACAGTAAAGAAAATCCCTCTCAAGAAGTTTTCATCAACGCAAAAGATATGATTGAAATTTCCCGACAGCCGATTATCATTCAGTTTAGATGAATACGACGGCTCACAAATTTGTTGAAAAAGCGCTACTTAGCTTACAAAAATTAAATTTTATCAAAGTTGCAGTCACCGAACCAGCTACCGAAATTGGTAAGGTCCTGCTATTTCAAAAACAAATTTTGCAAACAATGATCATTAAACCGACCTCGCGCAGTGAAATCTTTAACCAAATATGGCGAGTCACTCAGCAAAGCTATTCCACTACGGGTATGGCAGGATTTTTTGTCGGCGCTGTTATGACAATTCAATTTGCCATGCAAATGAAAGAATTTGATGCCCTTGGATACCTTGGCGGCATGTCCACCAGTGGTACCATTCGCGAGGTCGGCCCCTTGTTGATCGCCTTCATGCTGAGTGGAAAAATCGGTGCTTTCACATCCGCTGAACTTGGCACCATGCGAGTCACTGAACAAATCGATGCTATCCGTTGTTTAGGAGCAGACCCGCTTCAAGAAATTATAGTTCCTAGATTTATCGGCATTGTCGCCTCTAGTTTTTTTCTGCTAGGTCTAGGATTATTGATGTCCATTGGTGGCGGCATGTTGATGGGATATTTATTTGCCGGTGTTAATCCCGAAGAGTATATTCGTCATATTCCGCGGATTGTATCGATGGGTTCGATCGCGAATGGTCTATTCAAATGTTTTGTGTTCGCCATTCTGTTAGCGTTAATTTGTACTTATAAAGGTTATCACGCCACTGGTGGTGCCAAGGGAGTTGGTAAAGCCGTTGTACAAACATCCGTTATTACCATGGTAGGAATTGTTTTTTTAGATTGGTTGACGACATTTCTGGGAGATTCCATCCTAAGAATGTTTGGAGTGTTTTAAAAATGAAAACACAACTGCAAGTCAAACAAACCATAGACCAAATTTACTTTGTAGCCCACGGTAGTTTATTGATCGTTATATTTTGTGTGTGTTTTGCAGCCATGGTCACAATCTTAGAAAGCTCATTTCATATGAAGCTAGTGATTCAAAATGATTCGCTTGTTCCAGGATTTGCAGCGATGTTAATACTTCGAGAACTGGCTGTTGTCGTTATGGCCTTGTTATTAACGGCCAGAGTTGGTGCCGGTATGGCCGCCGAAGTCGGCACCATGAAAGTCACAGAACAAATCGATGCTTTGAAAATGTTAGGCATCAGTCCCACAGGTTACATCATTATTCCCAGATTAATTGCCTGCACATTGGGATCAATATGTTTGGCCGTCATTGCCAACGTGGCCTGTTTATACACCGCCATGTTGGTCAGTGAAGTGTATCTGGGATTTACTTCGGGATTATTTGTTTCAGCGATGATTCGATTTGTGACGATGAAAGATTTTGTATTTTCGATCGTCAAGGCCACATTTTTTGGTGCAACCATTCCATTGATCTGTTGTTTTTTTGGATTTCGATGTCGATCCGGCGCCGAGGGAGTTGGCCTAGCTACCACGAATAGTGTTGTTGCTTCCTCGGTAGCAATAATTATAATTGATTTTATACTAACGTACGTATTTTCAGTTTTTTAAAAGGAAGTAAAATGAAAGCAGAAACCAAGGTTGGTTTATTATTCTTAGTGACTCTTATCTTAGTTGTCTTATTTGCATACGTTTTGGGAGTCGTTTCTCCATTTTCGAATTCGAATGAATTGAAAGTATTATACAACTATGCGGGTGGCATTGAAGAGGGTTCACCTGTCAGAGTCATGGGTATCAAAGTAGGCAAGGTCAAAAAAATTGAATTTGATCCGACTCAAAAATCACCAACAGGCGAACAAGTGAAGTTAAAGATCACTATCGCCGTAGATAAAAAAGCTTGGTCGAGTATTCGCAAAGATTCCCGTTTTTTTATCAATTTAGCCGGCGTGATCGGCGAAAAGTTTTTAGAAATATCGCCTGGATCGACAGAAGCCTCTGAATTTTCTGCCGGCGAGGCTGTTCGCGGTGAAGATCCCCCCCGAATTGATCAGTTGATATCGCAAAGTTATGGCTTAGCAGGAAAAGTGATAGAGATTATTGAAAAAAATGAAGGCAATGTGACCAGTATGATTACGCAATTGGATAAATTAATTACCAATTTCAATAAGACTTTAGTTTTATTGGATCGAACTTCAAAGAATCCCGATATAAGCCACTTATTAAATAATGCCATCAAGATCAGCGACGACATGGTTTATTTAACCGGTCAGATGCGAACCAAAAAAGCGGAAGAGACCTATGCTTTAATCCACAAATTATTATTTAGGTTGGAAGATTTGGACGGTCCGATGATCCGAAAATTCCTACAACAAGAAGGCGTGAAAGCTAAAATTTGGTAAGTTTTTTTTAGACTGGATTCGCAACTATTCAACTAAATCACTTAACATAAAAACAGCCACCATCGCGGCTTTGCTGTTTTTTATGAATTGTAAAAAAGGCAAAAAAAAACCCTTGGTTTTAGCCAAGGGTTTTTGAAGTTATAGCTTAAAACTATTTCTTCTTAGCAACTTTTTTCTTAGTTACTTTTTTAGTAGCTTTTTTAGCAACTTTTTTTGTAGCTTTCTTCTTTGCCATGTTACGCTCCTCCTGTGGATCCCTTTCGGGTGCAACGTTATTGTTGTTGTTTGTTATTTCTAACTTGCTCTTAACCATAGTGTTAACAATGCAATGAATCTCGTCAATAAAAAAATTTTCCTTTGGTACTTTTTTTGTACATTTTTTTTGTGGTGGAGGAATAAATCATGTTGTTGTGGGGATTAATTTCAATTTTCGGACTCGTTGTCGGACATCTAACAGTGCAATCGGCATTTGAATTCCAACTTTTTGAAAAAACAAAACTGTTGTCGATGCAATTTGTGATGAGTCTTTTTATTTTTTGTATCAACTTGAGTCTTCGATCGCATATGTATGTGCAGTTGTTCTGTATTTTTTTCTGCGTGTTGGTACCTTGGATTGTTCTTTGTGCACTACTTTACCATCGCAGAGGGCAGTTCCGGCCGATGACGATAGAAATTTTAGATGCCGTTATGGTACGAATGCGATCGGGACATGCGCTGAAAGAGTCGTTCATGTGGGCCGTTTCTTTTAAGCCACTATGGATTCAAAAGGTGTATATAGATTTTTTACAAGCCTCTCAATTTAAGACAAATATTTTAGCAGATCAGCAAATGTCCTGGGTTTTTTCTGAAATTGAAAAAATAAATCAGACGAAGCACAAACAAATCGAAAGATTCCGAAATATGCGGCGAAAATTAAAAATCGAAGAAAATTTTCGACGGAAGTCCAGAAAAGCTCTGACTCAGGTGCATGCGCAAGCATGGGTTTTGTCCATCATGTATGTTGTTTTGTTATTGATCACGATCAAATTCAATGCCGCAAAAAATTTAAAAGGTGTCATAGCGCTATCAACGACACTTTTTGCGGTTGGATTATTATTTTTACTAAGAATTGGAAAGAATTATAAATGGAAACTCTAGCTCCATCACTACATCTATTAATATATGTTCGTTTTTCATTAGAATCGGGTGAGTCCTTGCGTAAAACTTTGCAAGATTACGAAACTTTGGAAAATCATCCCGAGTGGACGCCCTTTCTGCGTCGGTGGATGACCGCCAGGCAGTTGGGTCAAGACATCACACCACTGATCAAGTCACTAAAAACTCCATCGCAGCGGGCCCTGATTCAGTTGTTAAATCAGGGTTTGGGTGGAGAATCCATTCATCCCGTGTTGGTACAATTAGAAGAAGAGCTATTAGAGCAAGCAAATGATGAAATCGAAGAGTTTGTTAGCACCTTGCCGTTGAAAGCGCTGATGCCATTGCTGTTATTTCAGTTTCCTGCCTATTTGATTTTGATGTTGGCGCCACTGTTAATTAGCTTGATTTCGGCATCCTGAGCCATCGCTCTATACTTTGGTTGAAAAACCTCGACATAAATAGATAACCTATTGGACATCAGCTAAAGATAAGTCTCATTAATTTTAGACTCATCATAATAAAGTCCATTGGAGGGTTTATGTCCAAAATATCTATCGAAAATTTGCAATTACTGATCTCTGAGTTAATGAAAACTCAACCTGATCAGGAAAAAATCAAAACATTATTTCAATTGAATAAGATCAATTGTCCACAAGATCCCATTGAGCAGATGTCGATGGTATTGCAGTTGATTGAAAAATCTACACAACAAGCTTTTTTGAAATCTCAAACAGTCGCCGTTTCTTCTATGAATCACACAAAAAACAACCCAGAATTGGAGAAGTAATCGATGAAAACAGTTTACAGTAATATTATTCAGGCCATTGGTAATACGCCGATCGTTCGATTGAATGCCGTTGTTGGTAAAACCAAACACGAATTTTACGCCAAGTTAGAATATTTCAATCCTGGTGGTAGCGTAAAGGATCGCATCGCAGTAGCCATCATTGAAGAAGCCGAAAAACGTAAGGAATTAAAACCTGGAGGGACTATCATTGAAGCCACTTCAGGTAATACGGGGTTGGGATTAGCGATGGTCGCTGCGGTTCGTGGATATAAAACTATATTTGTAATGCCGGATAAAATTTCCGAGGAAAAAAGAGCGATCTTGCGAGCCTACGGTGCGAAGGTGGTGATCACGCCAACAGCAGTTGAGCCCGAAGATCCTCGCAGTTATTTATCGGTGGCTGCTAAATTAGTCGAGATCACTCCGAATGCTTTTTATGCGAACCAATACCATAATCCTGATAATCCCACGAAACACTATCAAACAACAGCACCCGAGTTATGGGAGCAAATGGATGGGAAAATCGATGTTTTTGTGGGTGGCGCAGGTACTGGAGGTACTCTTTCTGGAGTGGGCCGTTATTTAAAAGAAAAAAACTCGAACATCAAAGTCGTTATGGCTGATCCGCGCGGATCTATTTTGCATGATTTATTTTATCATAAAAAAATTGTAGATCCGCCACATTCGTACAAAGTGGAAGGTGTTGGTGAAGACATGTTACCGCAAAATGTGCATTTTCAATATATGAACGATGTGGTGCAAGTGGATGATCGATCTGCTTTTTTGATGACTCGAGAAATCGTGAACAAAGAAGGGATTTGTGTTGGACCTTCGTCGGCATTGGCGTTGGTGGCGGCAATGGATTACGCGAAAAAATTAGATAAGCCCTCTAAGATTTTAGTTTTATTTCCTGACAGTGGACGTTCGTATTTAAGTAAGGCGTTTAATGATGCTTGGATGCGAGACAATGGATTCTTGCCATCACCTTTGAAAGCAAAGACGGTGGAAGATTTAATTTTATCAAGATCCAACTCGCAAGCTTTGGTCGTTGCGGACGTGGGTGAAAATGTCATTCAAGTAGTGACTAAGATGAAAGAGGCGGGAATTTCTCAGGTTCCTGTTTATTCAAATGGTAAAATTGTCGGTATTTTGGATGAATCTGACATTTTAGTGCCTTTAGTGAAGGGGCAATTAAAGCCAACAGAGCCCATCATTCATTTAATCAAAGGCTCTATTGTGTATGTGAATCCGAATGATGACTTGTCAGCATTAAATGAACATCTATTAAAAGGTTATGTGGCATTGGTTACCTATAAGGACGAGTTGCAAATTATTTCGAAGATTGATTTGTTGCAGTTTTTAGGCGACATGAAGGAATTAAATTCTTAAAACAAAGGACTATAAAATGAGTGCAGATAAAAACAAACACGGTTTTTCGACAAGGGCGATTCACGCAGGACAAAGCCCAGATCCCACAACGGGAGCGATCATGACGCCGGTGTATTTAACATCGACTTATGTACAGGCTTCGCCGGGCGTACATAAGGGTTACGAGTACAGCCGAACGCACAATCCAACTAGAAAAGCTTTTGAACAATGTTTAGCTGATTTAGAAAACGGAAAATATGGTTTTGCATTTGCCTCTGGTTGCGCGGCCACGACGACGATTTTACATTTGTTAAATGAAGGTGACCATGTGATTGCCGGAGATGACATGTATGGTGGTACTTTTCGTTTGTTTGATAAAGTATTAAGTCATCATGGATTGCGTTTTTCTTATGTGGATTTGACGGTGCCGGAAAATTTTGAAAAAGCGATCACGCCTCACACCAAAATGGTTTGGTTAGAGACACCTACGAATCCGACTTTAAAGTTGGTGGATATACAAAAAATTGCAACAATGGCTAAGGCCAAAAAAATCATCGTGGTCGTCGATAATACTTTTATGAGTCCGTATTTTCAAAGGCCTTTGGATTTGGGCGCAGATATTGTTGTGCATTCGATTACGAAATATATTGGTGGACACAGTGATGTGGTGGGCGGAGCCGTGGTTACTTCGGGTGCGGCCTTGGCCGAACGGTTGGGTTTTTTATCGAATTCGATGGGGGCCATTCAAGCACCATTTGATGCGTTCATGTGTTTGCGAAGTTTGAAAACTTTACCGGTGCGAATGAAGGCTCATCAAGAAAACGCCATGGAAGTCGCAAAATTTTTGGAAGGTCATGCAAAGGTGGCGCGAGTGATTTATCCGGGACTGAAATCACATCCTCAACATGATTTAGCATGCAAACAGATGTCGGGATTTGGTGGGATGATCACGTTTTTTATCAAGGGCGGAATGAGTGCCGCTAGAAGCTTTTTAGAAAATGTAAAAGTGTTTTCATTGGCGGAAAGTTTGGGTGGTGTGGAGTCCTTGATCGAGCATCCCGCCATCATGACACACGCCAGCGTCCCTGCGGAGGTGCGGAAAACTTTGGGGATCGATGATTCTTTAATCAGACTAAGTGTGGGAATCGAAGATTTGGAAGATTTATTATCAGATTTAAAAACGGCATTTGACAGTGTGAAACTATAATTGTATTCAAACTGTCTAAATTTATTTTTGAAGCGGCCAGGTAGCTCAGTCGGTAGAGCAGAGGACTGAAAATCCTTGTGTCGGGGGTTCAATTCCCTCCCTGGCCACCATCTTCAACGATAAGCTAATATTAAAAAAACCAGCCTCGAGCTGGTTTTTTTATTTGTACTGTTTTTTCGTGTCTTTTAAGGACCAATTTGCCCCTTCATTTAAAATGTCATTATTTCAACTTATTAGCCAGATCAAATATAATCACTTTTTAAATAATTATGATATCAGACTACAGTCTAACGTGTTAAATTGATATATATGATAATTTATCATATTATGATATAATGTCATACAAGGGAAAAGCCGATAAAAGACTAAATGTGAACCAAGCTTCTAAAGTTGTGAAGGAAATGATAAGTAACGACTCTGGGTGTATCATTTTTCGAAGCCATGGAATTAAACGCATTAAGCAAAGAGGTAATATAAACCTATATAAAAACATCGTGGTGATTACGGCGATTGTTAAAGGAAAGGGGTAAGTCTCGTATGAAATGTTCGATGTGTGATAACAAAAAAAAGCTAGAGTTTCAGGTGAAAAATGTAAAATATGAATCTAGTGGGCTGGATAATGTTGTTATCCACAAAGCAAAAGTATATCACTGTGACAACTGTGGTGAAGAGTATATTCAGTACGGAAATTTAGATGCAATTGATTCAGTCATTGTGGAGGCCTTGCTTAAAAAAGACGATTCATTAACAGGTAAAGAGATAAGGTTTTTGCGGACCTGTAAAGGTTATTCGGGGCAAGCATTTGCAAAGCGGTTAGATGTCAGTCCGGAACATCTTTATCGTATGGAAGCTAAAAATAAGCCTGTAAGTGAAAAATTTGATCGCTTGGTGCGACTTGCGTATCTTTCTTTACCGACAGACTACAATTATGATGATGTTCAAGACATGCTCGAAGGAAGAAAAGAAATGGTTGCATTTAAAAGAATCAATCTATTTCCCAAAGGTAACCACTATAGTGTTCAGTTTGCCTAATAATTTTTTTAAATGAAAGTGGAAAAGCTATTTTTTAATGTAAGTGAGAAAACCAGCGGCATCTACTATTTTCACATGCTTATATATTTTAAGTGGCAAAAGGTGTTCTTTATCACCAGTTACTAAAAATCGAGCGCGTCCCATGGAAGCAGTTTCCAAAATTAAATTATCAGGGTGATTATCTGAGATAAGCCTTATGGTTCCATAAGGTTCATACAAATCTGCAATTTGAAGAATCCTGTTTATTAGTTTTTGAGTGTTCTTCCTACTAAACTTAAACTTGCCAATCAAATTTTTTTCAATTTCCTCAAGAATGATAGTTGAAAGTATAAGATCAAATTTTCGATTTAGTGCAGCAGTTACGACTTCTGCTGGCCTACCGGAAAACATAATTCCACTGATCCATATATTAGTATCAATACAAACTTTTAACATGAAGAACGCTATTTCCGACCAGTGCGAATTGTCTTTACTACAACGTCAGGTGTTAGCTTCATTTTTTTTGCAACCTTACGTCCTTCTTTTCTAATAGAAGAAAGATCTCTGTTGGTTAAATATTGTCTGAATGCTTCCCGCAATAGTTCAGAGATTGTTCTATGCTCTTCTTTCGCAATTTTTTGAACTTCTTCTTCCATTTCGGGGGGCAGTGACAAGCTAATGACTTTTGCTGTTCTCATTCTAAAACCTCCGTTATTAACAATTCATAACACGGTTTCGTAGTAAAAGCAAGGTATCCTAAATTTTTACGAAAAAACTGAGACAGTTTCGTTAAAAGTTTGGTTATTACTAGCAGTTGTTGGGTTATTTTTACAAAAAGTTCTAGTGCGGATTTTCCGAATTCAAATTTGTGTATTCGAAACGGGATTCTTTGCTATTCATACGGATAAAGCCGCCATTTTCGCTGTAAAAATAAGTCGTGATATCGGGTTCTTGCTTTTGTAATTGGTCTTGTACTTTTCTCCAAGTGCCCAATGCCATGGGAATATTTCCATTCGCTATATTTTTGCGAACACCGGCAATCTGCTTTTGAATTTCGCGCGAGGATCTAACCATCATTCCATTTACTGCAAATGTAGTAAGCTCGTGATCTAGCAATTTGGCTTGTTGTGCAGTGAATTCCACAGATGAAATAGGTCCAGCGGCTCCGACGACGACTGTTGACCTGGCCGACGACGCAGATTTTTGAGCTTCTAATAATTCTGTAATTCGATGAGCAGAGCCATACATTTTATTTGAAAGATAGTCTGAGCTTATGGGGTTCCAACCCAAAGTTTGTAGTTGTTTTTTTACAGCCAGTGACTCGTTAATCGTATTAATGGAATTATATTTTTCAACAAGATCTTGCATGTGGGCAATATTTTTTGAGCCGATTTTTTGAATATCACCTTCTGGCAGAATTGCTTGCAATTTGGTTCCTTCGCGAAATTTCGTATTAATCGAAACACCATTGCTGGAAATTTTAGAAAACAGAAAATGATCGAACTGTGCATGCGTAAATTCATGTTCGAAAAAATGAAAAGGCGCATTCGGATTCAAGTAAATGGACTTACTATTGGGATTGTAAAGAGCGCCCCTACTTTTTTGCGGATCCAATAGAATTGTCACACCCATTTTTTTTGCCTCCTCAAAGCGACTTCTGAATTCCGGATGCTTCCAAAATGGCGATGCTCCTGAAGCAAAAATATTGGCTTTGGGGACTTCATCGAAAGTAAATACTTTTCTATGGTTTTTACTCGAGTCTAAAATTTGACGTTCACTTGGAGTTATTTTATTACTGGCGAAGTACTTAATCTCTATATCTATACTTGAAGCGAATTCTTCTGACTCGTTGATATCCATTCGAGTTTTACCAGATGAAACTTTTAACTGATTTTCTTGGAAATACTTTACAGCTTGTTGCTGATTTTTTGCAAATAATTCAGATGAAATGATTGGTTTATTTGCGAGATTGTTGGCGTGCTGATCTAGCCGCAGAAGTACATCTGTTTTTAAAATATCGGAAATTTTTCTGTTTTCAGACAGATGGTAAGCTTCTTTATATTTTTCCATCACAGCGGACAGGGATTTGTAAGCAGCCGAGGCAGCGAGTACTCCCACGGGTGCCATTCCTAAGGCGGTGTTTAAGATGCAGTTGTCTTGTTCGAATTTTTGCAATTCGTTTTGTTTGACTTCATTTGCATTTTTGGGACAGGTGTTGTGCACGGTGAAATTCATTTTATTGCTCAAGCATGAAGTATGAATAGAATTTGCCATGACGGCAGCATCAATTCCAGTTGCGAGTGAGCCCACGATTGCTGATGATTCGCGAGTTCTTGAAAGAACACTAGCGATGGGCCCAGCACGTACAGCCACAGGAATTTTTGCTAACAATCCGGCGAATCCACCCAATACAAATGTTGATGTCGAGGCCACTTGATTTAACTTGTCACGACCCTTTGTGTACTGGCCTTCTAAGCGACACAACAGTTTGATCATTGAATCGTCATTCTGTTTGTGGGCTTGTGTGAACAGGCCATCGTCTAAAGAGGACTCTAGTAATTGTCTTTTAGTGACGTCTGTTAAATTATCAAAAACGCGATTACCATTATTCACGCTGGATTGTTTTGCTAAAGCATTTTTATTTATGACAATTTCGTTTTTTACTAGGGGCAGTTGTTTTTTAAACTCAGCTGTTATGACTTCCTTCGATGGCAGTGGATTGTGTGCTGTTAGTTTTTCTATGAAAGCAGACATAGTTTCAGTAGAGCCGTTCCATATGCTGGCCGTAAAGGACAAAGCCAAAGCTCGATGTGTCTGCCATTTTTTTTCAATTTCTTTTTCAAGGGCCCGTGCTTGATCTAATTCGTTGTAACATTTTTTTCGAAACTCACCGGTGGCTTGAGCGCAGGTGTTGGCAAAGGAATTATTTTCATGAATTTTATTTAGATAATCGTGATAAGAGTTATTGGCCAGCTGACGTTGTTCTTTGATGAATGGTAATTTATCAAATATTTCCTGTGAGCGCATTTCGATTAATGAGTCGTCGGTCGAAAATTGATCAATGCTAGATATCTTACAACCCAGCTGTGCAAAATTTTTCAAAGCCAAGCTATTGAAAAATTGATATTCGGTAACGGCATTCATATCAGTTGACAATAAAGTACGGGACTGACCACTTGTGATGTTGCTAGTCAGCGCGCAGCCTTGTTGATTCAAATAATTTTGAATACGTTGATAGTCATTTTGGTTCAAATCCTGACAAGTTTTATTTGAAAATTTGTTCTGCAGCCATAGCGAAGACTTTGCAAGCACTGCTGCCAAAGCCTTTGAATGGACAAATATCGAGACTATTATCAGAAAGAATAAAAATAAACTTCGCATAAGCATCAATTTTATTTCGGAATATTTGGCAAACTATTTGATATATTAAGCGAAATTTAAATTTTTTACTGATCAACTGATTGGTTAAAACAGGACTAAGAACTAGCATTTAATTTGGATTTGATGACAGAAACTATTTTTGTAACATCCTCATCTGTATTTTTTAAATTTAACATCCATTCCGCTTGAGGATAAATAACTGCTGCGATGCCGTCCTCACAGTGACCTAAGCATCCAGATGCATTGACGCGTACTTTTTTTTCTTTAGCTTCAGAAAGAAACTGTTCTTTTACTTTTTGGCGCAGTTGTTCCGAGCCTTTGTGTCCGCACTTTCCCTCGCGGTCTGGACTGTTGGTGCAAATAAATAAATGACATTCTAGTTTTGACATAAAATTCCCGTCCTATTTTCTTCTGTTTATAAATTTCTGGCGAAGTAGTTGTTTTTTTTCAGATGGTAAAGCGCGGAACTTGCGCCAACGGTCTTTAATAACCTGCTTTCTTGCAGGAGGTAAAGAGTTAAATTTAGACCAACGGTCTTTGAGTCGTTGCTTTTGCTGTGGGTTCAGACGGCGCCAGCGAAGAAAATTATTTCGAACACGTTGTCTTTGTTCCGGCGATAGTTTTTTAAATTTTTCATATCGTTCTTTGATGATGGCTTGTCGCTCAGGTGGCAAGTTTTTAAACTTTTCATAGGCCTGACGTAATTGCATATCTTCTGTAGAATTTTCGGTGGCTTGGCCAAAGGATTTTTCTGTCCACAAAGCCGCACTTAGCAAACTGGCTTGTACTAGAAAATCACGCCTCTTCATGTTGATCCTCCATTGTTTCTAAGTCATCGTCTTGTAGCATTTCTAAATCTTCATCGGATTCCATAATATCCAGATTCAATAGCAAATCTTTCATCGCATTCATTTCTTGAATTTCCTCTGGAGATAGTTGTTTCATTTTATCCATAGAGTTATCCCCAATTCTCGTCCTCAAGGGACTCTAATAATTCTAAATCATTTAACAAGTCTGCATCCTGATCTAAATCTGCTTCTAGCATAAAATTGTAGTCCTCGGCATCTAACATAGCTAGTTCCTCGAATTCGTTTCTGCGATAAGGACGTCTAAACCACAACACAGCACTGGCTGCGACTAAAGCCATTCCAGTCCACCACATGAATTTTCTTTTTGTCTGAAGCATTTTTCTTTGTTTATTAGCAAGTAATTTCGACTCAGCCATTTTCGTAATGTGCTCAACATGAGTCGCAGGAGGTTCTTCATGGAACCAATCATTTGATTTCATTTTTTCCTCCCTTCATTACATCGATGCTCCATTTGGTTTTTATATTTTCCTTAGCTTTATGTACTAAAGCTTTAAACGCATTCACTGTGATTCCCATTTGCTGTGCTAGTTCCGACTGTGGTGTTTCATCATCTGATAGGATCATCACAAGGGCCACTCGTTGTTTGTCGGGCAGTTCTGCAATCAAAGATTTTAGTTTCTGCACATCCTGCTGAGTTGTTATCAGTTGTTCGGCCAAGGGCTGTTCATCCACTAAAGCCGACAATTCTTTATCAGCAAGGTTATCAGTGCCGTTGCCATCATCGTCAAAACTCTGGTGATGATTTTGTTTTTTTAACTCATCCAAAGCTAAATTTCGACAGATGGCCAAAATCCATGAGGTCACCTTTGATCGTCCTTGAAAACTGTCTGCATGCTCTATCACTCGCATCCAGGTTTCTTGCGCAATTTCTTCTGCCACCGTTCTGTCGTTGATCATCCGAACTGAAAAACCAAAAACCATTGATTTGTATTTTTCAAGCAGGGTTGCAAACGCAACCCTATCGCCATTAGCTATTTTTTTTATTAACTCTTCGTCTGTGTTGTTCATTATTCACAATAGCTGAACTCAATTTGTTTAGTTTGTCCATCTTCTTGTAAGTTTGCAGTGTCACATCCATTAAATTGCACAGAGGATGTACCTGTTCGACTACCACTGTAAGCAATAGAAAGTGAACCGCTGATAGGATGGCAACAACTATTATCCCATTGTAGATCTTGAGCTGTGATGACAGAAGTAAATTTTGCTAAATTGTGATTCACTTCCAAACTACCGTTCGAGATTCGACGTTGGCTTCGACTCAAACCGCCTGTAATTTGTAGTGGTGACAGTGTGCGAACAGAGATATCAAATAAAGATTTATTATTTTTAGTTAAAGCTAAATTTTTTCCTAAAAACTCTAAATTATAACCGGCCGAAGTTTTGGTAATTTTGCCGCCACCACCGTAAGAGTCTCCTTTGTAGTCAGCATGTACGGCGCTGGATTTTGTTAAGACTCCTCCGCGAGGTCCACTGACAGTGATGTCGAACGTTCTTGTTACAGTGTCACCGTCAGTAGCAAGGGTGCAACTCATATGGGAATATGACAAAGTGATGGTGCCTGATAAAGTTTTGTTAGAGGCGCCAATCTGACAATCTTGATAAGTTTCGGATTTCACTCCATTTTGACAGGAACTAAAATGGGGACGTAAGCAACTTGCTGCGTAGGCTGAAGATCCTAAAAGAGATTCCCAAATATTCATAGATTTCTGAGAACTATAAACAGCATAATTAGCACCGGATTGGTCATCTAAAAATGAGCCTACCGTGTTTATACTGGATTCGACGATGGCTTCTGAACTGGAAACAGAGTCGCTATTGGCATCAGCTTGTTTTTTTCCACAAGCTGTGGTTAGCAACAGCGCTGTTGATACTGAAGCTAATAAAAATGTTGAGCGAAAAACGGATTTATTGGGTTTATTCACTAGAACTGCTTTCATGGAATTCTCCTTTTATGACACGGTTTAGGTGTTTGTTAATTGTGGCCATTTGTTAGTAAGACGTATTAGTCACAGAAAAGTTACCTCCGACTGAAAAAAATTATTTCTTAAAATGAGATTTGACAGAACTGTCAAACTTGTAGACAGCTTTAGATTAGATTGAATCTTCGCTTCTTTAATTGTAGACCAATTCAAAAGGAGATTACTTATGCCTATACTAAATAATTTATATTTTGTTCGAGTTCTAATTTTATTATCTCAGGCAGCGGCTGTAGTTTTATTATTCAAATTTTTTTCGACAAATGAGGCTTCATTTGTAGCCAGTCTTTTTTTCGTTGTGACGGGATATAGAATTATGACGATGAGTTTTCGTTTAAAGGAAAAGATTAGTTTCGGGTTATCAGTTATATTTTTATTTGGAATGGCTATGCCCATCGGGGCCATGCGATATTTTATTGGTGGTCGCGAAGAAATTCAAAATGCTGGCTGGGGCGATTACTTAAGTGTTTTACATAGCATTTCCTCACCCACATATATTTTATTAACGCTTATTTGCGTATTCGAGTGGATTAGGTTCGGTAAGACAAAGGCCTAAACTAAAAGGTCACTGTTACCGATAAGACCTTCAGTAGGAAACACCATCATGAAAGAAACCGTAATTCAGCAACAAGAAGGGGCCATTCAGTGGATTGATTTGATCAATCCCAACGAAGACGAAATTCAAGATATTTCACGTCAATTTCGTATTGAATCCTTTTTTTTGTTAGATTCGATGAACCCAGAGCACTTTCCCAGATTTGATGTATTGCCTGAGGGAATTCATTTTTTAATTTTAAGAATTTACGATGACCAGTGTACATCTGATGCTGATACAGTTCGTGAGTTAACCAGAAAAATAGCGCTGTTCTATAGTCCTAATTTTTTAATTACAGTGCATCGTCGTGAGCTGGATTGGTTAAATGCACTGAAAAAAAATTCAACTCAATTTGCGGGGAAAAAAAATATCATTGATGCTTTAGTCACGAAAATAATTCAAGAATCGGTTTTACAATTTGAAAAACCGATACAAACTGCGTCAAGGTGTTTAGAATCTTATGAAGTCACAATTTTCAAAGACAAAAATCCACAGATGATCATCGAAGAATTATATTTAACTCGTAGAAAAGCCGCTGTGTTTTTAGAGATGATTCAGCAAATAGCGGACCTATTACCCAATCCGCTGTTTTTTCAAACAGCAAATGCTAGAAACTCTTCCACTTTAAAAAGGCTGCAAAGCGAGACTGAAAGATTATCTTTCTATTCTAAAAAACTATATGAAAGTATTTCATCATTAATTCATTTACATCTGTCACTAGCTTCGCATCGAACGAATGAAGTCATGCGAGTTCTAACAGTGTTTTCTGCCTTTTTCCTACCTCTGACTTTCATTGTAGGAGTCTACGGCATGAATTTCAAATACATGCCAGAGCTTGAACAACCGTATGGCTACTATGCGGTCATTGCATTGATGATCGCTGTCTCAGTCTTTATTTTTATCTGGTTCCGCCGCCGTGGCTGGATCGCTTTTAAATAATTGCCTATAAATTATTTTTATACATCTCTTGCCAAATATCTTCCTTGCCAATGATTTTTGTTATCCAACTCATTGGTTGAAAATCATCAGGGCTATATCCGGTACACAAAAAAATGGTTTTAAATCCCAACTCAAATGCCTTTTTTGAGACAATTTCACCTTTGATTCCGTCACCCAAATTTGAATCTATAAAAACAGGAGTGCGAGTATCAATTGTATGCATTTTTTTCAAAAAGTCAGCAAACGTAGTAAAAGAAATAATCTTCTTTTCATTTTCATAAGCAGATATATTCCATGCAGATAAAATGAGGCTATCATCGTCAATTAATACGGCATCATATTTAATTACTAGTTCTTTAATAGTAATTGGAATAAACCCAGCAAGTCCTTTAGGTAAAATTTTTAAACCGATCTCTTTACATCTTGTTTTTATCGTGGGTTCTTCATATCTAGATGTAACCAGGATTGAATTTGATGCAATATCCAGTGATTCAACAATATCGACACCATTGTTTTTTTGTTGTAAAAGTTCATAATCAATTAAGTACAATCTTTTAACATTTCGGTTTGTTTTACTATTGATCGATATCCAGTTTTCAAATTCTGGGCCAGAGGTAAACGAGAAGTGTTGGACGTTGTAGTTTTCTAAATGCAATGATTGAAATCTTCCTTTCCAGATTCCATGAATTGATAAGTCGTCATCTAAACTAACAACTTCCATTCCTGGAGTAATTATAATTTCACTAGCAAACCAGTCAGGTGCTTTTCCCGCCAATAGTTTGATTATAATATCAGTACCAAAACCTAATTTAGACTTGATTTCAAAAGTTCCGCCAAACCCTTCAATCGTTTTTTTTGCATGATAAATACCAAGTCCTGTTCCGCTTTCTGTTCCAGTCTTTTCAAACGTAACTCCTTCCTGGCCGAGCTTTGTTAAGATGAAATCGGGAATTCCTTTCCCATTGTCAGAAATGGTTATAGTGATAAATTTGTCACTAAGATTTATGGATACAATAATTCTGCCTTTTCCGTTCGGCGCTGCTTCTACAGAATTATTTATTAAATTTGAAATTACACGACAAAATTCCGTCGAATTTACTTCAGCGAAAGCTCCGTATGAAGAATGATCTGAATCTTGATATATAGCCTCTATATCAATTCCAATTCGATCTCGATATTGCGTTCTTTTTTCAGATATGATGCTATCAATCAGGGCTGGAATAAGTACGCTTTCATTGTTCATTCTGTCGTCTGTCACAATTCTTTGGGCAAAAGAATTATCAGTACGCTCCCTAGATTTAGAAAGTAAAGTGTTAGCAATGTCGTTAATTCTATTAACTGAGTTTCTTAAAATAATTCTTTGATTTTCTGGCAGATGATTGGACTGTGAAATTATCATATTAAGTGCGGATAATGGGCTGCGTATGTCATGTGATACTTGCTTAGCAATCGAATTAAGATTTTCTGTTTTCTGGTATTGAATCAAAGTGTTGTATTTGTCTATAAATTGGCTTTTTTCTTTATATGCAAGATAAAGCGTAAAACCAATAAAGAGAGACCACATCAAAAAAGCAAAAGTAAATGAACTTTGGCGGCTATAATAGAATATTAATGTGCCCAGCTCATTTTGATGATTTTCATCGAAGAAAACTTTAATTTGAATCTTTTGAGAAAACAAAAAAAACGGCTCGTTTGAAAAACTAGGTAATGAAAATAAATTCGTCCCATTTTGTGGAACCCAAGTAACTAAATGAAATTGTTTATTTAGTTGTTTATTCAGTAATAACAATGACTGTCTATTGTCGCCATTAATTAAATGTGGCCTGAGTGATTCCGAAATTTGGTCATATAATGATTTCTTGTATGAAAAAGTAAGCACATGTGAAAATATATTAAATAGTATAAATGAAAAGCAGAAAACTAATATGAGTTTTAATTTCATATTAGTTAAGAAGATTTCAATATTTTCTTGTTGATTTGATATCATATTTATTTATCCGTAAAAATGTGATTGAGAAAAATTAATGACAATATTTTCTTTTTTAAACAAAGAAAGACGTTCCGAATTTTTTTCAGTAATGCTAAAATTTCCAAACTGTGGGGTAATTAGTTTTTCTGACTCAGAAGATACTACATAGATTGGAAGATCTTCAAACATCTGGTTAACTTCCTTTACATGATTAAAGTTAACAGTGGAGATATTGATATTTTCTGTGGGTAATAATGAGACATGGTTCTTAATAAGATTAGTTTGAAGATAAGTTAATGAATTTAAGTTTAGGTTATTCCAAAAATGCCATTCCGGTCTATTGTTTGCGAACAGATTATTTAAGTTTTTTGGCAATGGTTGGTTGTAAATAAATATTGCGACAGATTCTCTGAGGCACTCTAGTACAGCATGGTAAGTAGCAGAATTTAGGTTTTTAGAGCAGCCAAATCCAGCAACAAAACCTTTATTTGGAATTTTGTAATTCCAAATAAAGGCTACAACAATAACGGCATCTAATGTGGGCGTCAGCTCATATATATTTAAACATAAATCTCTATTTTCGAGTTTGAATTTAATTTTTTCAAATTGCGATTTATTTTCTAACACAGAAAGATCAATTATTTTGAATGGCATCTGCGAGTAGTAATGGCAGAACGCTCGGTCAAAAGCAAGCAGTTCTAAATACGCATTCTCTTTCGCAATGTTTATATCAGGGTGCGCGGCAATTCCAGTTACAGCGTTGATGGGGGAAAAAGAAGTAGCCAGGCCCTCAAAGATCTCGCTAATTGATTTTCCGAATGCAAGTTCTTCATTTTGGTCTGTGCCACGTCCAATAAACGTCTGATCATGAATTGTCATCTCTGTTTGATAGTCATGAAAGCCTGGAAGCCAACTGTCTGTCCAGTTTAACCTTGTCACCTTAATGTTTAATTTTTTCTTATTTTTCAAGACCCAATTAATTAGGGGCGCTGTATTCTCCATAGTGCATCACTCGCTTGTACTTTTGATAAGTTAAAAGTCCATGGCTTTCGGACAACGGCAGCGTATGGAGATATGGCAATAGGAAAACTTACAAACTTTGCTAAAGTATTGTAATGAAGCTCCTTCATAAGTTGAATTCTATCTACCTTTTCATGAGTTGAGATATATCGTTGTAACCAAACCTCACCCTCATCTTTTGTTAGATAAAATGCGCCAGACATTACATAGTGTGTAAGCAGTCCGATATCTTCTAAAAAACCCATATCAGGTCCACTTATGTCAAAATCTGGTTCAACCTCTTCTAATTCTTTTGAGAAATCGATATAGCCAGGAACTTTATCAACGTTTTTAAATTCACCGTTTGGAAATATCTGAGTAAGATTTAAATAATCTGAAGTAAATCTACTCATACGAATTAACCAGCCAAGAATGGGTTTTTGAAACACGGCTGTCGGAGCTTTACTAGATGTAGCTATCTTATTTAACTCAGTTAATTGATCGTTACTTATAGAAGCTTCGCTAAACTTGGAAAATAGTTGTACAGTCGGCTCAAAACCAGGGCGCGCCACAACTTTTCCTAAAAAAAGCTCTTTAATTTTTTTTCCAATAGCAATTCTTTCGTCTACGGTAAATTTCGACAAACCCTTTTTTGTAAATGTTAAAGTATATGTTCTAAGCGGGAGTGTTTGATGAAGATTACATTCTAAGTTTTGATTGCTATATTCAATAATATTGTCGTGAGATGCTCTATCTATAGTAGTAATAAGATCGACTTTTCCTTGTTTGAATAAAGTTAAAGATTCATTTGTATCATCAGTTTGAGGTGGTATAAGATGAACTCTTTGAGGAATATTTTTTTTGTAATGAAAATGGTGGGGATTAGCTGACAATACAATATTGCCATTACCATCGTCGACCTCAACAAAATACGGGCCAGAAGTATTTTTGTAATCAATTATATTAAGATTTTTGTAGTCTATTGACTTTCTTGGAATTACTGCAAAATCAATTGCAGCTAGCATTGGAAAAAGAAAAATTTTCTTTTCGTTGAATTTCATGACTAAAAGTGTGTCGTTTTCTCTAGTTTCTAAATTAGGACAGCTATCTAAAATTGACTTAATTTCATGATTTGGGCATAATAAATCTTTTAAATCACCATGAGTATTTCCGCTCAAAATTATCATCCTTTTAAAGGATAATTCAACGTCTTTGGCATTAATGACATCGCCTGAAACGGTTTTTAAGTTTGAGCGAACCTTGAAGTGAGCTTCGTTGCCAATCCATTGAAAAGATTCAGCTACAGCAGAAACTAGATCTCCGTCTGGAGAGTATTCGACTAATGGGCTATAAACATTTTCTAAAAATGTATATTCAGGTGAAAGATAAATTTTGAGTGGGTCATAAAAATTAGCAGACTTTTTGTATGGAAAAGACATTTTTAATTCATATTTTTCCATTAAGATTTCCTTTTTGAGAATTCGTTGCATAGCATATGCAACTAAAAATATGATTAGTACAAATAAAAACAGCAAATTTTTATATTTCATAATCACTTATTTTGTTCGCGCTGATCGACAGCGAGATGCCGCAACAATGTCCTTGGTTTCTATTGAAATATTATTTTGCAATAAAAGATCTTGTAGGTTTATGCCATTAAGAGCATCTACTTCTTCTAGCTTTTGCACGTCTAATGTAATTTCATCGGAATTCGGTTTTTGAGTCAGAACGCCGGCCTTTAAAAGATAATTAATAACAGACAACGATTTGATTGTTAGAGGTTTATTATAATTAAGTTCGCTACTGTCCTCGTTCGCATTAACGAATGGCGCAGCCATTGACAGAACTGATATAAGGCTGAGTATTTTTTTTAACGATCTCATAATTTCTCCTTCTTGATTGTTAAATGTCTAGCTTTCCTATTTCATATAACAAGTTCCTTAGTTGCACAATTATGTAAGATTAATTTGTAATCATTGCACATTTGAAGAATTTTGAATATAGACATTATTTATCGTATTATAAGCGGTTCTTATAATTATCGTATAGAGGTTACAACACCAATAAAAAATGCAGTTTATTAAGCCGAATAAATGTAACTATTACAGACTAGCCTAACAAAAATTCCTTCAAGTCACCCAGGGGTTCTTCGCGAAAAATATCATTATAAATTTCGTGTTTACGATTGGGGTATTCTTTCAAAGTTAATTGCGAATCATGCAGACTTTCTACAAATGCGCGAGTAACAGAAGAGGACACGACGGGGTCCTCTAGGGGAATTTGAAATAAAGTGGGACAATGAAATTTCTTTTTAACCGTACGCAATTGCATCGAGTTTTCAATCACGCCTAAATAAACCGACGAGCTCATCCAGTGATGTCGATATACATCACGATTGTATTCTAAGTGAATGATTGGATCTTGTGTTAGCATGGAATTTTCAATGCCATCTGGCAACGTCAACTTGGGTAAGTAACCCCCAATAATTATGGCCGCAAGATCTTTATAAAAAGGAACAGGCGTAGCAACATCCAAAAATGGAGCGCTAAAAACCATTTTATGGATTTGAGTTTTGGGGAACTCTTTGTCGCTGGTTGCAGCTAGTTGGATCAAACCACCCATAGAATGACCTAGTAGCTGGATTGGTCGCTTTTCGTTGGAGTGGATTTCATTGATGATGTGAATGAAATTCTGTATGTGGTCCGAAAATTTTTTCACATAACCACGTTTACCATAAGAGCGACCATGACCCGCTAAGTCCCATGCATAAATCTTTAAATTAGAGTCTTCTAAAAAATCTATAACACGAGAATAGGAACCCGAATGTTCACCTTGGCCATGTGTTATGATCAGGACTTTATCGTATTTTGTAGAGGGCGTCCATGATCGGCAATAAATCTTCTCTTCTGCGGCTGTCGTATAAAAATGCTCTTCTTGTGTAAACATACTTGATAATATCTCACATTACCAACTTGACTTCAATGTGATGTACGGACTATCTGAGTGTCATGACTTTAATCGAGCTTACAAATACACCAGATGATCAACGTGATACCAAATGGGAAAACCAATTTTTCAAAGCATTAACAGAAGGCTTTGTTGAGTTGATTTCGGACGCCCCTGTAAATGGACCTGATGGTTGGCCTTATATGATGGTCCGAACCGAGGGAAACAATGGTACCGCGACTGCAACACTAGCTAAGCCTGAACCAACGCAAAAAATACTTCATTGGTTATCGACCAGAGGCATTGGCTTGGTGGTGAATCCAGAAAAACCATATCCAGATTTTGTGTTTAGTTACGGAATGGTTTGGCATTTTATGAAGACCGGTTTGTTTTTTCGCAGTGATGCCAGGCCGAATACATCTGTTGAGTTATCACCGAATCAGGCAATACATTCAGGTCCCCCTACCGAGGAATATTTACCCTCAGGACCAAGATCCATATTGAAAGAATTTTTACGCGATCAAGGCTTGTTGGCTCCTAAGATATTACTTATCAGCACGGATCGATTGAATTATGATTTAGCATTTTCATTAGAGTCATTGAAGAACCCGCCAGCTTCTGAGCATGAAGGAATTGCAGAGGCTATAAGTTGGTTTTTGCCACCGCATTACTCGATCTTATTGGTCAGCGAAAAAGGGTTGCCACCATTTCTTCAATTATAGTTTTAAAAAACAGTCCCTTCTGATCGATGTGCATCTAATATTTTTCAACAGCGATTAGAAAACATTTCTAGTATGTTGAATAGATTGACATAGACACTTCTGCTTGTGGCTAAACCAAAAGCAATAGATCTGATTTGAGCTTTCAATTTCAGAAATAATTTCACGAAATCAAACGGCACTAATATTGAATCAGGCCACATAAGCTATTTGTGATTGAACTTTTATCAACACAAATACGGAGCAAATTTTTAAAAATGCAGAACTTAAAATAAACTGAGTTAGACAATTATAAATTGGCTTAAATTGGACAAACTTAGTCCTGACTCAAACTTATTCAGGGGGTTTCATGAATATTTGGACATTAGCTATTGGGTTTATATTTTTTTCAAACCTGATGGTGGCTCCAGCGGCAAAAGCGAATCCGATAAAATTAAATGCGATGTGCTTTGCCGAAAACGAACATGAACCTCAACCTTTTGAACCACAATCTACTGATGAAAATATTAAAGAAAAATTTCGAATTGCTTCTTTGTCAAAAATTCTGACTTCGCATTGGGCGGTTATCAAATTAGGACCTGGATATCGCTTTACTACTAGCTTTTCTGTGGTTAAAGGCAATGCGAACGACTCTTGTCAGATACATATGTCTGGCGAATTAGATCCCTATTTTGGCAAGGATATTTTAAACAAGGCTTGGTCACAAATGCCCGCAAAATTGCGGTCTTTAAACTGCAAAAGAATTGAAAAAATAGGTATTGGTGAAGGTGTCATTTATAGATCAAATTTGTATTCGTATAGAAAACTGCCAAAGAACGCTTGGCATGATCCTGAGGAATACATTCAATCGCAAGGCTCTATGATTGGGTTGAAAAATTATTTTTCCTTGAATTCGTATCTAAAAGTATCAGCAGCTAAGGTTCAACCAGAATCCGAAGCAAATTTTTTTACTTCATTAGATTTTAGCAAAGTAAAAAAGTATTCTTTCAAATCTATGCCGTTGTTTATGATGTTGAAGGATTTTAATAAAGTGTCATACAATTATCCTCCAGAAGTATTATTTGAAAAATTAGGAGGAGCACAAGCCTACTCACAGTTTATCTATGAACGATTGAATTTAAATCAAGATGAAGTCGAAGTGAATAATGGATCAGGTTATCCCATCTATATTGCCGGCGTAAAAAGATATAACAAAGTCAGTTGTGCAGCCTTAGTGCGAATTATTCGTGATCTAGAATACGCAATTAAGGTGATGTCACAGGATCGACTGCAATTGGCAGATGTTATGGGTGTAGGTGGTGACAATGAAACGTATACAACTTTTGGGAAGTACAGCAGTGCTGAGTATGAAAATCGCCTTGTAGCCAAAACGGGAACGGCCGACCAAGCAATTACATTTGGTGGTATGTTTTCGATAGCTGGTGGTGGACGAGTTTATTTTTCTGTTTTAACTTCACCGATTCATGGTTACGAAAACCCGGCCAGAAGTAAAATTAAAACTTTAGTTGATTCGTTAATGTCGAATTATAAACTGGAAGCATTTGAATATCAGGCTTCGGGCTATATGTTGTCTTTTGATGAACAGGCCACCTTAGTGGATAGTGATGGCCAAAGCTAACTAGTGACCGTCGAATTCGCCAGGTGCGGGTAGTAAATCTAATAAACACTCGCGCCAATATTCTGGGGCATCGTCAGAATAATCGATTCCAATTTCAAACCCTTTTTTTCCAACTAATTTAGTGCGAGCAATTTTTCCAGAAATTTCTAAATTCATTTGAGGTAAATGGATTAGTACTTTAGTTCCGATAATATCGTCTAAGGTCAGTGTTGAGCGCAATGCTAGTGGTACTATGTCTTCACGCTTTATATTCATAAGAAAACCACTAGTGGATGCTTCTACGATTTCTCCGCCTTTAGTAATTTTGGTCAAGCTTTCCAGGGAAGACATTGAGGAAACCTCAAGCGGAGTGATCTCTCTACGAGAAGCTAGTCGTCTATTTTTTAACATAAGTGGTTTCCACCTTTCTACAACACAAAACTTGCACGCTACACTTGCCAACAAATTTTTTTAACAACTGATATAATGCTCATCGGTCTTTCCAGACCAAAGTTAAGCTAAAATACAAGAAATTATTTTCAACGTATCAAATTGAGAACATCTAACAATCCGACTGAACTTAGCAAAACCATTCAATCGGAGCAATTAGAGTGCGATCGTCAGTTGCTTGTGCATTTTTGCGAGTTAACGATGCGAATACATATTTAGCATCTGAATATTTACGCAAAAATGAGTAAGATGACTCCACTTCGCTTCTGGAGGGCTCGTCTGTATTTATCACGGTAAAACCTAATTTTCTTCCATCAATGTCAATAGCTATGGGAGTAACGGAGCCACCTCGTGTTTGAAACTTAAAAAAATAGTATGTTTTTTCAAATTGATAAAACAACTGTGTTCGTAGATGCCTGTACAAAAGTCCTTCGTAGGACATTAAATCTATAGAGGGATCTGGATTAAGGAAATTAAATTCAGCTTGATCTTCAAAAAAATAGACACTTCCCGAGTAGTCACCCTCAATTTTAACAGAACGAACTAGAAACAGCGCCTCTAGGGCGAACAATAAATGTTTTTGAGTCTCTTCAGAAAGGCCAGTTACTTTTTTAGCAACTGTGTGTTTAAACTTTAGCCCCTCATTGACGGCAAGAAAACGTACAAAATCGAAAATTTGTCGATACGGAAGGGTTGATCCATAAATTGTTCGCAAATCACGATCTAGCATTAAAATTAATTGTTCTTCGATCTGCTTTTTTCGCAAACCACTTTCGCGCAAAAAACAAATTCCTGGCAACCCTCCACTGATCAAATATTTTTCGATATCTTTTCTATAGATCAAAGAATTTTTGATATCCATTTGTTTTCTATCTAAAAGGGCCTCAATGTTTTTAGAATGTATTATATCGTGAATATTATTTGAAATATTTTGATGATGTAGCTCGTTGATGGAAAACGGCAACAGCTCTAAAGTGAGTATTCGACCAGTAAGTGATTCTCTGATGGCTTTTTTACTGGAAAAGCGTACAGAGCCAGACAGAATAAATTGGCCGGGTTTTTTATTTAATCGAACATGTTCCTTTAATGTTGGAAATAAATTGGGAACAAGCTGGCACTCGTCTATAGCTATTGGTGATTTTTTTTCGGAAATTAATTTTTTTACAAAATATTTTGGATTATCTTGAGCAGACATCAGCAAGGTCGTGTCATCAAAGGTAACATATTGATCGACAATATTTTGAATAATGGTCGTTTTCCCAACTTGTCTGTGTCCCAATACGCCAACGATGGGGCTAAAATGTAAACCCTTTTGTAATAAGCTATTTAGATAGCGTTGTCGGATGTGTGCCATCAAGTCCCCCCATAAGGCCAATATAACCCAACAAAACAGATGTCGCAAGTAGCATAGGCGTTTTTACATCAAATGCATTTTCGACTAACCACTTAGGTGTTTTTACATCAAATGTAAAAACGCCTAAGTTACTAAGGCAGACTTCCGTCGAGTACTGCACCTAATTTCAATTTGTGAAATACTACTCAGCTACAAAGAACGGTTAGGAGATGTTGGTATTAGCCACAGTTGACAGAGATGAATTAATGGCATGTTTAGTGAATTGCCAATAGGGGAATAAGTCTTAGCAAATATCTGAGAATAAAACGAATTTTAGAAGGAAAAGTGGTAGTATGAGTGTCAATTTCATTTACAGACGTCTAACAATTTGTAGCCTACAAATGTATTTAGCATTTGCCGTAATGTTAGGGTTTCAAAATAGTCTAGCTCATCCACCCAACGGAATAGCTCCAGATCGATTCGGCTATGAACTAGAAATGGACTCAAGACATTTATCCCGCGTTGTTAACATATTTGATTTAGAAAAAAGTAAGGAAAATTTCTATCGTTTACTGAACAAGGAATTACTAACAAACGCAAGTACTCCATCTGATAAAGCAGAGGCCTACTATCAAAATCGTATCTTAATGCTTCTATCTAGAAATATAGATAGCTATTTATATAATGAAGAAGCTTTTTGGAATTTACCAGAAAGTTTAAGAAATGAATTATCAAAGGGTTTAAATCTGAATAAAAAAGACACTTTGGAAGTTAAAGAAAACACCTTACTTCAGGCTCAGGGTGGAAGAAAACAACTAACAGATTCTCTAGATTATTCGCAAGGCAACGTGCAAATAAAAGAAGAATCACATTCGAAAATCATTTTAGATCCTTACTCGCTTGATACTGTTTCCAGAACGAAAAACAATCTGCCTCTGCAATCAAATAATACTGGAATAATAAATAGCAACGATTTTACCAGATCATCTAATGGATTGTATATCCCAGAATCTATTCAGCGTGGTGGAATTTTAGTGGATTCATCCGTTAAAAAAGACCTTGAAAAAAAGTCCGATTGGCCTGTTGTCCACATCAGATGGAAAGGTCTTCCATTTAAAGAAAAGTTGAAGTATTTTAATTTTGATTATGCTTCCGATTTTTTAAAAGCTAGTTTGATTTTTGAGTCTAACCACAAAACTAAAAATGTCGAATATGCCATTAAAGCATTACCGCTGTTAGATAGACATTCGGATTTTATGAGAAATATGGAATATCACTTTGAGGGGATAACAGGGAATTGGTACTTAGAGATAAAGCCTGATACGCCGATGACTAGGAACGATGTTATTGAGAGCTTACGTCAGAAATTTTCCAGTTTGGCTATTCCCTGGGATAGAAGTGTTTTAGTGGATCAGCAAAGGTCTGATTTGGGTCTGCATTTACATTTGGGTTTTTCAATCCCAAACCAAGTGAATATTGAACATGAAAATCGGTTGATACAAAATTATAATTTACTGACTCTTATTCGGCTGCTAGCAAACCCAGCCAATCAGGGAGTGCTTCAAACAGATAGTTCACCGGATTTTGCTGAAAAGCGGCAGCGCACTTATGAGTTGGCTGTTAATTATTACCATTTACCTATCGCTAGTAAGGGTTTAATTCGTTGGATTGATCGTGGTCATATCGAAGTTCGAGAACTGACAAAGTCTGCTGACGAGACAATCAAGGAAATTTCGGAGCTATATCTGCTATCTGATAAAGATGGAAAAACCAAAGTAGCCAGCGAGATAAAGAAAGCAATTGGTCAATATCCAAAAATATTAAAAACAATTGAGCAGAATAATTTTATTGTTTTGTTCGAGCTAGGTGAGTTGTTGGGCGATTCTAAATATATCGAAGATGCTTACGCAAAGTTAAACTACGAATTGAGTCATCGAAATCCAAGAAGCGCTCAAGATTTGCAGTATATACATTCTTCTAATCTTTTTTTTCGCTTAGTCCAAAGATTAATCGCAGATCATAAAGACAGTTCATCGGAAGTAAAAAAAGCAATTACAGAGGTTATTTCAATATATCATATAAAACATGCTTCAACGCCTGATTTTTCCGGATATAATATATTCAACAAAATATTTACTAGCGATTTTCATAAGTTCTTTATTTTGACTATGTTGGATACCGGTCTTGATAAGGATTTTAAGGATTTTATTTTAAAATCATGCCAAGTAAAGTTAACTTGGGAGGATCAAAAACTATTTGTTAAAAAAATACTGAGTAATGATTTCATCCAAAAGCTAATTTCGAACGAACTAAAGGCTACAGACACTAAGTTCAAAAATAAACTTTTAACAGACTCTGCGAGTGTAGGAAGCAACGCGGATTTAAATTTTATAGAAGCAAAACGTTTTGAAGTAGTTGCCGGCATGCTGGCGTTGTTTGGAGATAAATCTCACTTGGGATGGGGTTTTTATGAAACATTTAACGAGCTACAAGTCATGCTTCCCACAGAGATTAGACATTTACTTCTACTTATGAACGACTCAGTTCAATTGCCCCAAGGAGAAATTGATTTTTCTGTTTTTAAAAAAATTTTGTCCATTCAAGATGTTTGGACTCGTCAGCAGTTGAATACTGTCCTAAAACGATCACTTAAAAATAGGAATCCAGTCTTGTGGCAGTTATGGAATAAGTTGTTCGCAGGTGAAATTGATATTCGACAAATGGAGACTTTGTATAAAGAAAGCCGTGAACAAAAGATTTCAGACTTAAGCAAAATGTTTCCCTTAACAGCAGTGAAGAAAAAACCAGAAGTGAGCAATTGCAATAAAATCTATGCTCGTTAAGTTTGACTGCTAATAAAATCATTGCGAACTTTTAAGGAATAATAAAAAGTAAACATTATGAACTACGATTATGAAATATTATTAGAAAATTCGAAAAAATATGAAAATCTTATGGATTTTTTAATTGAACAACAGTTACATATAGAACATGTATTGCAAAATGGTCATTTAGCAATAGAGCTGCGAGCTAAGTCATTTCTACAAAAGCACAATGTGAAACCTCCGGAAACTCACGATTTAAGTGAAATATTTCAAAAAAAATTTAATCTTTTTAGTGGTGGTTTGTGGGGAAGGATGGCTCTTGCAAAAGAGGACGACGCGGTTCGCGAATCATATAAGAAAATCAAGACGGCATGGAATATGAACTATAGATATATGAAGTGGACTTATTCTAATAGAGACATTGATAAGCATTATAGGCATTATAAAGAGGTTTTGAAATGGATAGACAAGCTTTAATACAAAAAATGAACTTAGTGTTTAAAAGTTTAACACCTGAGATTCTTTATGAAGCTGACGAGTCTGGTGTTGGTCACTCTATTCAAATTATAAGCGAATCTTTTAAGAATGTATCTATGGATGAACGAATGAATATCGTTTTGAAGTGTGTGAAGTCTAGTCCCGAATTTCTTCTATTAGATGCTACATATGATTTTACTTATTACCCGCTAACTCCGAACGACAATAAAAACAAAAACAATCCGAATTATAAATTAGAAGACGGAGCTGATGATGTTTATAAGCAAGTAGGAAAATCAGCGGATATTTAGTATTTTTCCTATTCAAGCTCTACCAAGTCATTTTTGATATGATTTTGAAAATTGGAATCGATTTTGTTCCAAATGATAAGATCAACCTTAAAGGGTAAATTTGACTCTTCAAATTCGTCCATTATTTTTCGATAGGTTGATTTATCGATATCGTCTAGAATGACCAAATCTAAATCAGATAGATTTTTCGCCGTGCCTTTGGCTCTAGATCCAAATACCAAAACTTTAAATGGATAGTTAGTTAAAATATCTTTTACGATTTTAAGATGTCTTGGTTCTAATTGAATGGTCTTCATTTTAGTTTTTTTAATCGGTCAATGAGTTTAGTCATTTCATTGTCAAACAAATGCAAATCATTAAAAATAGAGTTTGCTACAGACTTATTGTAAGTGTGAACAGTTTCGTTTCTATCGCTTGTAAAATCGAACCACAACTCTGGATCATCGATTAATTTTTCTTGGGCGGCTTCTCGAATCACAGTTTTGGGACTGTTTAAATCCTTGCCTCGTTTGGCAAGGACTCTTTTTAAAGTTTTCCAAGCCAATTCGTATGTAAATTCAAAATATTGAATTGTGCCGGCCTTTTCTAAATCTGTTTTTGCAATTTGCAATGCTTCGTGAAATTGATCAAATGCCATTAGCAAAGGACCTATATCAATACCGTCTTCAATTATAAATGAAATTCTATCTTCCAATGACATACCTTTTTCCTAACTATATTTTTATATTGTGATATTTGATTGGTAAAGGCCACTTATATTCTACTTGTTTTTTGAAATCCACGCAACTGCGATTAGCTGTTCCTTATATGGAAAAGAAATGCCATTAGCCAGTTTCTGATTTGATGAGATCATTGTAGTGAAATGATATACTCCCTCAGTTTGACAGACATTTTTTATTTTTATTTCAGAAATAGTTTTAACTGGCGACTTGGTGGTGTGCGAATCAAATTTCTGTTCAGATGTATCAAATTTTTGATACCGATGGAAGGCTTTAAAGGAAGATTCCTTTATCGGCCAAAGATATTTCCAAAATTGATTATTAGTTACATTAGGCTCACGCGAGGGAGGTAAAGTATTTTGCGGAATTAAATCTTCGAATAATGCAAATTCACTTGAATTTGCAATTCGCTGAACTAATTTTTCAGTGATACGATGAGCCTCTTCAATATCGATACCAACTACATCAACGCCAACTACGTCGGCCACGTCCACGCCGCCAACAGTATCAATGGATGGTGCAGTACAAAGCACAGCCCCTATCTTGTTGGTGTGGGAAATAGATAAATTCAAATTTTCAAGATCGTCGGCCATCTTTAATTCGTTGCTGATAAAATCACTTAGCAACATTCGACCCTTTGTGCAAAAGTCTTCGCTGATATAAATATTCAATGGTGGATTTTCCAACTGAATGAAATCAACTAAAATTTCTTGATTTGTTTTCAATCGTTGGATTTTCATTCATCCCCATTAGCTAAATTCAGCAAGTAATATCAATTCTAAGAAATAAATTTTTCCGGCCATTGCACAGGCTTGCCACTAGTGATCGCCATCATACGATCCAACGACACTTGCGCGCGTACTCGCAAATTTTCAGTCAATACGACTTCTGGCTTCTCGGTTAACAACGCCTGTTTGATTTTTTCCAAAGTGTTTAATTTCATATAAGGACAATTGTTGCAGGCGCAGGTTTTGTCCTCGGTCGGCGCTTGAATTAACTCAACATCGGGACGCTTCTTTTTCATCTGATGAAAAATTCCAGTTTCAGTGGCGACGATAAACTTTTTCGCTGGATTTTTTTCAACCTCTTCTAACAATCTAGAGGTCGATCCAATCACATGTGCATATTGCAACACTGTTGGATCACATTCCGGATGTGCTATCACCACAGCATCTGGATGTTGTTGAACTAAGTTAAACACTTCCTTAGCTGAAAACAACACATGCACTTCGCACTCGCCCTGCCAAATTTCAAACGGACGGTGCAATTCTTTCGATAAATAATTTCCTAAATTTTTATCAGGCCCAAATAAAATTTTACGATCCTTGGGAATGGCATCGACGATCTGTTTGGCATTACTTGAAGTCACAATCACATCCGAAATGGCTTTGACCTCGGCTGAACAATTAATATAGGTGACAGCAATGCCATCTGGATTTTGCTGACGCCAACGCAAGTAATCGGCATAGGGGGAAGTCTTTACTAACGAGCAGCCGGCTTCTAAATCGGGGACTAAAACTTTCTTGGTCGGATTTAAAATTTTCACGCTTTCTGCCATGAAAACAACACCGGCTAGCAGAATCAATGGTGACTGAACCTGTTGGCCCATCTTGGCTAAGTAAAAACTATCACCGACATAATCAGCGATATCTTGAATATCGCCATCCTCGTAATAGTGAGCCAGTATGACAGCATTTTTTTCTTTTTTAATTTTACGAATGTCGGCAATGATATCGTAGGACATGGAATGGACCCTCTATAAGTTTGGTCCACCTTTTAGCACATTGACAATTGACTTGGAAACGGTTTTTAGACTTTCAAAAACACCTTTGCCTTCGTTGGCAATCGACTCAAAATCAGGGGCATTATAATAATTTAATTGCGAGCGCAAATCGGCCATGCTAGCTGCATTTGGTAAATCGCGTTTGTTATATTGGAACACCATAGGGATTTCACGGATATCGTATCCTTGCGCCTCTAGATTGCGTTCTAAATTTTTCAATGACTGAATATTTTCTTCCATTCGCTCTTCTTGTGAATCGGCAACAAAGACTACTCCGTCTAAGCCCTTTAGGATCAGTTTACGACTGGGATCATAGATCACTTGCCCTGGCACAGTAAATAAGTGAAAGCGAGTTTGAAATCCGCGAATATCGCCGATCTCTAATGGTAAAAAATCAAAAAATAAAGTGCGTTCGACATCAGTTGGTAAGGCGGCAATTTTGCTTTTGTGCTGATCCGCAGTTTGTTGATACACCCACTGGATATTCGTGGTCTTGCCTCCCAAGGAAGGACCGTAGTAGACCACTTTGCAATGTATAACTTTGGCGTTGTGATTAATGAATGACATTTTTTTCCGTCCTTAGATCTATTTCGTCACAGCTCGGTGCGATTTTCAAGTGCTCTTCCCATGGTTCGATCGTCAATGTAATCAATGTCACTACCAATAGGCACGCCTTGAGCAATTCGACTTAACTTCACGCCCTTGCCAGCCAGTTGTTTAGAAATATAAAGGACGGTGGTGTCGCCTTCCAGATCCGCATCCAAAGCCATGATGATTTCTTCAATCTTGGGAGCTTGTCCCTCAATACCAGCTTGGATTCTGGCCATTAATTCACCGATCTTCAGATCCTGGGGAGTAATCCCCTCTAACGGAGAAATCGCTCCATGCAAAACATGATAGCGACCTCGAAAAGCTCCCGAAGATTCAATGCGCAGAATATCCGAGGGCTCCTCAACCACACACAAAATATGATCCATTCGATGACCATCCGCACAATAACGGCAGAGGTCTTGGTCCGTATAATTAAAGCACCTAGGGCAGGTGTGCACTTCCGCTTGCACGCGCATCAACACTTCACTTAAGCGCACGGAAAAATCAGCTGGCGAGCGCAAAATAAAATAGGCTAGCCGCTGAGCTGATTTTGGTCCAATGCCAGGTAAGCGACTTAGTTCATGCACTAATTTTTCTAAAGCGGAAATATGCAACATTAGAACATTCCAGGAATATTCAATCCGCCTGTCAATTTTTGCATTTCTTTAGCGGAAGTATCTTTGGCAGTTTTGTTGGCTTCGTTGGCTGCTGCTAAAATCAAATCTTGCAACATTTCCACATCGCCAGCTTTCATGACTTCGGGATCGATCTTAACAGAGGTAATCATGTTTTCGCCATTCACAGTGACCTTAACAGCACCACCGCCGGCAGTGCCTTCATAAGTTTTAAGAGCTAACTCTTCTTGTGCCTTTTTCATTTTTAATTGCATTTGGTTGGCTTGTTTCATCAATTGCGCCATGCCGCCTTGAAAACCCTTCATAATTACCTCTTTCCTGTTCGTAGTTTTTTAAAATCTTACTTTTTATAAATAAATTATCTTCTAAGTAGTGAGTTTATTTTTATTCTGTGTATTTCTTAGTAGTCAAATTTATTGAACTCTGCCATTTTTTTCTAACTTCTAACTTCTAACTTCTAACTTAAAAACTTTTCTTTCCGCTGTTGCTATTTCTGCTTTACGTCCTTAATGGCTTTGATCTGCCCCTTAAAAGACTGAGTCGCGGCTTGCACCATCGGATGAGCCGCAATTTTTTTAGCTAGCTCTTCTTGCTTTTCAGTTTCTTTTTGTCTGGCCAACTCCTGAGCGGATTTACCAGCGGGAGCTTCCTTTCCTACTTTGATCTCTAAAGTGTAACCATCACCCCAGATTTGATCAACATGGCTTTGCAATTTTTTTCGAGTATTTAAATCGGCCAATTGATCTTTTAAAAAATCTAAACCCTTTGGTAAAGCCAACTCAATCAACTTATCCTTCAAGCCAACAAATAGTAATTTTTCAATTTTGGCAGAAAAAATCGGATCCATATTTTTGACAGATTGAACGAAATCCAACCAGCGTTCTTGTGGATTCATTCCCATGGGATCTGTTTTACGAGTCACATTTGTTGCAGACCCCGTAGTGGTCATGCGTGCGACTGTTGTCGTGCTGTTGGATATCGCCATATTGGAAGAGTTCGCATTGGCAGGATTAACCGAAGCCGCAGCACGCCCCGTAACAGCAGGAGTAGAAATATTGCCAGGATGACCGCCAAGATCACTACTACGACCACGGCCCCGATCACCACCCCGATCACTAAACAGCTGAGTCAACGACGCTAATTTGGGGATATTCACCATGCGCAATAACAACATCTCTAAAATCAAACGTGGATCAGCCGCTTTTTGTAAATCCGAAACGCCTTTTAAGGTCATATCAAATAGGAAGTGCAACTCTTCTTCGGAAACTTGGTTGGCTAAATCTTGCAAGTAATGAATTTCCGAATCAGGTAATTCTAACAACCCACTGGTATTACCAGCAGAGACTTTAACCATTAATAAATTTCGAACTTGCTCCAGTAAGTCCTTAGCAAATAGCGAAGCATCCAAACCGATCTTGTGAATTTTTTCTAAATTTTCTAAAATTTGTGGAACTTGTCTTTCCACTAAAGCAGTCAACGTTCCCAACAACAAACTGCGATCAGTTAATCCTAAAATTTCTACGACAGAGTTTTTTGTCAATGGCCCATTGGCAAAAGTGATCACTTGATCCAGCAAGCTTTGACTGTCGCGCATGGATCCATCCCCTTGACGGGCGATGATCCACAAGGCCTCGTCATCGGCAGTAAGTCCATCCGCTTCGCAAATGGATTTTAAGCGTTCGGTGATTTGCCGAGTGGGAATGCTACGAAAATCAAAACGCTGACAACGCGATAAAATCGTTTGCGGAATTTTATGAACCTCAGTTGTCGCCATAATAAAAACAACGTGCTCTGGTGGTTCTTCCAAAGTTTTTAGCAAAGCATTGAAGGCGCTAGTCGACAACATGTGAACTTCGTCGATGATGTAGACTTTGTATTTCCCCTTCGAGGGCATGTAACTAACGGTATCGCGCAATTCACGAATGGCATCGACGCCATTGTTGCTGGCTCCGTCTATTTCAAGAACGTCGACAGCGCGACTGGAGCTGATTTCTTCACAGATTTCACATTGATTGCAGGGATGAAAATCGACAGCGTTGGGACAACGAATACTTTTTGCCAAGATGCGGGCGCTGGAAGTTTTTCCTGTTCCGCGTGGCCCTGTGAATAACAAAGCATGCGGTAGGCGACCATTTTTCAAAGCATTTTTTAAAGTTTGCGAGATATGAGCTTGGCCAACAAGTTGATCGAAATCTTGAGGACGCCACTTACGCGCTATCACTTGGTAGGACATCTGTGGCTCCTTTCTAGAAAAAATCTGGAAAAAATCTGGAAAAAAAGCGGCTAGGCACCCCTTATCACAAGGTTTTTCATTTGCCGTTGCTCCCTTTCGGGCCTAGCGGGTTCAATAAAAACGCCTTCGTAAGGGACCTAGCCATAGATGGTGTATATCAATGTGTCCGAAATTCCGACCCTTAATGCATTGCAATGGCTATAAGTCATGACTGGCTTCGAAAGCTCGCCAACATTGCCAAAGGCTGTCGGTTTCTGAGGCCCAATAGTTATAGGTGTTAAAATGCGGAAAGATGCGCGGAAAACTGGGATCTTGCCAGCGACGGGCAATCCAAGACGCGTAGGACTGCAGGCGTAACCCACGCAGCAACGGAATCCAGCGAAACTGCTCGCGTGGAGGGCGTCGGAGCTCTTCATATCCCTGCAGCAATAGATCTTTTTCCGTCGAAGAATCCCAATCGGAAAAAAGCATCCAAAAATCCTGCACTTCGGGACCCATGCAACAATCATCAAAATCGACAAAGAAATATTCATTCGGAGGATTCAATAGCAAATTGCCGCGATGTAAATCGCCATGAATGCGTATGAACTGTTGGTTGAGGTGTGGAAGATTGGCAAACTCGGATTCGATTTGTTCGATAATTAAAATCGCGACCTCTTCGTAGCGATGCCAGACCTCGGGCGCAACCCACTCGCTTAGTATTCCTAGATTCTCCCACATGTGAAAAGGAGTTTGCGTTAGCACGGGACGTTCAACAAATTTTTTTCTAGCTCCGATATTGTGAATTTGCGCCAATCGCCGGCCAATCTGAGCAAAATCTTTTTCCAATAGCTCATCGGGCATCTTTCCCATTTGTTTTGGAAAAAAAGCAACAAACAGCCCGCCGATTTGCATCAAGCTTTGATCATTGGACAATAACTTCGGGGGAACGGCGGGGATTCCTTCTTTTTGTAAATCAAATAAAAATTGATGCTCTTCTAAGATGGCGGCTTTGCTCCACCGGCCGGACCGATAAAATTTTGCGATGACTCGTTCGCCGGATTCAAGGACCAAATCGAAAACGCGATTTTCGTATGAATTCAATTGCCAGAATTGCCCCGTCGGAGAAAATCCAGCTTGCTCGGCAGCTTCCATCAAGGCGGGGGGATCTAATTGCTGAAAAGAGGTTACTAGTGACAAGTTGGTGGATGAATTCATTAGGGCAATCTACAGTGTCTTTCTAGGATGGGCAACAAGGAAAGGGTGAGCTGCAACGGATGAGTAACTCCAAGGACAATTAATAAAATTTAGACTAGTAAAAATTTTGAAAAAACAGAATAATCAATGTCATGAAACAAGAAAATTCAATTAACGATTTATGCCCTTGTGGGAGTGAAAAAAAATATAGTGATTGCTGCCAACCCCTGCATCAGGGGTTGCAAGTGGCAACGACAGCCCTGCAGTTGATGAAGTCTCGATATGCGGCTTATGTCAAAAAAGAATTTCAATATTTAAGGGATACAACGCATCGACAGGCTTATGATAAAATCAATCATGATCAAAATGAACAGTGGGCAAAGGCAGTCCATTTTTTTAAGCTAGAAATTTTGAATCACAACGAAGAGGGCAACAAAGCTACGGTTGAGTTCAAAGCACATTTTGACAATCAAGGGCAGGAAGAAGTTCATCACGAAAAAAGTTATTTCAGAAAAGATGGCGGATCTTGGTTCTTTCGACAATAGAATTACGAATTAAAAACAAGCTGGGGGCAGGCGCGTGAAGCAGCGATTAGGCATTGTATCTACGGACAAAGAGATCGTTACCAAGATTCGAGAGGGAAATCCGGATATATTTGCAGTGCATGCCAAAAATATTATTGAGTTCTTTCAATACAACAGCACTCAACCTGTCGAGGGGATAGTTCTTTTAGATGAGGGACATTTAGCGAAGGAATTCAAAGCCATTCATAGTTTTATTCGCAGCAAGAAGGGATTTTCTCAGACTCCCATCTTGATTTTATCTACTCAGCCTGAATTTAAAATGGAGTCACTTATTGTGGACCCATTTGTTAGATTTAATAATTTGTCGGCTGGATATTTTTTACCTGTATTGAATTTTTTAGGTATGAGCAAAACACCCGAAGCTTTGAAAATCGCTATCCCAGCAGAAAAAATGATCGAAATATTTGAAACTTCTTTGGCTGAAAAGTTAGGGCAGGCGACTGTGTTTTTAGGACGTGCATGTGATGAGGAAGAAGCGCGTGAAGAGTATCTAGTACAAACGCAAGATGAAATCGCGACAAATCTTTTATGGGTGAAATTATCAATGCGCATTTTGGAAAGCGGCAGCAAGGGTTTGAAGGAGATGTATCAGGGGATGCCGGAAGAGCAAATGACTGAGATGTCTGAAAAGATTCTGTCGATGGTCGCCAATGAATTTAAGTCTGAAGTTTATAAAGAGCTACAAGACAAGCAGGCTTTACCCATGGTCGATTTGTATTCGCTTCCTACGACTGACAGAAATGCTTTGATAAAAAATGCAAAGGTAGAAGTTTACTTGTTTGAATCTAGCGTTTGCACCGTTCTTTTGGAATTATCTAAGTACATCTGATTTTAATCTTTTGAAAGATTATAAATCCCCATTCAAAGACTTAGTAATCTTCTTACACATTGTTGTACAGTTTCTTTCTTTAATTTATGAATTTTACAATATTTTTTCGCTTGTTCCGATGTCGGTTTTTTCGCAGACAATGCTGACAAGCTAAAACCCAATATACAAATAATTAAAACATTACATAAATATTTCATAATCGCTCCCCATTGTTAACACCACGTCCGTCTTTCATAATTTCTTCAAGTATTTTTTTGTACTCAGCCATTCGTAACATACGACGATAAGTTTTTGGCCAATATCGATTTTGTCGTGAAAGATCTATTGCTTCTTTAACGTCTTTTGCTCGAC
>JBPOJH010000110.1:0-7336 GCA_052033755.1 Bdellovibrionota bacterium | reverse complement strand
TCCAAGGCGCAAGCTTGAAGCCGTATTGTAATACGGCGAAAGAGCAGCAACGCTGGAGAATTATTTAGTGGAATTGGTACTAGTCGGCTAACATGTTGCGAACGAAGGTTGGCAACACCATCGAAGACAAATGCAACTCTTCGTTGTAATACTTTAAGCCCTTTTCTTTCGTAAATACTTGCACTTCCTTAGCAACGATATTTTTCACATCCATCGCGCCCTTGACGGCCATTTGAATACTCCACATACCGCTTGGATATGTCGTTGCATGAAACATCAAGGTATGAAGCTTATCCTTACCAAACACTGTTTTCAAACACAGAGCTAACTCGCGGAAAGTGTCTGAGTGAAACATCGGCGACTCGCCTTGAGTCATTAAGATCCCATTTGGTCCCAACGCCAAGTAACAGTTCTTGTAAAACTCTTCTGAAAATAATCCCTTCGCAGGACCCACTGGATCCGAGCCATCAACGATGATCAAATCGTAATTTTCAGATGACTTCGTCGCTGCATCTTTAACAAACTGAATCCCATCACCAATGATTAAATTTAATTTTGGATTACCAAATTCTTTCGCCACTGTTGGCAAATATTGTTTGGAGGCACGAACAACCGCTTCATCAATTTCCACCATCGTCACGGACTCGATCGATGGATACTTAAATACCTCGCGAATCGTTCCCCCATCACCGCCACCGATGACTAAAACCTTTTTGGGAGCTTTTAAAACCTGCATCGCTGGATGCGTGATCATTTCATGATAATGAAACTCATCACGCTCCGTGCACATCACCATGTTGTTTATTGTTAACATTCGACCATAAGAGCAAGAATCAAAAACTCGCACCGTTTGAAAAGGCGTTTTTTCGTGAAACAAAACATCGCCTTCATAACGTAAACTCAACGCTTGGTTTTCATCCTTGTCTGTAAACCACATATTGCGTTTGAACTTAGGACTCACCAAGGTCTGCTCCATCTCGGTACGTCCCTCTTCCACTTTAAATGGCACACGCTTCATCACCGCCAGCGAACCACGATGCATTTCCAAAGCAGAATGCCCTTGTGCTTCAAAAGCTTTCTTTAAAAAATCAAAGGAAATCCAAGGGTCCACTGACTCGCCACAAGTAAACAAATCCACAGCCGCGTATTGATATTCAGGCCAAGTGTGAATGGCCAAATGGCTTTCTTGAATCACAACCACACCCGACACACCAAATGGCGAAAAATGATGAAAAGTCGAGTTAATCACAGTGGCGCCTGCATCTTGAGCCGCATCCACCATGCTTTTTTCGATGATAGAAACATCATTTAGAATTTCTGAATTACAGCCAATAAACTCAACTAAAATATGACGGCCTAGAGCATTCATGAGCAAGATCTCCGTTTAAGATATAATACCAAGCCCACTAAATAATTCTCCTACGTTGCGCGCTCTCGCAGTATTACAATACAGCTTCAAGCTTGCGCCTTGGACAATTAATTATTGGAATTGGTATAAGTTAACCAAAAAGATGATCTTATTAATCTAAAACCAAGGTGCTGTCATCCTTAAATATTATTGAACGGAAAAATATTCGAAATGGAGTCGAAAAAAATCAGCTAGCGGCTTGAAAATTTTCTATGTCTTCTAGAATGGCTTGCATTAAATCAGTTCCTACCTTCAGCAACCAATATCTGGAAACTTCATTGACATTTTCCAGGTCAAAATGCAATTCGCGTTGGAAACTTTCTCCACCCAACTGTAAAGAAATTTTTACCATAAAATGCATCTCGACAGCTTTGACCATTAAGAACACAGAGGCCTCTGGAGGTGACTTTTCCAGGATGATGGAACGTAAAATGTTCAATTTTTCAGATAAACTTTGTTGAGGACGAAAATTATCGTACTCGACACTCAGGGTGAGTCGATGTTTTTCCAATTTAGTATCCCTAGACTGATTATCCATTATTTGGGTTTCCTCTATACTTTAATCCTACTCACTAATTGTTGTGAAAATGTGAAATACCATTACAATTTATTAAGAATCTCAAAATAATACTTTAATTAGAGTTTCTATTTGATACTTTTATCCCATTTCCAATAAGTAATTACCAACAAATCAAGGCACAGGGAAATCACCATGGCAAGCAACTCAAATATAGACAGAGCCCCTGGTTCCAAGTTATGAAAATAGCCTATGATACATATTTCTAATGTGACCAAGCAGCATGGACCCAAAATTCTATATCGAAACGCGACCTTTCAAATCAACTCCGGCGAAAAGATCGGTTTAGTTGGCCCCAATGGCAGCGGTAAAACCACCCTCTTTCGTCTGATTATGGGCGAGGAAGGACATGACGAGGGTCAGATTTCCAAACCTGACAAAATTCGTGTCGGTTATTATTCACAAACCATCGAAGACATGAAGGGCCGCTCGGCTTTGGACGAAGTCAAAGCCGCTTTGCCGGAATTCCCTAAAATTCAAGAACGCATTCAATTTTTGGAACAAAAACTAAGCAGTCCCGATTTGACCGACGATGAAATGACCAAGGTTTTGGAAGAGTACGGAGATTTGCAAACCGAGTTTGAAAAAATTGGTGGCTACGACATGGAATCCAAAGCTGCTGAAATTTTAACGGGATTAGGAATTGGCCCGAACGACTATCATCGTCCTTGTGAAAGCTTCAGTGGTGGTTGGAAAATGCGAATTGCGTTGGCCAAGGTTTTATTAGCTCAACCGGATGTTTTATTGATGGACGAGCCGACGAACCATTTGGATCTAGAATCGATCATCTGGTTAGAGGAATGGATGAAGAATTTTTCTGGCTCGTTGTTTATGACCTGCCACGATCGTGATTTTATGAATCGGATTGTTTCCAAAATTGTCGAAGTCGCTTATCAAAAAGTTTCTGTGTACTCTGGCAATTATGATTTTTACGAAAAAGAGCGCGACATTCGCATGGAGCAATTAGTGGCCTCGGCGCGCCGACAAGAGGACATGTTAGCCAAAGAAAAAGAATTTATTTCTCGATTTGCGGCTCGCGCTTCGCATGCGGCGCAAGTGCAAAGTCGCGTAAAGAAATTAGAAAAAATTGATATCATCGAAATTCCGACAGAAGAAAAAGTGATGAGCTTTGAGTGGCCCACGCCTCCCCGTGGTGGTGATGAAGTGGTGCGCGTGACTGGCTTAGGGAAAACTTATGATACACAAATTCATCAAGCGGATGGTAGCAAAAGCGAAGTCATTAAAAAATTAGTGTTTGAAAATGCTTCGGCCTTGGTGAAACGCTTGGACCGCATTGCGATGGTGGGCGTGAACGGCGCTGGGAAGTCGACCTTTTTGAAAATTCTAACTGGGCAAACGGAACCCACATCGGGCACTTTTGCGATCGGTCCTAGTATCGAGCTGGGTTACTTCAGTCAGAACTCGTTAGATGTGTTAGATCCTGAAGCGACCATTATGGAAGAAGTCGAAAGTCGCATTCAAAATCCAACAATCGGTTACATTCGCAGTTTGTTAGGAGCGTTTCGTTTTTCAGGGGACGAGCCCGATAAAAAAATCAAAGTCTTAAGCGGTGGCGAAAAAAGTCGTGTGATCTTAGCGACGATTTTGGCGAAGCCAGTGAATTTTTTGGTGCTGGATGAGCCGACGAATCACTTGGATATTGGCTCGCGAGAAGTATTATTGCAGGCGATATTAAATTTTCCAGGCACGGTGATGATCGTTAGCCATGATAGGCATTTTTTGCGTGCGATCACGAATCGCGTTTTTGAATTGGATCGTCAGCATTTAAATATTTACGACGGCAACTGGGATTATTATTTGGAAAAAAAGGCTCAGCAAAAATAAAAATAGCGATAAGGACCGATCGATGAACAAAGATATTTATCTGGATTACAATGCAACGACCCCAGTGGCTAGCGAAGTCTTGCAAGCGATGTTGCCGTATTTTAGCGAGCAATTCGGTAATAGTGCGGCGACTTCGCATTCCTACGGTTGGCAAGCGGAAGCGGCATTGGAAAAATGTCGGCAGCGTGTGGCCGAATTACTGGGGGCTAACTCGAATCACGAAATATTTTTTACATCGGGTGCGACCGAATCTAATAACTGGGTTCTGAACGGCTTGGTCGAACAAATTTATCGCGAGTCTTTGTCGACGACGGTCTTTGAAACTGATAATTGCGACAATAATAATAATAATAATAATAATAATTGTAATAGCAGTAATCGTGATCAACGGGCTACTAATACTAGACCTCATATTATAACTTCTAGTATCGAGCATGCTTCGGTTTTAAAATCCTGTCAGCGCTTGCAGGAATTGGGTTGGGCGGATGTGACTTACTTGCAACCTGATGCTGAGGGCCTGATTACCGTGTCGAATTTAGAGTCTTCGATTCGCCCTCAGACTCGATTGATCAGTTTGATTTGGGTGCAGAATGAAATCGGCGCCATTAATCCGATTGCGGAATTGTCGGCAGTGGCTAAGGCTCGACAAATTTATTTTCATACGGATGCGACTCAGGCCATTGGCAAGGTGGCGATACATTTAAAAAATTTAGATATCGATATGTTGTCGTTTTCTGCTCATAAATTTTATGGCCCTAAGGGTGTTGGCATTTTATATAAGCGAGCGAAAAATCCTCATGTGCAGATTGCTCCATTGATTGTGGGTGGAGGTCATGAACGTGGCGAGCGTTCAGGAACGGTGAACTTGCCGTTGATTGCGGGTATGACAGCGGCGTTAGAGTTGGTGAGCTCTAAGTTGTCAACGCATGTGGAGCAGCTACAGGGATTGCAGGGCGAGTTTTGGACTTTGTTACGAACTGCATTTCCGCGTGCGCGTTTGAATGGCCCAGCGATCGGCGCGAAACGGGCTTGCAATAATTTAAATGTCACTTTTGTTGGATGTCATATTCCGATGTCGTTACAGGGAATCGCCGTTAGTCGCGGCTCGGCCTGTCATAGCGGCAAGTGGACTCCCAGTCCGGTGTTGCGCGCATTGGGTTTATCCGAGGCCGAAGCGCAATCCACGTTACGAATTTCGATGGGATTACCTACAACGATTGCCGATATTCACCAAGCCGTCACGGTGCTGAAAAAACAGATCACTAGCAATTGAGTAACGCCGGAAGATATTGGAAAAACACTCGATACATAATATCGACAAAAAGTTGAAGTCTGATTTTGGCTCGAAAGAATCCTATTAAAAATGAAAATATCTTAGAAAAAACGAATATGAAGTTATCACTGTATAGTGAAACAACAGCCAGACTAAACGAACTCGTACTTATTGCTTCTAAATAAATGTTTCTTGGTCCTAAGTTTGCAGTTAACTATACTAAATAGAATTTGAAAGGCGTACAACAATGAGACAAGTTATATTTATTTGCCTGACAATAGTACTGATTTTAAATTTTCAAAATTGCGCTAAGACATCAGGCTTAAATTTAGCATCGAACGAACAAACTGAATTTCAAGATACTCATGATAAAATTGATTTGCTCAGTATCACAAAAGTGAATAGCCTTGTGTTTGAACTCAATCACGAATATTTCGATAAAATCATTTCAATTAAAGTATTCCCCAGTACAAGTACATCACTGGAAGTAGTTCAAAATATTAGTACTGTTCCTTCATATTATTCATCTATTAACGAGCAGCTTAATATCGATATGCCCTATATACCCTCTGGGATAGAACTTAAAATGGATCCACCTGAACTACATTTTGCAGTTCGATCTTTTGATCAACAGAGAAAAATCAAATGTCCAATTTCAAAAAATATAATTTTTGAAATAAAAAGAATTTTAGACGCTCCTAAAATTTGTCAATTTAGAAAATACAATCCTACGAATATGTTATGTCTGATAAGATTCCAATCAGATCACCACCTTACGACTTCTGAAATACCGAAACTTGAACTAATACCAACAGGCTGTAACGGCGATAAAACGGATTTTTGTTCTGATTTAGATTCTAAGAATTATCATGTATTACTGAAGCAACTACGTAACGAAATATTTGAATTCAAGGCCATCAATAAAGATAGTGCTGAGTTTTACCAACAAAAGATTATCGGCATTAAAACCCTGTGCTATTACGATTCAGTTTATTAGCATAAAGGGCAAAGCAAATATACACTACCAACAAGCTTTTTGGATTATCTAGAAACACACTGAATACTAGCTTCATTTCGATATTTGTGGCGATTATGAGCGCTGCACAATATTTGCAAATTTTCAAATTGATTAGAACCTTCAGCCCAACGAGGTTGGCGATGATCCACTTGCAAGAACCAGCGACTTTGGCATTTCTTACCAGTTCGAGGATCAACATACTGACAGCAATTTTGTTCTGATAAAATTCTTTTTCTGTCACTAGGTTTAATTTTCCTCGACGCTGTTTGCGCCGCCATTGTTTGTACCGCCGTTAATACCGCCACGGTGGCAGTACTAACTGAGGTCGTGCTATCTATTGCGCCCGCGGCAGTGTCGATGCTACTCACATCAGGTTTCGATAATGATGAATCTAGGATCATATTAGATTTTCCAACTTTCGTTGAAGTATAATGTTTAATAACCTGATCTGTTACGTATTCTAGATACTGCACCAGATCTCCGCTTGGAATTTGATGCGATAGTAATTGTTGTGCCTGTTCGATTTTCTGAAATAATTCTTTTGATAATGTGACTTCCAAGCGCACGCTAGCGTCGGCCTGAGTCTGTCGTTTGACTTCGGTCAAAATCGGAAGATCAAAAAACTCACTGATTTTCTGTTGGGATTGACTGTGATTCAAACATGATAATTGCTGAAGAATTTCTTTTTTCTGAGTCGTATTCACCTTCTGTTTTTGCGTTTTCATCACCTGACGAACTGTTTTTTGCAGTAACGAGATTTGATTCAATTGAATCTCGCCCGTCTGAATTTTCGCTCCTATTTCTGGAATTTCACGTAATAATCGAGCCGCATCGATTCGGCGCTGAGCCGCCCCTTCGCTATACCCAACCCCCGTCGTCAGATATGAAAACAAATTAGAAAATCCAAGATCCAAATACATTTTCCGCGCATCCATTTCTTGAATCGTTAAAAGAATTTCATGCAGTAATTGTTTTTCACGTGCAGCCAGAGATTTTATTTTCTGATCAAGCTCTTGATAAGATAAATATTTAAGCATCATTGCATTTCCATTTCTTTAGTTGGGTTAGTTGGTGAATAAAAATAATTTTGCGTATCAGTATCAGCTCATATCTCGTTACAGTTACAGTTACAGTTACAGTTACAGTTACAGTTACAGTTACAGTTACAGTTACAGTTACAGTTACAGTTACAGTTACAGTTACAGTTACAGTTAC
>JBPOJH010000061.1:0-7936 GCA_052033755.1 Bdellovibrionota bacterium | reverse complement strand
TTCGCAGTTGTTAACCAGTTCGGTCGAGATTTCGGCTGACATTTGATAAAGACAGTTTTGCTTCTCACACGCATCGGCTATTTTTTGCCAATCGTTCCAGCGATGTAATTTACCAATGACTAATAGTTCACCTTTTTCAGTTGTTAAACGTAAGCCCAAGGTTTGAGGGATCACGCGACTAAGTATGCGAAAGGTTTTTTCTTGCGCTGCTGATAGAATAGAAAATTGATAAATCTGTCGACCTACGCGCACAAAACTGCGGCCAGGTTTTTTACCATTGATAGAGTAAACACTTTTAAGATCTGAAACCTCTAGAATCTCTTTATTTTCGACCCAGATGCGATCTTTGGCAGGGACTTTGTGAGTTTCGCCTTGAATTAGTAAGACTTCATCATCTAAAATTGTGGAATTTTCTGCATGACTGTCCAAAATTAGAAACAGCTGTAATACAAATAGTATTAAGACTGCGATTGAATTTTTTTGTAATGGGATAAGAATACTTTTTAGCATGATGTCCTCTGGTTTAAGTGATGAAGGGTTACTATTATTCGTTTTGGATTTATTTCGTTTCTGGAAATATCGTTTATCGCAATTTTGAGTGTCCGAAGTTTCCGATCCGGGCGATTTCGTATCGAAAACCAGTCCGGATCGAATTCAGGTGTCTGTCGATTATGACAGGTTAAATTCATATTTTTTGTGGAAAAAAAACTCATTGGCATCCTTGTGGTTATTTGTGTTTATGAAATTCTAGATAATGGATTGTAAATCCCGAGTACCGCTTTACAAACTTAGTGCCAGCCGTTACAGTTTTTAAACGATCATGACCATTTGTGGGATTGAAATTTCAACTGAAGGATTTTCAAATATGAGTACACGTTCAAGCACAGAAAAAAATATTCAGAAAGAAGTAAAATTACCAACAGCGAATAAATTTGTTGTACATAAATTTGGCGGAACCAGCATTGCAAATGCCGAACGATATCAGCAGGTGGCGCAGATTATGGATAAGGAACCCGGCCAACATAAAGCCATCGTGGTTTCAGCCATGAGTAAAGTGACAGATGCATTGATCGAGTTGGTTCATTTAGCTAGCTCTCGACAAGATTCTTATTTAGAAAAATTAGAAACATTAAAGCAGCGACATTTTGATACGATCGATCGGCTGTTGTCTGGTGCTGTTGAGATATTAACACAGCCAAGTGTCAGTACTAATATAAGTGCGCTGACGCTGGCGAAAGATTTGAAGTCCAAGGTCATGGCTGATTTTGAAGATATTAAAGAAATTTTGCGAGGTTTGTGGTTAGTACAAAGTGCTTCGATGCCCGCAACAGAGTTAGTTTCGGGATATGGAGAAATCTGGTCAGCACAGTTTTTAAATGCGTATTTAAATAGTCTTGGTCAATCATCAACGTGGTTGGATGCGCGACAAGTTTTAGTGGTAGAACCAGGTGAAACTTCTGTGGTTGTCGATTGGGAAAGCTCGCAAAAGAAAATGAATCAATGGTTGCAAGAGCATTCCCATTTGCAACGAATTGTCATCACGGGATTTATTGCCAGTACGAAAGATGGAATTCCAACAACCTTAAAACGAAATGGCAGTGATTTTTCAGCTTCAATTTTTGGAGCTTTATTGGATTCAAAGCATATCACCATTTGGACAGATGTGGATGGGGTATTAAGTGCGGATCCGCGTTTGGTTCCAGAGGCTGTCGTATTAGAGGATATGTCTTACAGCGAAGCGACGGAGTTAGCGTATTTTGGAGCGAAAGTCGTTCACCCGAGTACAATGGCACCTGCGATTCAAAGGCAGATTCCGATTTGGATTCGAAATACTTTTCATTCGAACAAGCCAGGAACTTTGATTCACAAAAACTCGCAATCGACTTTACCAGTTAAAGGATTTTCTACGATTGAAAATGTGGCGTTAATCAATGTGGAAGGTACGGGAATGATTGGTATTCCGGGAGTAGCACAACGTCTTTTTGGGGCTTTACGCGAAGTGAATATATCTGTAATGATGATTTCGCAGGCCAGTTCAGAGCAATCCATTTGTTTTGCGATTCCCTCGGCACAGGCTGAGTTAGCAAAAAGCACTTTGGAGAAAACATTTTTTGCAGAACTTCATCATGGCTTTATTCAAAAAATAGAAGTCAGTTCGCAATGTAGTGTGTTGGCGGCAGTCGGTGATAATATGGTTTCACAGCCTGGAATTGCCGCGCGATTTTTTGGAGCCTTGGGACAAGCTGGAATTAATATTCGCGCCATTGCACAGGGATCTTCTGAAAGGAACATCTCTGTAGTGATTGAGCGTCGTGATTCGACGAAGGCATTACGAGCAGTGCATGCGGGATTTTTCCTGTCGAATCATACTTTGTCGGTGGGAGTGATTGGTACGGGATGGATTGGAAAAACTTTTCTAAGTCAGTTGCATCGCGCAGCTGCGAATTTAAAACAAGAACATAAAATTGATATTCGAGTGCGAGGGATTGCTAATTCAAAGCAAATGATTTTGCAGGATCAAAGCATTGATTTAAGTCAGTGGGAAACGGAAATAAAAAACTCGTCCAGTTTGTATAGTATAGAAAAATTAATTTCACATTTGCTAGCAGAGCATATTCCACACGCAGTGCTAATTGATTGCACCGCGGATCCCAGTATAGCCAATCAATATGCGGATTGGTTAAAAAAAGGTTTACATATAATTACTCCCAATAAAAAAGCCAATGCAGGACCTTATGCTTATTACCAAGAGTTGCAGAAAGCCGTAAAAAATTCACATCGGCATTATTTATATGAAACAACGGTGGGGGCTGGTTTACCCATTATCAATACGTTGAAGGACTTGATTCGAACAGGTGATCAAATCATAGAAATCGAGGGGATTTTATCAGGCACATTGTCGTATATTTTTAATAATTTGAATTTGCAAAACTCATTTTCTGATGTTGTGCAAGTGGCAAAGGACAAAGGTTACACTGAGCCAGATCCAAGAGATGATTTGTCGGGTACGGATGTCGCTAGAAAATTAATTATTTTAGGTCGAGAGATGGGTTTATCCATCGAGATGTCAGATATTCAAGTCAGCAGTTTAGTTCCAGAGTCGATGCAAAAATTATCAGTGGAAGAATTTATGAAATCCTTGCCGACGTTGAATCAACAGTGGCAAGAAAAATTACAAGACGCCGAGTCTAGGGGAGAAGTTCTTAGATATGTGGGACGCTTGTCAGTCAACAGTCCTGATGAAGCTGCTTCTAGTTTAGGTTCTGTAGTAGGGGTTGGTACTGAAAAAAATGTGAATGAGAGTGTGCCTGTGAATATGAGTGTGGAGTTGCGTTCTTATCCAAAGACTCATGCTTTCGCGATGGTGAGGGCGACGGATAATATTGTCGCGTTTCGTACGATGCGATATCGAAATCAACCCTTGATCGTACAAGGACCAGGTGCTGGTCCAGATGTGACTGCGGCGGGAGTGTTTGCTGACTTGTTGCGATTGGCCTCTTACTTGGGTGCAGTTATTTAAAACGGACCGGTGGCTTACAAGTAGATTCTAAGAAGGAAGGTTTTTTATGAGTGTGAAAACTTGGGCTCCAGCAACGGCTGCGAATTTGGCAGTGGGTTTTGATATTTTAGGAATTAGTCTGAGTCAAATTGGTGATGCAATTGAAATTAAAAAATCGAATACGAAGGAAATATTTATTTCTTCCATCGAAGGTGTTGTGACCAATTTGCCATCGGATGTAAAAAATAATTCAGCCACTGCGGGTTTATTGCAGTTGCAAAAAGATTTAGATTTGCCGTTTGGTTTTGAAATAAAAATTAAAAAAGGTATTCCGTTAGGTAGTGGCATGGGGGGATCTGCAGCTTCAGCGGTAGGGGCCATCTTGGGTGCCAATCAATTGTTGGGAGGCGCGCTTTCCAAAGAAAAGATGTTAGAGTATGCAGTATTGGGCGAAGCTGTTGCTTCGGGGGGAGCTCATTATGATAATGTGGCTCCCTGTTTGTATGGTGGTCTGGTATTGATTGTAGGGAAAACAGTGGTGGAGCTACCAGTTCCAAAGGGATTGACCTGTGTTTTGATGCATCCTCATATTCAAGTGGAAACGAAAGAGGCTCGAAAAATTTTAAAAAAAGAAATCAGTTTGAATGATTTTACTTTGCAGTCGGCGCATTTGGCGGGATTTATTTCTAGTTGTTATCAAAGTGATTGGCAGCGAATGAAGTTGTGTTTAAAGGATTTTATTATTGAACCTCAACGAAAAAAATTGATTCCAGGATTTGAGGACATTCAGTCCGCGGCTTTACAACATGGGGCTTTGGGTTGTTCGATTTCTGGATCAGGTCCAAGTATTTTTGCATTTGCAACTTCGGAAAACGAAGGGCGACGAATTGAGTCCGCAATGAAAAAGGCAGCGGCAGCGTCGAGTGGTGCGGGGACGGCGATGAGTGCGGCGGCTGCAGCGGATACGTGGGTGATGATATTGCCAGCGACTGGGGCTTGTGTGTTGACGGAGGCTAGTGATGAAGTTTTATAGTACGAAATCCAAAGAAAAAAGTTATTCTTTTTCAGAGGCCATTAGTATGGGATTAGCTGATGATGGGGGCTTATTTGTTCCTGAGTATTTTCCTTCGAAATCCGTAGAAGATTTTGCAAATTTAAATTCAATGGCCGAGATCGCGCAGGAATTATTAAAAGATTTTTTTCAGGGAGATGTTTTAGAGAAAAACCTAGCTCGTATTTGTCAGCAAGCTTTTGATTTTGAAGTTCCATTGGTAGAAGTTCGATCATTGAGGGAATCTGTCACTGCCAACGCCTCGTCGACGATAGATCCTGATATTTCTACTGCCACTGCGGCGGTGCCTGATGTTGCTACCGCCACAGCGGCGGTGCCTTATATTGCCACCGCCACAACGGCGGTAGGTCAATCCACTCAACTGGAGTTTCAGGTGTTAGAGTTGTTTCACGGGCCGACATTGGCGTTTAAGGATGTGGGAGCGCGGTTTTTAGCGAATTGTATTTCGGGAAAAAAATTGGCAGTGATGGTGGCGACTTCGGGTGATACGGGGGGAGCCGTTGCGGGGGCGTTTGTTGGTAAGCCTGGAATACAAGTTTATATTTTATATCCTGAGGGGAAGATTTCAGCTCGGCAAGAAACTCAACTGACGTGTTGGGGCGGCAATGTGAAGGCGTTCGCCGTGCAGGGGACTTTTGATGATTGTCAGCGCATGGTGAAAAGTGTTTTGTCGAGTGCTGAAGCTATATCGATTTCGCAAATGAAATTTATTTCTGCCAACAGTATTAATATCGGTCGGTTGTTACCGCAGATGGTGTATTATGCCAAATCTAGCTTGGAATATTTTCGCGTGCATGCTGTGAAATGCAATTACATTATTCCATCAGGAAATTTAGGAAATGCGGTCGCTGCATTTTGGGCTCGTAAGATGGGGTTACCGATTGGTAAGATTGTGTTGGCAACAAATGCGAATCGACCGATTCCTGATTTTTTTCAAACAGGTCGATGGGAGCCTCGCGCATCGGTGATGACTTTGGCAAATGCGATGGATGTGGGAAATCCTTCGAACATGGAAAGGTTTTTAGATTTATATTCAGATCCTCTGGAGTTGCAAAAAGAAATTCAGTCGGGTCAAATACAAAGTTTTTCTGTCACTGATGAACAAATTCGCCAAACGATTGCCGAGGGGCCATCGCAGTGGAATCAGATTTGGTGTCCTCATACGGCGACCGCTGTGTATTGTTGGGAAAAGTATATTCAAGAGCCACATTGGGTGGCGGTGGCAACGGCTCATGCTAGTAAGTTTGATTCGGTCGTAGAGCCATTGATTCAACAAAAAATCCCAGTACCCGTGGAGTTGCAAAGCTTACTAGATCGGCCGACGAAAAAAACAGTGATTCGCGCCGATGTAGATGAACTGATGCGAAATCTTTGAGTGTTGCTGGGTTTGGGTTAGTGTTAGAAAAATCGCACGCAATCTTAAAGAGAATAGATTTTTCTTTTATCAGCGCAAAGACAACCTTAAGAGGACTTGTCCATAGTTTTTATATCGTTTTGCGATTACTTTCGAAATCAAACGTAACATAGCAGTACTAGTAAAAAACGATATTAACTGATAATCATATTTCACCAAAACTGTGTAAAACGAATAAAAAATCCAGACTCGTTCAAAGAAATTGAAAGTACTGTTGTTAAGATAAAAATGATTTGAACGGAATCTGTTGGGTTATCAAATATAGTCAGCGATATTCGTGAATTATTTGTTGGTCGAAATTTATAGGTCAAAAATATTTACTGCAATTTGGCGGTAAAGAAAAGTGATTCGAATAATAAGTTAATTAATTAGTAATTGTAGTGATAGCAATTTTTAGCTGTGATTATTTTCTTCTAGAAATCACAATGTTTATCTTGTAAGTGTTTGATTGGAAGTTTGAATTCAAATTTTTATCCTGACTACAATTTATCAGTGCATCTTTTTTTTCACCATCACCTCATAAGGGGTTTGCCAGTGAAGACATATCATTGGTCTGTTGTTAATTTCACATTCAATATTTTGTAACTGTTTATTGGATAGTTTTGCTAGATCTATTTTTTTAGGAAGGAACTGTCTAAGTTTTTCAATTCTGTTTTCATTTGTACCTCGTTAATACGATGAGTATGGATTGCAAAAATTTATTTTTTTATTTTTTATTTTTATGCGCGTTCTTCTATACTTTTAATATATTCTGTAGTATATAGAAATTCAATTTTCACTCTGATCAATGGAGGCAAAATGAATTTAAAATATCTTGGAAAAATAGAATTAGACCAACATATGCGTTCCCTATTTGTAAGGGAAAAAGATCTACTTCAAGATATTTTATTCACCATCAAGGAGATTGATGCGCGAAAGATGTATTTGGATCTGGGATATCCGAATCTATTTTCCTATTTAACCGAGGGGGTAGGGTATAGCGAAGGTTCAGCTCAACGACGAATTGATGGTGCTCGTTTGTTAAAAGAGTTGCCAGAAGTGAGCATCTTGATTCAATCTGGCGAAATAAAATTAAGTCAAGTAGCAATGTTGCAGAAGGCGGCCAGACAAGTTTTGAAAACTCATAATAAAAAAATTACAAGTCGGGAAAAGAAGGATTTAATTAATAATTTAACAAATAAAAACCACTCTGAAACTAAATTCGAAATCGCTCGTTTTTTCGATTTGCCACCGCTTCACAGCACTAAAAAAACGAAGCAATCTGATGGAAGTATTCGTTTGGAAATTACATTATCAAAAGAACTGTATGAGAAAATTGAAATGGGTCAGAAACTCTTATCCCATTCTATTCCCAGTGGGGACTTGGTTCAGTATTTGGAGTATGTTACTGAAATGCTGTTGCGAACGAAGATAGGTATAAAGTCAGTTGCAAGTAGAGATGAGAATGTGAATTCGCCATTGGTCGGAAGTGGGGTGAATGATGCGCACAAAAATCAGAAGCCAGAAAGTCAGATAATGTCTTTAAGGCTAAAAAGTCAGTCATCGAAAAATAATCACCGCAATTTGGCGGTAGATATTGACAGTACATCCGTAGCGATAGCCGCTAATTCTACGTTTCAACTTAAATCTATTCCACAAAAAACAAAACGGGAAATTTTGAACAAATTCAAATGCTGCCAATACAAAGACCCGATTACTGGGAAGGCTTGTCGTAGTCAGTGGTTTTTACAAGTGGATCATCGCCAACCACAGTGGGCGGGAGGAAATCATCATTCTAAAAATTTGCAAATATTATGCGGCGCTCATAATCGAAATAAATACTTGCAAGAGTCGCGTAGAAAATTAATTTCTTAGAAACAGAAACAGAAACAGAAACAGAAACAGAAACAGAAACAGAAACAGAAACAGAAACAGAAACAGAAACAGAAACAGAAACAGAAACAGAAACAGA
>JBPOJH010000121.1:0-8632 GCA_052033755.1 Bdellovibrionota bacterium | reverse complement strand
AACTTTTGGGGCAAAATACGAATGGTTTAAAAATAATAGAAGAACTTGGCTTACAAAATAATGTGACTTTAGTAACAAGTCGTTATGAAGAACCACAAATACAACAAAAATGTGAACAACTGGGTATCAAGTTACTACCAAAACAATTGGCTGGATTTGTCCCTATGGAATTAGAGGAAATTATATCTACTGCTACACAACCAAAGTATGATTGGATTTTAATTGACGATGATCCTTTGGTGCATATGACTTGGCAATTTATGTCGAAAGAGCGCCAGAAAACGTTTTTGGGATTTAAGTCTTATAAAGAGTTTTGTGAGTCGAAACACAATATTGACCCTACTTCAAATTTTTATATCGATTCCAATCTTGGCGATGGTATCAAGGGCGAAGTCATTGCAAAGCAAATGCATTCTGAAGGTTACAAAAACCTATTCATCGCCACTGGCTATGCTCCCGATCAGTTCAAAAACCTGGATTGCATCACCGATGTTATAGGCAAAGAACCCCCGATGTTTTAGGGTAAATTTTAAACAAATTGACCAATTGTTATATCACGATCATGTATTAAAATGAGATATGCGATTAGCTACGTGATGTAATTACTTGGCTTGACCTGTTGGTGATTCTTTTGTGACTCCTGCAGGGACCTCGGTACTATAGCAAGGTGAATTGGCCGGAAGCTTATCACAATGTGGTTTGCCTGAAGTTAATTCTTTATTGCTAACAGTGGCGCGACAAGCATCACAATCATTAAATCCAGCGGATGAGTTTCCGCTGCCTGTGACTGGGCTGGCACCTTCAGTAGCATTTGTAACAATGGCAAACAAAACTGGAACAGCTAACAATAGTAATGTGAAGATAATTTTTTTAAGACTCATATGTTAGCCTCCTACTGAAATACTTCTGCTGTTGCAGGTGAAATAATATCCAATAAATTATTAAAGACACTAGCGACTTGCATTGCCACCGTTGGTCCCTCATCGCTGTTAACCTTATCTATGTCGCCCGTACTTTTGTAAGAAACCTTTAAAGTACCCAAGCCAGGTCTGGTGACAATCGCCGGTTTTCCGAAGCGCTCTTCATATTGAATTTTAACAATTTTTTTAGATTGATCCGTAATTTGATTAATTCGACCCTTGTTATCATAGGTCATCGTGATTTTCATACCTTCCGAGTTTTCAGCGTAGGTCAAGTTGCCCTTAGGATCGTATTTAAACGCCGTTTTTTTACTGGACGTGACTTTGCCCTTTTCATTCAAGATATTGGTAGCCACTTCGGATACTTTAGAAACCTTGGGATCGTATTTGTAGTTGTGTTTGATGCGGTCACTGTTTTTACTTAACACTTGTCCATTCGGATAATAATCAAAAGTAAATCGCTCGCCATTTCGACGTATGCTGATCGGTTTACCAAAAACTTCGTGATAAGAAATATCGGTTTCGTTGTCGTTCACCTTAGATAAAATTCTTTGCAAAAAGTTTTTTCCGTCTTTTCTTTCAGAATACCAAAACTCATGTTTGGCCGAGGTAACCACTTCCTTATTACATGTTTTTTTAACCAAGGACCAATAATGTAATTTAGGATTTTTTTCATCAAATTCATAAGTGTAACTTTCATTACATTTTTCTAAATCAGTAAAGCTAGTGACCCAGTCATTTTTTTTGTCGTAGGTTAGCGCAATGAATTTACCATCTGGATAAAGAATCTTTGTTAGATTATGGGCATCGTCGTACTCGTACTTGTATTCTAACTTTTCTGATGCAGACTTACTCCAAATCAAATCGTCTAATTTGTATTTGTACTCAGCCGCTAAGTTGTTGGGCCCTTTGATCGAGGTCACTTTGTTGTTGGTATAGTAAAAATTAAGTTTACGACCGTTGTTGTCGACTATTTCTTTGATCTTATTTTTTTCATAAGTAAATTTTAGATAGTTTCCATTTTTATCATAAAAATACGCCACTCGACCGTCTGAATTGAATCGAACATTCGATCCATCTGGTAAGTCGCGAGTATATACACCTTTGCTAAGTGTAATTTTGTCGACTTCTTTACCATTGGCATAAAATACCGTGCCGTCTTTGATGGGTAACGCAACCTTATATGCAGCAGCAAATTTAGTTCTTAAATCAGGGTCATTTGATAAATCTTTTGTGAACTCTTTTAAGGATTTTTCATCGGGCTTTTTTTCTTTTTTTACTTTTTCAACGATGGTTGCAATCATCTGATCAACTTCTTTTTTGCCGAAGTTTTTTGGCGTAAAAAATTGCTCTTGACCGGCACCACACTCGGTTACTTTTAAGTTTCCTTCCGCTGTGGGAGTCAATGTCGTTTCAAATTCTGAACACCATCCAAAACCAAACATACCGTCAAATAATGATTTACTGTTATACGTTCGACTGACATTCAATGCATAACCGGTTCCAGGCACCTCTAAATCCACCCATGATTGAGCATAGTTGGCATTCTTCATATCAACGATAGCATTAGCCGTCGTTGCGATCGTCAACATCAAGCCTAACAAAAATAATTTCATATTGAAGTTACTCCTCAGTCCCCAGGCTAACAAAAAAATATATCATTGACGAACACTCTCGGGGGTTTTAGGACGACAACTAGTCTGAAGTTCAGTTGTTCTTCTTAAGTCGCACCAAAAGATCTACCAGACTAATAGCTAGAAGCTCAGATAATACCAATTTCAATAATTAATTGTTCAAGGCGCAAACTTGAAGCTGTATTGTAATACTGCGAAAGTACAGCGCCATCTAAGCGGCGCCAATCCACCAGCAACGCAGGACAATTATTTAGTGGAATTAGTATTATACTTTGATGGAAACTACTTTGCGTATTGCTAGCCCACCAATAATTTGTAACGTCAGCATAACGCTCAACAGGATTAATCCCATAAAAGAATTAAACATCGGCATAATAAAATCTCGGTCGACAAAAAAGAATACCACAATCAATGCAAATGGAATCATGGTCACGATAATTCCTTGGGTCATCCCTTGTGCGGTCATAGCCTGAATCTTCTTTTCAACTTTTTGTCGTTCACGAATGGTGGTCACGATGGTCGTAAATGTCTCGCCCATGTTGCCACCGGTTTCTTTCAAAATATTAATGGCAGTCACAAACATTTGCACGTCAGGCATGGGATTGCGTTCACCAAATTCTGTCAAAGCTTCCTCTAACGTACGACCCAATCGCACTTGCGATAGAACTAAAGAAAACTCTTGTGCAATCGGTTGACCCAAATTTTCAACAACACGATCCATACACTGAGTCACACTTAATCCGCTACTGATTCCATTGGCCATAATAGTTAGACCATCCACCATTTGTTCCACTAAGCGCTGACTACGACGTTCGAATAAATTTTTAACTAGGATAACTGGCAATTTCCAACCAGCCACTGTTACGGCACATCCAACAAAAATTCCCGCCATAGCATTTGGTAGCAACAAAAGAAAAAACAAAATTCCCAAGCCGAAACTAAGTAGTAGCATAATGATCGTGATTTTCTTTTCATCCGTATCCACATGCATCAGTCCCAATAGGCGAATGATTTCAGCACGGCTGCCTAAGCTTTTTGTTTGTAGATAAAGAATCACTCTGTCTAACCACAGATAGCAAATGATAAAAACACACATTGAAACGACGGGAATTAAAAACCAATCTTTATAAAATAACGACATTAGATTTTACCTCCCGTACCAGTCTTCTTTAATGAACTCGCCATGGAATTCATATTCGAAGACATACCAGGCAATCCATTGTTGACGGAATTTGTATTCGCAGAGTTCGGCCCTGAGTTTGTACCTGAAGACGACGCAGGTTCATTTTTAAAAATATGATCGGGAATAATAATACCCTTAGCTGTCAGTTTTTCTACAAATTTTGGGATCGTTCCAGTGAATTGAAATTGTCCCTTGATTTTACGATTGATATCATAGCCTGTTTCTTTGAATTTAAAAATTTCTGCCAAGGTGACGACCTCGCCTTGCATACCTTGAACTTCCGTGATGCTAGTGACTTTACGACTGCCATCGGATAGTCGCGATTGTTGAATAATCAAATGCACGGCGCTGGCGATTTGGCTTTTAATGGCCTCAACAGGTAAGCCCATGCCGGCCATCATACATAAGGTTTCTAATCGTCCAATACATTCTTTCGGCGTATTGGCATGAGTGGTTGTCATAGAACCATCATGACCCGTGTTCATAGCTTGTAACATATCTAATGCAGCACCATCACGACATTCACCAACGATGATTCGATCAGGACGCATACGTAAAGCATTTTTCACCAAATCGCGAATGGTAACGGCACCGCTGCCTTCCATATTAGAAGGACGTGATTCCAGACGTACAACATGTTCTTGATTCAACTGCAGCTCGGCCGCATCCTCGATTGTGACGATGCGGTCATGCGAGGGAATAAAGCTAGATAGCATATTCAGCAAACTGGTTTTACCAGATCCAGTACCTCCGGAGATAACCACGTTCATTCCATTTTCAACACAGATTTTTAAAAAATCGATCATGCCCTTGGTTAATGAGCCGAACTCTAAATATTTTTCTGGATTGATTCCACCTTTTTTAAATTTACGAATAGTGACGGCAGGGCCATCAATCGATAAAGGCTCAATCACCGCATTCACACGACTACCATCCTTAAGTCGCGCATCTACATAAGGTGTTTTTTCATCAATACGACGACCCAAAGGCGTTACAATTCTTTCAATCACATTTCTTAAGTGCATATTCGAAGTGAAAGTTACAGGGGACAGCGTGATTTTCCCGCCCCGTTCAACAAATATTTTTTTCGATCCATTGACCATTATCTCGCTGACGGCATTATCCGCCAATAAATCTTCCAGTGGTCCAAGTCCCAATGCCTCTTCCAAAACTTCTTTGATAATTCGCGAGCGCTCTTCACGCGGAATCCCAGGGGCCTCTCGATCCACGATCATTGTAATCATTTGCTGTGTTTTTTGTCTTAACTGCGCTTCTTTTGCGGGATCATTGTTGGTTTCAGTGATACCTTTTTTTAAATCCATTTCCTTAATCAAAGCTGTGTGCACACGAATTTTCATTGAAGTGCGTGCATCAATCGCGTCGCTATTGCCATTTAATAAATTCAAAGCTGACGTTGCAGAACCGTTGCTGGTATTTGCCGTTGCAGCTGTATTCACCATTGCTTGCGGGCGACTTAAAGTTTTTAAGCGATGAAGTTGTCCTCCTAATTTACGAACATAATCATGATAGGCGGCTGTAATAGGAGCCTGTCTGGCGCTAGCGACAAAGGGTTCTCCCTTTTGAATAGACGTTATTGATGTGACGTCATCTTGCGGAATAATTCCCAGGGGAGCAATTCGCAATGTTTGCGCAATGGCTTGTGGTGATAAGCCCGAAGGCGAGGCGCGATTGATCACCAATTGAAACATATCCAACGGAAAAGTCGCAGCCACTAATTCATTAATTAAACGTTGAGTCTGTGTTACGACTAAAACTTCGGGTGTTGTGACTATGGTGATGCCCGTTGATTCATTCATTAAGGATTTTTGTAAATCCTTGAAGTCATTTCCCAGATCAGCAACGATAAATTTATAGTGTCGACTTAGAAACTCTAACGACTTCATAAATAATTCTACATTGGGAGTTAGAATTTCTTCAGGACCTCTGACGGCACCGATATAATGCAATCCATTTTTATGAGCTGTTACTAATTGAGGAATTGATTGAGGAGTTAGTGAGCCTTGAAAATTCGCCACTTCAGAAATCGTTTTATTCGGTTTTACATTTAGAATAATATTTTGATCTCCACAACTTTTGGCATCTGCATCTATTAACAGAACTTGAGTTTTTAATTCCAATTGAATGGCATACGCCAAATTGGCCGCAAAGACGGATTTGCCGACACCGCCCTTACCACCAACAACTGAAATTAATACACATTGTGAATTCAAAATCATAAATCTTCCTTAATCTCTTAAACGAAATTTTTCCTTAACTTTTTCAGAGCCAGCTGACGCCGAACTTTTAATGATCGGTGTAATAAAAACAACAAACTGACTTTGGTTATGCGTAAAATCTTTTGAAGCATATAAGCTAATAATAGGATTGGCTGGGTAATCTTTCGTCGGACGATTGTAGCCTGTCGATGATTGATTGCGAATCAATCCACCAATGGCTGCACTTTGTCCACTTCGTACGGTGATGGATGTATTAATGTTGTTCGTAGTTGTTAATGGTCCATCGGCCGTAATACCAGTTAATGCATCAATTTTAAATTCGATATCCATATTTATTGTATCAGATCGGTCACCAATAATGGCGGGAGTAACTTTCGATCCCATTCCTACTTGTTTAAAATTTGTAGCAGGTCCATCTTTAGTGGAAATCTTGTAAGGAATTTCAGTGTACGAATTGATCGTTCCTACTTTGCCCTCTTGAACTATCATGCTAGAGCTTTCTAATACTCGGGCATGACCGTGTTCTTTGGACCAATTTAACTTTGGAATTAAATTGTTAATGGTTCCCGCTAAAACACTAGTAATGCTTCCAGGAGCGCGATCGCTGGTGCCAAAATCTAATTTAGTTCCATCACCAATGGCTGGAGTAAATTGAAAACGAAAACCTTTACTGTAATCTTTTTTGAGCTCCACATAATGAACTACCAGCTGAATAATTTTAGCTGGCGGAGCGGGAGCAGATGGTTTCACAGTTATTAAATTGATAATACCATCATTGGCAGCTTTGGGTGTTTTCATGACGCCATCGGCGACGGCGGATTCTTGCACCACTGGTGGCAAATAGGTTTTAGCAATTATTTCCGCGCGGACTTTTTCATCTTCCGAGTTTGCAACACCTTGTAGAATAAATTTATCGTTCACTGCACGGACTTCAATTTCAGGATTGTTGATGTCTCGTGAAATAAATTCGGCAATTTTCTTTTGTGCGACAGGCGAAATCGTGACAAGGCTAGCTGCTTGATCGCCAAATTGTTTAACTACGCTATGTATGCGGTTCATGTCTCGTGGTAACAAAATCTGACCATCCACTAGAACCTTATTATTGACGACTTTAATATTAATGCCTTCAATGTCTCCCAATAAAGATTGCATTTCACGGACGACAGCATCTAGTTTAGATTTTTTAACCACTAAAATATATTCGACAACCATTTTGCCATTTTTATTTTTATCGTGAATGGTAAAAGTGGCATTGCCCTCTGTCGTTGGATTAAAACGCACAGTCCCTTGTTCTTTGCTGTATTCAGCCTTCGTGATTTTTTTAAATGTTCCCTTAAAGTCCACATTGTCGGGTAGTGCAGGCAGTTTTTCTTCTTGCTCAATACCAATGGTTAAAACTAAATAACGTTTGGATTTACCCAGTATGCCGTCATCTTCTTCTTGAGCCAAACTTGGTTGCGAAGTGTATAGCAATACACCGATCAATCCCAGAAGGATGACAAAGCTTAATTTACCAATTTTTAGAATTCCCCTTTGTCTCATTTTTCCCCCTTTATCCATTATAACCTTTGATAGCCGCTGGAAGGTTTTTTCGAAGGTGTCCCCGATGGAGGTGTCGCTGATGGAGTCGTTGGTCTGTAACTAGGTTGTGGTTGATAATTTTGTTGCGGAGCCTGTGGCGCCACTAATGGAGCTGTCGGCGCGTAAGACGGAGCCACCGAAGCTGGCATAGGCATTCCGCCATCATTAGCTTGAGTACGGCTCATGATGGTATCTGAATTAGAGCTTGGTAAGCGATTTACCATGGCGCGATCGTTGGGATTACGCAAAGTAAAAAATAAATTTCCAGGTGATGTTGACAAAATATAAATAAGATCCTGAGCTTCTTTTGGACTGACTTCGATAGTGACAGAAGTGTATTTTGTATCACCACTTAATGCACTGATGGTGATGTTTTTAGAGTTTGGATCTACTTCTAAAGCACGAGGCAAGTTATTCACAATATTTGTACCCGTAGCTAAAACAACTACATCTTGCATCAGTAAACCAACATCACGTTTTTGCATTAAACCTTTACCAGAATCAATTGCCGCAAAAATATCAATGCGATCTCCTGGGCGAATAAGCTTGGCAACAGCACGTACTTCATCCACGGGCAAAGTGATGGCTCTTTTGGTGGGAGCTACTTGCAACGCTATTCCTGTATCTGGTCCTGGTGATAATAATTTTGTTTGCAAGATTTGTTGCCCTTTTTTAATTGGCATTCCAGCCACTAATCCTTCCACTGAGTTCACATCTTTGACTGCACCAGGATCGACATATTTTTCAGGTCGTTGAACGACTTCTAACATTGTAGGGTCGATGGTTTGCATTTCGGGGATGTCGTCTTTAGCGATGACAACATTGACAAGAGTACCGTAGTCCTTATCGTATTCAGCTTTTTTTTCTTGTGAATAACTATATAACAAGAAGGCGGACAGCAATCCTGCAAAAACAGATAACCACAATGTTCTTGATTCATTATTCATAATTAATCCCCACACTTCACGTTAACACAAATACCATACAAGGATCGAATCCATACTGGGTTCACTCCTTCATCGACAGCGCTAATTTCTGAAACTTTTGAATTCGATGCAATTTTTCTAGTGGCTTGAT
>JBPOJH010000148.1:0-3651 GCA_052033755.1 Bdellovibrionota bacterium | reverse complement strand
GCCAACGAACAACCATAGCCTCTGCGAAGCAGGAATCATCAAGATTTGAGGTTACGTATGCAAGTGCGTAATCCGCTTGATGCTCCCACTTATTTCCACAAGGAAAAAGTGGCGAGAGGTTCACATTCGATCAGCTATAAAAGACTTAGAGAATATCGAATAAATTTGACATTTAGTCGATATTTATGTATATACATAATAAGATGTTTGAGTGGGATTCAAAAAAAGCGAAATTAAACATAGAAAAGCACGAAGTTAGCTTCGAACTAGCCTGCTCCGTATTTTTTGATGAAAATGCTTTTGATGGACCTGATATTAATCACTCAGATATAGAACCGAGAAGCTTAAGGCTTGGAAGATCAACTGATGGCAGTATTTTGATTGTTGCATATACGTTGAGGAGAAATAATTATGGCGAAACGAAAATCAGGATCATTAGTGCGAGAAAAGCGAGTAGGAAAGAGCGGAAGATCTACAAACCGCAAGATTAAAAAAATTGATTTTTCAGATATTCCTGAAATCGACTCGAATCAAATGTCTATGATGAAGCGAGTTGGAAGGCCTCCGTTGGGAGAAACTACAAAGCAACTTATAGCCTTGAGGATCGAGCCCCGAGTTGTTGAGGAGTTGAAGGAGTTGGCCTCTAAAGAGGGGGTTGGATATCAAACGTTAATTAATCAAATTTTAGAACGATATTTAAAAGCTGCATAATCAATTTTGTGACGTGAAAGTAGAGCCATCTTGAGTAATTAATCGTCGCAGAAACAAAAAAGCGACTGTAAAACAGTCGCTTAAAATAGATTTAGAATTATACTAAAATTTTTTAGTTTGATTCAACCCAGTTGCCGTTTTTGATTTTAGAAGCTGAAATTGCTTCTAAAATTTTTTGGCTATCAGTCGTAAACTCTTCAGGTCTAAGCGCGTGAACTTCGGTTGTCCAAGATCCATTTTCTTTAACAGCAACGCCGAATTTGATTTCAGAAGCTTTTTCTGAAAGATATTTTACAAGGATCGGGTTTTCAAAAACCCTGCCGCCACCTGTAAATTGTAATTCAGGATTTGTTCTATCGGGACGAACTCCGCCTCCACCACTATTACCACCTGCAATAGCAGAATTTGAAAATATAAAAGCAACAGTAAAAAGTATTAGTGATTTCATAAAGCACCGTTCTCTTTTTCAAAAAAATTCTTTGAAGTCATCGTATCCATAAATCCACCCATTGTGAGTGGAACATTGCCTGGATTTTCATTTATTATATGGGATATATTCTTATGAGCTAGCTCTAAAATATCCATGACCTTAGAGTATCCTGTCTTCGAGACGCTTTCGTTAATATTGAATAAATAATTTACCTTACAATCTGTTTTATAGAAAGTTTTAATGGAATCAGATAAGAAGTGTATAGCAAATTCTGTAGACCAGCTGTGATTTTTATATTTTTCTAAAGCCACTAGTTGTCCATCTTTATTTTGGACCAATTCTGACTTAATTAAGCTGTTAATTACAGTTTCGCCATATGCTCCAAAAAGTTCTTTAACTTCTTCCAATGAAATTCCAGATCCCATAGACGATCGCTCGAAAATTACTTGATGAGCAAAGTCTGGAAGCAATTTTTCCTTCTGGTCCATTGTATAGTATTTTTGAACTTCTTCAAATTGAAGATAGGAAAGCTCAAATGTCAGATGCTTTTGAAGATCATCTGATAAGGATGAAAGAATTTGTTGGTGCGTTCCTTCACCATTGATGAAGGTTATCAATTTGTGAAGGTTAATCGTAGTTGGTAAAGAATTATTAGTCATAATTCTTCTTACGCAGGCTTCACTGACCCCAGATCCTCTTGCCAGAGAGCTAACATTTCTAGTCCCATTTTCTGCAAGCCAACCTGTGATCATTTTCTGCAATGATAAAGTGGCATTTTCTTTTGAATATTTTACTGTTTCATTCATGGACGTATATGAACAATTTACATGATGTTAGACAAGCTAATATTTCGTCGCCGACGTCGCTTTAACGCCGCGTAAAATGACGATTTTTTCGTCGGCGTCGATGAATCAGATGCTAACTAGTCAAGTTTTCTAGAATTTTTATGAACTTTGAGTTTAATTTTGTTTGTCAGATTTAGACAGATTTTAAATTTGTTTACAAAACATCATGTGATTTAAGCATCTATGAAACTAAAGAAAAATTAGGAATTTGTCCGATGATCGGACGTGTAGCTAACGACCAATGGGTCGTAATGGATTCTTACGTCCAAAATCCCAGTTTTTGCTGTGGATTTAGTGAATTTTTGAAAAAATGGGGGAAAAAATGAAAATAAACAGAACTATTATTGGGATACTTTTGTCTCAGTCTTTATTAATTGGCTGTGACAAATATTCATTTGATGACAATAACCAAACACAACCGAACACACCTAACGTAAAACCTAAAGTTATTGAACCAACTCCCACTACTATTCCTGAACCACTAATACCTCCAATTCAAAAAATCAGTTTTAAAGAACTATCAGATAATATGAAGGTTCAAGTTCAGCCAAGTACCGAGGAAGAAAAATATATTATTTATTTTTCTTGGCCTTTAATTCAAGAAAACAAAAAAATCAGAATTCGTCGCGATCAAATCTTATCTATTGTTGAACCTTTGCAAACAACATTTTCTCATGAGGTTTCACATAATCAAATACTCAACTATACTTTTGATGTTTTAGATGAAACTGCCAAAATAGATACCTCATTTTCAAAACAAGTTAAAATCCCTAGGGATTTTGTTGTTAGAGAAGGTCAAAATCAAATTTTAGAAAATCCATTAAATGTTAATAGATTTTTCATGCACAATGTTCCACTTCAAACCTTTGGAGCAGAATTAAATATCAAAGCGAATGAGTTTTTTGCTAATGATGGTGTAATAGAAACATTTCCAGAAAACAGTAAAGCGCCATTCAATACTCAAGGTCGAAGCGGTGGAAATATCACTCTTACTTTTGCAACAGCAGTAGGAAAACTAAAAGTATTTATGAGAGGAGAAAACGGCGGTGATGGCACTAACGGATCTCCTTATGAAAGTCGCGCAAAAGATGGCTCTCCTGCGGGGCCAGGTCAAGGTGACTGTGATGTTGGTGGAGGTCGACGCCTTGGTTTTGGAGGAGGTGGCGGTGGTGGGATTATTTCGTTAGTTGCTGCTGACGGAAATGGTTCTGGAAATATGAAAACTTCGCCTATTACTGATGGTGGAAATGGAGGAGGTGGTGGAGTGAGTCCTTTAGGTGGGTCTGGCGGCGGTGGTGGTTTTAGACCTGAAAAAATAACTCCAAATTATTGTTGGTGTGAATCTATGGGAGCCAATGCTGGTAACGGAGAAAATGGCGTTCAGGGACGACAAGGAAACCCTGCTAAAGATGGTGGTGATTCAGGAAATTTTAAAATTTCAGTTATAGATGGAAATGCTTTTGATGTTTTTGTGAATAAATCTTTCGGTGTTGCCGGAAATCCGGGGCAAGGCGGAGAGGGACAAGACGGTGGTTTGGGTGGCGGAAAAACAAATTCAAAATGCAGTGGAAATGCAGGATCAAATGGAGCTAAAGGTCCTATTGGATTGCCAGGGCAGACCGCGCAAAATGGAAAGCTTGGAACGGCCTGTGTTTATATCGGCTC
>JBPOJH010000144.1:0-18449 GCA_052033755.1 Bdellovibrionota bacterium | reverse complement strand
GTAAGGATCACTTTACAGTTAAATTAGTAGTGCATACCAAATATTTAAAACCCATTGTTCTTACCAAAGGAGCCGAAAGCTTGTACCAAGCCGCCGCCCTGGTCTCTGATAAGTTACTTGAAACTTTGCATCGCGCTTTTGACAAAAAACGCACTGTCCGTCGCGACAGTAGACGCAAATTTAAAAATTGGGAGCACACTGAACACATGGAATTGGAAAGTGAGTTGACTACAAACGCGTCTTAATCATTTTAGTCAATAATCTGAATCACAGGCTGGTTAGGTAAGTCAGGAAGTAAAAAAAAACGTCGGTCCACTAAGGTCGACGTTTTTTTTTTAACTCTGGCTGTTTTCGTTATTACTATATTATTATCTATTATTTCTATCGCTTTCATTGTCATCGTTTGGGGTGTGAACGTGGTTATCATCGTCAATCTTATTATTTAACGTTGATGATTGCAGCAGATCCATCGCTAATTCAGCTTTGGTCTTATAGCCTTTTTCGGTATTGCATTTTTTGCAACTAGGCACGCAATTTTTTTTATCACTAAAACCACCGCGAGCAATGGGTATTAAGTGATCCATAGTCATTTCTGAAGGCAGAAAATGCTCACCGCAATGATAACATATCCCTCGCCCTCGAGTGTTCCGCCACCATTGGCTTTGCTTTAGCTCTTGTGCTTTCTTTTTTTCTTTTTTTTGATGAGCCTCGCTGGCTGGTGCAAAATAAAAATCCATACTTGATTATCAACTACCAGATTGTCCAAAAAGTTCTAAAGCCAAAATTCGTATCTTCAGGTCGGAATAAGGCAATATTTTCGTCTTTGCCATTGCCGTATTTATCACGACTCCATTGTAAAGACCCATCACGAAGACTCATCTGCGTGCGATCAATACCAATTTCATTTTCTAAATAAAACATGAACCACAAACCTTTGATCGTAAACAACTTGGTCCCTGGAGTGATCTTCAGTTTATTCACTACCGGGTCGCCCTTTTCTGTGTGATCAGATGTGTAATACCACTCGTGTGTAAATCCTAAAGCCAAGTAGGGCGTAAAATATTTATTTAAATATCGAGACAACTCAACGTAATGGTCCAAGGTTGCAAAACGATTATTTTTTGCCTCAACAATATGAGCGCCACTTGCATTGTCATATTCATTCTTAAAGCTTTTTTGAGTCTGTATATAATAATCTGGCTTCGCTTTATAATTTATATCCCAATTGTGATCGATTTCTTTTTCAAAAGACAATTCCGAATACAAACGTGTTAACATTTTAGATTTTTGAGACTCTTCGCTGGTTGGTAAGAAAAAACGAAACTGACCTGAAAATTCCCAATCCCCTGGCAAAGTCGCTAAATTATAATTTGCATAATTAAAGAAAACATCACCTGCTGCAAAATCCATCGACTTATTTTCACCGTATTTATTATAGCCAGCCGTATTGACATAAAAAATCGGGCGTATCGCAAAGGTTTCATCTTTTGAGTACTTGTAATTCAATGAAAAATAATTATACGCAGACAGTCCTGCACCACCATCTTGCATGGTCTTAATTTGATTGCCGCCTTGGTTAAAGTAACTAACTCCCCAAGCCTTATTGTTTTTTTCTTCAAAGGATCGAACTTGGCTAGAACCAGCCAAAGAGGTTTCTGCCGCCACGGTAGTATCAGCATTCGCTACCAAAGAAACTATATTCAGACTAAACATCATCACGATTGACAGCAAAGTTTTATGACCAAAGCCGCATGATAGAATCCTTTGTGCCGACATCTGTATGCCGGATCCGAATCCCCTTGAACCCCTCAGAAAATCAAACATTTTAACCACCTTTAAAGTGGCCCATTTATCGCACATTTTCCCCAGAAAACAAAGTTAAATCCCTTGTTTCTTGTATCAGAAAATGGTTAGGATTTTTCTGATGTTTATAAATATCAACAATCTGTAAAAAAGGTGCACACACATGAAATATTTTACTCGCTTTGTTCAGCAAAGACTTCAACCTTTCAATTTGTTATCACATATTGGAAGTCTTATTGGACTTGGTCTATTGGCTATCGTCGGCTGTCAGTCCTTACAAAAATCGGAACTTTCTTTAGATAAGTCTCACATACAAAGCCTGACCACTCAGGCGCAATTAGCTCCTTTTGCGCAATCTGGTGAAATCACATTCATGTCTTATAATGTCGAAAATCTTTTTGATACTCGTCATGATGAGGGAAAATCTGACTGGGAGTACTTGCCCTTATCTGAAAAATCCAAAACTGAAGTCATAGCAGGTTGTAAAGCTTCAGGAAAGTCTTACCACGTTAGATCGTGCTTAGAAAGCGACTGGAATGAATCTGTGCTGAAAATAAAAATGCAGCAACTAGCCGGCGTTTTTAAACAAGTTCATTCGAAATCCGTGGATGGAAAAGATCTTGTCGGACCCGATATTGCGACTTTGATGGAAGTGGAAAACCTATCTGTACTAAAAAAATTCACGACTGAGTTTTTACATGAAGCAAATTACCAGACGGTTGTTCTTATCGAGGGTGAAGATCGCCGAGGCATAGACGTGGGTGTCGTCAGTCGCTTTCCCTTAGCAGGGACTCCTGAATTAAAACTGATCGAATTCACACCCTCCGCAAACAAAAACACGATCTGGCAACGCCCCTTGACCCGTGGACTTCTAATAGTCCCCTTAAGAATGCCCAACGGAACTGTTTTAAAAGTCGTGGCCTTGCACTTTCCATCCCAAGCCAATCCCACTCAAGAAAGACTGGATGCCATTCGAAATCTAAACCGCCTGGCTCCCAATGCAAGTACAGACACCAATACAAACTCCAAATCCATTTCCAAACAAGATTTCTTCAACACTGAAATGGTGATCGCTGCCGGTGATACCAACATCACAGCCGAAGAAGAAGAGCAGGAAAAAATATTTTCCCAACTACAAAATGACAAATGGTCTATTAGTCATCTTGTCGGTTGTAAAATCTGCGAGGGCACTCACAATTATCGTGGTAATTGGTCCTTTTTAGATGTTCTGTTTTTTTCAAAATCATTAGATCAAAATGGCAAAGCTTCCTATCAGTTTAAACCTGAATCCATACAGACAATTACCACAGCACCTGATCAGGTCTCCAAAGGGGGGCGTCCAAAAAGATTTGACGACAAAAAAGGAACCGGCATTTCAGATCACTTACCGATTTTTGTGATTCTAAAACCTAGAATTAATACCCATTCCAATAATTAATTGCCCAAGGTGCAATCTTGAAGCTGTATTGTAATACAGCGATAGTACCGCGCTGCCTAAGTGGCGCCAAGCTATTAGCAACGAAGGACAATTATTTAGTGGACTTGGTACTATTAACCCAGCGGAAAGCGAAGCCCGGATCCATTATTATTTTTTTGATTCTTGCTTGAATAATCGAAATCCAAAAATCTGTTCGAAGCCCTTGATACTGGCTTTACGTTGACAATCACTAGGTTGGTCTTTTGATTTAGCTGTCGTGTTTTTTGATTTTTTACCAAAATCTAATTTTAACTTCAAATCACTGCCATCTTGAAAACAAAATGCAATATTGTCTGTCGAGGTAGCCGTGAATGATTTTATCGCGTTATCTGGATTTTCCAATAACTGTGAAAATTGCAATACACTGGCGTTACCCTCAGCTGCAGCCTCATATCTAGTGTATAAATGTAGTTGAAAATTTCCTTGAACCTCCACTTTTCCGCTAGAGGCCGCATTTATATTTTGTGCCAGTAATAACAACTCGCCGGTACCGGTATTAGTGACCGCAATATTAAAGGGATTGTTATCTAAAATGGCTCGTCCAAAGAATTTATTTTGAAAGTTTGTCACTTGGATTTTTAAAGCCTGTGCCGAGTTCGCGACATCTGCATCCAAGACTAAATACTGCTGTTCGGTGATCAAAATGTTTTGATTCAAAGAATTATTATAATAAGCATAGCTTAAAGGTGAAATATCATCCGATTTAAACTCAGCATGAATCCATTTGTTGGTATTTTTAGCTACCGTTGCTTGAATATTTATGGCTCCAGAAGTTTTTAAAGATAACTCAGCAACCTGACTAGTGCAATTTTCAAACTGCACCTGAAAATATAGCATGTTTATATCCGCTGAAACATTTTGCTCTTTGATTTTTTGAATACGAACACAGCCAAAATTATTCTTATTTTGTAATCCTTTTTCCAAATAGCTGATTTGCTCGATGATTTGATTTTTTCGTTCAATCTGAAACTGAAGTAATCTTTGGTCGACATCACTAGGCACTTCAATCTTGGCATTTGGGTTAGCGGTACCACCACCTGAACCAGATTTATCACCATTATTATCGTAATTTTTTTTCTTAAAAGATTTGTTTTTTTCTTCAGGGCTTAAGACCTCTGGGTCACGAGGTGAACAGGCCGTCACCATTAAAGTTGTTAGCATTAAGCACGGCAATAACCATGATGTTTTTAAAACAGCTTTAAACATATACACCCACCTGTTATGATTTCGCTGGCTTTATACCCCAAAATTGTCATCAGGGCTATACAATTTACTAGTGGGTTTTAAAATATAACAGAATACAAACAAAGTTAAATTCAACATCACTTTAAATGCTTGTAGTGACAGTTTGTTGTCTGAAACCAAGTGGAAGTGTTTAACTTTTTTAATTTTGATCTGAACTATTTACAACTTGCGCCGTTCGCTGATGGATAATTCCTTATAACCTGTGCTGGTATCGACCTGCCGATGAAATTCTAAATCCAAGTATTGTTGGATCACTAATTCACAGGTCGTATGCACCAAACATCCATCCAATAAATGCCCTCCGCGCACATCACCACTGGAATCCGCCAGACTGATATGTAAATGCAAGCCCTCAATCCCCAGCGTTCCCGACAAGGAAACCACTTCGAAAGGACCTGACCACTCCACTGACTTTTGCGCTGAGGCTAATCGCAACTGGGCCTTGGATAAACTTCCAACGGTAGCCACAATCGCAGCCGCTACGATTTGCTCGGACTGTACAAAATCGAACAGGACCCTTTTGAGGTCCTGTCCAGGATGCAATCTTAAAATATGAATTTTTTGATTGTGTGAAATCATTACTTTTTAGCAGGAGGTAATAAAACTGTGTCGATCACATGAATCACACCGTTAGCAACTGGAATAGAAGCTAAAATTTCATTGCCATTAACAAATGTTTTTCCATCTTTTACAGTTACTGTCACATTATCACCGTTCGCTTGTCCTAATACCTGTCCATCTTTCATGGATTCTTTTTTTACCACTCCAACAAAAACGTGGTATTCAAGAATATTTCTTAAATCGCCTTTTTTCGCTGGCTTTACTAGTTCTTCCACTGTGCCTTTTGGTAATTTATCAAAAGCCGCATTGGTAGGCGCAAAAACTGTAAATGGACCTGGATTCGCCAATACATCTACATATTCAGCCGCCTTTAAAGCCGCCACCAAAGTCGTGTGATCCTTCGATCCGACTGCCACTTGAACGATATCTTTTGTAGAAACATCATCTTGTACGCCAGCTTGACCAGAAGCCGCGTCATTAGGACCAGCAGCTGGAGCCGCAGGAGCCGTCGCCGGTGTTTCTGATTTTGGAGTACAAGCAGTCATAGCACCCACTGCTACAAACGCCGCCAAAAGAACTGTTATTTTTTTTACACCTGTTACTTTTTCTAAAGTTTGAATCATCATAAATATTTCCTTTCTGTGATTTCAAATAAAATAGACAGGCTCCATCATGAATTGATTTTTTAAGAACTCCAAGGTTTTTTTATCGTCTGCTTTTTTCTGAGAAGTTTTGTCTAAGTGAGTAATCTTTTCCCATTTCATTTTTTTTAGATCACAATTCTAGTCTATGACAAAAGCCAGCAGTAATCTCAACAGCAGCCCCAATAGCATCCCATGTGAAAAACCTAGCAGTAAAGAGCTTTGGAAATACTTTTTGCATCTTGGACTGACTGGCTATGGTGGCCCCTTGGCCATCGTCGCGCAAATGCAGAAAGACTTTGCTGCAAAAAAATGGTCCACCGTTGACGAGTTCAACACCACCATCCCCTTGATCAAATCCATGCCCGGCCCCGTCGCTTTACAAACAGCAGCTTTTTGGGGAGGACAACTGCTGGGATTAAAGGGCGCTTTGATTAGCTCGATCGGCTTGACCCTACCGGCAATGATAATGATGATTATTTTGGCGGCATTGTACCCCAACCTTCAATCGCATAGTCAAATCTTGCACAGCTTCAAAGGATTGCAGATAGTAGCCTTAGTCTTAGTCATCAAATCATTATTCGATCTGGGGCGGCCAATATACAAAGTAAGATCTTTTCAATTTTTTTCCCTCTTGGCTTTAGCTATGACTTACCTTCAATTACCAGAGCCGCTCATTTTTTTATTCACTGGACTGACTGCGTATTTAAACTGGTCATTAAAAAATAAACCAAAAAATTTAGCTGTGGGTGTCCTACCGAGCTCGATGTCTTTCGCCAGTACTTTCGTTTCAAACACTCACTCGTTGGGTTTAACCGTGAGCGAAGGATTTGGGGGCCTTGTCAGCTTTGGGTTAGAGTTTTGGTTTTCGTTTGGAACGGTTCTACTAACTGCAGGCGCTTTGGTTTTTGGAACTGGCTTAGCGATACTTCCATTTTTACAGTCTCAGTTTGTGGAACAATTGCACTGGATAAAGGCCACTGAATTTTTGGATGCCTTGGCCTTTGCGCAATTAACACCAGGGCCGGTATTAATCATCGTAACTTTTTTAGGATATCGTGTTGCGGGTCTATTAGGAGCTTTGTTTGCCACCATTTTAGTTTTTCTGCCAGGTTTTTTCCACATGACAACCTGGTTTCCAATTGTATTTAAAAAACTACGCTCGCAAAAATGGATCACTCCTGTCAGCCAAGCCATCATGGGCGCAGTCATCGCCAGCTTGGCTGACAGTAGTTATAAATTGACACAATCCTTTAACCATCTGGAACTTAGCCTTGGTTTCATTTTATTATTCATTGTTTTAAAAAAGAAAATCCCTAGTTATTATATTTTTTTAATCGGTGCTGTCACAGGTTGGTTGTTTTTATCGTAATAAAATTCCGAATCAGAATTCCTGATCGCGTGGAGGTTTCATTGATCACAAAATCTGTTTTTAATACCAAAATTTTATTCAGATCATTTTCGCAGTTGTACCATACTCAATTGCTAAGTAAATCTAGTCGTAGCGAAGGATTTGGCAAAGGCTTGTTGCTTTTATTGATAATAATACCTTTATCAGCATTAAAAGCACATGCTCTACCCCTTAAAAACTTGGAAAAACAACTTGTACGATCTCACTTGGATTTAAAATCCATGGATGCCGAAATGACGTCCCTAAATCTACAAAAAGAATCCCAAGAGTCATTATTTGCTCCTAAAATTAATTTCAAGACAGGATGGGCCAACAAAAAAAAACCGGAAGTTAATAATGATGGCCCTGTCGCCTATGGACAAATTTCTTGGAATTTGTTTAACGGTGGAAAGGACTACAAAACCATTACTCGCACAGAAAAACAAAAAAATATTTTAGGCTTAAATACAGAGTTAGAAAAAAACAAGGTGATATTGCAACTTAGAAAACTGTTGATTGAACAAAGTTTTTTACAACAAGAAAAACATTTATTGCACGCCAGTCATCAAGAGCACGAACTTCACATTCAGGCTTTAAAAAAGAAAATCCATTCCGGATTGTCGTTAGATTTGGAGTTAGTACGGTTTGAGTTGGATGTGACTAAGATGGAACTTGCAGAAAATGAACTCATGCAAAAAATTCGAGCCAATGAATTAGAGATCGAATCCCTGCTAGTCTCTAAAAATGCCCAAAACAAAACAGAGGATTTATTAGCCGATGAAAACTTTCAAACTGAGTTTGCGAAAATCCAATGGAATCAACCGCAGCAAAAAACTTTGCAACAAAGTTTGATGGAAGCTAACATTGACATGACAGAATTGGATGCTGATTTAGAAATTCGCGATATCTATCCCAAATTAGATTTTGATTTTAAATACGGCGCGATCGAACCGAACTCAGGTCTAAGTATGGGCCAAATCAGTGATCGCTTCAGGGATTATGAAACTCAATTTTTACTGACCTTGCCCTTGTACGATGGTGGCTCTCAGGGTAAAAAACAAAAATCAATCCTGGCCAAAAAATCAGCCGAAGAATTAAAACTTTTTCATTGGAAACAATCCCAAGCACAGGCAATGGAAGCTAGTAAAAATCAAATTCTTATGTTACAAAAACAATTGTCCATTTTACAAAAAGCACTGTCTCAATCTAAGAAGTTATATGACAAAACGAAACAGGCTTTTCAAACAGGGCTTAAGGACAGTCAAGACCTGATGGACAGTTATATGAATTGGCGTAATGTACAATCTCAATGGCTTCAGAACAAAAAAGACCTTTTTGAAAGGGCCTCTGAACTAGAACTGACTTATTACTATCCCCTTTTATAAATGCTTTAAGCTAGACTTAAATTTTTTTAGAACCATTCCGATACGATGCTTGATAGGTACTTGTGTATGAGCCACGGGTAATTGGAAATATCATTGGTCACAAGGTTATGAATCGTTCGCCGTGACCAGCAGTTATGTCCAAAAAGAGGAGTTAGGAATGAAATCTATGTTTGGAAGTTTCAAAGGGATAAAAGCTCGATTGCTAATGATGGCATTGATTCCAATGGGGGCGCTAGTCATCTTAACAATATTGGCCAATATGAGCTTAAGTAAAGTTGCCAATCTGTTAGCGGAAACAGATGATGTCACAATTCCCATTTTAATCAGCTCTCAAAAAATGTCTTCCAATTCGCACTCATTTATGCAGTTTTCTTTATTAGCAATCGCTACAGATAATACAGAGGATCGAAAAAAACTTCTAGATACTGCAAGAGCTGATATCAATGATCTTGTTGATGCAGTTACTCATATCGAAAAAACAAAAATGGCCGAGATTTTTCCCATTCAATGGAATGAAGTTAAAAAACTGTGGCCAGATATCTTAAGTGGGCAGAAAGAAATTCTAGATTTAATAGCTAAAAAAGAAGCTGATGCTGACAAAAAAGTAAAGGACATCTTACTAGGAAAATTTGGACAAAATCTGTCACAAATTTCATTATTCTTAGACCAGATTGGAAATTTACAAAAAGAAAACTTGTCCGTATCTGAGCAAGTCCACAAAAAAGCTATGAGCTTTTATTTTCAATTGATTTTAATTTTTAGTGTCTTGGGTGCAGTATTATCGTTGGCGGGAGCCATTGTTATAGGCGTGAAAATCACGAAAGTATTATCTGAAACCATCGATCATCTACGCAACACTAGTACTGAAGTGACAGGTGCCGCTGATCATTTAACAAAGGCCAGCGAAACCTTATCCAGTGGTGCCACACAAGCCGCATCTTCATTGGAAGAAACTGTTTCCTCGTTGGAAGAATTATCCAGCATGGTGCGATTAAATGCGGACCACGCCAAAGAAGCCGCCAGCTTATCTTCAGCCAGCAGTCAGTCGGCCGAAACCGGTGAAACCGAAATTCGCGACTTAGTGAATGCCATGAAGGAAATCAAAGAAAGTTCGAAAAAAATTGAAGAGATCATCAACGTAATTGATGACATTGCTTTCCAAACAAATCTATTAGCCTTGAATGCATCGGTCGAGGCCGCACGTGCGGGTGAACACGGTAAAGGTTTTGCTGTGGTTGCTGATGCAGTTCGTTCGTTGGCTCAAAGATCTGCAGTCGCTGCAAAGGACATCACCACTTTAATTCAAGATAGTGTTCGTAAGATTGAGAAAGGTACCGATCAGGCCGATTCTAGCGGAGAAACCTTAAAGACCATTGTCACATCGATCCGTAAAGTGGCTGATCTAAATACAGAAATTGCTACGGCCAGCTCGGAACAAGCCAACGGTATTGCGAACATCAATCAAGCTATGAATGACATCGATGCTTCGACTCAACAAAATGCCTCTAGTGCCGAAGAAGTATCTACGTCATCGTCTGAACTGTCTTCTCAATCGAATAATCTGAAACATCTTGTGCACCAACTTGTGGAGCTAGTTCACGGTGGCGTTGAACAAGTCAAAACAAACTCGTCATCTTCTTCACACTTAAAATCATCATCGGCTAGATCTTCGTCATCTTCACACTCAGCGACTGAAGTAAAAAAGACGGAACTTAAGTTAGTGAAAAAGCCATCTTCATCAGGTTCTGGTTCAGCTGCAAGTGGCGGTGGACATACTAATACAAAACCAAGTAAATCCAAATCATCATTTCTGGGAATGGTGACTGGACTTTTTAGTTTTGGTCGCTCTAAAACTGTTCACACTATTGGCTCTAGCAAATCGATTAAACCACATAGCACGACATCGACCGCTTCGAATTTAAATAAGGATGTTGCTAAACCAAAAGTTGAAGCAGAAAAAGTTAAAACCAGTTCGACTAAAATTAATTCTTCTACTGCCTCTAGCAAAAAAACAGCGACAGCAGACAGCACCACAACGGGTGTACGCGCCGTAAAATCGAAAGCGGCTGATTTAATTCCATTCGATGAAGACGTAGACCGTAAGGTTAGCGGGACGGATGGTTTTTAGCAATCCCCACTAGAAAGATTTCTTTACTGATTTTTCTAGTGGAATCTGGCTTGATGGCCTGAAATTCTTTGTAGCGTTTTTTTATTTCTGTGCGCAGCTGTGAAAAATCATCGCTGTGAAATAACTTACAAATAAAATGCCCTCCAGGAACTAAAAACTGGTCGGCTACCGATAAAGCTAATTCGCACAACTCCATCGACCGTGCCTGATCAGTGACTCGAATGCCCGTTGTTCTTGGCGCCATATCTGACATCACGATATCAAACGGGGGCGTAAATCCATGTTCTTTAAAAACATCTGCTAAATGTAAATCTCGAAGATCCGCCTGAATAAATACAGCATTCTTAAGTGAAACTGTCACGGGGCTTAAATCTACACCCAACACACGTCCTTGAGAGCCCACCTTTTGTGAAGCATACTGCGACCATGACCCTGGAGACGCTCCTAAATCCAACACAATTTGTGATGGCTTAAATAGTTTATACTTTTTGTCGATTTCTTCTAATTTGAAGACACTGCGAGCTGCAAAATTTTGCTCTTTGGCTTTACGAAAATAATGATCTTTAGGATTGAAATTCATTGTTTTCTTATCTAGGTTTTGCAGCTGATTAGTCAACGGAAATGGTCATTGGAAAATCGTCTTTTTCTTGCTAGTATGTTTCATCACGGCAATAAGGAGTTAAAAAATGGAAATCGGCTGGATCATGGGTATAATATTTGTATTTGTTACAATCATTTTTTTAGTCGTCGCCTTTTTGCTGCCGGAATGGGTTGGCATCACTGGCAAAAAAGCACAAGAAGTCATGGCTGAGCAGCAAGGAACAACTACTACTACTGAAGAAGTCTTACACATTGATGAACAAGATTCGACGATCAAAACGGTAACGGAAAAAGAGAATAAAACGACTATATCAAAAGTGTAACAAGCTAATAAGGCTAGAAATATATAAATCAAAACATAAAATGTTTAGGATCATTCCAACAATAATCTGTATCTTCTAGTAAACAGCGCCAGACAGTAACAAAATCGCTCCATGGTCCGGGAATTTCCTCATCAACAATTAACTGTGGTGACTTAAAAGAATTCACACGAAAGAAATCCTTCACAAATTTAAATTTAAAATGCTCAAACCCTTCTTGTGTTGAAAAATATTTTAGTCTTTGATCACAAATTGTCTTAGGTTCTACATCATTATTTACCGATAACACACGTTCATTTCTTAACATTTCGATTTGAGCTTTCTGTAAAGCCTGTTCTTTAGTTGTACCGTAAGCAAAACCATAGGAATAAAAAATATCACTTTGCAACTTTAGCTTAGATGCCTTAAATGAAATAATCACGAACCCCTTTATGGTGCCAATATCGATTAATGCATATCCGTGATCATCGTTAATATGATCAGTGAATATCTGACCTGAGATTTTTTCGCGCCACCAACTGGATATTGCCCATCTTTCAATCGCCTCACCATATGAAATAGACCTTACATAAGACTTTGGCCAACAAGGAAATGCAGAAAAGCCTGTAGTAGTTTTGTCATATTCCATTCCAAAATTTTTAGAATTTGATCGCAAAAGCGAATAAAACGCCCAACGTTCCATCGATTCAGAAATGCATTTCCAAATCGCGATATTTGAATATTTATCTGTTCCAGATGCGTCACAAGAACCATAAAGATTTGAAGATTCGACATTCTCAAACTTTAAATGATCCTTTAGCCAGGCATGTGCTTCAAAGTAGCATTGTTTTGATGAATGAGAAAATTTCAACAACTCTATTTCTTTTATAGGAGACTTCGAATTATCTAAAATATTTGAGAACTTAAAGGGTGATAAATTAAAAAAAATTATTCCCATTCAATCCACTGTAAATCAAGGGGCGGTAAAATCAAATTATATGAACTAATCTTTACTTTACTTCCGGTTTTCCATACTCCTAATGACATATGTCCCAAAGGCCAAATGATTGCTTGATCCCATAACAACCTATTTATTTCATTTGGTGCAAATGAATCTCTTGAAACTACTTTATTAATTTCACCAGTCTGATCTGGCAACTTAATTCCATGTTTTGATTTAAACATAAAAACAATATCATGAAGAGGTGAATCGACTAATATTGCTGTCATACGAAATCTAAAATCAACTTGTTCGGCTAAAGGAGCCTTAGGATTTGGCATTAAATGATCAACTGGTGTTTTTAAAACTTCACTGATGTTGTTAATTCCTAAATCATATGCCTCTTGCGGCGTAAGTTTACTTAAATTGGCATCAGTTTTAAATGCTGGATTCACTTTGATTGACTTAAATCTCTTGTAGTTTTTTGATTCAAGTTGATTCATGTTTACAGTTTTTTCTTCAGAAAATTCCACAATATCTTTTATAGCTAAAGGAAAAAATGATTTTGTAACTTTGAATTTAGCTTGCTCCAATTTTTCATAAAAAATTCGTCTCAAGTTTATTCGTGTATTTCTTTCATAGCAAATGCTATCGGGGTTTCGCCATCCCTCGCACTCAATATATCGAATCCCTGATTTTACAGGTCCAAAAAATTTGTATTTATCATCAACGGCAAGAGAATCGTCAAAATCAACAATCAAATCGGAATTATTAATGTTTTTTTGATCAAATTGATAAACAGCTTCCCTTATTGGCTTTGTTAATAACAAATCCTTTGGATAATTATCGCGTAGCTTTATATTCAATTGAGTATCAGTCCATGATGAAATTTCGTATGGCCCGCTTGAAATAATTGTTTTTTTATTTTTCCACTCACCAGTTTCTTCATCGTAGTTTTTAGGACTAATTATAGCGTATAGTCCGAAAGTAATTTTTTCTAATAAGTCTGGCATAGGCTTAGAAAATTTAAGAGTTACGCTATCCTGATCATAACTAATTCCATCAATATTTTGATTCGCTTTTTGCAACGTGGAATAACCCATCAAATGTTCAAGTAGACCTGAATTTGATTCTAGTGACTTCATCTTTAGTGCAGCTCTTGTTAAACTTAACGCTACATCTTTGCTTGTGATTCGATCATTATTTGAAAAAAATAAGTCATTCCTTATGAAAAAGATCCATCTTGTTTTATCGTCCGACACGCTCCAACGTGAAGCTACGACTCCCTTAATCTCACCTAACTTATAATCAGATATTAATGATGAATATATAGAACGAAAACAAATATGATGTGCTAATGCATCGTAGTCTAATGGGTCAGCGGAATAAGGGATTCTAGGTGACCAAATTTTTAAAACTGATGGCTCAGAGATCATAAAATACCCAACAACAATGAAAATAAGAAATCCAATTGAACTTAATACAAAAGATTTAAATCTCATTCTAAATTAAACTACTCTTCCAGTTCTACTCTTTGAACTGTCCAATTCCCAGATGAAAGTAAATCTTCAAGCTCTACTTTACTCCACTGACCACTTTCTTTAACTTCAATTAAATCTGTCATCCAATTACCAGCACTGAGTGTATGCTTTTTTGCACTTGTCCAATTACCATTTGCTAATATCTTTTGTACTTCAGCAGTTGAAACATCTCCAGGATTTAAAGATTCAGTTTTACTTTTTTCAGACGACCAGTTGCCAGAGCTTAAAACTGTACTTTTTATTAAAGTCCTTTGTCCTGGGCTACTAATATTACTTTCATTGTTCATTTCCTCAGTGCAAGACTCGGTTATTTTAGTAGAGTCTGTTGAAAATGTTTCGGCCAACGATTTAAACCCTATTAAAGACAATGAGAATACGAGCACAGATCTTACAAATCGTATTAAACTTTTAATATTCATAACATTACCTCACTTTAATAAGTTTTATGCCCATCCTAGTAACATATGCCTAGTTTATTATACGTTTTTTTGTTATGAGTAAATAAAATTATGAAAAATGAACATTTTAGCAAATTGAAAAAAATATATATCACATCGGTTTTAATGACATCATTTTTCGCTATTCTTTTTATGCGATTGAATTTAAGTCAAACAAGTCATGAGGCTATCGAGTTATTCGCAAAGACAAATCAAAAGGAAATAGCTAGCTACGATTTTTTGAGTCTTGCAAGTAAACTAAATGCACTTCTTGCTTCTGAGAATATTCAATGTATCTATGGTAAATATAAAGGAAATGACTTTGTTAGATATTCGAATGGCAATTGCCAGTCATCCTTTTGGATTTCTCAAGTCTTTTTGGATACGCGAGCTTATTCAGACTTAGAAATCAGTGTAAGCTTTAAACTACCCCATTCCTTAATTTATTCGCTAATTTGTTTCATTATAAGTCAAATCATAATGAGCATTTACTTGCTAAAGGTAAATAAAGAAAAAATTATTTTAGACGAAAAATTAAAAGAGATTACTTTAAGAATCTCAAAGCAAGTTGCACATGATATACGATCACCACTGAGTTCCTTAAACATGATCGTTAGTACTTTATCCGATCTGTCTGAAGAAAAAAGAGTACTGATAAGATCTTCAATAAATCGAATTAATGATATTGCCAATGAACTGATTGGAAAATCTAAAGATCAAAATTCAAAAACCACACATACTGGAAACTCAGATTCAGCTGATAAAATGGATCTTCACGTAGAACTAATTCCAGCTTTAATCGACACAATTGTTTCTGAAAAAAGAGTTCAGTATCGCGAACAAATGAATATTGAAATCGAGGCTGTTTTTTCAAAATCATATGGATTATTTGCAAATGTTAACCCTATAGAACTTAAACGAGTAGTAAGTAATCTAGTGAACAATTCATGCGAAAGTTTTCCAGATGGAAAGGGCAAGGTAGTCGTTGAAGTAACACCAACCACTACAGAAAGTAGCCATGAGAGTAATACGCAGAATATTGATGTATATACATTAAACAATCCACATAATAGTAGACAAAGTTTTGTAACCGTCGCTGTACGTGATAATGGATTAGGTATCCCAGAGAATATCTTAAAAAAACTTGGAGAATACGGAGTCAGCTCCGGGAAAGAAAACACACATTCAGGTTCAGGAATTGGTGTATTCCATGCGAAACAGACAGTTGAAAAGTGTGGTGGAATTTTTATCATAGAAACAGAAGCTAACAAGGGAACGTCAATGATAATGAAATTTCCACGGATCGATGCACCATCTTGGTTTGTCGAGAAGCTATCTTTAACAGCAAACCAAACAGTAATTAGTTTGGATGATGATCTTTCTATTCACGGAATATGGAGAGATCGGTTTAAATCGTTAAGTGTAACCAATTCTGGTACGAACGATTTTATAGTTAATCACGTTACTTTTACTTCTGGGAGCGAGTTTAAAAAATATTATGAACTTCAGATTAAAAATAAAATACAGTCAGAAAATATTTTATATTTATTTGATTATGAGCTTCTAAATCAAAAGCAAACGGGACTAGACATTAGTGAAGAACTGGGAATAGGTGCGCAAACAATTTTAATTACTTCACGCTATGAAGAAGATATTGTCAGAACTCGTTGTGAAAAGCTAAAAGTGAAGCTAATTCCAAAAATGATGACAAATCTAGTTCCCATAGTAACGAAAAAGGCTAAAATAAAATATGACCTAGTATTGATTGATGATGATTCATTAATTCACATGACTTGGGCACTAATGGCTAAAGACAGACACTTAAATATCAAAATGTATCTAACCCCTACAGCTTTTTTGCAAGCGGCACCAACGATTGACCAGAACACACCAGTTTATATTGATGTTTCACTTGGTAACGGAGTAAGTGGTATCGAGTTTTCAAAACAAGTACATATCCTTGGTTTTACTGAAATAAATCTGGCTACAGGTTATGAGGTTGAGTCCTTGGATAAACCTGACTTTATTAAAAAGGTTTGCGGCAAAGATTTTCCAGATATTATTTAACTGCTTCCAGATTCTAATTGGGAAATTCAAAGCTTTAGAAAATGATTACTTTTCAATGAAATCGCTCCAAAAGCGAAAGTATAGAAAGAGAATAAAAAATCATAGTCCCAATTTTTTAAGAAGATCATCGATTTCTGATTGATCCATTTTCTTGGGTTGTTGTCCCTGCTTGACCGCGACACTCGAGCGATACTCGGTGCCGAACTGATCGGAAACCCAACGTAAACGATCTAAAAAAGTTTTAGATAATAGATCTTTGATTTCGACTTTTGTCGTGATCGTGATGGAGTCGATCATGGCCTCTAGCATTTCGGTGGCGTCCAGCAATAAAGCCACACAAATTTCAAAAAACTGATGATTATTTTTTAACTGCGACGCTTTATAACCTACGGCTTTACAAATTGCTGAGTAATCGCCGATTTTATGAATCAAATGTCCTTCATGAACTTGTAAGGCTAGACTTTTAGCCCCCCCCATGATTCGATCCACAAGTTGCCCGTATTGTTCTAGACTTTGTTCTTGCGACTTATCACTTTCACAAGACTCAAGAATATCCATCATCTGACGGATGAGATCCTTTGACTCTAGCTGAAATTCTTTTAAGATTTCTATATCGACTACTGACATTAAATTTAGACTACCAGCTATATTTTTAGCAGACAATCTAAAATTCAGCGTACGACTAGTTTCAAAAATGTTCGTCTATCGATAAAAGTTTTTTTGTTAATATAGAGCGAAGAAGAAATAGAAAACGACTTATAAAAGAAAAAAGGACCTCAACATGGCTGATTATGTTCCCATTCGAGTAAGCACACTGCGCGGAGACCAAAAAGTTGATTTCGATGCCTACATGAAAATAAACGACAAGTTTATTTTATACATTCGTCAAGGCGATAGCTTTGAGGGAGATCGCTTAGGACGCCTTAAAAGCAAAAAACTAAAAAAAATGTTCATTCTACCCGACTCGGAAGAAAAATATCGCACGTATTTATCTAGAAATATTGAGATGGCCTATGATAAGTCTTCAGGACGAAGCATGCAAAATCGCACCGAGATCATTCAAGGTTCTCAACAAAGTAATGCCGAAGCCGTCATGGAAAATCCTGAAGATGAAAGTGCTTATAACGAAGCCAAAGATGCAGCCTTGAAGTTTTCGGAATTTCTACAACAAGAAGATCAAGCCTTTGCCCACGTTATTGGAATTGAAAACGTGGATCAAAACGTTGCCCATCACGGAGTTACGGTATCAACGCTTTCGATCGCGTTAGCAAAAAAATTAAATATCACCGATCCTAAGCAACTACAGATGTTAACACTAGGATCTTTACTGCATGACTTTGATCATTTTCATAATGGATTAAATATTGCTAGACCCGTTTCCCAATTTACCAAAGAGGAAATGGAAATTTTCAAAAAGCATCCTTCCGAGGGCGGCCGCCGCGTTCAAGATAAAAAGCACTTTGATACACCAGTTATTAATATCATTGTTCAGCACGAAGAAATGATCAATGGTTCTGGATTCCCCCAAGGATTAAAGGAAAATAAAATTGATCCGTTGGCTCTGATTTGCGGGACTTCCAACGCCTTAGATCGTTTGATGACCTTTGAAGCGATTGAATGCAAAGAAGCCATGAAAAATTTGATGATCAATGGCTTAGGCAAATACCCCTTAAGTCATCTGCAAGGGCTTGCCGCCATCATTAATAATATGAAAATCTAAAAAAATATGCCGACCGATAACATAGGATATAACTGTATTCCATTGACGAAAATATTTTGACTCAACTACCTTAAACTGGAATCACTAATTGTGGGAGTAAAAATGGAATTATATTATTCAAGCTGGCCAGAGGTTGAGTCTTATCTAAAATCAAATAACAAAATCATTATTCCTGTGGGCTCCACCGAACAACATGGCCCCACCGGAGCAATAGG
>JBPOJH010000150.1:0-3779 GCA_052033755.1 Bdellovibrionota bacterium | reverse complement strand
ATCGCTAATGATAAATTGAAAGAGGCCGTAAAGAGCTTGCGTGAAGCCGTACCCACAAAGCAAAGATATTACGATTTGCAAGCAGCTCGCAGAATTACGGGGGTGACACTGGATCGAGCTTCAAAGAACGATCAATGTCGCGTCACTGTATTAGTCACATCTTCTGATAATAAAAAAGCAGTAGAATATTACGGGCGTTGCTCTGGGGGTGAGTGGAAAGAAAAACAACCAACATCAGGTCGATCGGTTGCAAAAATAAATTTTCAATGTATGGACGCCTCTAATGCAGATTCTGTTGCTGACGCTTCAGGTGCAGCACCAGGACAGACATGTGAAAATTTTTTGATGAGTGTGCAAGCACCTACAGATAAAAACAATCAGGTTGATTATGTTAATTTGCATTTTATTTTAAGAGATATAAATTTTAAAATTACAGATGCCAAGTTTCCTGAATATAGTAAAGCTCAACGAAGTGTTGAGTATGGCGCATTAGGCGATATGTTCCAGGCTTCATCGCCGGAAGGGAAAAATAGTTTTGGAAATGCTTACCATGTTAGTAAACTTCATATGCGCTCCACGGAAGTGGTAGATGGCTTAACTTCAGCCGAACTAGTAATTGATTTTAACGATAGTAACACCATTTATATGTCGGGTGAGTTTTTGAAAGTTGGATCTGAAGATGCTCAAGGACAAAAGATTCCACCGGTGTCCTTGAAAAAATCAGCAAGAAATTCTGTGCCTGTTGGTAGAAAAGTCGATATCCAGAAAGCTATTGAAAAGTATGAAATGATATCGAACGATAATTCGGGAAATTTTAAAATCGGATTAACTTTTAAAAGCAAATCGGTGGATGGCAATGCAGAATCTGCAATTTTTGATATCACTGCCACACCCAAACAAGTGAATATCGATACATTAAATGCAGCTCCGCAAGAAAGTGTAAAATAAAAATTGCTAACTTGGCATTGTGATTGCTGTATCCCCTGATGTGACTTAATTTTAGGTCAAAATGATACCATCGGGGGGTAATAATGAGTAAGCTATTCTTATTGAAATCACTACAGTTAGCCACAATCGCTTCTGTATTAACAATTTCAGTTATTGTTCAAGCAGAGCCCACAACCGGAAGAATATGTGGCGCTGGAGTCAATTGTCCACCAGACTTTGTTCGTCCAGGGGATGTTCATGCGCAACCATATCCATCATCGCCGTATCGGCCTGATCCTTCACCATACGATCCAGCACCAAGACCAATGCCTCCACGTCCACGACCAAATCCTCCTCCCTATCCACCGCAACCTCCGCGTGAAACTCGTTATACCAAGCAAGCAGACCTTGCACGCTACTTTCGCGATGAGACTCTAGATTTAGTTTATTTAGCCAGATTGGATGATCGTTATGATCGAGGTTCTCGCATTGAGGCCGTTGAAGTTTTATTGCAAGGGAATGGTAGAGCCAGCTTGGCGCTATATGCAGATCGACGATTAGTGGATTCATCGACGTACTTAAGTCGCAGCGTAATGTTGTCGCCTCGTCGACCGCTGACCGTTGGTTATGATTTTAGAAACTTGCAATTAAGTGTAGGTGGAAAATTATTTATTGATCGCGTGATCATTCACTTAGTTCGTGATGAACGTCCACAACCTTATCCTGGTCCAGGGCCCGGTCCACAACCATATCCAGGGGATGATTTAGAAGTTCGTATCGATCAGTCATTTTATGGTCATTCCCAATTGGATCTTTATCGCATGTTGAATTTAAACCAATATCGCGGTTTGGAAATTTCTGAAATCGAAGTGGCAGCGACCTCGCTTTCAACTAGAGAGCCAGCTTCGGTTGAGCTTCTAGTTAATGGTTACAGTGAAGGAGCTTCTTCTGTCGATCAATTCAATCACTATGTTCACTTTATGCCTCGTCATGCTGTGATCGGTAGTGGTGCAGACAGTATTTTGTTGGACACGCGTGGTGATATTCAAATCGAAAGTATCACTGTTCGATTTTTTAGAAGATAAGTTTCTAGATCATTATGTGTAGACAAATGATCTAAAATAGAAAATAAAATGTATATTGGGGGAGTGAATATTATGGAAACGATTTCTTTGGAAAATGAAAGTGAAATCACAGTCGCGAACAAAGTTAGCAGTTCGGTTTCTAAAGTTCACTCCACTGTGAGCACATCTTTGCAATCAGTGTTGACTGGCGCTCGAGTGCCAAGCGCCAGTCAGGAAGTGGCTGTAGAACAAGCGCCGCTACTTGGAAATTATTTAGATTATCGAAAATATCTAGAAGATTTTTATCAATTCAAAAAAAATCAGACAAAAAATCAGTTGCGTCCCTATAACTACGCGGTTTTTTCCTCGGCAGCAGATATTCGTTCTCCCAATTATTTAAAATTAATTATCGAAGGTAAGCGCAATTTATCTGAGGATATGATTTTAAAATTTGCAAAGGCTTTAAGCCTGAACAAAGAAGTGACCGAGGAGTTTAAATTATTAGTTTTATTTGCACAGGCTTCTGATCCGGCGGAAAGAAATAAAAGTCTGAATGATCTGAATGATTACCGAGTGCGTGCAAAAATTAAAAGTGGTGAAATTGATAAAAAAGCTTTCGATAAAATTCCAGGTTGGGTGACTTGGATTCTATACGCAATGATTGATCAACAGGACGTTGAATTTAAACCTGAGCGATTGAAAGAATTATTAAGATCACAGGCGACTAAAGAGGATATTGAAGAAGCTCTTAAGTCACTGATTAACTCGGGTGAAGTGGTTATTGATGATGTGACAGGTAAGTTACGCAAGGCCCATACTTTGATGGAGTCGGCAGAAGATATTCCCGTCGCATTGGTGCGAAAAATTCAGACTGAGTTGATGTATTTAGGATTGGAAAGTTTATTCAGAGATTCACCGACTGAGCGCGAGTTCGGTATGGCTACTTTGGCGCTTACCAAGACTGAGTTTGAGGATTTACGATTTCAACTTAGAAAGTTTCGTAAACAAGTTCAAAAAGATATTAGTACGGCTCGCATGAGCACTAAGGGTGAGCGCGTCTATCAGATGAATTTGCAGCTGTTTCCAGTGACCGACAAAAATTACAGAAAGTGACATTTTGACTCCCTAAATTTAGGCAAATTGTGGATAACTTGGTGGAGTAAGTGTATAACTCCCCAGTTTCTCAACAAAATACTGACAATCTCTAATCTGATTTGTAAAAAAGCACACGTATTTTACCGTCTTATTTTTCAGCAAAATTGCTGTTAGAGCCTAGTAGGCCATCTTTGTAAGTGATTATTTTTAAGTCAAAAAAGTAGATCAATTTTATCTACACCAAAACCTTATGCATAAAATTTCGATACTAAAATCCTGATACGTGCACTGATCATTGTACGTGAATGAGGTTGGGGTGGGATGGCCCATATGTCCATTTGTTTGTAAGGCTGGATATAAAACTGGGCTCCATTGTATGACTCTGCCGTTGTCATAAGTTGTGGATTCTATTCAATATAATATCAATACCGAACTTGCCCGTAATATTATGTTGACATAATATTACATTATTATTATATTATACACATGTAATATTAATGCGCCCTCAGTGGGAGGTTGAAAGTGAAAGAAATGTATAAGGATGTAGTGGACAAGTGCGATGATGTTTCAGCCGTCTTAAAATCAATTGCTCATCCAGTTCGATTAAAAATTCTGTGCCTACTTTTTCAAAAAGGCGAAAGTAACGTCGGGGAGCTGAAAGAGTTTTGAAGTATATAGCAATCAGAAATGTCG
>JBPOJH010000083.1:0-8913 GCA_052033755.1 Bdellovibrionota bacterium | reverse complement strand
TTTTCAAGTTCACAGTTAGATCCACCAAGCTTACATTCGGAGTAGGCACTCGCACCGATGTACCATCTAATTTTCCTTTTAATTCTGGTAATACTAAACCAATGGCTTTCGCAGCCCCTGTCGAAGTCGGAATCATCGACACAGCCGCTGACCGCGCGCGACGTAAATCTTTATGAGATGCATCCAATACCTGTTGGTCATTCGTATAAGAATGAATGGTCGTCATCATTCCGTTTTCAATACCAAAAACATCATTCAAGACTTTGGCCACCGGAGCCAAACAGTTCGTCGTACAAGAAGCATTACTGATAACCACGTGTTGAGATGGATTGTACGATTCATGATTAATACCATACACAATTGTTTGATCAGCACCATCCGCAGGAGCCGAGACTAAAACTTTTTTTGCACCCGCTTCGATGTGCAATAAAAATTCTTCCTTTTTCTTGAAGGCGCCAGTGCATTCTAACACGACGTCAACTCCCCATGCTTTCCACGGAATTTCATTCGGCTTACGAGTTTTTGAAACTGGAATTTTTTTACCATCCACAATTAAATTTGTTTCATCAAACGAAACATCATGATTAAAAATTCCATGCGAAGAATCATACTTCAATAAATGCGCTATACCTGCCATCGCATCCAATGAGTTAATCCCTACAACTTCCACATCTTTATTGTTGATAGCAGCTCGAAATAACACACGACCAATACGTCCAAATCCATTAATTCCCACTCGTAGCTTTGCCATAAGATTCCTCCTGTATTGAATTCATTAAATTTCAATTAATCTCAGTTTTTCAGTCTTAAAAATCAATCACCAAATAATTTTTGGGAAAAGTTGACGCGCATTTTCGTTCGTTTGCTCGATCAATTTCTCCAAAGACACACCCTTTAAATCGGCTACAAACTGCGCTGTATGGGCAACATAGGCGGGCGTGTTTTTTTGACCACGCAAAGGTACCGGAGTTAAAAACGGCGCATCTGTTTCGACATGCATCCGATTCAATGTGACAAATTTACACACCTCGCGCAAATCATTCGCATTTTTAAAAGTCACAATCCCACTAAATGAAATATTATACCCCAAATCCAAACACTGCTCAGCCAACCAGCGCGTCCCTGTAAAACAATGAATCAAACCCGTCACTGCATTATTTTTTTGAGCGTTAGCGCCATCGCTAACATGTTGGGAGTTGTTTTCAGATGACAAGCTGACAGCTCTTGATGATTGAAACTTTTTCAGCATATCCACCGTGTCTGCCTCGGCATCTCGCGTGTGAATCTCCACCGGCATATTGTATTTTTGTGCGATCGCTAATTGTTTTTCAAAGGCCTCCAACTGGTCTGCTTTTGGCGATTCGTTGTAATAATAATCCAAACCAATTTCTCCCACCGCGATCACCCACGGCTCTTGCAAATGAGATTCAATAAAATTTCCTACTTCAGAGGTCCATTTCATGCCTTGATGAGGATGAACTCCCAACGTGCAATAAACTTGTGGATAAAACTTTTTCGCGACATCTAAAACATACTGATGATCACTTGGTTCCGTTCCAATCGTCACAATTTTATCCACACCCATGGCTTTTGCTTTTGCAATTACTTGCTCTGGGGTGTCGTCTAACATATCGAAATGTGCATGAATATCAATTAATCCCATAGCTACTCCTTTCCAATTTCACTTGCTTTGTGTAGCGGTCTACTTTGCAATTGAAATTGGTATTATTCTAAACTCTCTGCGGACTGCGTGCGAATCCAAAAATCTTCAAACATTAATAAGGGATCACGGTTTTGTAAAATTCCCATTTCCATTTGCAAACTTAAATCCATCATTGAAAAAACTTTTTCTAACTCGATGGCACTGGCGAAAGATTCTAAAAATGGTTTTTGATCCACACTTAATACCATGTCTGCATGGCCTAACTTCATCATCACCACATCCCGCAACAACATCGTAATAAAATAAAACAGACGAGAAGAAAAACCTCGGTCCTTGGCCTCGTCACGAAAAGCCAAATTCAAATAATTTTCTACGAACGATTCTGTCACAGCGTGCGTGTGTTGACTTTGCAAAGACTTAAGCCAAGTTTCCAAATACATAATTGCCGCCTGACGAACTTCGAGTTCTTCAACTTCGCTGAACGATTGTAGCTTTTCGAAGCTCCCCTGAGAGGCTTTTAAAATCCACTCGGCAACATGTGATTTTTTAGTTCTTAGTTCTTCGATCGTTAGTGGTTGCAGCCGTAATACCTGCGAACGCGAACGTATCGTTGACATCACTTGCGAAGTCCCTGGCGCAATCAAAAAAAAGAAAGTTTCAGGTGGCGGCTCTTCCAAAATCTTTAATAAGGAATTGGCAGCCGTTGGATTTAACAAATCAGCGCCTTCAATGATGATCGAACGTCTTTTTGATAAAGATCGTAAACTTAAAAACTCAATTACTCGATGAGCTTGTTCGATACGAATTTGATTTTTATCTGGAGTGATGATCAGTAAACTTTCGGATTGTTTATTTTCAACTCGTAAGCAGGAGCCACACAAACCACATCCCGTCCCATGATCACAAAGTAAAATCTGCGACCAAGCCAACGCTAAACCCAATCGACCAATACCCGATGGCCCCACTAACAACAATGCATGCGGCAACCGTTTTGATTTCAAAGCATTCATCCACTGTTGCTTGGCTTTGTCATGACCAATAATGGCCTCTATAAGCCGAGCCATTTCAGCCCTTTAAGGTCAGTCAATAATTTATCCAACAAAGCTTCCGGTGACAATGATGCATCTAAAACAATCCAATGACTGCCACCAACGCCGGCGCCGAGTGCTTTTTGTGATTGTTTCAAAAATGATTGGCGTACTTTTTCATGAAAAGAATCGGCTTCGGATTCAATGCGATCTTCCTTGGGGCCACCCGTTTGCAGTCGCTGATTGCGACGACGTCTGGATTCATCTACAGATAAATCCAATAAAATCACAACATCTGGTACCAAGTTATCAGTTGCAAATTCATTGAGTTTTTCTACCCACTCTTCGGAAATCGAACGACCTCCTGCTTGGAATGCAATAGAACTTGCCGTAAAACGATCACATAAAACCCATTCGCGTCGCTGAACAGCGGGTCGTATCACTTGATCGACATGCTGGGCTCGACTGGCTTCGTATAATAACAATTCGGTTCGCTTGGTCGGAGCTTCACCATCGGTGCGCAAAATCAATGAACGAATCTCGTCCCCCAAAGTGGTTCCACCAGGTTCGCGAGTGCGTAACACTTTCAGATCTCGAGAAAGTAATTTTTTTTCAAGAGCCGACATCAATGAACTTTTACCAGAGCCGTCAAGGCCCTCAAATACTATAAATGGCATATCCAGTCTTGTAACTGGGGTTTAATCATGTGTCTAGTCAATTCAGAGAAGCTCTAAAGGAAATTAATGACTCAAACCAATTGGCATTACTTCCGCCAAAGACATAGGCTTTCCAGTCACATAATTAATTGGCAATCGAGACATTAATTTTTGATTTAAAATTTGTGCTTCCAACTGTGGCCAATTCATATTTTTTTGAATAGATAAAAAGCTCGATTGATCTTTAAAACTGGGCATCCCTGTGGGAGTCGGTTTTGATTTGGCTAATTTAAGAAACGCCCAGAATAACTGAAGCTGTCCAATGCGATTGATTTCTTGCTGCATATTTTCTTTATTATTAACTTTCCACAACCCAGCAAATTGCATCCAAGGTGAGTCTTTTTTATACCCCATCGTCGTTAGTATTTCCTCTAAACTGCGATAAGGATTTTTTTGCAACTCGGCGACAAGACGATCGACAATTTTTTGCTCCGAAGGTTTAAAAAATTTTCGCCCTTCCGCCAAAACCATTCGATCCACAGGCCAGGGTGAGCGAATCAGTAAAAATTCTTGCCGAAAATTTTCTATCGCTTGCATTTGTTGGACATCGAATTCTAACCACTTGTGAAAGACCAACAACTCCAACTCGTCTAATAATAAGGATCGCGCCACGCCGATACTGTTCAATGTGATAGCACTGGAGTCTTCGTAAGCCAGTTCCGCTAAGAATTGAAACCAGTCTTGAAAAAGCGACGCATAGGACTTCCATTGCTGCGCCAACTCGTATTGTCGCAATTGCAGTATGTGCACCTGAACAACACTAAGAAACACATTTAAATTCTCATTCGAACCGGACTCGCCAGTCAGTTCGCCGCGAATAAATGACTTTGCGTGCAATACCTTTTGATATTCTTGCAGAAATGATTTTTGCGCTTTTAAAAAACGGGTCAATTGCTGGCGATAAGCGGAGGTTGATGAAGTCGCGTTCTTGGACATCGCTTTATTATTCATTAGGCTAGGTATCAACGACGTCTGCTTGAGTAATTCACGCCCTTGCAAAATGGAGGTTTTAATGGCTCCCACCACCGGTGCCGTCGAGCTGGTCGCGTTCTGGCTCCACAAATTGTGGCTCCACAAAAAGAAAACGCCCAAATAAATGAATGCAAATAATGATAGCTTATTTTTCATATTTTCATTAGAACAGGGCGGCTTTATATTGACAAATGTACGCTTAGCGTTAATATCAACCTTCATTTTTTAAATAAACAGGAGCTCAGAATGGAAAACCTAATTATCGCCGTCCACATTATTATTTGCCTTGCTTTAATTAGCCTAGTCTTACTTCAAGACTCAAAAGGTGGGGCCATGGGGGGCACATTTGGTGGCGGATCCAATTCCGTATTTGGACCTATAGGAGCTACAACTTTGGCTCAAAAAGTCACTCGCATCTTTGCGATCTTTTTCGCATTATCTTGCATCGTATTAACGGCCTATTACAAAAAAGACAATTCGAGTGTCATAGATAATTTACCAGTGGAAGCAGCTAAACCTACAGAGACAACTCCTGCCGCGCCTACGAACGTTGACGCTGCTGCCGCGACAGCCACATCTACTACAACAACTACGACGCTGGCTAAATAACTCCTTACCTGGAGATTTATGGAAAAAATAAAATCGCTAGAGCCAAAAACTCAAATCATACTAGCCGTTATTGCGGCTGGTTTTTTGTTTTTGGGGGTAGCATTATTTTTGAACCGATGGAAAATGAATGCCTCTGAAACCGAAATAAGATTGGGACGAGTCGAGCGAGAACGCGGTGAAACTTTCATCCATCGAAACTCGACCCAACAAAAGGAAAAGGTGCGTGGCAAAGCCTTTATCTATAATTTGGATTCAATACAGACCAACGAAATTGGCCAAGCCCAAGTGGTCTTCGAAACCGGTGAAAAAATATTAGTTCTAGAAAACTCCATTTTGACAATAGAACGCATCGACAACGAAGAAGACTTTAGCGTCTTAGTCATTCTGAAAAAGGGTGATCTACGAGTCGACGAATCGACAGAAACTTCCACGCTGCAAATTTCAAAAAATGGGGATCGAGTCAAGGCCTTTGATTACAATAATTCCGTCTTAGCTAAATCTGACATCAAAAGTCCTGAATCCTTTGATCCAGAACTACCCACAGAACCCACTGGTTCTCAAGGATTAAGTGAAGCTGAAATCAATGAAAAGTTCACACAAAATAAATCTTCCTTTTTTAAATGCTATACGCAGGTGATTCAAAAAGACCCTAGCATCAAAGGGGAAGTGGCATTAAGTTTTACAATAGAAAATAATGGAAAATTAAGTGTTGCCGAAGTGGTTTCCTCACAGATTAAAAATGAAGACTTTAAAAAATGTTTGGTAGATGTTTTGAAGCGACTAGAATTTAGAAACTTTTCTGGTCCTCCAATTTCCACATTATTACCCATGAATTTCGATCAATAACCTTGTCCTTTATTTTTGCGGCCTATTTTAGCGGTAATCGTGAATGTAATCGATCCGTGGTGGCACCCAAGGTTCAAAGTGCCCTTCCAATTCAAAGACATGACCATCGACCACTGTTTTTTCTTTGTGAGGTGTATAGGCTAACTTGTAGTTATTGGGAATTAAGCCCTTTTCTTTTAATTGCGGTAATAAAAACTGGCAAAAATTTTCTCCTAAAATATGACGACGAACTAATTCATCAAAACTGCGCTGTAGTTCTTCGGGGGTAAATTTATAATTAAAAATCATGTCCTGAGCGACAGAGTAAAGACCTTCAAAATCCAGGCGTCCATCTTGACACAAATCTAGTGCCACTTGATATGTATTGTACGTCGGTAATGTTCGTCGACCGAATTTTAAATAATAATCAGGATCTGTATCCACAGCCAAGTTGATGTATACTTTTTCAACTGGGTCATTTTCTGGAATTTGTGATTGTAATAAAATAATTGTATCAATTTGTTCGTTCGTAACAGCTAAATATTTTAAAACCGAACGCAAATCATTAACACCAATTCGACGCGCGCAAATATCGGAATACAAATTATAGATAACAGCATCGGATTCACTGTCATCTCCCCAGCAAATTTGGCGCACGTCAGACTTTAAAAAGACGCGTAATTGCAATAAAGCCTGTACCTTATAACCCACTTGCTTTTTTAAGCGCCAAAAACGACTGGGAGTTAAATTTCTTAAATTATCTTTGTAAAAACAACCATAGGGCCGAACACCGTCGATAGTAAACTTTTCAGCAATGCGCTCTTCCATTTGAGGTGGCGACGCGGAAATAAAATATAATGGCAATCGCGCTTGATTTTTCTTTTGTGAAGAAATACGTGCTAGCGCCTGCAATAAAGCCTTGGTTCCGGGAACATTTTTTTTATTAAATGCTCGCTCTAAGGCTGTGACTAGCAAAGCTGTAAGGCTATCGATGGAGGTGTCTAAGTAAGTCTTATCCAGATCCCAAATAAAGACCTCCTCAGCGGCTTTTTCGATCCCCGGCGTTGTGTATCGAAAAAAAGCTACATCATCTGTCATTTGTGCTCGATCCTGCCAATCCGCCATTTGTGTTGTTTACTCCTTAGCTTTAAGTGCTGATTATGGTTTTAATTTACCCCATGGGCTGACATCGGAGCAAGAAGGGAATCAGCTTTTAAAAAAGCGGCATAGACTTTTGTAAGAATTTATAATACCCCTCAATCCTAGTATCAGACATGGTGAAGGAGTTCGATTTTATATGAAGTTAAAATCTGCTAGTCATTGCGACAAATCTTTGTCCTTTCAAATATTTCAAACATGGCCTCCAGCTTTGCCAGGTGTTTCAGTCAATGGAGTCTTGGTCGCGGGTTTTCAACAGGATTGGATTTTTGATCACGAAATTTCATGGGGCGAATCGGAACAGATCGCGATTTTATTTCGTTCGTTATATTTTGATCTTTCTTTTGTCGAGGCTGCGAATTTGTTATCTACGGCAGAGTTTTGGAATTTAGACACCAAACATTCAGCGCAACAATTCCCTATCGCTGAGGTGCTAAAAAAATTCGGTTGGCAACTGAACGATAATTTTCGAAAAACCAGTGAAAAACTATGTCAGACATCGATTCATTTTCAATCTTGGTGTTTTGAAAAAAAAATCAATGTGATGGACTTAGCTCCTTTGTTAAGTTTAACGAATGAACAATTGCTAGATCCAAGATTATTATCCATTTTTAACGCTTTGGTGGATTACAGCTTTAGCAAAACTCTTGGTGTTCAATTTTTAGAACTGGGAATAGAATTATTTTTATTAAACCCTGATGAGCCGACTGCGATCCTTCAATCCATCCTTCCTAAAAATAAAAATATATCTACGGATACAATTATCGAGTCCGCCAATAAAGTAGATCCGGTGTTGCGAGTTGACAAAGTAGCCGAAAAATTACTAGAGGCCTTCAAAAAAGCTCGCTATCCAATGACTTATCAACAAGACGAAGCCCATCAGCAAAAATGGCAAAAAATTTCTTGGCCCTCACAGGCACAAGTTCGCTTCACTCGCCATGGGGACAAAGCCGGTGTGGAGATGCGCTTGTTTGTTAGTCAAGCTTCTGATTTGAAAAAGTATTTGGTCTCGCTAGAGCGTGCTTATCAAATTTTAGAAAATGAAACCCTTACAAGCACGGAACATTAATGAAGGGATTCGAAATGATTACTGAAATTCCAGTTCCTCAATATATCTTAAATGGTTTTGAGCAAGTGATTATTCATCCAGACAGCTTAGATTCAGCCGTCGCTCAACGGGTCTTGAAATATTTCCCGAAAGAAAAAATTCAAATCACTGCTGATGAGCCCTTTGCAAACTTACAAAATAAGATGGCGGCCAAATCCCACAAAGGCTCTTTGACCAAAGAACAATTCGATCGCAGTAAAAAAATCCTGATGATCAAAAAATTTGATGGCTATTTTTTCAAACGTTGTCCGGGAGCACATCAACAAAAAGCCCTGACGTGCTGTAATTATTTTGTTTTAAACCTTGGGCAGCAATGCAATTTCAATTGTAGCTATTGTTACCTACAAAGTTATTTAAACTCACCAATCATGTATGTATTTTCCAATATTGATCAAGCGTTGGAAGAATTAGCCAGCGTCGCTAATGAACATCCTGATTTGCCTTACCGTGTAGGAACTGGTGAGGTCACCGACTCGCTTAGTATAGATGAACTGACGTTGTATTCTCGTCAGTTGATTTCGTTTTTTAAAAAATATCCAAAATGGATTTTAGAATTCAAAACGAAAAGTGATTATGTCGAGCAGTTTTTAGATTGTGAACATGCTGGCAATATCGTCGTAAGTTGGTCTATCAATGCCGAAGAAATTGTAAATTCAGAAGAGCACTTAACCGCCAGTTTAACGTCACGATTACAGGCGGCTCGACGATGTAAAGATCGTGGCTTTCAAGTGGCCTTTCATATCGATCCATTAATTCATCACCCCAATTGGCAACAGGGTTATGCAAATTTAGTCGCGCAAGTGTGCGAGCTATTTCGACCAGAAGAAGTTCAAG
>JBPOJH010000086.1:0-3381 GCA_052033755.1 Bdellovibrionota bacterium | reverse complement strand
AAATCGACATTCTCAAATATGTTGCCTTCGGATTCATATTGAAAAGTAAGACCATCAAACTTAATCGATTGAATATTTACCATTAGATCACCCCCAACTTCATAAGCTTGTTAATATAGAACAACGACGTTACCGTCATATTGAAAACCACAACATATATTATTGAATTCACCACGGCTTGCGTGGTGGCCACGGGCACTTCCGTCGGACTGCGCTTCACACTTAAACCCTGATAACAACAGACGACAAAAATAATAGTGCCACTGAAAATATTTTTTAATAAAAATAACCACAAGTCTTCAGCTTCAATCGCACTGGTCAAGGCGGTGATATAAAAGTGAAATGGCATTTCATGCAACCAGCGCGAAAGAAAGAAACCGCCAATTAACGACGTCAATACATAATAGATCGACAAACACAAAACACTAACAACACCACCAAATAATCGTGGAAAGACAATATAACTTAGTGGATTAATACCCATAGCTTCTAGTGCTTCAATTTCACGGTTGGCTCGCATATTACCAACTTCACTGGCAACGGCGGTTCCAGATCTGGCAATCACCACTAAGGCGGTCATCAATGGACCTAACTCGCGCACAATTAAAATCACTAATAATTTACCAATCATTTCAGAGCCACCGAATAGATTTAAATTCGATGAACTTTGCAAAATGACCACTCCTCCGCTGGCTAAGGCTAAAACAGAAATCAACGGCATGGCTTGAAATCCCGTGAAATAAATTTGCGCCGAGATCACACTAAAAATAGTTCTTAGCCCCTGCGTCTGATCCAAAAATGTGGCTCGCAAGGATAAATACACCATCAGCAACACACGCAATGTGTAATCTACATTGCGTGTAATGGTGCGCCCTAAACTGTCAATGGTCGAAAAAACAAGACTCATAGTTGTAGTCTTGATCGGAGAAAATCTGGGATCTAATAAGCCCAGACTCCGTAAAATAAAGATTTTATGACTTCGGTCCAGATATCCAGCTGGCTTTGCTCGGCTCGTCCTGCCATCACGGCATGGGGTTGAATTAAGATATTCACCGGAAAGACAGACTTAAATGTAGCCAGTGCTCGTCGCATGTGAATCTGACTTGTCACTAACAAAATACCATGACATTGCAAGGCTTCTGACAGGACTAAGGACTGGTGTGCATTTCCAAATGTGGTCGACGAATGTTTTTCTAAAATGACATCGCGTTCTTGAAGATTGGGATAAAATGGCCATAACGGAAAAATTTCTCGCAGACTGACCGTTGAGTGAACTCCGGAAATAATCAATTTTTTAACTTGTCGACGAGACAGTAAATCAAATCCTTCACGCACACGATTGGCACCACCGGTTAATACAATGGCGCAATCGGCGGACTGATCCCCTGTCCACGAATTGATATCAAAATAAGTTTTAATTCGCTGTTGCTCACGAAAAAAAACAACAGCTAAAAAAATTAAAACTAAACCACTAAGGGCGGTAGGCCACCACTTCAACTTCAACTTTAACTCCCTTTGGTAAGGCCTGAACTGCAATCGTGCTTCTTGCTGGATGATCTTTGGAAAAATATTTTCCATAAATTTCATTCACAGTGGCAAAGTCCTTCATGTCGATTAAAAATATTGTGGTTTTCACAATATTTTCAAAACCCACACCGGCGGCTTGCAAAACGGCTTGGATATTTTTCATCACTTGCTCTGCTTGCGGACCAATTTCTTGCGAAACCACTTCGTTAGTTTCTGGTGACAATGGAATCTGCCCTGAGCAATACAAAAGAGGCCCGGCTTGCACGGCTTGTGAATAGGGGCCAATAGGTTTTGGAGCTTTGTCTGTTAATATGATTTTTTTCATTTTGTTAAACCTTTCTATAAAGTCTACTAACTAAGTTATTTATTAACTACAGTATTTTAATTCCTTACACCGAAGACGTCTTTAGATTTAACGTCCTATCAAAGCGTGACTAATACTTACGAAAAATTAAAAATAGAAAAACATTCCTGCGCGAAACATATGATCGCCCAAGGTGCGAAAGCGAGTGCGTCCCAGGTTAGTCACTCCAGCCCCTGTTTCAAAGTTAAAACCCAAAGAATCTAAACCAGTAAAAAAGAACTCGCCACCAACTACGGCTGAAAGCTCAAAACCACTATCAGTACCTGAAGAAGTTTCGTTCGATAACATGCTTAGATAGCCTCCGGTAAAAAAATTCATCTGTGCTTCTCGAAATAAAATCCGACGAAGACCTCCACTAAAAGCAGAGCGCGCTTGATCTTTTTGTGTATCAATACCCACAGCTCCCAACACGGCAAATTGCGAATTCGGATAGTATGTTGCAGCAATACTAGGCACATCGATTCCATAAGCATTGCGAAAACCGACGCCCATGCGATTCTGTAATTCTTTGGCTTGCACAACAGGTGATGTAAAAAAACAACCGAAAATTATCCAAAGCACTGGCTTTCGAAACGACGGACGACAGTCAAGAATTTGAATTACCTGCAGGCCAATCTGATTCACCGAGCAGATCAATGATTGCTGACTATGTTGAGATTGTAATTGATACTGCACTTGCGAATATAATCGGGAAATAGACCGGAATATAGATAGGGAAATAGATATAGATATAGATATTGACTGCAATATAAATCGAATTGTTCGAACAGTGAAAATATGGAGTTTTGCTAGCATAGGTGTTTTTCCTTTTTTGAAATTTTATTAAAAAAGAAAAACGAAACTCTTGCAAGCAAGAATCGATTAAAATACAGTTTTAGATGTATCAGGGCCCATGGTGAAGTTGGGATCATACGACAATGGCATTGTCGAGTCACCAGTTCGATTCTGGTTGGGTCCACCAGTGATTTTTAAATTATCTATTAATTTCAATACTCTGGTAACCTCTGTAGCTCTTGTTAGACAAAAATAAGACAAAACATCCCTCAGTATTTCTAAATGAAGTAAATAATTCCTTTTTGCTTTGATAGCAGCGCTTCGGCTATATTAATGAAACAGCCGATTCAAAATTGATCAATAATTCAAGGTACTTTACTTGGTGTTTACACACCATAAAAGCGTTTATCAATCCACGTAGGCTCGTGAAAAACACAGAAAACATGTCGACTTATGGCGATGTATTTTTGCAATTTAAGATTTCATCAGTGAAATTCTTGTAAGTAAGATTCTTGCTTTTTTATTATCAAATTTTTTAATTTATAAAACTTATCCTCTAATTTGCTCTACATACCCTAGCCTTTATTATTGAAATTCTTGTGAGTGAGATTCATTTTATACAAATTATGATTTTTGCATAGCAATTGCAGATTGGATTCCTTGTTGTGGCCGCCATGACTAAAACTAATAATATGATCGATCTCTAACTGATGTCG
>JBPOJH010000085.1:0-35712 GCA_052033755.1 Bdellovibrionota bacterium | reverse complement strand
CGTATCAGGAAAAGCAATCGCAATTGGATCATGTTCAAGAGTTACAACGACAGAATCACGACAAAGCTACGGCTGCGTTACATGAATTACAAGCCATCGCCATTCGTGGTGAAAATATATTCGCTTCCTTGATGGAGGCCGCACGTTATTGCAGTTTGTACCAAATGACTGAGGCGTTATTCGAAGTCGGTGGTCAGTACCGTCGGAATTTGTAGGTTTTTTGGATTTTAGTTGAGTACAGTTATTGAAAAGTGATCATTAATAAAAATTTATAAGGTCTATAAAATGCAAACAGCGAATCTGGTAACCTCAGATTCGCTGTTATATTTTTCGGCGCAAGAAACCTTCCGAAAAGGAGGAATTTATGTCCGAAAAACCTACTAACCATAGGACTTATCGGCGTTTGATGAACATTCTTAAGGTATTGATTAAATTAGCTTGGCTGATTTGGCAAATCTTAAAGCTGATTCAGGATCTGACTTGAAAAGAAAATGGCAATAGGTCGATTATAAGGCGTGTATGCAATAGATCCAAAGATACAATTAGATTGCTTTTTGTTTGTCAAAAATGACTTTTGATGAAAGTACGAAATAGACTAAATCCTTCCGTAATTTATCTTTATTTATCGAGTATTCGAGAAGAAAAATATTCTGTCAAAAATTTTGTTAACTGATGTTTTCTTGGTGTGTACTCAACAAAGCCTAAGGCTTCCAAGGTGTTTTTACGAATATAATTTTGTAAAATTGCGATCGTTTTACGACCCCAACGAACCAGTCGAGTGAAGGGACGATGCCTCCACAGACTTTTGGTTTTTGTTAAACCAAATCGTGAATAGATTTTTTTATATATGCGTCCCATCTTGGCTGAAAAGTAACGAAGAAAGTTTATGAATAAATGCCTACTGCCAGAGTGACAAAGGATATGAATATGATCTTTATTGATACTAAAACCTTTAAGTTTGACCCCGTAGCGCGCCGCTGTTGTTTTTAGTAATTCAGAAATATATTTCTGTGAACGAGTAAAATAGATTGAGTTGCCAAGATTGGCTTTTAATACCAAATGCACTAACTTCTTCGTATCAAAAGGACGCTTGTATTTACGATGTTGAATAGATCCCCCAAAGACATGATGTTTTTCAATCCACCACCGTTTGGTATTTGAACGAGGCTCTTTAATAAGAGGTAATTGAGTGCCTTTACGAAATTTTCTTTTGCTCATGTTACTATTTTTTCTCATTATTACGTTATTTCACTTATCATTCATTACCAATAAAATACAATTGGACGCACAATTTATTTCACGCCATCGCACATGCTAAATCGACGGAAGAAAACAAATTACCTGCATCTACATATAATTTACATATCAGTTATGTCAATTCCTATTTTGAGTTTTTCTTTAATTTTTTAACTTTCTAATTTTCTTACTACCGCAAAAAATGAATATCGCTACTTTTCGTAAGTGGTATCAAGTCCAATAAATAATTCTCCAAGGCACAATCTTGAAGTCAGATTACAATACTACGAAAGCACTAAGTCGCTAAATCGGCGCCAATTCAGCGGCAACGAAGGACAATAATTTAGTGAAATTGGTATTCAATTTGTAAGGTCCCCAGGACAATTCTAAGTTGTTGTTGTTAAAAAGTTTGACAGTAAGGGGTGGTGCCGTTCGAAGTTGTAATCGAATCCAATTAGCCAAGTCTTATATAATGGCATGCATATTCTCCCTTAGATGGCATTAATCTTGATCTGTATTTCAGTAAAGTCAGTCCATGCAACGCGCAAATCACGCGTCCAAAGGGCTCTGCAGGAAGGCCATTATGATGTTCACAATTAATAATTTTTTATCAAATCAACTTCATAAAATACATGAAAACCATAAACATCCAAAAGTATACGAAAATCATAATGAACATAAAGCTTATAAAACCCATAACGCCCATAAAACGCAGATAACACCGCAAATTCATCAAAGTCACGGCAGTCATTTTATGAGTGAAGGTGGCTATAAAGCAAAAAATTTTCTGACTAGTCTTATTCGTTTATTTAGCATTACAAGTTATGTATTTTTTTGTTCTGTAGGCTTAATGGCAAAGGAAGATCTTGGTCCTATTTTGCAACAACTTAAAGGCGAGGTCGTCGGTAAATCTTTAAAAGGCCCTTGCAAAGTGAAATTTGAATTTAACAATAAAACCTTTGAGGCCTTAGTGCAAAGTGGAGATGAAAAATCAGGAATCGAAAAAGTGCAAATTCGCTTTGAAGATAAAGCAGATGATCGCTTACAAGATACCGCTACCACATCCGCACCCACAACTTCTACGGCCAGCTCAGCATCCGCAATCAATGCAGCAATCACAACCAAAGATAAAAACGAGGTTAGCACGACCCCTTACTATTCAACTTCGAACGAAAATTTAATCATCAAAGATCATAAGAATAATTTAATCACAATTAATTTTAACACCAATAATTTACCAACTAATCTTAAAGAAGCGCGTAGCTTTCATCGTATTCTAAGTGTCACAGCCAGTGGGGGAGAGGGCAATGATTCCCTTATCACTTGTAAGATGGCTTCATTGAAATCCTCTAGTCCAGTTCCACGCATTAGTGAAGAAAACTAGGAGTTATCTGATACAAAAACAAAATTTCGCATTCTATCTGGTTCAAATTAATCCCACAAACTTTGGAACGATACCATTGATTGAAAGATAAGAGCCCCCCGTGCAGTAAACCTGTTCGTGCTGTAGTTTATTTTTGTGGAATATTTTTTAATGTTTGGATTTTTTTTCCTCATATAAATAATGATCCAGCAAAGACATCAGTGCTTTGTATCTTTTCGCCAATCTTTGCCCATGTTCATTCGGTTCGCCAAATTCAAGTTCATTGTAGTTAGCGTGAAAAAAATCGTCGGACACACGTGGTAGTGAATTTTTTCTCCAATGATAATAATGTACCTCTTGATCTTTGCCCGCAAAGATTCCCCCAAAAGGATCAAAGGCCACGCGACTACTGTGAAAGGCCATGCTTTTAGGTTTTGGCTCCAATAAATTATCGCCTAGCCGGAATACTTTTGCTTGTGACAAAGATAATTCATACAATGTCGGCCAAATATCTAAATGCGATCCAAATAAAGGTTCTGATCGTTGAAGTCGATTGATTTTTTTTGCAGGATTTTCAGTAGGCTTCCAATTGCTTATGTTCATCTTTGTCGATATTTGCTGATTGGCCTTATCTTTTGTCTGTCTACCAGTTTTATTTGGTAATTTTTTTTTCGTTATACCATTGCTGTTAGCAAAAAATTTGTCATTAGTAAAACTTCTGCCCTCAGCAATCTTTTCTGGAATATAAAGATAAAACGGAACATTCCATTTTTGCAATTGTTCGGATTCGTTAAAGTTAATCACCATAAATCCATGATCTGCTGTTGATGCGATAATGGTGTGTTGACCCAATGAACTGGATTTTATTCGTGTTAAAAACTGACCCATTTGTTCATTCGAGTATTGATAAGTTTTAAATCGATCTAGGGCTAAGTCTTTGTCGACAATTAACCTAGATTCTAAATCCTTCGGCCACTCTAAATTCAGTGGTTGATAACTTTTTGGTAATTGATAGGGAGGATGATTCGTCGTTGTCATTACGACCAAAAATTGTGGTGTCGTAGCTTCTGCCAACGTCAATTCGACATACTTAAATAAATCTTCATCAAAGATACCCCAATCATGTTTTTCTAAAACAGTTGATGTTAATTTTTTCTGAATTTCAACTTCCCCTTCGACGCTGTCAAAACCCTGATGAAGAGCAAACTTATTCACGTCTCGCCAACCAGGGTTGCCACCATATATAAAACGCGTCGTATAGCCTTGATTTTTAAAGTTCATAGCGGGGCTTGTACGAAAAGGTACTTGTAAATACATCGACTCTGTTAAAAAAGCTCCATCCGGTCGATGAGTCACTCCGGCTAACAAAGACCCAAGACTTCCAATGGTGCTATTCGTGGCTGGTAAAAAATGATCCGTAAAAATATCTGACCGAATGTGTTTTTCATATTCCCCTAAAAGATTAAATTTTTCCGAGTGATATTGCAGCCAATAAGCCCCCTGTGACTCCATCACAATTAAGACAACATGAGGTTTTTGGAAGGACTCACCCTTATAAGAAGTCTGTGTGGCTAATAATTCCAAAGGATTTTCTGGAACCTGTGATTCCGGAATTTCAAAATAATCAGCGTAAGCTTTCCGAAAATTAGAGTAACCAAAATATTTTGCGTTCGTATCCCAACTGGCGCTTTGGATTTTTCTGAGTTTAAAAGCTCGTACTAAAGAATGTGCGCCGTTATAGGATAGATGATTGATAAAAGGATCCGATGAGATCACGGTGTCTTGTGGGCCTAATGGAAATAAACCAAATCCCCCACGAGCCCCGATACTAAGTCCCGCAACTAAAAATAAACTAAAAAGTAAAATTCGATGGAGTGGGTGGTGAATGAAAGACAAACGGTTGTGTTTTAAAAAATATTGTTCACTGAATTGAAATATTTTTTGAATCCATTTATGAAACAAAAAAAATCCTGCGATCGTCACCAGTGACAAGCGAATCACAGGGTAGTTACGCCATGCCAGCTTTAGTAAGGCCACCGTATCATCTTCAAAAAAACCAAAGACCAAGATGTTCAAATGATCTTGAAAGTAACTGTAATATCCCAAGTCGCAAGTTAAGATGATAAATAAAATTGAAAATAAAATTAACAACAGCAAGGGTGTGATTTTTTTCCAACCGACATGTGTTAGACTTGGTAAAATTCCAAAGAAAAAAGTGAAGATCAAGATATAACAAACGACGGTAAGATCAAATCGAGCTCCCAACCAAAAGGCCTTTAATAGGTCGGACCAATCTCGACTAAGATCTAGACGTACGCCATACATGCTGATCATGGCTATTCGTAAAAACGTCATCACTACCCAGCAAGTAAAACCAGTTATTAAAAGGGCTAGAATTTGTGTCATGTAAAGGATGGTTTTTGATTTAAACATGGAAATGATATTGCCATAAAAACTAAAATTAACCTATCATTAGAGTTAATGCTGCAAGGGAAAAAATTATTAGTTGTTGATGATGAGCCTGATCTTAGAGAAATCCTAAGGGATGAGTTTATTTTTGAGGGCGCTGATGTATCCGAAGCCAAGAATGGAAACGAGGCTTTTCAAATTGTATTGAATAAACCCATAGAGCTGGTGCTTTCTGATATCCGCATGCCCGGTGGTGACGGTGTTTCCTTATTACGAAATATCAAAGGACGCGATACTCATCAGCCTGCTATCATCTTAATCACAGGATTTGCTGATATAAGCGCCAGTGAAGCTTACGAAATCGGCGCCGAAGGTTTTTTTGCAAAGCCATTTCAGTTAGAAGATTTATTATTTAAGGTAAAAAGTTTATTATTACCGATGCAAGAGCGTTGGGTTAGTCCGATCGCTATTTCACAAAAAAAGATCATCACGAAAGATATGACTTTTCAGGAAGCTGTCAGTAATGGTGAAATCAAATTAGGCCGTGGCGGTTTTTTTATGAAGGGTGATATTCGTCCTGTTAAGTTAGGCGAAGTGTTGCAAGTAAAATTTTCAAACGGTAGTGTAGAAGCTTGGTTGCGTTGGACTCGTTTCGAGAGCACGGCGGACACGAAGCTGCCAATGGGGGTAGGACTTGAAATTGGTCACGTCTCTGCTGAAATCTTACCTTTCCTTTTAGAACAAATTCCATTATTAAACCCTAAGGCTTTCATTCCAAGAACTTGAATCTAGTTCAATAGATATTTGAGAATAGGGTACTCTTATGACCGAACAAATTCGCTTAACACAAACCGTGCAAAAAGGTGGCTGTGCAGCTAAAGTCGCCGCCAATGAGCTTCGTAAAATTTTAGGAACTGTGCGGTTTCCCACCCAAGATAGTTCAGTTTTAGTGGACGGCAAATATTTTGATGATGCGGCTGTTTATAAAATTCATGATCAATTGGCATTGGTGCAAACCTTAGATTTTTTTACTCCGATCGTGGACAGTCCCTATTGGTTTGGTCGCATCGCTGCTGCGAATTCTTTATCAGATGTTTACGCCATGGGGGCCACTCCCAAAACAGCCTTGGCCATTTTAGCTTTTCCATTGGGCTCGATGGATTCCTCTGTGATCACGCAAGTGTTGCAGGGAGCCTGTGATCTTATGCAAGAGACGGGCGTTAATTTTTTAGGTGGTCATAGCATTGATGATGATACGCTGAAGTTTGGTTTATCTGTTAGTGGCTTTGTGAATCCCAAAAATATTTGGTCCAATCGAGGAGCGTGTACTGGAGATGTTTTGATTTTAACAAAACCATTAGGAACAGGGGCCATGACCGCAGGTTTAAAACGCAGTGCCTGGAGCGAAGAGCAAATGCTGGATGTTTTACAAAGCATGGGACAAGTGAATCAGGTCCTAGATTTATTGCAGGATTCCGAGCTGCTAACGGCGGTGCATGCGGCGACCGACATTACGGGCTTTGGATTATTGGGCCATGCAAAGCACATCGCCTTGGGCTCTGAAAAAAAATTACACTTTCAGGTTTCACAAGTGCCGCGATTTCAAAAGTTTCAAGAGGCCATCGAAAAATCATTTTTAACTAAAGCTCATCGTACGAATCGTGAATATATCGAGGGATTTGTCGAATGGGATTCGGCGATACTTGATTGGCAGAAATTGCTATTGCTAGACCCGCAGACAAGTGGTGGTTTGTTGTTATGTGTGGATCCTCAACAGGCAAAAGAGGTTTTACAAAAATTGCGCAGCCGATTTTTAAGTGCAGAGATCGTTGGTCATGTGGGTGCAGCTATTGAAAATGAAACTTGTATTCAGGTGCAGGTCTAGTCGTGCAACATTTAACCATGCCATCAAGCGAGTGGATCAGTGCCGATGAATTCAAGAATTTATTTATCAACGATGTGCCGTTAATGGATGTTCGTGCAAATATTGAATTCGTTGAAAATCATTTTCCAAGCTCTGTGAACTTACCGATTCTAGATAATGAACAAAGAGCTTTGGTCGGTACTGCTTACAAGCAACAAGGGCGCGATTCGGCTATGGCTTTGGGATATCAATTGGTATCAGGGCCAGATCAACAACAAAAACTGCAAGTGTGGGAATCTTTTTTAAGGCAGAATCCAGCAGCAGTGATCACTTGTTTTCGAGGAGGCCTTAGATCTAAGATCACACAGTCCTGGTTGCAAGAATTAAAAAATCTGTCACGGCCTAGGATCAAGGGCGGGACCAAAGCTCTTCGTCAGTATCTGCTGCAGAACTTAGAGCAGATGACCTCTGAAGCCATGGATCTGCCCTGGCGATTAGTGACGGGTCCGACAGGGTCAGGTAAAACTTTGTTATTACAGTCCTTGCAATCGCCCAATTCAAAAGTGCATGTTTTAGATTTAGAAAAAATGGCGAATCATCGTGGGTCTGCATTTGGATTTTATCCAACGCCTCAACCGGCACAGGCTGTATTTGAAAATCAGATATCTGTTAATCTGCTAAAGTGGACACAACACAAAAAACCAATCATCTTCGAGGACGAATCGCGCTTAATTGGTCGTTGTGTTTTGCCTGAAAAATTATTTGCAATTCTTCGCCAACAGCCAGTGATTTTGATTCTAGAGCCATTAGATTTTCGTATTAAAAATACTTACGAAGAATACGTTCTGCAGTCATTAATGCAGAATCGATCTGTTCAGGCAATATATTCCGATTTTCAATTGGCACTTAAAAAAATTGAGCAGCGATTAGGGAATCAGCGTTACCAAGAAATCGCTAAGGACTTGCTTTTAGCACAACAGAAAATGCAAGACTATGAGCTGTCACAGGCGGGTCATTTGTTGGCTGGGCGTTCGTTGGCTGAACTTTCGCTGACTGGCACAAGTGGCTTTTTAGTTAACGAGGGCTATGACGTGAACTCGGTGTGGATACAAAAGTTATTAACGACCTATTATGATCCCATGTACACTTACAGCCTTAAAAAAAGAAATCCTGAGGTTCGGTTTCAGGGGACCTGGGCGGAATGCCAACAATTTTTAAGTTGATCTCTTGGTCCAAGGCGCGATCAAAATCAATACGGATAAAAATGTCAAAATAAAGGACAGATAATTTTTTAATTGTAGGACCTCGCCAAAAATTAACCATGCTGTGATCGAGGAAAAAACAGGTTCGACTAATTTGCCACAGCTCATCCAGTTGATGTTCAGTCGTCCTAATAAGAAACTAAATGAAGCGTGTCCCATCAAAGTTGGCACCAGAATGGTTCCTAAAATTGCCAACCAACTGCCCAAGGGGTATGAAGTAAAATTGGATCCCTTGATCAAGGCCACAGCTCCAAAACAAAGACCGCAGATTAAATAGATCATCCAAGTGTAATGAGCATTGGCAATGTATGAACGGGATTTTTTACCAGTAAAAATATATCCTGAATAACCAATGGCGGATAATAATGCCATGATATTTCCGAAGCCAGAGTTGGCTACATTTAAATGAGAGCTTACAGAGGCTGCTGAGGGCCCCGCCGCGTTTGGTATTGTACTAGAGGTGGCGATAGCAACAGAAGATATCGAGTCCGCGACAGAATTAGCGGTTAATAAATAAGGAAAAAAAGAATCTGAAAAAAGTATCGCTAAACTTAAGAAACCAAAAAAATAAGCAATCCCATATCGAGGTAAAAATTTATCTTTTAAAAAGAACTTAGACAAAAAAGCGGTGAATAGTGGATTGCTAGCAAAAATAACCATCAGACTGGCGATCTTGGTATTTTGCGCGGCCAGAAAATAAGTCCATAAGTGCAAAAAAAATAAGACTCCCGATAAAACAGTCCAACCTTGATAGTCATCCCATCGGAGTTTCCACATATTCATTAAGCGTGAATGCGTTGAGGCCAAATTCGTCGAAGTCAAATTCGTTTCTGAAGAAACTTCTCGGTGTGGGAACAATCGTCCCTCTTTCCACCAGCAAAAGCTTAACATGATCAGACTGGCTCCCATAAGTCGCCAAAAGCCAATGACTTCAGCAGGAGCTTGCGCCAAGCGAACCAAAGGGGCGGCTTGAGATAAAGAAAAGATAGCCACAAAGAACAGAGAATATTCGACCGTTTGCGATAAAACGGGAAAAGAGTTTTCTTTTTGTGGGAATTCGTTTCTCATAGAACCTCGATTATATTGGATAGGAGAACCAATGAATACCAAAATGAATAAAGATATGAATACCATTCTAGAAAATAATGCAGTTATTAGCAAGCACGACAGCTTGAACTTTTCAGCGATGGCCTTGAGTGCGCGTTGGATGGTTGTTGCTGGTTTGGGGGTAGCATTAACAACAACCGGTTGTAACAAAGGCGTTAAGTTAGATACAGATTTGCAAAAAGCAAGTTATGCTATTGGACAACAAATTGGTTCCAATCTTAAGGGGCAAAATATTCAAGTGGATACAGATGTGCTTGCGGCTTCTTTAAAAGAAGCAGTTGAAGGCAAAGCTAGCCGTTTGAAGCCCGAAGAAATGCAAGCGGCTTTAATGAAATTGCAAGAGTCTGTTATGAAAAAACAGTCTGAAGAAGGCGAAAAAAATAAAAAAGATGGCGAAGCGTATTTAGCAAAAAACAAAACCGAAGCGAATGTTAAAACGACAGCCAGTGGATTGCAGTATACTATCTTGACTGAAGGTACTGGAAAAACTCCGACAGCGACGGATGTTGTGAAAGCTCATTATAAAGGGACATTAACAAATGGCGAAGTTTTTGATAGCAGTTATGATCGTGGCGAGCCAGCTGAATTTCCATTGGATGGCGTGATCAAAGGTTGGACTGAAGGTTTGCAGTTATTAAAAGTGGGTGGAAAAATGAAATTATTTATTCCACCAGATTTAGGTTACGGACCAATGCCTCGTCCAAAAATTCCTGCTAATTCTGTATTGGTGTTTGAAGTGGAATTATTAGACATCGTTAAAAAAGATGCAGGGCATGCGGCTCCAGCAAAACCAGATGGCAAAGCTCCAAAAGCTAAAAAATAATATTTCAAAAAGTAATAAAAGAAGATTCATTGGCTTTGTGCCAGTGAATCTGAGTTTGATGTTAGTAGATGACTTTGAATTGAAATCGTTAAAGCGGTCATCAGAATAGAATAATGAATAGGTGAATTATGATTCAACATCCTTATGAAGTATTTCAATTTGAGTTAGATCCGTTTGAGAATTTTTTAAGGGTGTTCGCTTGTGTTGAAAAAATGGTGGTTAAAGATCCGAATGCGATGTCTTTGGCCACTGTTTCCAAAGATGGATTCCCTTCGCAAAGAACAGTTCTATTTAAGGGATTGATACGCGGTGGATTTACTTTTTTTAGTAATTATCAAAGTAACAAAGCCAAAGACATGGAAATCCATCCGCAGGTTTCTTTGTTGTTTTTTTGGCCGACATTAGAGATGCAAATTAAAATCAAAGGGTCTGTCGAAAAAATCTCTGAAGCGGAATCAGAAGCTTACTTTTCCAGTCGACCTCGCTTAAGTCAAATTGGGGCTTGGGCCTCTAAGCAAAGTTCGGTCATTCCTAATTTTGACTACCTTCAAGAAAAAGTTTTAGAATTAGAAAAAAAATATCAAGATCAAGTGATTCCTAAACCGCCACATTGGGGTGGATATCGAGTCGAGCCAACGATGATGGAGTTTTGGTTCGGACGAATGGGGCGCTTGCATGAACGTTATGTTTTTGAAAGAAGCTCGCCCCACGATTCTTGGGAACGATACTTAAAATCCCCTTAAATACGATTAATGTAAGGCCATGGGGGCGATAAGATAAAATTCGGGAATTTCGATTTCGAAAGATTCGCCATTTTCATCCTGCATTTGATAAAAACCCTTCATGCTGCCGATGGGTGTTTTAAGCGGGCAGGCACTTTCATATTCAAAAGTTTGTCCTGGATTAATTTTGGGTTGTAAACCAACAACACCAGGGCCTTTCACCTCTTCGATAGGACCTTGCTCATCGCAAATGATCCAGTGGCGACTGATGAGTTGCGCAGGATTGTTGCCCTTATTTTGTATGCTGATGCGATAGTGAAACAAGTGAAATGGCCTGTCTGGACAGGACTCAGTTTCGTTGTAATGCACTTTAGCGGATATTTCAAATCTGGTAGTAATTGCGGTTTGAACAGACATGGGTCAACAATAAAACGGTGTTTCGTAGAGGTCAAGGTATTAGCAGGAAACTGTTAAGGCTCAGTTTCAATGATAACTTCCAAGCTAGAAAGGAAAGTTTTTCAGTTTAAAAATGATGGGGCGATGATCTGAAGGGTATTGAAATTTGGCCTCTAAGGTTTGTGGTACTCCCAGTGGAGTGCCCATATCATCCATATAGGGGTGCACCTTGACGGTTGAGGTGTCTAGAAAATTTTGTGCGACCGGAGATAAAAAGCAATAATCAATTTGCCTTGAATCAACTCGTTGTGAACGATCAATTTGAAAATAGGTGGCTCGATCGGGAAATGGCAATTGTGCCAGGTCGCAGACATCTTGCAGTTGTGTTTTTTCATAAATAGATTTGAATTCAGCATCCGTGTTTTGTAAAGCGGCTGTGCCGTTAAAGTCACCAGCAACTAGGATGGGAATCTGAGGATATTTTTTTTCGACCTCTAGATAAATTTCGACCAAAGTTTCGCACTCGGCAGTTCGGCGTAAAGCACCGCCGGGATCTATTCCGTCTGGATCTCGCAAAGATTTTAGATGCGTCAGAAGTGCGATGAAAGAAGGCTTAGCGCGATCCTTAGTGAATAAATGCAACTCGGCTACGTCTCTAGAAAAGCGATGACTTGTAAATGGCTTGCCATTTTTTAGTAACAGCAAACCCTGCTGAAGTGTGGCTTGCTCGTGAGGATATAAAAAATGGATAGGTCGATTTTTGTTGGATTGAATGTCGAAAAAACATCCGATGTCTTTTTTGATTAAAAATCCGACATCAATGTGGCGATCCGAATTGCCCTCTATCAAAGCACAGAAATATTTTTCCTGTAAGAACAGGCGATTAAAGTTTTCTAGGCTTTCTTGGCCTCCAACTTCGCTAAGTAAAATGATATCTGGTGCGGCCTCTTCGATGACGGCGACCAGTCCGCGAATTTTACGAAGTGGTTTGTTTTCAAAAATGGCTGAGGATAAATTGGCCCACTCGTGCTCATTCATGCGTGTGTGTGATTCGGTCAGTGGAGTTTCTGATAGAATAAACAGGTTTTCTGCATTGAGTGTTAGGAATGTTAAATCTTTATTCTGTTTTGCCATTGTTATTAATCTTAAGGAAAAAAAATCTTCGAGTAAACATTCAATTTACCTGACGCGTATAATTCATAGTTGTGAAAACGTATTGAGAGTTCTAGAATGAAGCGTTTTTTACAACCCGAATAGGAAAGGATACAAAATGTCTGAAACAAAATCCACTCACTCACCCTCGCATTCTAAGATAGAAACCACGCCAGAAATGGCTAAGGCGGTTTATCAGAAAACTCAACAACGATTAGCCGTTATTCGTCAGCGTTTAGGACGTTCATTAACTTTGGCCGAAAAAGTTTTATTTGGTCACCTAGATGACCCGCAAAACCAAGAGCTAAAACGTGGTGAAAGCTTTTTGTTATTGCGACCAGATCGCGTAGCGATGCAAGATGCAACGGCACAAATGGCATTGTTGCAATTTATGTTAGCAGGTAAAGATGAAGCCGCTGTGCCCTCGACGGTTCACTGTGATCACTTGATTCAAGCCTACAAAGGTAAAGAATCCGACATGACTGTGGCTAATAAAAACAACGAAGAAGTTTATAATTTTTTAGCGACGGCCTCTTCTAGATACAATATTGGATTTTGGAAGCCAGGCGCTGGGATTATCCATCAAGTAATTTTGGAAAATTATGCTTTCCCAGGTGGTTTGATGATTGGTACTGATTCTCACACTCCGAATGCGGGTGGTTTGGGTATGTGTGCGGTCGGTGTTGGTGGTAGTGATGCCAGTGACGTGATGGTGGGTCTTCCTTGGGAAGTGAAAAATCCAAAATTGATTGGTGTTCACTTAAAAGGAAAAATGAACGGCTGGACTTCTGGTAAAGACGTGATTTTAAAACTTTGCGGAATGTTAACTGTTAAAGGTGGAACGGATAAAATCGTTGAGTATTTTGGTGAAGGTACGAAGTCGATTTCTTGTACTGGAAAAGCCACGATTACAAATATGGGTGCCGAGCTGGGCGCGACTTGTTCGATTTTTCCTTATGATGAAAAAATGTCTGCCTACTTGAAATCGACAGCGCGTGCAGAATTAGCGGCTGTGGCAGATGCGCACAAAGATTTATTGTCTGCAGATCCAGAAGTGGCACAAGATCCTAAAAAATATTTTGATGAAGTTTATGAAATTGATTTAACGACTTTAGAGCCGCATTTAGTGGGACCGCACTCTCCGGATATTGCTCGTCCAATTTCAGCGTTAGCGAAAGAAGCGCAAGAAAAAGGTTGGCCTTTAAAATTATCAAGTGCTTTGATTGGTTCTTGTACAAATTCATCTTACGAAGACATTGGGCGCGCGGCATATTTGGCGCAGCAGGCATTGGACAATGGTTTGAAAATGAATCAGCCATTCTTGGTGTCTCCAGGATCGACGCAAATTCAAAAAACCATTGAGCGCGATGGGCAAATGGCGATCTTCAATCAAGTGGGCGCGACGGTGATGGCGAATGCTTGTGGACCTTGTATTGGTCAATGGAAACGGGACGATGTGAAAAAGGGCGAGAAAAACTCGATCGTGACATCATTCAATCGTAACTTCCGTGGACGTAATGATGCGAATCCAGAAACATTAGCATTTATTGCTTCACCAGAAGTGGTGATGGCTTTAGGCTTAGCGGGACGTTTGGATTTTAATCCTTTAAAGGATCAATTAGATACTCCCAAAGGTAAAATCACTTTGAAGGCGCCTGAGGCTCCTGAGTTACCAGCAAAAGGTTTTGTGGCGGATCTAGAGGGCTATCAAAAACCAGCTGGTGCGCAAGCGAAAGTGGCTGTCAGTCCTACTTCTGATCGATTGCAGTTATTAACTCCGTTTACGGCTTGGGATGGTAAGGACTTCAATAACCAATTGGTGTTAGCAAAAGCGAAGGGCAAATGTACAACGGATCATATTTCTCCAGGGGGCGATTGGTTAAAATATCGTGGTCACTTGGATAATATTTCTAACAACATGTTGTTGGGCGCTGACAATGCTTTTACGAGTGAAATTGGTAAGGGTAAAAATCAATTAACAGGTGAAACGGGAATTGAGTTTGCGAAAATTGCTCGTGAGTATCAAAAAGCGGGTCAAGGCTGGGTGATTATTGGTGATGAAAACTATGGTGAAGGGTCTTCGCGTGAACACGCAGCTATGTGTCCTCGTCATTTGGGAGCCTCAGCAGTGATTGTTCGTTCGTTTGCACGTATTCATGAAACGAACTTGAAGAAACAAGGTGTATTGGCATTAACATTTGTGAACGCTGCGGATTATGAAAAAATTCAAGAAGATGATAGCATCAGTCTTCATGATTTAGCGCTATTAGCACCGGGCAAAAATGTCAAAGCTACTTTGAAGCATAAAAATGGTTCCGAAGTGTCTATCGAATTGAAGCACACTTACAACGCGGAACAATTGAAGTGGTTCAAGGCGGGATCGGCACTAAATCTTATCCGTGCCGCTCGATAACTTTATTCGCGCATTGGATTTTGTGGCTCTTTAAAAGCCGGTTTGAGTGTGCCGCGATGGCACATATAACAATCGGCTTTGGGGCCACGTTTCCCATCAAAGCCTTTATCAATCAGTGTTTGCGTGATCTTCATATGTTCGAGTGCGGTTTTGTACTCGACTTTTTTATCAATACGAAAATTTTCAGTTTCGTGGCAGGTGGTGCAAGTAATGCCTAGTTGTCGGGAAATCGTAAACATATAGGCACGAATGTCCTCTTCTTTTTTCTTGATTTCATCCGGAGAGATAGCCCAGGCCTTCTGACTGAGGTGTTGATATGGCAAGGGCAAGCTTGCAATAACAAAAAATAGCAGCACGAAACTTGGGAATCGAAGTGATGATTTCTTGGTAGACAATCGAAATTTCAGTAAATGAAGAGCTCTTAATAAAAATAATATAAATTGAACAGCAGAGTGATTTTTTTGTGACATATGATTTAAGCTTAGCTATAAATAGGCGTTATTTAAAAGTAAAATTTTAAAATAGACCTTATTTAAAAGTAAATTTGCATTAGGAGTCTTGTTATGGAAATTCGTAAATTAAAAGATTTAGCAACCCTAGTTAGTCTGTCCAAACGTCGAGGTTTTGTTTTTCAAAGCTCAGAGATTTATGGCGGGTTGGGTTCTTGTTGGGATTACGGTCCATTAGGCTCGTTAATGAAATTGAATGTGAAAAAAGCCTGGTGGCAGGCAATGACTCGTCGATCGGATATAGTTGGTATCGATGCAGCGATTTTAATGGCGCCCATGGTTTGGAAAGCTAGTGGTCACGTGGATGGCTTTAGTGATCCATTAGTGGATTGCAAAGATTGTAAGACGCGCTTTCGTGCCGATAATACGGATTCGTATATTAATAAAAAACAATGCCCGACTTGCGGTGGTAAAAACTTATCCGAGCCTCGACAATTTAATTTGATGTTTAAAACGCATATGGGTCCGGTGGAAGAATCTGGTTCTGTGATTTATTTACGTCCGGAAACAGCACAAGGACACTTTGTGAACTTCGTCAACTGTCAGACGACCAGTCGCTATAAAGTACCATTTGGGATTGCAGCGATAGGAAAAAGTTTTCGTAATGAAATCACTCCTGGAAATTTTATTTTTAGAACTCGCGAGTTTGAACAAATGGAAATGCAGTTTTTTGTCAAACCAGGAACGGATGATAAATATTTCGAAGAGTGGAAAAACATCCGCTGGAATTTTTATAAAAAATTTGGCATCAAAGAAGAAAACATTCGTTTTCAACCGCACGGACCTGGTGAGCTGGCCCACTATGCAAAGGCGGCCGTGGATGTGCAGTATTTATTTCCCATGGGTTGGAGTGAACTAGAAGGAGTGCATAATCGCAGTGATTTTGATTTAACTCAGCACTCGAAATTTTCTGGTAAAACATTGGAGTATTTCGATGAAGCCAACAAGGAAAAGTTTATTCCTTACGTGATCGAAACAGCCGTGGGTTGTGATCGTTTATTTTTAGCATTTATGTGTGATGCTTATCGCGAAGAAGTAACTAAGGATGAAAGTGGTGCGGAAGATGTGCGAGTGGTATTGGGGCTTCATCCTGAAATTGCTCCGATTAAGTGTGCCATCTTGCCATTATCTAAAAAACCGGAATTGCAAAGTGTAGCCGAAGCTTTGCGTGATCAATTAAGCGAGGACTTTGATACGCAGTATGATGAAAGTGCTTCGATTGGTAAACGTTATCGTCGTCAAGACGAAATCGGGACTCCATTTTGTATCACCATAGATTTTGATACATTAAATGACCAGGCTGCAACTGTTCGTCATCGCGATACCATGGCGCAAGTTCGCGTTCCTTTAAAAGAAATGAATGCATATATCGCCGCTGGTTTAAAAAAGTTTTAATTGCAGATAGTGCGTTAAAAATTTAAGCCAATGATGCCAAGGATGTCGTAGGCGTCGCCACTTGGGGCGACGTTGGTATTAGTCCCATCGGGTAATACGATTGGTGAGTTTTCATCTTTGAAATTGATTGAGTGATATGTTGCCTGAATACCGAAATAAGCTTTCCGGCGCATGAGGGGAATTTCTAAACCAAGGCCTGCATCCAAGCCCATAGTGGATTCTCGGCCAAACCCTTCGGTGCCAGCCAGGGTCGTCGTTCGATACACTTGTGAAAAGCCTCCAAGAATATAGGGATTTAAATCCGCTAAACCTTTGGTGACGTTTTGTGTGTTCAGATAATACTTCATGGCTAAATTCATTTGAGTGATGGAAACATTTCCAGTCAGAATCTTTTGGGGAGTGTCTTTGGTGCGAATTTCAAAACCATGATCGCCGGTATTAAAACCAAATTGCAAAGCCAAGCGAAGATCAAAAAAGTACGACAGAAAAATACCATAGGTGGGACCGGTCGAATATAGTTCGTTCAGGTTTTCAGTAAAGCCTCGCATACCAACAACAAGACCCACAGTTAAAAATCGACCATTACGGAAAAAATTAATGTCAGCCTCTTCATCGCTGTTTTCGTCGAATTCGTTATAGTCAGAAAATGGATCATAGGTTTCATCTTCTTCACTGGCCATCAGTCGGTAGCTAGTCGGCGAGGTCATGTTATAAGCCTGGACCTTGGTCGACAAAAAAATACCAAATCCGAATAGTAATAAGACTAAATAGCGGTTCATTCAAATCCCTCCCCAAAAACAGATTTCTACAACTGAAATCTACAGTCCTTGCAGAGTATGCAAAGCCTATCGTCTTATTATCAAACAAAGATGTCTAAAAATGAAGTCCAAATCCTAAAAAAAGAAACTGTCAGTTAAAATTGTTTCAAAGTAAGACGAATTTCTGTTTTTTTAGCGTAAAATCTGATTGGCAATTGGATGAAAAATATCATTAAATAAATTCACTGTGTTTTATTGTAAAAACAAATTTATAAAAAATTAAAAGAAAAAAAGTAAAAGATCGGATGAAGCATGACTGGTGTAAATAATCCAATGAAATTCATAATGTCTGGAGTATTGGGATTTATCGTTTTAATCCCGGGTATCTGTCTGGCGCAAAATACAACAACAACGATTTCAACAACAGTAACTGCGGCTTCTAGCTATCAAGGGTTAGGAAAAGATTCAGTGACGCCAGAGCAGATTGATAATTTTCGACCGAAGGCCTTGCCCTCGGATCTTAGTCGTCGCATTCAGGGTTTTTTTGATGTGCGTGCGCCGGGACTTGGAATGCTACACCCGACGCAAAACATCTTATTTTTCACTTGGAGAATTACTGGCACGACACAAGTTTTTCGCTTGGATCATCCCAAAGGTTTTCCCGTACAAATGACTGGTGGCGAGGATCCAACAACATTGGTGGATATTACCGCTGACGGCAATTATCTTGTTTTATCGCGGGATCGCAACGGAGAAGAAAACCCTGGTTTGTATTTACAAAAAACTACGGGTGGACCGTTGATCCTAATTCAACATCAACCCAAGGTGCAGACCCTGTTTTCATATTCGTCCAATGATTCTCAGTTTATTTATTTTCGTGCCAACGATCAAAAGCCAGATACGTATTCGATCTATCGTTATAATTTGCTAACGAAAACGAAAGAACTTATTTTTACCGAAAGTGGCTATTGGATGATCGAGGATCACTGGGAAAGTAAAAATGGTAAAAAAGTTGAAGACAAAAAATTACTTTTAGCAAAAGCTATCACTAATACAGCTAGTGAACATTATGAATTAGATTTAGCGACAAAAAAGCTAACTCCATTGTTAGGTGTTGGTGAGAATATTGATTATACCGTGTCGTATGCAACTACGGAAAATCAATATATAGTTAAAACCAATAAGTTTTCAGAAGAGCAGCGCTTGTATTGGTATGAAAACAATAAATTTACATTGCTGGCTCCGACTGAAAAACAAATAGCCGCACAAAAAAAGGCGCAGCTCAAGCGATCTAAAAATAAAAAACTAGTCTATGAGATGAATGATGAAATCGAGGGATTTTCTGTGGATCCCAAGCAAAGGTATTTATCTTTTGTTTGGAATCGAATGGGGTATTCGCAACTAGAGTTATTTGATTTGAAAGAAAAAAAATCCATCGCGATTAAATTAGACCAATCCAAGGCGGATCATGTGTATTCGGGAGCATGGTCTAAATCTGGAAAGCAATTAATGTTAGCGATCGAAGATGGAACTTCTCCCAGAATGGGGTATTCGTTAAATTTAAAATCGGGTTTGTTAACTCAGTGGGTGGTCCCCAGTGTGCCAGAGGTGGATTTAAAACAGTTTGTTCGATCTCGTTCGATCACGATACCGACAGATTATGGTGGTATGCCTGCTTTTGTGCGAGTTCCACCGCAGTGTGAAAATAATAAAAAGCTAACGCAGCCTTGTCCTGTCGTCGTGCATTTTCATGGTGGGCCCGAGGGGCAATCTCAACCGGGTTTTTCACCCATCTGGCAATTGTTTGTAAGCGAAGGCTTTATCGTTTTAGAGCCAAATGTTCAAGGCAGCACGGGATATGGAAAAAAATATTTGGATTCTGATAATGGGGCCAAGCGATTGCAAGTGATTGAAGATTTAAAAATAGTTTCGGACTATGCGAAAAAAACTTGGGCCGTTGCGAATGTGGTGCCCAAGGTCGGAGTGATGGGTTGGAGCTACGGAGGTTACTCGACCTTGTATGCCATGACTAAATTTGCGGGAAGTTACGATGCGGGTGTGGCCTTAGTGGGTATGAGTCACTTGATTAGTTTTATCAATAACACGGCTCCTTATCGTCGAGCTTTACGCGTGAGTGAATACGGTGATCCTGAAAAAGATAAAGAGGCGATGATTGAATTATCTCCCCTTACGCATATGGAAAAAATCAAAGATCCATTGTTAATCATTCAAGGGGTTAGTGACCCTCGCGTGCCAGTGGGGGAAGCGATTCAAATGTATAACGAGATGAAGAAAAAAGGCCTACCTGGCGAATTAATATTATTTGCCGATGAAGGACATGGCTCGCAAAAGCGATCCAATCAAGTACTAGAGATTGGGCATACTTTGCAGTTTTTTAAAAAGCATTTACAATAGTTGAAACCTGTTACTAAAATCACGGACGATAGTCTTGTTAAATGTAAATTCTAACATGCATTTGTCGTTAACCTATTGAATAATAATGTTTCATGAATAAAATTTATGTTTTCATTTTGTATATTAGTTTATTTAATGCCTGTGCGACCAAGGCTCCCAAGTTTGGTAATGCCGAGGTCTTGAAGAAAAATGAAGAATTTGATCAACGTGTGCAGATTGTATTAACTGAAGATCCGGGCGCCATTCAGGCCGAGACAACCACGCGTGCTCCGACGACGACTTTACCCAAGACATTGGATGCGTCCAAGACTACGACAAAAATTGAAAAATCCAAAAAAACGGCGTCTGAAAAAAAGAAAGTAAAAACAAAAAAGTCCTCCGCTAAATCCGAGGCCTTAACAAGTAAGGTCGATTCACCAGCGGCGGCCGTCACGACCACCACCTTGAGTGAAGGCAAAGCTGATGGTTCAGTGGCGGCATCGCCATCGATCTCACCATTAGCTACCTTGGTGCCCAGGCGTGAGCCGGATGTCGAAAGTGATAAGGGTTTTGATGGGCGTAGACCTTTGATAGATCCATTTCGTGTGGGTGAAAAAATTGTTCACAGTGTAAAGTATTTCAAAGTGCAAGCGGGTACCTTGGCTTTAGAGGTTCGTCCCTTTGCTTTTGTGAATGGGAAAAAATCTTACAACTTTACAACGTCGATTAAATCCAGTTCATTTTTTTCTAGTTTTTATGCGGTAGATGATTATGCCACAACGTTGATGGATTTTGATACGTTGGTGCCAAGTGTGTACACCATGCACGTGAAGGAAAGTGGTCAATTGCGAGAAGCACGGGCGCTGTTTGATGCCTCGACTTTGAAGGCGACTTTTTGGGATAAGAAGCAAACCGAAAAAGACGGCGTGCAAGAAAAACGAATTGAATGGGATATGTTGCCGTACTCGCAAAATGTTTACAGCGCGGCTTACTACATGCGAATGTTTCAATGGGATGTGGGCACCGAAAATGGTTTTCGCATAGCTCATGATGGGGATAATCTTATTTTTAAAGGTAAGGCCATTCGTCGAGAAAAAATATCTACCAAAGTCGGTGAGTTTACGGCCTTGGTGATTAAACCTGATATTTATTTAAAAGGAAAATTCACTCCCACGGGAGATATTTTTATTTGGTTGTCGGATGATGATCGAAAATTCATTTTGCGAATCGAAAGTGAAATCAAGATTGGGACCTTGGTCTCAGAAATCGAAGAACTGCACAAAGGATATTAATTTTTTTTAGTTTTGCTTTAAACTAGAAACATGAGTTCATCCAAATCTAGCTTAAACAGTCCCGCAGTGCAGTGCCGTCATTTCAATGGCTATAAACCGTGTACTTTTTTACAAAATTCAGCACAACAACAGCATAGTCACAATTGTCACTTGCAATGTCCACAGTACTCGGCGATTCACGAAAGTATTCTTATTATTCACTTGGGAGCTTTGGGCGCTGTAGTGCGTAGTACGGCTTTATTAAAACAAATCAAGGAACGACATCCGCATAGTTATTTAACATGGGTGACGTCTTCGCGGGCGGCGGAGTTATTAAAAAATATTTCGATCATTGATCAAGTGATTGTCGATGATGAAAATCAATTAAAAAAATTGCGATCATTCGTGTTTGATACAGCCTATGTGATAGATAAGGGGCTTGAAGCCGCAGGAATTTTAAACTCCTTGCATGTTAGAAATAAATTAGGCTTTGGCGTACATCCTTTAAATGGAGCCGTGATTCCTTTAAATGCGGGAGCTACGGAAATGTGGGAAATTGGCTTAGACGACCATAAAAAATTTAAACTCAATCAAAAAACTGAAAACCAACTTATTTGGGAATCATTAGAATTAGGCGAGTATAAAAAATCGGAATATCATTTGCAATTAAGTTCGAATGAGCAACAGTTGGCTGCCAAAAGACATCGAATCTATCAGCAGAATATGGGGCAACCTGTGATCGGAATTAATACCGGTTGTAGTGCGGCGATTCCATATAAAAAATGGACGGTGGATTATCAAAGAAAACTGATACAGGAATTTATTGGTTTGGGTTTTGAAAATATAGTTTTGTTAGGTGGCATTGAAGACACGGAAAGAAACAAACGGATTGCACAAGGTCTGCCAGTGTTTACCTCGCAGACTGATTTGGGGTTACGAGACGGATTGATCAGTGTCGCCGCTTGTGATTTAGTCATCACCGGTGATAGCTTGGGTATGCACTTAGCAATAGCGATGCAAAAGTATGTCATAGCTTGGTTTGGTCCAACGGTGGCTAATGAAATTGAGTTATATGACCGAGGTCAAAAGTTATTAGCAAATGTGGATTGTGGTCCTTGTTGGAAGCGTCATTGCCATCGTCCGATAATGTGTTATGATTTGGTTCCTATCGAAGAAGTGATTGTAGCATTAACTATGGGAGTTCGTTACTGGAGGGCACAGACCGATGAGTCAACCAAAGATATTAGTCATTCAGACGGCCTTCTTGGGGGACTTACTCCTTAGTATACCCTTATTAAAAAACATTAAGCGCATTTATCCTGAAGCCGAGTTACATTTGTTGTGTCGACAGGGTTTAGGAAAGTTGATGCAGGACCTGAAAGTCGTTGATCATTTTTACGAAGTGAAAAAAGGATCCTCGGCTTCTTATAAAGAAATTCTACAAGTATTACATGTTTTTGAATTTGAAAAAATTTATTGTCCACATCCCTCGTTAAGATCGGCATTACTAACTTGGAAGTTACATGCTGGTGAAAAAATTGGCTTTAAAAATTGGTGGAATTTTTTTTATTTTCATCGTCGTGTTCGTAAAGACATGCGCTATCCTGAAGCGATTCGTTTATTGTCTTTATTGAATGGTGCTATGGCTGCTAATGGACTGACGACATTTGTACCGGAAGAGTATGCATCAACAAAAGGGATTCAGATTTTGCAGCCAGTACCGGAAGCGGCCTCGATGGATATTTGTGCCAATTTAGTCGAGCGTGACATGCAAGCGCACTTAAAAAATATATTAGATCGATTTCCAGGACTTAGTTTTTTTGAGTCCTTTCTTGATTCCAAAGTGCAAGAGGTGCAGACTGATTTTCACGGAGAGCGAATAAAAACTGTGGCTATTTTTCCGGGAAGTGTTTGGGGAACGAAACGTTGGAGTCAGAAAAATTACACTCTGTTGGCGCAAAAGTTTTTGCAACTAGGTTGGCAAGTGATTTTATTGGGTAGTAAAGATGAACAAGAATTATGTGCTCAAATTCTAAGGGATGTGTCGGCAGATCGGATTTTCAATTTGTCGGGAAGTTTATCGTGGATGGAAACAATTGCGGTTTTGATGTTAGTCCATCTAGTAATTAGCAATGACAGTGGGGGGCAGCATTTGGCGGCCCTGGTTTCGGCGCCGACCATAGGAATTTTTGGTCCGACAATTTTGGAATTTGGTTTTCGTCCTTGGAACAGCAAAGCAATTGTAGTAGAAACACATAATCAGTTAACCTGTCGACCTTGTGGCAAACATGGCCCTCAGGTTTGTCCTGTAGGCACGCACGAGTGCATGGAAAACATCAACGTAGAAACTGTTTGGAAGGCCGGGCAGATTTTATTGTCACGCGTATAATGGATATATTATTTCGGTAATTCTAAAATAAAACAGGTGTGTTCGGAGTCTTTATCTAAATAAAGACTTCCACCTAGGCTTTCGGCTAAGCCTTTTGAGATACTTAATCCTAAGCCGGTGCCTTGCCCAACGGACTTCGTGGTGAAAAATGGTTGCATGATTTTGTCTTGATTTTCCGTGGGGATTCCGAGGCCGCTATCTTCGATACAAATTTGCATGGTTTTTGGAGTCTCGGCAATTTGAATTTGTATCCATTTTTCGGTAACTTCATTAACCGCATCGACAGAGTTATTAATCAAATTAAGCAATATTTGCATGATGGCCACCGGGTTAGCCATGATATTTTTTGTGGTCGATTGATTGATGACGGATAGATGAATGCCTTTTTCCTCTAAATGTAAGCGGCAAAGATCCAAGGTGTCGCTCACAATTTTCTCTAATTGGATATTTTCCTTAATAGCAGAATCGGCATTTCTGGAAAAAACTCGCAAGGCGGAAATAATTTTTGCAATTCGATTAACGGTTTGAGTAATTCTTAGGGCCGAGTCTTTAATTTTTTTATCTTTGTCTTCGACATCGCGATCAATGTAAGAGGTGATTTGAAAGGCCATTCCGCTAACGATGGCCAAAGGGTTATTAATTTCGTGCGCCATGCCTGCGGCCATTTCACCAAGGGCTGACATTTTTGAAGAATAAATATTTAACGATTTTTGTTCTTCGATGGTAGTCAGGTTGTTAAAGAAAATTTCAAAGTGTCGTAATCGCCCTGTTAAAATTGGAAACCCTAAAACAAAAGTAAAAGCGACAAGTATGTCTAGGCTTACCCATACATCATAAAATTCGGCTCCGGTAGGTGAAATTGTGCGTGCAAAAATGTAACTTAAAACGGTTAAGCTGGATAAAATTAAATAGTGCCTTTTGCTAAACAGAAAAAAGGAAAAGGCCAATGTCATTAATGCGACGTATATGGCTTGAAAGTAATTCAGTTTCAACACCGTACCGATCCAGGTGATACTACTGTAAAATAAACCAAACCATAATAAAGATGATACCGGTGAACAAAACTTGTGAAGTTTTTTATTCAAATGCAATGCTAAAAAAACAAGGCCGATGATAAAAAATGGCAAGGAATAAAATATCACTTTCCATTCCGGAGAGTCCCACTGCGAGGGGGCGTAGATGATATCAACGGTAAAGGCGACAAATGCGAAAAGATTGGCAACGCCGAATAAAGATGTCAGGGTTGTTTCTGCTTGGGCTTCTAAATATTTTTTAAAATCTGCGTTTTTGCTCATGTGTAGTAATACTATTTTTGTTGCAAGTGGGTCTTAAATGCAATGAAATCATTGTTGATGGATATGAAATTGCAACAGCAGATAGTCGTTCGAGTTTTTGTTTTCGTGATGGGCCTGTCATTTGTTTTTAACTGGCTTGCTAGTTCAAGGGCACAGGCCTATGCCGACTTTATTGGTTATGGTTACGGCTCTTGTTTAACTTGCCACTACAATGGACAAGGGAATGGGCCATTGACTGATTATGGTCGGGCTTTATGGTCGTCGGAAATTGCTTCTCGAGTTTTTTACGATAAGAAATTAACAGATGAACAGTTGGGTGAGCGCTCTGGTTTTTTAGGAACCAAAGAAATTCCTTGGTGGATTCGTCCATCGATTAAGTATCGTGGATTGTGGTATCGAACCAATCCCGGTAGCTCAGCAGCTTCTACAAAATATATTAATATGCAGTTGGATGCGAACATCGCTTTGCATTTAGATCAAGATCAGAAATATGTTTTTGTATTTAATGAGGGGTATTTGCCGGCCACGTCCAGTGGCGCTGAAAAAGCCACAACTATTTCCAGAGAGCACTATTTTCGTTGGCAAGTGAATCAAGATTTTTTTACTTACGTTGGTTTGATGGATAAGGTGTATGGCATTCGATTGATCGATCACACGGCAGTCAGTAGGGCCAAGACGGGTCTAGCGCAAAATGATCAATCGCATGGAGTGATTCTGCAGTACTTAACAAAACCCTATGAGTACACCTTGAATGTTTTTGCAGGAAATTTAAATCAAGATGCAGATTTAAGACAAAAGGGTGCTTCGGTGATGATTGAAAAAGACCGTCATCAGTATCACCGTATCGGCGCCGCGATTCTGACCAGTCAAAATGATTATCTACAGTTATTGCGAGCCGAGGTGCATTCTAAGTTAGGATTTGGAACAGGTCATTCCTTGTTGGCCGAGTTGGGTGTGATTCAGAATAAGCCTAAATCTTCTGATGCGGTTACGGGGAATTATGTGTTAGTGGAAAATTTAGCACGCATTGTACGAGGATATCATTTTTTAAGTCAGTTGGAGTATTACAATGCGACGATGTCTAGCAAAAGTCCCGATCAGTTGAAGTGGAGTTTTGGTTTTTTAATTTTTCCAGCACCAAGGTTTGAGGTGCGGACACAGTTAGTGAATGGTCGAGCAATGTCTGATGGGGGAGTGAGTAGTGATCAATGGTCGATGCAAGGGCAATTGCATGTTTCATTATAAATGGCTTAATAAAAATTCAAAGTGCAGACATTTTAATGACTCAGGTCTTAGCCAATTCCTGCTAATGATATCAAGCGCATTTGCGCTGGGATGGCAATTTTTCACTACTCTTTTTATAGTGAATTTAATCATGTCAGCTCTAGTCATTAACTGTGTTCACGCCAAAGAAGAAGATCCAAAGCTGATCGTAAAAAAATTAGTGCAACAGAAGCGTAAAAAAAGCATTGCTATGAACTACTATCATTTTTACGAATCCTATCAGGCCAACAAATCGGGTAGTTATTACGACGATGAAGCCATGTTGTATGCTTTCGGAGTCAGTTACGAAGATAATTGGTATCGTGGTGTTTTAGGTTGGGGCTATAATTTGGGGTTAGCGCAAGGCGTGGCCGTAGCAGGGACCTCGGGGAATTCTCGTTATTATCAAACACGAGTTCCCTTTCAAGTGATTTCTGCCGGGGGGCGATTTTTTCGACGATTAAATGCTTTTTTCGAAGTAGGTCCTTCGGTGGTGGTGCAATACAAGAATATGAGCTGGCCTGAAGATTCTGGATACCAAGTGCAAGCTCCGCAGAATCCGACCTTGGGAGTGTATATCGAATTTCGTTCTCGCATTAATCAGCAATACGATTTATTTCAAAAGGTCGGTGTTCTGGGAAAAAGTAAAGTTGCCGCTTGGAACTTGGGTTTTAGTTACAATTGGAATTAAAACTAAATTCCTAAAATAATTATTTAGCGTTACAATGCTTCCCCCATAGAAGAAATCAATTTTAAAACTTTATTGGGTACATTTTTGCTTTATTTCGAGTTGTGTAGTTAATGAGTCATAGAGTTAACTCGTAAAGGCCAATTATATTCCGCCGTCATGCCTTTGACTCCGTTACGAGTTGAAAAAACCAAAACCTTTTCAATGCTTTTTGAATTTAGTTTTGAGTATTCCTTTAAGGAGCACTGGAAGTAATCCGCATGGATTGATTTTAAGCTCGCATTCGTATCAGAGTTGTTGGAATTACTATTATTGGGCTGTTGTTTGGTAGTCTTGGTTGAACAAAGAATCTTTTTATCGCCTAAGTTTTTTCCTACAAATTGAATCATGACCTCGCTGTTAACTGTTTGTGGATTTTGAAAATTAATATCCAGCAGCCAAACCTTGGCTTCTTTTTTATCAAGATCTACGGTGAGTTCTGTGTGATAAGCGCCTGGCATTTGAATATAACCATGATGAGGCCCCTGCGCTCCATCACCATGCGCAAAGGATCTCGGCGACAAAGTCATCGTTGCTATCAACAAGACAGAATAAATAATGAAGGCTTTAGATATTGTGGCCCAATTTGTTTGTCTTAATTTGATGTCTTTCATAAATTGATCTTCTCCTATTGGTTTAGTTATTGGTTTAGTTTCGGCCCTCATTCCTTTAAGGATTAATAGGATCAGTTATATCCTTTTGTGACAATAAAATTTTCGCATTCTATATATATCCAAGTCCAAGAATTAATTGTCCAAGGCGTAAGTTTGATGTCGTATTTGTAATACTACGAAAGCACTGCGCTGCTTATGTGGCGCCAAGCAATTGGCAATGAAGGACAATTATTTAGTGAGCTTGGTATTACTGTTGGCCTTCTTTATTGTGGATCCTATTGCCTCAAAGATACAAGAATTATTTAAGTGATGGGTATTAATGTTTTACTCCTCAAAATGATAGTAACTTATAAGTTGCATTCGAACGGAGGGTGTAGTACAAGACATACTTCATGGTATGTGAAGTCATGTTTATGCTTGAAGCTGATGGGGATTTGCCCAAAGAACAAGAACAAGAAATTTGTACTTGGTTTAATTTTAATTTTAATTTTAAGATTAAAATTAAGTTTAGTTTAGTTTAGTTTAGTTTTAAATGATAGAGATAAAGCCAAGAAAGAGTTAATAATTATGAGAAAAATAACAAACGATGAAATTCAAAAAGCTTATTGTTTTTGGTTAAGAAAATATGATCCACGTCGATTTTCAAAAGATAGTACCGAAGACCGGCTTGCTCCTTTTGTAGAATTGAAAGTTAAAACTGGGACTGTAAATGAGTACGACATGGGATGGTTAAGACGTATTCGACAAGGTTTATTTTTATCCAGAACTTCTGTGGCGCAAAAGTTGAAAGTTTCGCGAGTCGCGTATTCTAAATTTGAAGCGAATGAAGAAGATGGTTCTATCTCATTGGCGACTTTGTCCAAAGCCGCGGAGGCTTTGGATTGTGAATTAGTATATGCAATTCGTCCCAAACAAAAAAAATTAACTTCGCAAATTATTTGGGAAAAAATTTTACCGACGGCCCTACAGGATCCTTGGTTAAGGGTTTGTGATCAAAAACGCCGAGCCGAAGCCTTAGCAGCTGTTGCAAACAAAACTATGCTCAAACCCAAATTCAGAAAACAGCAAGCTTGGTCCTATAGATTGAACGATTAAAACTCTAAGCTTTCAAATTGGGACAGAAGTTGTGCGGCGATTTTTTCTGCGATACGAACGCCATCGCAGGCGGCCGAAGTGATACCCCCAGCATATCCAGCACCTTCACCACAGGGGTATAATCCTTGATGAGACACGGACTCTAACGAATCCTTGTCGCGTGTCACACGTATGGGACAGCTGGTTCTAGATTCCACTCCAAATAACTGAGCATCTTCGTGAATAAAGCCGCGCATACTTTTGTTAAACTCCATCAAACCCTGCACTAAACTTTGATAAATTTCTTTCGGCAAAATTTGATGTAAAGCGGCTGGAACAGCACCACTTAACGAAGAGTTTTTTAATAAATCACCCTTTGGTTTTTTCCCCTCTAGAAAATCCATAAGCCTTTGTCCAGGTAATCTTTGCGACTGCGCGGCATGATGAGCGCGAGTTTCCAGATCCGTGCGATATTTAAGTCCACCAAAAATATTTTTGGCTCCGAACATTTTATCATGATCTATACTGACGACAATCGCTGCGTTACCAAAAGGAGAATTCCGATTGTAGTTACTCATACCATTACAAATGGTTAAATTTTGCGAGGTGGTGGCATTTAGGACATAACCACCAGGACACATACAAAAGCTATAAGTGCCAATACTGGTGTCGGGATCGGTGTAGGCCAGTTTGTAATTGGCCGCTCCTAAGGACGAGTTCTCAGAAAACTCTCGGTACTGAATTTGATTTAAACTTTTTTGTGGATGCTCGATTCGAAGTCCCATGGCAAAGGATTTTCCCTCTAGGAAAACATCGATTTCTTGTAAGTGATGTAGCATATCATCGGCCGAATGGCCAGTGGCTACGATCACATGTGACGAATGAAATGTTTGGCCATGTTCGGTTCGAACGCCTATCACGCTTTTTTTGCTTGAAGCTGTTAAAATTTGTGTCACTTGAGTATCGAAATGCATTTCACAGCCTTGACTGATAAGATACTCGCGAATTTTAGGAATCAAACGGCGGATGCGATCACTGCCTACGTGAGGATTCGCTATGTATTGAATTTCATCGGGAGCCCCAAATCGCACCAAGCGATTGAGCACATAGGGAATGTGAGGACTTTTAATACGAGTAATCAGTTTACCGTCCGAGTAAAGTCCCGCACCACCTTCACCAAAGCAGACATTATTTCTGGCATCAAATTCACCATAACGCCAAAATCGATTAATACCTTTGATGCGTTCTTCAGCGCGAGAGCCTCGTTCAAATAACCGACACGGAATACCACGCTCCACTAAACGTAAAGCGGCGAATAATCCTCCGGGACCTGCGCCAATAATAATTGGTTTATCAGAAATTATTTGTGTGGATTTTGGAATGATCAACTCAAAGGGTTTTAGTGTTTCGCCAGGTTCGGCCACTTCAACCGAGTAGACAAAATGAGGTCTGGTTTTTCGACGAGCATCCACGCTTTTTTTTAAAATGCGATAATCCGAAAACCCAGGTACTAACAGTTCAATTTTTTCTTTTAGCAAATCTTCATCGGACTTGCTAACTGTCGCATGCTCGGATGGCTTTGCCGAAACCCCTGCCGAAACAATAGGGGATTTCCCCGAAGATGTTTCTGCAGTAGACTTTGTTTTTGAAATCTCAACTTCGATATTATGTAGAATTTTGGCCACAATGTTGTATAACTTTGAATTATAAAAATAACAATGTCAGAATCAATGGATTGTAAATACGATCAAAAAACGAATCAACGAACACGATCTATAAGATCTATATGATCAAAAGTATGATCAAAAGGAAAAATACAATGAGTGCTTTTTTTGGATTTCTTTTGCAATTTTTACCTAAGAAAAAACTCAGCCGCGTAATGGGGCGACTGATGCACCTAAGATGGCCTCAGCCAATGGGTTTATTGTTGGTTTGGGCCTTTGCTAAAATTTATAAAATCAAGACAGATGAAGCCGCTAAGCCATTTAGTCAATACCCCTCGATTGGCGATTTTTTTATTCGTGAGTTAAAACCCGGGGCCAGGCCCCTTGCCGAATATCCGGTTGTGCATCCAGCGGATTCTAAAATATCACAAATTGGAATTATATCCGATGGGCAAATGATTCAGGCCAAGGGATTAAAATATTCGGTGCAAGAAATTTGTCAGGACCTAGAGGCTTTTAAAAAGTACGAAGGGGGATTGTTCGTTACCTATTATTTATGTCCGACTGATTACCATCGAGTGCATGCGCCGACCGATATGAATATTCACCAAGTGACATATGCTCCTGGAGAATTATGGCCCGTTAATCAGTGGAGCACTCACAATGTTCGCAATTTATTTGGTATCAACGAAAGGGTCATCATTGATTTTAAAGCTCCGCAAGGTTTGGCGACCTTGGTGTTAGTGGGAGCGACCAATGTGGGGCAAATGAGTCTTAGTTTTGATTCGCAAATCGTGACGAATGTTCCCTTAAGTAGTGGAGCGGAAGTCACCAGTTCGATTCGTAAATCTTATTCAGTGAATTTACAAAAAGGGGATCATGTCGGAACTTTTCATATGGGAAGTACGGTCGTGATGATTTACTCGAAAGAGTTCTGTCAAAAAGCTTGGCCTGATTTAACAAAAAACCCATTCCAAACAGAATGGGTTCAAAAGTTTTTCAATCAGCCCGTCCAAGTCGGCCAAGCCTTCCAATAATTATTAAATGTCCACTGAATTGAATTATTGCATTAAAATATTAGAGCTTTGGTAAAATGGCCGTAGCCGAGGCGCCGACGAAGTGATGGAGGAGGCGTCCTACCTGGACGCCGCACGACTGAGCGAGGAGAGCAACGAAGGATCCGGTCTTTTAGCAAAGCTCTAAAAGGCTTCGTCAAATGCGACAGCGCCTGTAACTCCCATCTGATAAGCGGATACGCGACGTTCGAAAAAGTTAGCAAGCTCTTGCATGTCTTGTAGCTCCATAAATGGAAATGGATTTTTCGAGCCATATCTAGCTGGGATATGTAAAGCCTCTAATCTTTGATCGGCCACAAATTCCAAATACTGACGCATATCTTTTAAAGATAATCCTGCGATACCATGATCTAAGATATCTTTGGCAAAAGCCATTTCGCATTCGATGGCATCTTCAATCATCTGTGTGATCATTTCATTCATTTGCTCGTTGAACAAGTAAGGTTCTTCCTTGCGAGCAGTGGCTATCACTTCGTTCGCAAAGGCGATGTGCATGCTTTCGTCACGGAAGACCCAGTTGGTTCCAGAGGCCAAGCCGGCTAATAAACCCTTGGATCTTAAAAAGTACACATAAGCAAAGGCAGCAAAGAAAAACAAACCTTCAATACAGCTAGCAAAACAAGCTAGGTTCATAATGAACTTACGACGATCTTCGACGGTGTCTAGTTTTTCCAGTTCATTGATGGAGTCCATCCATTTAAAGCAAAATTGCGCTTTCTTCTGGATGCTAGGAATATTTTCGATAGCCGTGAAGGCCTTGGCGCGCTCATCGTGATCAGGGATGTAGGTGTCCAACAACGTTAAGTAAAATTGCACGTGCAAGGCTTCTTCATAAAGTTGTCTGGATAAATACAGACGAGCCTCTGGAGAGTTAATATGCTTGTACAAATTTAATACCAAGTTGTTACCAACGATGGAATCACCTGTCGCAAAAAAAGCCACCAATCGGTTGATGAGGTGCTTTTCCGAGTCAGTCATCTTTGAACGCAAATCATTGACGTCCGTAGAAAAATCCACCTCTTCCACGGTCCATGTATTTTTAATACCGTTTTTATACATTTCATAAAAAGTCGGGTATTTCATCGGTCTTAAATTTAAATCAAATCCGGGATCTAGTATCATAATCGTGTCCTTATTTTTAATTATTCTTAATCTATTAACTTTAATTTCTTTATTCGAGTATCTAGCTAGCCAACGAAAAATTATTTGAATTGGCTAACTAGGATTTATTTTTTATTTGCTTTCCTAGGTTGCTGACAACTTACTGACAAGCCTCGCAAGCTTCTGGATTTTCCAAGCTGCAAGCAATGACTTCGGCATCTGAGTAAACTTTTTTATTGGCACTGGCTTCGATTTCACTCGTAGCTGTTTTTGTTTCCATTAGTTCAGTTTTCATTGCTGAATTTGCAGCGGATTCAGCCATCATGCCGGCTGCACTCATTGCAACACCAGCAGCAGCTCCCGCTGTCATTGCTACACCTGATTTTTTCACAGTTGTTTTTGCAATGCTGGTTGCAGGACGACTGCGTAAATAATACGTCGTCTTGATTCCTTTTTTCCAAGCATACATATACATACTAGAAAGTTTTCCGATGGTTGGACTTTCAATAAATAAATTTAAACTTTGGCTTTGATCGATGTACGCGCCGCGATCCGCAGCCATATCAATCAACGATTTCATTGGCACTTCCCAGACGGTGCGGAATAACTCCTTCACGTCTGGTGGAATGCTAGCGATATCTTGAATAGAGCCTTCTGCTAATTTGATTTCTGCACGTAAGTCTTCGTTCCATAAACCTAGGGCTTTTAATTCAGAAACTAAATACTTATTAATCTGCATGAACTCGCCTGATAAAGTTTCGCGTTTAAATAAATTAGAAACCTGTGGTTCAGTGGCTTCATAGCAACCAACAATCGAAGCAATCGTTGCCGTTGGAGCAATGGCAATCACTAAACTGTTTCGCAAACCTGATTTTTTCATGCGCTCTTTGATGTAGTTCCAACGATTCATATCCGATGGAGTGACATTCCATAAATCAAATTGCAACAATCCCTGTGCGGCTTTGGTTTCTTGGAAGCTAGGGTGAGGGCCATATTTTTCGGCTAATTCAATACTTGTTAAAATAGCATTGTAGTAAATCTCTTCTTGAATTTTAGCCGATAGAGCTTTCGCTGCCTCACAATCAAATGGCAAACGCAACTGAAAGAATACATCTTGCAATCCCATCAAACCAAGACCCACTGGGCGCCAACGTGAATTACTAGAAGCCGCAGTGTCGATCGGATAAAAATTAATATCGATCACGCGGTCTAAATATTTCACTGCTGTGCGAACGGTTTTTGCTAATTTTTCAAAATCAAATTCCCCATTCACGACATGTCTAGATAAATTCACAGAACCTAAATTACAAACCGCTGTTTCTTTGTTGGAAGTGACTTCCAAGATTTCCGTGCAAAGATTTGACAAGTGAATCACTTCGCCTTTTTCCATATTGGTTTGGTTGGCCTTCAAGTTACAAGCATCTTTGAAAGTCATCCAACCATTTCCAGTCTGAGCCAAGGTCTTCATCATGCGTGTGTACAAATCACGAGCCTTCACTTGCTTCATGAATAATTGTTTTTGCTCGGCCTCGATATAGGCTTTTTCAAAAGCCTCGCCATATAAATCAACCAACTGAGGCATGGCATGCGGGTCAAATAAGGACCACATTTCATCTTTTTCCACGCGCTTCATGAATAAATCCGGAACCCAGTTTGCGATATTCAAATTGTAAGTTCGTTTCGCTTCATCGCCAGTGTTGTCTCGCAATTCAAGAAATTCTTCGATATCGGCATGCCAAGATTCTAAATACACACAAGCGGCGCCTTTGCGTTTTCCACCTTGATTGACGGCCGCGACGGAACTGTCCATGGTTTTTAACCAAGGAATGATACCGTTCGAGTGTCCGTTAGTACCTTTGATCAACGAACCACGTGAACGAATGCGGTGATAAGCCACACCAATGCCGCCCGCAAATTTTGATAACAAGGCGATGTCGGTGTATTTGTCATAGATGGATTTTAAATCATCTTCGGGAGAGTCTAATAAATAACAAGAAGACATTTGCGGACGCAAAGTCCCTGAATTAAATAAAGTCGGAGTTGAAGCTAAATACTCATGTGAAGAAATCAAACGATAAAACTCGACTGCTTCTTCTACCGTTGTAGCTAATCCACATGCCACGCGCATAAAGAAATACTGCGGAGTCTCGAAAACCTGACGTGAAGTTGGATTCTTTAATAAATAGCGATCGTAAACTGTTCGTAAGCCAAAGTATTCGAAACGATCGGTACGGAAAGGTTCAATCGCGGCACTTAAAGCGGCTTTATTCTGTTCGACGAATTTGTAAGTGCTTTCACCGACAAGGCCAGAGCGATACCCCATTGTTACGGCATCGGCAAAGCTATGAATTTTTTGTGAGCGCACTTCTTCATCTATATAGATAGCCAATAAACGCGAAGCCAATCTTGAATACTCGGGTTCTTCACTGATAAGTAATGACGAAGTTTGGATGCATAAGTTATCTAATTCTTTGGTGCTAGCTCCATCATATAAGCCGCTGATGGCTTTGGTCGCAACACGCAAAGGGTCTACTTGTGATAAGCCATAACAACAACTGGTCACGCGTTCGACGATTTTAGTCACGTCAACGGGATCTAGTGTGCCGTCACGTTTTTTGACTCGCATAATATGTGGCGCTTCTTGATATCCTGTTTGATACCCAGCGTGTCCCATGGAGGTGTTTCCAGAGTTGTATGGAAAGTGGTTTTGTGTGTTGTTTGCATTCTGCATATGTCTGTCCTTTGCCCTTGGTTTGTGTTCATCCATAAATACGTTTATGTCTTTTGTTCGTTTTTAGTTTTCGTTTTCAGAGTTCGTTCCAAGTGTTCAGAGAAAAAAGTACCCTTCGCTTGCGTTTAGCTTGAAAATCAGCACTGATTTATAATCAGTGCTAATTTTTCAACTCGACAAACGTCTCGTAGTAGCTTGGTTGCTGAAATACTTGGATTACAGATTTACTTATTTTTACTCTTTGTTGTTTTAAACTTTGCACCACTATATGTAGTGTCCCCCTCCATCCAACACCCCAAAGAATAGTATGACCTCTTGCTTTTAACGATAAGTCTTTTTTGTCGGGACTTCCAAGAATTTTTTTCGTGCGTTATGGATTTTTTTTTATTTTTGAAACAAAAAGGGACAAAAGTCCAGTTCCGCCTGGGTGTTTTAAAATGTGATCTCACAAAACACAAACAACGCTGAAAATCAAATAAGCATAACCAACTTTTTTTTTGCTTTTAAAAAAAGAATCCATTAGACGTCGCCATCTTATTTTTTGAAGGTTAAATTTTGAGGATTATATTTTCATGAGTGAAATTCTTGTGAGTGAGATTCATTTTATACAAATTATGATTTTTGCATAGCAATTGCAGATTGGATTCCTTGTTGTGGCCGCCATGACTAAAACTAATAATATGATCGATCTCTAACTGATGTCG
>JBPOJH010000123.1:0-5918 GCA_052033755.1 Bdellovibrionota bacterium | reverse complement strand
AAACGGTGATTAGTCTTAGGGGAGCACCCGAGAACTCCTATTGGGTGCCAGGACAAGTGCAGACACTGCAAAAACATAACGTGGCATTTTATCATTTTGGATGGACGACAGATTTTTTTCCAGAGACAGATCGTTTGAAGGGCTATTTGCAAGCCATTGAAACAGCGGAGCGACCGATATTAGTTCATTGTCGAACTGGGGCAGACCGCACGGGCGAAGCCACTGCGATGTATGCAATCGATTACATGGGTTACGACAATCAAAAAGCAATTGATCAGTATTTAACCTTCAAATACTGGCATGTGCCAGCGTTTCATCCGGCAAAAACCGCATTCGTCAAAAACTACAAAGGTCTAAAATGGAGCTTAGAAAATTATGAGCTTTGTACTGATAAGAACAAACGCTGGATCGAACCTGGCCATTGCGCCAGTATTCGATCAGAATCAAAATTGACAGATGAGCAATCTGTTCAAAAAACAGGTCAATAAAGCTACTTTTTACAAATAATTAGTTTTCAAATTAAAATGAAAATCCAAATTTAGCTGTGTATTTCGAAGCATCAAAAGCCTTTGAGTATTCTACGCCTGCAGTTAGCATCAGGAATCGAACATCAACGCCCAATAATAATTGAGTGCTGGATAGGGTGCTGTCTGCTGATTGAGTGGTGTTGAAACTAGAATCGAAAATGGTTCCTGTGGTTCCTGAAACACTCAAAGTATTCTTAGCATTTAAAAAACCAATACCAGCATAGGGTTCAACGATGGGAAGTTTAGGGCTTAATAAAATTTGTAGTCCTGTGATGTTGTTGGCGTCTTTAACCGTGGCTTCGACAGCGCTGATAGTTTGTTTAAAGCTAAATTCGTTCGTCGAGTAAATTCCACGTAAGGCTAAGTTAAATGGAATGATGGGAATTAACTCATCATTCATTGATAACTTCACAGCCAAAGAAGTCGCTTGGTAACTAGCATCCGCTGCCGTAACCTTCGGAGTCAGCACAGCTTCGGCGGTAATGCCAAATGGCACACTGACGGCAGCGATAAAGCCAGCATTGTACAATTTAGGCAAGTCACTACCGGGAGCGGATCGTTTAACGATCGTATCAATTTCAGGTGAAAGTGTATAACCACCAACGACGGCCAGTTCAAGACCAAATATTTTTCCAAGCGACGAGGCTCCTAGGACAGAGTTATGCGTAAAATTACTAGATAGTTCTTTGGAAATCTTATCGAAGTCCGCTTGTGTTAAGTTCGTGAAACCTAGCTCAGCACGACTACTTTCAGCGACAGTGCCAAATATTAAGCTACATGCTAAAATACGTCCGCTCAGTTTTAGAAAAGATTTTTGCGATAATTTTTGAAAGTTCATAAAATTCCTTTGTTAGTAATTATTTTCATGGACAGTGAAACGTTAAAAAAAGTCATGAATGTCTGATTAGGTGATCTGAATCACGACAACATTGAATCAATTATTGTTCGTCTATTGTTCGTCGCGAACCCAAGTTTGACTACGACCCAATAAAGAAAATCCTAAAAATCCACGAACGACAAATTTTTTACCACCTTCTTCTAAATGAGCTTTTGAAGAATATATTTTACCATTTTCAGGATCCAAAATGTTTCCATCTTTAAACTCATCCCCTTTTTTCTTAAGTCCCCATAAAAAAGTCATTCCTAAAATAGGTTTATCTTTGCGTTCGCCATCGCATTTTTCACAGACAGGGTTATCGGGTTTGCCGGGTTTAGGGAAAATCTTGATGATTTTTCCTTCAAGTTCACCGTTGCTTTCAGAAATTTGCACGATGGCTTTGGCTTCGCCGGTTTTATCATCGATGGTTTTCCATGTTCCAACGGGGGTTGCTAGTGCCTCTGCCGATAACTCTGCAAAGCTGGGATTTGAATAGCTAATAACGGCTACGAAAGACAAGCCCACAGTCAGGCTATAAACCAAGGCTGAGGTGTTCTTTGCAATTTGTAGTGCATAACGTGTTAATCCTGTTTTCATCTATGATGACTCCTTTATCTTATTATAATTTAAATATGGTTTCGTTATCCGCGGTCAGGGTCAAGTATAAATTTGTGACTCAATTTGCAAATCACTACTAGTCACGATTTTCTATATCCATTCGAATGCTGTTTTTTGTGTGCCTAAAACTGGGAAGTATATGGACTGCACTCTATGACCACCGATCGAAGAAGGCTTGCGTTAATTTTACTGATATTTCATAGTGTGAAAAAGATTTCGAACAGAAATCAGGTGAAATATGATTGACAATATGCTCACCCCCCGAGACTTTTATAGAACTAGCAAAGGGGTCTTTTTCAAATGAATGAGTCCAAAATTCCAACTCAGCCCAATAATTTATTAACTCCGATTGCCTCTGAATTTACCAATAAAACAGTCTTGATTACTGGGGCCAGCGAGGGGATTGGACGAGCTACGGCCTTGCTTTTTGCTCATCATAGAGCGAATTTGATTTTAATCGCCAGAAATAAAAGTCGTTTGTTGGAGTTGGCTGACGAAGTGAAAAAGTATTCGGTTCAAGTTGCTATGCATGCGGTGGATTTATCTCAAGCAGAAGTGGTTGAAAATTTGTTCGACGAAGTTGGCGCATTTGACTTTGCTATTAACAATGCGGGGACCGAAGGTGTTTATGCAACTTTGGATGCTACATCAGATCAGCTTCCCGCCGAGCAGGCCATTTTGCAATATGATCAGGTATTCAATCTAAATGTGCGATCGGTATATCAGTGTTTGCGTCGGCAAATTCAGTTTTTTCGCCGAACGAAACGCTCAGGGGCTATAGTTAATTTAGCTTCGATTGTGGGAATTCGTGGAGTTCCGGGGAAAAGTTTATACTCGGCCTCTAAGCATGCCGTGATTGGACTAACAAGGTCTGCGGCAGTTGAGCAGATTCCCTATGGGATTCGCATTAACTCGGTCAGCCCTGGGTCGACAAAAACTCCCATGCTGTATCGAGTGATGGGGGATCGAGTGGCTGATTTTACAAATATGCAGCCGAACAAAAAACTGATTGAGCCAGAAGAAATCGCGGCCACTATTTTTTGGTTGTGTTCCGCTGGGGCTAGCAATGTGGTCGGTGAAAATATCGTTGTCGATGGTGGTAGGACCATAGGGTTAATTTAAAATTTAAGTCCTCTTGCTGGTAATAATAAAAGACAAATGTACCAGGAATAAAATCTTTTACCAATTCTGATTATCCAGACTATCGCAAGCTTTGTCGGCCGGTGTCTCTATTGAAAATAATGTCTTAAGATTATCGGCAACAAAATGATCTTTGGAATAAATGAGCGATGGATTATTGATATCCATGTAGTAGGGAATTTGGCAAAACTCTTTGAATCGATATTTTAACCAAAGCAAAGATTGGCCGTGTTTTTTATTGTCGCGAAATAAGTTCATTGCGGTATTTAATTTAGAAAAATCAATTGGTATGACGATGGATGGGTTCGACCAATTGTTCTTCAGAAATTGATTGTAGATAAAAGCTTGCGTGAATGGCCAGGTGCCTTGCAACGTCAGTCCCTCGGATGGTTGTGCGTGATCGCCAGTAAAAGTATTGTAATCAATAGGTTGATGGTGTTGATACCAAACGGCTTGAAAAGTATTTGTCTGATTATTGACTTGCTCTTTGGTTGGAAAAAGCAATTCCGATTGAGTATGGGGGATTAGCGTGTCCCAAGTATCGTGAATGATCAAAGTGGGCGAGGGTGTGTATTGTTTAACGAAACCATAGGTCCATCGCGGATTATTTTTTACTGCGGCCATTCGGCGTAGGTAGGGATTAAAAAAAGTTTGATACCAAGATAGTTTTTCGGAATTATTATTTAACAACTGAGACAACTGATCGAGGTAATTCATTTGCAGGGACAGATCAACAAGTGGAGATATGGCAACGGTGGATTTGGGAATGGGCAGTTGGTTATTTTGCAAATTTAAATAACCAGTCAGTGCGGCGGCATGAAGGCTTATAAAGCCTCCCAATGAAGTTCCATAAAAGGACACCGATCTGGTTTTTGAATTTGTTAGGCCATAATAGGCTAACAAGAAATCATGAACGTAGTTGGAAACATTTCGTCCCAAATAAAAGCGACTATAAACCATGGCGACACTCACATTATTTCTTAGAAAAAACGCAGTATCAGCTAGAGTCTGTTTCGTTTCAAGTAAGTGATATTGAAATTGAACGACCTTCATATCTGGAGGAAGTTCTTTGGGGTGAGGGCCATCGGTGTCGTCGGTAAAGACTCCGGTGTGAGAGGGATCTTTCGCGGCCCACAAGGTATCACGCGGGTCTTGACTCCAATCGATTCCAAAATAGGGAGCCGCAACAAGGACTAATGGGCATTTTGCATCGTTAGTAAAATTGCATCCCTTAACCAGTTGCACGTAAACGGGGTCTGCCAATTTGCTAGAGGTGATTTTTAAAAACTCTTGCGCAAAATCAGCTCCGGCAAAGCTTTCTGTTTTAGTGCTTAACACTTGTGTGCTGAGGTTATTAGGAAGGAAATCACTGGCAACAACATCTGTTGGATCCATTGGTACTGGTGATTCGGGAAGATCTGGTAGGGCATTTGTCGTACGATCTGTGTTGTCGCTGCTGGAAAGATTAGGCGAGCAATTGCTATAAAAGATTAATAGCAAAATTCCCATTAGAATTGATAAAAAGTTTTTCACTGTTGCTCCCACATTGTCGCCTTATTAACTCTACATTCGAAATAAGGATAATTCTGTAGCTAGTATTTATCAAATACAATAAGTGCAAAAATCATCCCAGATGAGTATGAATCTGTGCCTACTGAATTTTGTTAAATTCGTTCTTAACTAACGTATATTCATTTACAGTTAGGAGCTGTCATTCATTCCAAAAGCGTCTCATTTTGAGTGTCGATTCACTTATGGGTGTCTACTATATACACGCCTAGTAAATTCATGGCTTTACTCTCAACAAGCGAAGTTGATTTCCTATTTGGAGCTATATGGATACGTTAAACTAGCCGATGAATTACGTGAAGCCATGAAAAAAAATTGCTGCAAACGAGTAGCTTAGATAAATTCAGTAGTATTCAACTGGATGGTTAGATATATAGTATATATGAAAACAAAAATTGATACCAAAGTGGCGGTCGAGATTCCACTGGAAGCCTTAAGGAAAGAGTTGGGACCAGAAAAGGGTCAAGATGTCTTGAGTGCTATTATTGAAGAGTTTATCCAGCGTGAGGGAACGGATTATGGCGCTCATGAAATCTCGTTGGAAGTTAAAAAAAAGCAAATTCTGAATCAACTGGAAAAGAAAGATCTAGTGATTTTATTCGATTCTGAGTTGCAGTCAGTAACAATTAGACCAATGAAGGAATGGCAACAACTTATTGCAAGACACGCGGATACAGAAAAGGATTAAATCAAGATCATTTCTGATTGAATCGATTTTAGGAAGGGGTCTGTCTTAAAATCCTCTGACGTGGCGGCTTTGATGTCAATGCGTCGTTGTCCAACCAGTGGGGACTTTTTAAATTTCACTAATATATCTAAATGCGATTCCTGAAATATTTTTTTCCCGCGGGAGTCAGTTAGAGCAACTAGGTCAATATCCCCACCTTTGAATTGATCCATGACTCGGCTACCAAAAAGATAAAGCTGATACTTGTCAGCTTCAAGAAATCGATCTAGCACGGTATGAAAATGCGAAATTTGCTCTTTCGTTAGTCTCAAAGTTTTAATCCTTTAAGTTCAGATAAAACAAACGGCGTCCACTTTGTAACATCACCAAGATTGATTATTAAATCTTCTTTTGTGTATTCATGAGCAATTTTATTTCGTAGTTCTCGAATTTTCATCCATTGATCTGCGCTAGAAATTAAACTAGTTTTTTCGGCCTTGTCTAAATAGTCACGCATCTC
>JBPOJH010000030.1:0-33694 GCA_052033755.1 Bdellovibrionota bacterium | reverse complement strand
TTAGAAAATTGAATCGAAGGCAAGCTCCGAAAATAACTAAGGAAACAATAAAAGCTCTGAAGGGATTACCAGTTAAATCCATTACCAATGACCGCGGGCATGAGTTCTCTGACCATGAAAGATGTTCGAAGAAAATGAAAGTTAAAATATATTTTTGTGATCCATACTCATAATATCAACGGGGTACAAATTAAAACAGAATTGGAATACTTAGACAATACTTTCCCAAAAAAACTGATCTAAAAAAACTAACCAATAGACAGTTACAAAAAATAGAATTTGAAATTAACAATAGACCAATGAAATGTCTTGACTGGCTTACCCCCTATGAGGTGATGATGGAAAAAAGTTGCACTGGGTAATTGTAGTCAGGTCGAAATTTAATTATTGAAAAACTAGAAATTCCAAAAGAGCACATAGTGACTTGTAGTCCCTATTATCAACCGAAAACAGTAAAGAACAAAGGTGGTTGTCAGATTGATTTGATGATTGTGACTAGCAATTTTCAGATTTATGTGTGCGAAATTAAAATTATGAAGAAAATCGGATCCGAAGTTGTTTCCGAGATGCAGACAAAAGTAAAAGTCTTAAAGCGTCCTCGTCATTACACGGTTCATCCTGTTTTAATATACGTCGGCGAGTTAGCAGCTTCAGTTGTACAAAGTGATTATTTTCAGTTAATTTCTTTGGACGATATTTTGTCTTAGATCATTCCGAAAATATATCAGTTACCTGTAAATATTCGGCGAATATTTACAGGTAACAGTAGTTAAAAGAGTTAAGTAGGCAACACTAACAAGATAAATTTAAAAAACTCGCATAGAAAAAAAACTGACTAAATCTAGCAAGTATTTATTTTTCGATTTGGGTGTTCGTCGAATTTGTGCGGGGGAAGGGGCGCAAATGTTGCCAGATCGTCAAGGGGATATTTTTGAGAATTGGATTGGTGATGAAATTTTAAAATCAAATCCAATATTGAAGCCGTGTCGTTTGAGTCGTTAAGTGAATATTTGGATCAGTGGATAAATAAAATAAGTTAATAAGTCGTTCAAAACTGGCTCTTCACAAATGAATGCAGAGAAGTCGAGCTTTCCATCATACTTGACAGTGCTCCAACTCACTTTGCGTCCTTTTTTCGAAGCTGAGCGAAGCGTTCTCGAGCTCTGTTGACGGCCTCAGAAGGTTCGCGGTCACTCCGCAGTTCCATTGCCAGACGATCAAAATCTTCATTATTCAGAACGAACTGACCATTCGTATTTTGGCGAGATTTAAAGCTATCAACCACGAGTTGTGCAATCTGATGAAAAAACTCTGTGTCAGGTTCGCTGCGAATAAGATCTACGATGGATTTTTGTTCGGCATCATTGGTGTCGAGGGGAGCCACTAAGAGCTGGCGAATCATGGTCTTTGAAAGCGCATTGCTTATCGCCATGTCGACAACTTCTTTAAGGCGTTTCAATCGTAAAAATTTTGTTGAGTTCGCCTCCGAAGTTTTTGCGGTTCTCCAGTTGCGAATTGTTTTATCTGCAACATCTAAATAAGCTATTAGATCTCGCTCGCTGATCGCAGCTGTCGATTCAAGCTCTACAAAAATGCGAGCGATGGGCGACATCCTGTGCGAATGCATTTTTTTAGCGTCCATTGGTGCCCTCCTTAAATGTGTAGCGTGTCGCATATTATTATGCTCCTTAGCCTATCGGCATTCTTCGGAAAAATATTAGCCATTTTTCCTACTTTTAGGCTATAAATTACCGTCATTTGAGGCAAATTGCAATAACATATTAAAAACACAATAAAAGAAATACCTATAATCCGACTCATTTTGCCCTCATTTATTGGCTGCTAGATCGATTTTATACCCACCTAGGATCCCTTCCGGCACTTCCAGCTCCCAACCAAGGTGGTCGATGGTTTTCGTCACATTCTGGGCTGCAATCTTGTGGTTTTACGAGTTGTTGGTATAGATCTGTGAAGTGCTGTGACAAAACTGGACGAGTTCTTCTGAATCAAAATGAGATGAAGTCTGGATGAAGGTCTAGGTTGTGATTTATATTAGAGTGTTTGTTTTTGAGAGAGTAATATGAAATCTTTGGATCAAAGTGGGAATCAAACAAGTTCCGATAAACTTTTATTGAAAAGATTCCGTTAATCATGTGAAGATATTAAACACGAGACTAAAAGTTACACAGCGTTTTTTAATTAGGAATTAATGTGTATGTCTCAGAATAAAATTTAAAAACAGTAAATAATAAAAGGAGAAAACACCAATGAACAAACAAGTAATAACAAATAAACAATCCGGTTTCTCGCTAGTGGAGCTAATGGTCGTTGTTGCGATCATCGGTATCTTAGCGACATTATCTGTGGGATCCATTCAGAAACAAGTAGCAAAATCACGTCAGGCGGAAGCGAAAACATTGTTAGGATCATTGTACGCTGCTGAGCAAGCGTTTCATGGTGAGTTTGGATGGTATCATACAAACATGCAGTGGATGAAATACTCGCCTGATGGGCAACTAAGATATAATGTAGGATTTGCAACTGCAAGTGCTACGACAGGTGCGTCTATCGGTTATACTGGAATAAATAGTGGTAATGCAGCGGAAAATCGCCATGCTTGTGCAGCTACTCTTACGGTTGCAGAGGTTTGTAATTTAGGGGGTTGTACATGTTTAGCTCAAGCTAATGTAGCAGTCACTGGATCTGTGACTGCTACTCAGAATGCGTTTACAGCTTCTGCGACAACAGATAACCTATTGGCGGGTGATGATGCATGGACTATGACTGACGCTAAACAGTTAACTAACTCCACTGACGGTATTCAATAATTTTCGATTTAAAAAATATTTAGTTTAAAAAAGCAGGCTGTTTAGGCCTGCTTTTTTAATTTTGAGTTGATTCTTCGCTACATTAAAATAAGCTCGTACTATCCGCGCATGTATTTGCACCCTTCTCTTTAAAATCACAGCCATTCCTTGGTAAATATTGGAACTAGTATTATTAGCAGATCTTCTAAAATAGAAAACAGTTCGAAGTTCAGTTATATTTTTTAATGAATTCTCTAATCCCATATACAACTCCAGCATCATCATGTTATGATTTCCAAAAATGTAAAATATATTTGGAGGTTCAAATGGCGAATCCAACTTTAGGCGATAAATTACTTCAACGTATCGATGGTGTTTCTTCCACTAGCGAAATGACAATGAACGGAACGATTAATAAAACAGGTTTACTATTGATGATCACAATTTTTGGCGGATACTTGGGATGGGGATCGCAATCAGCAATGGTCCTGATACTTAGCCTTATAGCCAGCTTTGGTTTGTCGTTGGCCATCGTATTTGGTCCTCACCGCGCTAGTTTTTTATCTCAACCCTATGCCCTTGCAGAAGGCTTCTTATTAGGTAGTGTATCCTCGTTATATCAACGAGCCTACCCCAGCATCGTTAGCAATGCGATGATCCTGACATTGGGTTGCTTAGCTGTCATGTTGGTGCTTTATCGTTATCGAATCATTCAAGTCACAGACAAATTAAGATCCATTATCGTCGCCGCCACTATGGCCATCATGCTGACTTACTTGATCGATATGGTGATGAGTTTCTTCGGTCATCGCATTCCCATGATTCACGAAGGCTCACCACTAGGGATTGGATTTTCCGTCGCCATGGTCGGTGTCGCCGCAATGAATTTGTTGCTTGATTTTGATATGATCGAAACTCTTTGCCATCGTAAAGCCCCTAAATTTATGGAATGGTATGGCGGTTTTGCATTACTAGTTACCATCATTTGGCTTTACATCGAAATGTTAAGACTACTTAGCAAGCTTAATAAAAAATAATTTCTAGTTTGTCTTGAATAGGATCTTCCACGCAGTTAAGAACTTTAACTACAACAAGTTTTTAGTTAAAGTTCGGCCCCAAATTTAACTAAAAACTTGTCAAATCGAATATAAGCTAGGAGGTTTCTTGTATATGAAACGTGGTTTGTACAGGAAAATGGTGGTATAAAGTAGCCAGTTTTGCTATTGTGTCAGTAAATCCTTTAATACTAGTTCAAGCCTTTGCCATGGAATAGCTGTGATGCGATCGTTAATCTTGTAGGGAAGATCACATAGGCATACAACGAATGCCTGCTTCGCATAGCCAGCATACTCTGTTAAAAATAATTCTAAATGTTTGCAGTCTGATTTTTCAATTTTGGATTTGTATTTTACTTCGATAGGAATCAACAATTGCGGAGTTTGTATCAGCCAATCAACTTCGGGGCCATCGGCATCTCGCCAAAAACTAAGAGAGTTGCGAAAGTGATGAAAGTTCAATAAGCGAATTAACTCGTTACCTACATAGTGCTCGAATAATTCTCCCATGCGAGTACGTCCCAGTTTAACTCCCTCGCGGGCAGCTACGCGGCGAACCCCTAAGTCAAAAAATAAATACTTACTGGATTTTGTTATTTTTTTTCGTGTTGTATTTAACGTATAGGGATCAATGCGGTTGATAATCAAACTGTCCTCTAATATTTCATAATAAGCTGAAATTGTATTGTGTGTGACTTCGGATTGACTGCCAATTTGACGAAAAGAAATGATTTTTCCAGACTCGATGGCGGCGAGTTCTAAAAATCGATAAAAAGCGGGAATATTTTTAGTGACGGCTTCTTTGCGAATTTCTTCCTCCAGATAAGTCATCACATAAGACTCTAAATCGATATTTTTTTCCTTCGTTGATGGTAAGCTGATAATTCCAGGCAGCTCCCCAAATAACAATAAAGATTCAATGTCGGTTTTTTGATGCTCGGTCAGTGACAATGCATCCATTCGAATCAAAACCAATCGCCCTGGTAGCAAATTTATGTTAATATGTTTTCGTAACTTTCTGGCACTAGATCCAGTTAAAACCATCTGAGCCATTTCATTATCAATAATATATTGTGAAGTATTTAATAACTCGGGGACAAGTTGAACTTCATCAATCAACACGCGTAATCCTTTTTTAAATTTAGGATGAGCTTCAATTTCTTGAATCAAAATGTCAGGATTGTTTTCATACTTAAAACGATTTTTCTTTAATAACAAAGAAATATTTATATCCCAATTTATGCTTTTTAAAAAAGTGGTTTTTCCCACCTGTCTTGGCCCAAGTAATAAAACACTTTTATCGCGTAGCAAAGCTTGTTCGAATTCCGCTTTAATTTTTCTGGCAAATAATTGATTCATTGTCTTTACCGCCTTCCGGTTCGTGTATTTTAACCATTTTCGGCGAATTTGGTTAGAGTGTCTACCATTTTCGGCGAAAACGGTCATTTTAACATAGCTTTTGTTATATAATTAGAAATACTCCAGTTTTAAATTTACTAACAATAGACAACGCAGTTTAATGATTCGTCATAGTGTCTCCGCAATAAGCTGCCATTATTTGGCTTTACATTGAAATGTTAAGATTGCTCAGCAAGCTGAATAAACAACAGGTACTAATCATCTCACATTGAGAAATAAAAACTGGCTGTTTTACACCGCCACTTTAGTATAAAAGTGGTTGTTTTAGACCGCCACTTTTGGTACCATCAATCATGGCCAATAATTTAAAAGATCTATTTATTGAAATAATCAATGAACACCAACTTGACGCATTTGCGGGTTATAGTCCACGTGAATTAAAGGTGGAATTTTTGCCTCGTAAAGCTTTAGTAATCACAGGCGTGCGTCGTGCGGGTAAGACCACTTACTTAAAACAATTATTTGATCAAATAAAATCAAAAGATTCTTACTGCCAACAGTTTTACGTTAACTTTTCTGATGATCGAATTTCAAATATCCATGTTCAGGATTTAAATGAAATGATGGATGCCATTCAAGAAATAACTTTGGAACAGGCCAGTGAACGTCCGCTCGAAAGTATGAATTTGTATTTGTATTTAGACGAAATTCAGTTGGTCAAGGATTGGGAAAAATTTGTTGATCGTTTACTGCGGAGATCTCATACTTTTGTCATACTAAGTGGATCCTCAGCAGATTTGTTGAGTCAGGAAATAGCTACACAAATGCGAGGCCGTTCCTTGTCTTACGAATTAACACCGTACTCATTTAACGAATATCTCCATCGAGCCCAGGCCCGAACTAAGCGCGGAAGTATGACCAGTACATCCCGTATTCAAAATAAAAAATATTTTTTGGAATATTTAATGAAAGGCGGATTTCCCGAGGTTTTTAATCTGCATGACAATTTAAGCATTCCCATTTTGCAGGAGTACGTGCATTCCATTTTTTATCGTGACATTGTTGAACGTCATAAAATTCAAGACACATTAAAATATAATTACCTAATTAAAAGTCTGATACAGCAAAGTGCCAGCCTTTATACAATCAATCGAGTCACAGACAAGTTAAAATCCATTGGATTTAAAATTGATAAATCGGCCGTATCCAATTTTACCCAGTGGATTCAAGATGCTTATTGTCTGTTTAGTATCCCAACGTATTCAGAGTCCATACAAAAACAAAACGTAAATCCTAAAAAAATTTATAGTATAGACAATGGACTTATTACGGCACTTAAAGTTTCCCATGTCGATCTAGGGCATTATCTAGAAAATTTGGTGTTTCAAGAAATTCGTAGACAGGTCAAAGACAATATTTTTTATTATAAGACTGAAAATAATTTAGAAGTTGATTTTATTATTAAAAATAGTCAGCAGTCATCGCAATTAATTCAAGTCTGTTATGACATGTCGAATGAGGAAGTTATACAACGTGAAATCAAAGCGTTATTAGCAGCCCAAAAAGAGACAGGAATTAAAAATTGCAAATTGATTGTGGCCCAAGTTAATAAAAAAATATCTGTCCCAGCTGAAGTAAAAATAATAGAAGCCTCACATTTTTTTCTAAACTGGGATTAGAACAATTTCAGTAGAGCTAGTTATCTAAATTTTCCTTAGTAAAAAATCAGTGTTTGAAATTATTTCAACTACGCCTGAGGATAACCGGATGGGTTTTGCTGCTTCTCGGGAAATAAGAAATGATTTCTTTATGCCTAACTCTGCCATGGCCAGTTCTAAAGCCCGAAGTTCGCGTATTTGCGAGTCCTGAATTAGCTCCCAACAGACTTGATACAAATCCAATGAGTGATCCATATTTTCAAATCATCTTTAGTCATAGTTAATATCCTTGTGTCTTGGTAAGTAGAATATCATAACTATCTGGTTGAAGCTACCACTAGTTATTAAAACTGTCCGGATAATCCGGACAGTTCTAAGTCAGTTAACCAAATTCGGCAAAAATGGTTAGTGGAAAAAGTCTAGATTAAAACAAATTCAGAAGTTCTTGCAGGCGTGTATGGTGGTCGCCTGGTTGTTGTTTGCGAATAACTGATTTTATTAATCGTTGGCACTGGTTACTATTATAATCCTGCTTATTCTTTTTATGCCATTTTAAATAGGCGATGATGTCAGACTCATCCGATTCGCTAAATCGAGCTAATTTAAGCTCTAAAAATAAATCTAAATTAGGTCTAAGGATGCGACATTTTTTATTTTCAGCATGCACAACAAGTCTTTTTTTCCAGTCTGGTATTCGTGATAAAAAAAACATTCCAGCAGAATTGATGGATTCAACAGGCAGTTTCAATTGCGAGGCTAAATTCATCAACGCCAACATCGATTCGTTCGAAGGATCATCCACCGATAACATGTCAATATCCATGGTGGCACGATACTCTGCCTGCACCAAGGGAAGCACCGTTCCGCCAATAATCACCCAGTCGCCATTAAGTTGTAATAATGTTTTTTGTATTAATTTTTTTAAAATCGCCGCTGTCATCATTTAGAAATACTCCTGCTTAAAATTGGCTAACGACAATCGACGTAACTTAATCATTCGTCCAATATTGTTTTTATGAAGTAATAGCATTAATTTTTTTTCAGGCAAAATAGTTGAATATTTTCTGTATACAGTCGGATAATGCTGAAAAATAGCCAAACCTAATGCCAATGTCGCTTCCGTCTGACGAAGACTTAACTGTGAAGTCTTTTTCGATAATGCTAAAAAAGCTTTTCGTAATTCCGTCTGTACAGACAGCGGGGTCATTGCTAAAAGTGAAGTTTTATTATCTGTATTCATTGAAGGATCTGCAAACAAAGGAAGTCCTGCTTGGATCAATATCGACCACTGAATGGGTTCCTCTTGAAATTGTACGACGTATCCCAACACGCGACCGATTTTTTCGATTATATCTAGCGAGGGATTGGCCTTGCCAGCTTCCATATTTTGAATCGTTGGTAAGCTAACCTGTGCCAGCTGAGCTAACTTTATTTGACTGTATCCCATGGATAGACGACGTTCTTTAATTTGCATAATTTAACCTTTATATATATTATAAATAACATATTATAATATGTATATAAATAATGTAATCTATTGTTAGATTATAGCTATTAGCACCTTGATTTGCCCGTTTTAGTTAGTGTAGTATCAAGTTCAGTCAGTTGTTATGTTGGAATGTGTATGAAGTTGATACAACTATTCCAGTTGTCATTATCAAGCTTGTTATTGATTTTGATTTGGTAGTGGGGATTACTGATTGATAATTTATTAAAACTGAATTAAATTTAGCTATACTACGATATAGCTATTAGGGGATTAACGGTTCATCCATAAAGGAGTTCGGATTGGAGCAAGAGCAAGATATACGCTGGCAGCAAAGATTTGATCATTATCTAAAGGCTTTGTCTCAGCTTAAAAAAGCCGTTGAATTAAGTCAGCAACGCTCCTTAACTGAATTAGAGCAACAAGGATTAATTCAGGCTTTTGAGTTTACGCATGAATTAGCATGGAATGTTATCAAGGATTATTTTGAGTATCAGGGGAATGTCTCGATTACGGGATCGCGAGATGCCTCACGTGAGGCTTTTCAAAAAGGATTAGTACAAGATGGGGCTGGGTGGATGGAGATGATTAAAAGTCGAAACAAGACGTCTCATACCTATAATCAGTCGGTCGCTAATGATATCGTTGAAAAGGTATTGAAGCTATACTGGCCGCTTTTTGTAGATTTTGCAGCTAAGATGGAAGGGCTAAAAAGCGATGTCAATTGATGCACAGGTTTTATATGGGTTAACTGCCGACGTTATTCGGCAGATTCAAGATGTTTTCGGCAAGTATGGAAAAATTGATAAAGTTATTCTTTATGGGTCTAGAGCTAAAGGTAATTTTAAAATTGGATCAGATATAGATTTGACTATTGTTGGTAATTTGACTTTATCTGAATTGCTAAAAATTGAAAATGATTTAGATGATTTGCTGTTACCATATAAGATGGACGTTTCGTTGTTACATCAAATTCAAGACGATAGTCTGTTGGATCATATTTCACGGCTTGGTAAGATATTTTACTTAAGAGGTTAATCAATTCTTTGTTGAACGACTCGAACAAGTCAATTTTGGTTCGGATTTTCAGTTATTCAATTTTTCGATTTGCATAACCAGTTGTCTTATCTGTGTTTTTTTGGTTCGGATTTTGTGTAAAACATAAAATCCGAACCAAAAAGCAATTTTCTAAATGTCGTGATTTATTTTTTTAACTGAAATACGGTGGAGGTTTTGTTGTAACTCAGGATATGACTTTACAAGAATTATTTCAGTCGTAGAATAAGTAGTGTAATGTGTAAATAAGGGGCCAAATCCAGATGCTATCGATAACACAATTCGTAACAAATAAATCCAATCAATCCAACGAGATCATTACGCCATTGATAGCTTTTATTTTATCCCTAGGGATCATCATTGCGACTTTGGTCACAGGGCCCTCCATGCAAAAAAATAAAATCAAACATCTTATAGCGCCGCCGCCGATGCTAGAGCATTTTCATTTTGGGTTTAATGAACCCTTGGCGGACTCTTTGTGGATTCGAAGCATTCAAGATTTTGATTACTGTGAAGATCAATTAGCAAAGAACTTATGTAAAGGTAATGGTTGGTTATATAAAATGCTTGACGCCGTTACCACCTTGTCACCACATTTTCGTATGCCCTATGCTACGGGGCCAATGGCCCTTAGTGTGATTATTTCTGATATCGAGGGAGCCACCAAATTATTCGATAAAGCTGTCATCGCCTTTCCCAACGATTGGCCTATCTTGTATCGCGCGGGTTATCACGCCATGGCTGAAGAAAAAAATAATCAAAAAGCCGCCGAATTACTAATTCGTGCCGCTAAAAACGGTGGAGGTGAGTGGTTTAATTCATTGGCCGCACGCTTATTAGTGAATGCTGGAAAAAAAGAACTAGCCATGCGCTTGTACGAAGACCTTAAGCAACAAGGCTACGAGGAAGGGACGTTGAAGCGCATCAAAGAACGCTTGGACGGTATCGAAGACCTAGTAGAAAAAAATCGCAAAGAAAAAGAATCAAAATAAATCAGCCAAATAAATCATCTAAGGACAGCAACTGCACATTTAATTTTTTACAAGTAGCTATCTGTTTTTGAGTGGGCTTAAAAGAAACTAGTAAATAATTTTTTCTAGAAAAATTTTCTGGTAAAGGATATTTTTTTTCATTCAAATTCTGGCAGGCTAATTTTAAATCAAAATTTTTTGAATCTAACCACTTAACCTCAATCAATCGAGCTAAACGATCTTTACGATGCTCTACAATTATATCTATCTGTGTTTTGTCGTCCCAATATTCTCCGATATCGAAATTTTTATCCATTAATTCTAATTTATCATAAAGAGTTGGGTATTTTTCTGGCCCGTGTTCTAGAGCTATTTTTATTAACAACTCAAAAGCGTAGCCAGAAAAATTAGGAATATAATAGCCAGAGTTAGACATTAATATTTCATAAGGAAATATTAAAGATTTTTCGTTGTTTTGAATTCTTTCTTTTAGGGGATCCAAAACTTGAAAATAGAAAAGCAAAAATAAATCTTTCATGTAGTAGACGTAGCCCACATTTTTTTTTCTATTTTGTATATGCATTGGCAATTTATAAAAAAGTAAATTGTAGTCCAATAATTTCTCAATAGTTTCAGAAACGGTTGATTTTGGGATCTTTGATTTTTCAATAATAGATAATTGAGTTGTTCCAAAATATCCCAGATGTTTTAATAGACTCTTGCAAGTAATAGCGGCCGATTTGTTAAATTCAATTCTTAATACTTCATCGACTTCTTCTAAAAAAATAGACTCTTTTAAAAAAAAGGACTGGTTAATTGCATGAGTAAAGCTTTTTTCGGGATCAATTTGCTGTAAGTAATATGGAATGCCTCCCATCATCATATACAGTAAAGCAACCTCTTGTTTATTCCATTTAGGAAAACACTGCTGATGAACTTCTGGTAAAGAAAATGGATGAATCCAGATATCTGAATGCGTTTTCATTCCTCGCAAAATTTGTTCTTCACCGCCAGTTTGTTCCATAAAAAAACGTGTGGAAGAACCACATATGATGATTTTTATATTTCCCAATTTTTCCCACTCTAACCATCGTTCTTTCAATAATCCACAAATGCCGGCTCCAGTTTTGGCTAACCATTGAATTTCATCAAAAATCACGGTCAAATTTTTCTTCTTACTATCTTGGGCAAGTCTAGTAATTTCGTCGAATATTCGATTCCAAGTTAAAGCTTGTTTAGATAGATCAGTTAAGTTGGTCTTTTTGGAAAATTGATCCCATTTTTCTGCATATAAAACTTTATGTTGTTCATCTCTGGCATCTCGACTGGCCATAAAATAAAAAATGTTAGGGTTACTTTTTGCTAATTCAGATAGTATCCAAGATTTACCAACACGGCGTCGACCACGTACATAAAAAAAATCAGATTTTTTTCTATTAAGTATTTTTTTAATGCTTTCAAATTCTTGTGATCTATTCATGCTTTTTAGTCTATCTTGGTTCGGATTTTCTGTAAAGCGCAAAATCCGAACCAGATAAAATATTGAAATCACTAATTAATTTTGGTTCGGATTTTCTGTAAAACGTAAAATCCGAACCAAAATGGGGTTTTAAGAAATTAGTTAGCCCCCAATAAGAAATCGAAATCCTCTTTGGACAGCCAAGATTTGTCGGTTTCGATTTTTTCGAACTCTTCGTGGTTCATTAAAATATCGAAAATCTTTTTCTTTTGCTTTTGCAAATGGAAAATCTTTTCTTCCAAACTGTGGCGCATCGCTAGCTTGTAAATGTTCACCATCTTTGTTTGACCCAAGCGATGGGCCCGATCCGTTGCCTGTGCTTCGACCGCGGGATTCCACCAAGGATCCATATGATAAACATAACTGGCCTTCGTTAAATTCAAACCCACGCCGCCGACCTTTAAAGTCATCACCATGATACTAGGTTTACCATTCGTGTTGAACTCATTTAAAACATCACTACGCTGCTTACTGCTAAGTCCACCATGCAAAACAAAAGTCGGAGCTAAATTCTTTAATTCTTTTTCTAAGGCAAACAACGTGTAACGAAATTGTGTGAAAATTAAAATCGATTCTCCAGAATCGACCACTTCCTCGACTTGCTCTAAAATATATTGCAATTTAGGAGAAACCAAAGTGGGGTCCATGACTCCAGGATGTGAACAGATCTGACGAAGCTTTAATAAAGCCGTTAACATATTTAACTGTGCCTTTTGTTCACCCTCTGTTTGAATCAATGTTTTGACTTGATCATTATAACTGGCAGCCACTTTTTTGTATAAGTCCTTTTGAGCCTGATCAAATTCAATAAACAATTGCGATTCCATTTTTTCTGGTAAATCCAATTGTGCACTTTTTTTCGTGCGACGACAGATCAATGGTTTTAAACGCTTGCGCAAATAATCGATATACTCAAAATAACCTGGATGATCTGGATTAAATACAATGTCCTTCGAAGCCGGACTGACCACAGATCCTGGTACGGAAATTTCCATTAGCGTGATAAATTCCTTGATATGATTTTCTAACGGAGTACCCGTTAACAAACACCGAAATTGGGATTTTATCTTTAATGCCGCTTTGGCCCGCTGTGATCCTGAATTCTTCATAAATTGAGCTTCATCAAAAATGATTACATCCCACTTATGTTCGTTGAAAAACTGATCGTTTTCAGAAAAAATTCCGTAGGTTGTAATCCAAACATCCGCTTTTTCATCCGCCGATTTCATGTGTAGCTTGGAAAGTACTAGTTGAGTTTGCACACTGGGAGCAAATTTTTCAAACTCGGATTGCCAATTGTATACCAATGAGCTGGGAACAATGATTAAACTGGGTCCATAAAATTTTTTATTCTGCTTATGCTGTTTTTTCAATATATCTAAAAAACAAATGGCTTGAGCCGTTTTACCCAAACCCATTTCATCACAAAGTAAGGCTCCCAACTTTAGTTCGTATAAATCCAGCAGCCACTGCACGCCTTCTTTTTGATAGGACTTCAAAATTTCGTATTTAGGAATATCCGGATGACGAGCCTGTCTGTTTTCTATTTGCTCGATCATCTTCATCGTCGCCGCCACTTTATCAAGCCCTTCGATTTTAAAACCCTGATTTTTTAACCAAAATAAATCAAAAGCTAAAAATGAGGGTAACTGACCAGAGTTGGCCGCTTTGGTTTTTCCATATTGGTTATTTAAAATCTGTTCCCAAAAAGTATTTAACGACTTGGCTTTTGGTAAATCCTTTTTACTAATTAAATAATAATTGCCATCGTGAAATAAAACTCGATTCTTAACAATCGACTCCAGATCTTGGGATTGAAGTTTCTTACCATTAAAAAATATTTCTGGATGTAAGGAAAACCAATCCACTTGTTGATCTTCGCTAAGTTTAATTTCCAATTGCGCTAAATCTAATTTATTCAAGCGCTCATTATTCACATAGATTTCAAAACCCTGTGACTCTAATAATTCCGCCAATAAAAAGAACGAATCCTTTAAAAAGGGAATCTGGTAAGAAATTAAATCGATCGCTGATGGCAACTCGCCCAAACGTTGATAATTCAGATGCTCATAAGGTGGAAGCTCTTCTTCATCTGCTGAACCCAAATAAAAATCACGAATGGATTCTTTCGCAAAAATATCTGCACCCTTGGTCTGCAAATAGGTATCCACAAGGCTTAATAAAAAAGCCAAAGGAAAGTGGTGTGTGCCCTTAAATTCAATCAGTTGATTGTTGACCACATCCAAGAAATCTTTTGCTAAACCATGAAAGAGGGTCTCAATCGTGTTTTGATAAAACTGCACAATGCGTGGCCCAAGAGATTGCACGGGGTTGGCATCCGCATCCTGATTGATCATTACTAATTTGATACTGCGCTTAAATAAGAAATCTAAAAACTCGGCCTCGTCAAGGAAGTGCTCTTGAGTAGAAGATTTTTTGTAAGTTAAGTAATAACAAATCTCATAAAGATTAAATAAAAATATCCCACTATGTCTTAAAAATTTTAAACCTAAATCCCTTTTGGCGCCCTTCGTTTGTAGGACAAGATTCTTAGGGTCGTCCTTGGAAAAAGTTTTAAAACCATTTTTAACACCCTGTAAGGCCTGAATATATATTTGTGGTAAGTTCATGGCCTGAAAACGCACAGGCTCACTTTCGATAAAAGCCTCTAACTCAAAAACCACAGGATCTAAATGAAAGAAAATATTTTTTTTCAAAAAATAGGGAATGGATGAGGTTGTGATCGGTGGTAAAAACCCCTTGGATTGAGTCAAGGTTTGTAACTCACTTGGTTCTAATAACAACATTTCAGCCATTACTGGAAATTGAGATTGAGTTCCCAAGGTCAAATGATCCAGTGACTGTAATTTTTGAATGGGCTGATTGAATAAAATCAACTCCACACGGTCATGGGTTTGAATCGCCCATGAAGAGGCAAACACACAATAACCAGAAGTCGTCGCATCCGTGTTCTGTTGATGGCTGGCTTCAGCGGTCATCCCGCAACCGAATTGCAATTGCGCCTTGTACGCGTAACGCTCTTGTAAAACCTTTTTAAATGAATAGGTTTCAGGATCCCAGTAGTCTTTGCCGTAGCTGTCTTTTTTATTTGATCTTTCCAAGGACCATTCCAGTGGCCAATCTTTTTGTAGACGAAGCGACTGACAAACAAATGTCTGACGTGACACTTGATAGTTTTTCGAAAACGCAATCAAGATTGGAAATTCATGTTCCAAAGAAGGATAGTGTTGCGATAAATAAGACAAGAACGCGGTCGCCACCCATGACCAATCTTCACGTTCGATTTCGGGTTTTTTATGCCATTTCGGTCGACCATCGACGGATTTATAAAAATTAATAAACGGAGATAGTGCAAAGAAATATTTTTCAAGATTTTTACCTTTTGCCGTATCCGCACAGTATTTTTCTTTAAGGGCCGCCCAAGGAATAAATATCGGCGTTAAAAAGCGTGGTAAACAATCTTGATACGCCGCTGGCGCATGCATTAATTCGGCAAAGCTAAATGTGGTTCCATCCGAAAATAAAAACTCGATAAAATCCATCTCGGTTTCAATCGGAGCTCCCATGGGATTTCGTTTTTTGATCGCTAAGTAACGACTGTCTAAGTCGGCTAACACGGGATTACGAGCCACATTTTTGTAGGCCGGATTCACAGGAATTTTTGTGCGTGCTGGTAACTGATAATGAGCAAAGCCAGCCTTGGTAGCCGTTGGCGCCGTTGAGCCCTCAGCAGAGACTTCTGCAAGTGGCTCTTTGGGGGCCTTAAAAAAGAATGTATCTGTAGAAACAAAAACCAATCCTTCAAATTTTAACATAGGGGACAGGATAATCCATCTTGACTTAATTTTCTACTAAGAACTGATTTAGAACTTTAATTGTTAGAGCTTTACTTTAAGTGAAAACGGTGAGTGACAGCAAAATCACCATTATTGCTTGTTACGGTGGCTACATCGCAGTAAGGATCATGCTCAAAAAACAAATACCAATTGGATGATGATTGTGATAAGAGCCGCTTTTTTTCTTCGATCAGCGTCAAGGGTGATAAATCATAACCCATCACCCATGCTAAGCGTACATGGGAAGAAGTTGGAATTAAATCGCCGCAGTAAACAACGGTGGGACTTGGTTGGGTGCTATCAGACGATGTTGATTTGTCAAAGATCACTATCGACTGATGATAGCCTGTGTGACCATGAGAAACAAAGGCATCTATTTGCAAATTTTGCAAACCAGGAATGAAATCTTTTTGGTTGGGTTCTAACAGACGTAAAACCTTGTGATCTAATAAGGGTTGAAAGTTGGCTGGCAAGTAACTGGCCTTTTCTCGAATATTTGGATTTTGTGCCAACTCTAAATTCCCTTTTTGTACCCAGTAGGTGGCCTTTGGAAAAGTCGGCACCAACGTTTCAGAAGTGGAAGCCGCGGTGGCGACACCGCCATTGTTGGCATGTTTGGCGGCAACACCACCACCACAGTGATCAAAATGCAGGTGAGTCAAGATGACATGATCGATGTCGTCGGGTTTTAATCCGTAATGAGCCAAGGATTTTAATAGGGTAGGTCCATTTTCATCAATGGCGTACATGTCTGCAAATTTGCTTCCTAGTTTTTCACCGTACTTCGCGATGAAATCACGGCCGTTACCACAATCGATTAAAATATTTTTTTCCTTCGATTTTAATAACAAGGCCCTGGCCTCCATCGGAATACGATTCAAATCATCCGAAGGATTGCTTTTACTCCATAACACTTTTGGTACTGTTCCAAACATCGCTCCGCCATCCAGTCCAAAAATACCAGTTGGTACCGGCAAGATCTCAAAACCAGCCACTTGCAAAGAAATGTTTTCGACCTGCAAGGATTTCGGGGCCTGTGGAAATACATTAGTTGTCATAATAAATATCCTCGATTTGTGATGGATCATGATGCTCGTCATCCGCAAAGGCATCGGGGTTGATCGTTTTTGCCCAAACCTTGTAGGCCTTGTACACAATTTCAATCGGAGCTGGCGAGTGCACCGGGCCTAAATAAATATCTAAAAATCCAGGTTTCGCCCACAACTGCCCCTTGGGCCACAGTCGATTATTACCGTCCACATATAAAAATAAAATCGGTGTTTGTGTTTTTTCGGAAAACATACTGACGCCACGTTTGAATTCGTGAATCTTACCGTCTTTTGAGCGTGTGCCCTCTGGAAATAAAATCAGCCACATGCGCTCTAAACTTGTTAACAAAGTCACAATCAAGTTAATGGCTTCGCCTTTTTTATCCTTGCGATCAATAGGAATAGCTCCCAAACAATGTTGCGAAAAAAAAGTAAAAAATGGATTCGAAAAAAAATAATCTTTCGCAGCTGCAATATAAAGTTGGATCCAATACACAGCTGGAATACTAGCGGCGATCGAAACCGCATCCAGATGGCTAGAGTGATTCGAGATAATTAGTAATTTCGGATATTGCTTGTACATGGTTTTCCAACTGCCATGCACGCGCAAATGTAAGTAAGTATTGAATACCACTTTTAAATAGATGGCCCATGCAAATCGAAAAAAAATACTGACCAAATCTATATTTCTAGTAAACAATGGCAAATGCTTTAAGTGACTGGGGAGCTTGGTCCATTGTTCGTTTTCATAATTCCAATTCATAGTTATTCCTATTCATTGTCCTCTCGACGTACCTATCACTTCGATTATAAATGAAATCGAGGCAATAATGTCATTGCATAATAATACAAAGGACCCACAAAAATCAGTCGGTCCATGCGGTTTAACAAATCGCCTCGACCAAGAATAAAGGCACCCACTACTTTGATGCCAGCATCCTTACGTAAAACAGTCATGACCATGTCACCAATAAAACCACCAAAAGAAGCGATGATACCTGACGTCAGCCAGAAAAACTCACTACGATCTGGTAACAAATGGCGCATTCCAAATGCTAACATAATTGTGATGACGGCTGAAATTAACAATCCAGCTAAGGTTCTTTTGGTGTCTATGCGATCAAACATTGTAATTTTGCCAATGGATTTTGAAATCGCTAAATTGGTGTTGTCGCAAAACTCGGTCAAGATGATTAAATACATCAATTGGTAAACGCCATTTTCAAATTTTAATATCAAACCCAGATGCATGAAACTCCAACCTAAAAAAACAAAACCCAAATTGGTCAAAGAAATATACTGGATCATTTGTTTGTAGTTGTTGCGCACAAGTGGTACCAAGCAACTGATTCCCAACACCACCATCGGCATTAAATTATAAAAATCCATACGGTTTTGCTGTATCGTAAATGCCAATAAGATGATTCCCAAATAGCAAGTTAAAACAAAATTACTGCGATGAAACATTCCCATCAGTTGAAAAAATATTTTGGCTCCCGTGATGGCAAAAATGGTTAACCAAATCAAAGGCCATGGTTCGTCCATTCCCAGTAGCCCGAATAAAATCGGAGCCAATAGCAACCAACTTTTTAAGCTGGCCCAACTGGAGATAAAGTAATAATTTTTTTTTCTTAAAAAATAAACGATCACTCCAGAAACAAACAATAAACTTAAAACAATCAATACGGTTTGCTGATATATTGGTGAGGACCAAGTTGTCTGAAAAAACATTAGGACTCCAGGTTATAGTCTTTTATCTTCTTATATAAATTACTGCGACTCATTTTTAAAATCTGTGCGGCTTTGTCAACATCAGATTCTAGGTTCAGGCATTCTTTAATCACTTTCGCTTCAAATTCAGATACCAATTGCGCTAATCCCTTTTGCAGGATGTCTACAGTGAAGCTTTCTTTCGCTGGTGGTTTTTCAATGACAGCACTAGGTTGAATCAGTGCTAAAACATCTTCCGCTCGAATGATAGGCAAAGGTGAAGTCAAAAATAATTGTTCACAAATACGCTTCAATTCACGAACGTTGCCGGGCCATGAATAGGATTTCATAGCCGTGAAGGCTTCTTTCGAAAACGTTTTATTAACGCGTGGTTTTTCTAGCGACAAGAAAAACTCGCACAACTCGGGAATGTCATCCGTTCGATCTCGTAAAGGTGGTAATAAGATTTTTTTTCCACTTAGACGAAATAATAAATCTTCACGAAATTTTCCCTGCTTAACCATTTCCGTTAAATTTTGGTTCGTGGCTGCGATGACTCGTGTTTTTACTAAAATATTTTCTTTGCTACCGACTTTGCGCACTTCTCCGGTTTCAAGGAATCGCAACAGTTTTGGTTGCAAGGATAATGGTAAGGCCTCGATTTCATCTAAAAATAAATCGCCACCATGGGCGGCTTCTGCTAAGCCAATTTTCTGTGTATCGGCACCGGTAAAGGCTCCTCGGACATGGCCAAACAATTCAGATTCGAAAAGATTTTCTGGTATGCTAGTCATATTGATGGCGACAAAGGGGCGAGTTCCTTCTTGCTGATTTAGCAAACGAAAAGCGACTTCTTTTCCGCTGCCGGTTTCGCCATCAATCAAGATCGGGCCGTTTTCTCCTCGGAAGTTGGCAATTTTGTTTTTTACAGAATCAGAAGGCTTTGAGCTGCCGATCCATTTGGTGATGGAATGCGAACCACGACTTTCTAACTGACGCATCATCCAGATCGCTTCGATTTTTTCTAAAGTAGAAATCACTTCCGTTCCAGATAAGGGCTTTGCTAAAAACTTTTTTGCTCCCTTGGCCAAACAACTTTCCATCAGATCCATCGACAAATCGCCCGACATAGCAACGATTTCAATCTGTGGATTGCTTTCATTGATTTTTGCAATGACGTTGGGACCTTCCGCAATATTTAGATCTCCTGTCAAATGCATATCGACAAAGGCAGCATGAATAAATCGCTTGGGATCCAGATCATTCGGGTTATTTGTTGCTAACATTTTCCAATTGCTAGGAAGAATTAATCGAATGGCATCAATGACTAATTTATCGTCATCTACAACTAGCAAGTGATATTGGGACATGCAAAAGCTCCTTATTTAAAAAACCAAAATAGCAATGAAAGCTATAAACGCTATTCAACATGCTATTACAGTTTTTAGCAAAAACGAAATACTGTTTAAACGCTACCGATAGAGTTTGTACTCATTACAAAAAAAACACGAGACTTTTCGCGAGACGTTAAGGCAGAATGTTTTCATTAGCCAAAGGAAATGACAATGGAGAAAATCAAAATTTTATTAGTAGAAAGTATTCATCCCGTAGCCAAGTCGGCTTTAGAGGCCGAGGGCTTTTCTGTGGATCTGATCAGTCACTCTCCCAGCGAGGGGGAATTGATTCAAATGATTAAAAATTATAACGTGCTTGGTATCCGCTCCAAGACAAATTTAACCGAGAATTTTTTTAAAAACTCTTCCCATTTATTGTCTGTCGGAGCGTTCTGCATTGGAACCAACCAGGTGGAACTAGAAGCCGCTAATAAATATGGGATTCCAGTTTTTAATGCGCCTTATAGTAACACGCGTAGTGTGGCCGAATTAGTGATCGCCGAAATGATCGCCTTATCTAGACAGCTTTGTGATCGCAGTTCGGCGGCTCACAAAAAAGAATGGATTAAATCCGCAGAAGGCTCCAAAGAAGTGCGTGGTAAAACGGTGGGAATCGTTGGCTATGGACACATCGGCAGCCAAGTTAGTATTTTAGCGGAAAGCTTGGGAATGAAAGTGATTTTTTATGACGTGGTTAAAAAATTACCCTTAGGAAATGCATCCGTGCGCAGCAGTTTGCACGAGTTATTACAAGAATCTGATTTTGTGACCTTGCATGTGCCCGAAACGGCGCAAACAAAAGATATGATTCGCAAAGAACAATTGCAGTCGATGAAAAAGGGCAGTTATTTAATCAATGCCAGTCGAGGAACCGTCGTCGTCATTGAAGACTTAGCGCAAGCCTTGCGTAGTAAGCACATTGCTGGTTGTGCGGTGGATGTTTTTCCCGTCGAGCCCGCAAGCAACAAAGAACCCTTTGTGTCGGAACTTCAGGGATTATCGAATGTGATATTGACTCCGCACATTGGTGGAAGCACCGAGGAAGCGCAATTTGCAATTGGACAAGAGGTCGCAGATTCTTTTACTAGGTATTTGAAAATCGGCTCTTCATCAGGAGCTGTGAATTTTCCTTCGGTGGATTTACCAATCACACACGGTAGTCATCGTATATTAAATGTGCATAGAAATGAGCCCGGTGTGCTTGGCGAAATCAACAGTGTTGTTAGTCGTGCCGGCGTGAATATTAAAGCTCAGTATTTGTCGACGGATTCAAATATTGGTTACATGGTGATGGATGTAGAAAAAGCAGATGCCGCTAACTTGATGACAGAAATTGGTAAATTGCCACGAAGTATACGCACGCGAGTTGTTTACTAATTTTGTAGTTGAATCGCAATTGTGAAAAAAATATTCAATGTAAAAAGGATATGTCAAAAATCTAAACGCCAATGAATAGTTTGGAGATTATTAATTTTTAGTTTATAGGTGTTCGCAGTTGTTTTCTATGACCTGATTCGAACCCTTTCTCCCCTCTGAAGAAGGTTGTAGATTTCCTAGCCCAAGGTTGGCGCAGGCCAGCTCCTTGGGTTTTTTCTGATTTCTCATAAAATGACCGGATCCTTCGTTGCTCTCCTTGCTCAGTCGTGCGGCGTCCAGTAGGACGCCTCCTCCATCGCTCGTCGGCGCCTTGGCTGCGGTTATCTTATGAGAAATCAATTGTTGAAGTTATGGTGTTGCAAATTTATTTCTATCGTTATTGCGGGGATTAGTTATTATAGTTGATTTTAAAGAAGTCGTTGTTGTTGTTATAATGTTATAAGCCTAATTGTTTTTCGACTCGGATTTCTAGAGCGCGTAGGATTTTGTTCAGGCTTTGAATTTTCTTTTGAAGGGCTTGTTTTTCTCGGCTAGCAATGGGCGAGATGGGTTCTGCGGAATCATCTAATTCGGATTCGAAAACATATTCCCAACGACTGCGAACTTGCTCATCTTCAGGGTGCAAAGCATATAATCGAGATAAAACCACCTTAGCTTTGTCTAAATCATTTCGCACAAAATAAGCGTCCACTAAAGACAACTCGCGATGAAGTTCTTTTTGCTTGTCTGTATCGCTAACTTCAGAAGGGGCCGATCGACGACGCTCTAAAAGAATTTCTTCCTTCATGGGACGCATTTCGAAAACATCTTCTTCGAATTCGTCGGCGGTTAAGCTTTCTAAGCGTTCGATGGCTTTTTTTGCTTTCTCGCTTTGAGGATTCAAAAACAAAACCATTTTATAGGCACGTAGTGCTTCTTTGGTTTTGTTTTGCTCTAGAAAAGCTGTACCTAATAAATGATGAGCCAAAATATTTTCGGGATCCACTTGGCAGGCTAATGATAAAGTTCTTTCGGCTTCTTTGTACTTTTGTTGATCTAAATAAATACGTCCTAATGAAACATAGCCACCCACAAACTGCGGATGTTTCTTGAGGCCTTCCGTAGCAATGCGTTCAGCTTCGTTCAATTGATTCATCTCGCGTAAGGCTTCCGCTAAGGCCGCAAACACCTTAGACTGAGGATCTTTTTTTAGAACCTCCCGATACTTTTGAATCGTTTCGGGACTCATTTTTTTAGGTGTCTGCTCAGCATTGTTAGTGCTTTTTTGAGATGTAGTCATATGTATCAGTCTGACATGTGATTTTAAAATGGGTCAAGTGGCTTTCTGTTTTGACGATATTTCGATCGAAAATAAGATGGAAAAATTAAGATTGCATAGTTTTTTATAGTGACTATCAACTTGGTCCTATTTGTCCCCGATAGAACATTCGCTTTAAATAACTAAAATTCATTATTTCAGATAACGAAACTTAAAAATAAAAGGAGATAGATAATGAAATTATCAAAACAGAACGTGAACTGGAAGGTTTATTTAGCTGCTGCCAGCATGCTTGGTGGTGTGGTGGGCTTAGCCTCTTGCTCGAAGAAATCTGACGACAGCACATCCGCATCGACAAGTTTGTCTAGTGTGAGTTTGTCGAATATGCCCTCGGTTAGCTCCGCATTGAAATCATCTACGAGTGCTTCCGGTTTTTCTGCGCAAACATATACGGGAACTCCACCGACTTTAGCCACGCTGGGAGCTGTTGACAGTAATGGTTCGCTCACCTCGGCTGCAGAAACGGCAATTAAAGCCGCATTCTTTAAAAATGCGGATGGTAGTAGTTTACTAACTACGATTTTAGCGACAAACCCTGGTGGTGGTAACTATGTAACCTCAGGAGACAGAGATAAATTTTGGGGACAAACTTCCGGTGGGCCTGGTGGTATGGGAGCTTGTCAAATGGCTCAAGGTGTAGGCGAGGCTTTCGGTCGATTGTTAGAATCTGTCACATCGACTTGTTATATGAAAAATATTTCGCAACAAAGTTTTGGTACTGGCCTTACGCAAGTCAGCGGAAGTAGCTCATTGTCGACGTTATTTACTCAAGGGGCGTCTGATAAATGGGTGAAGGTGAATGCCTCAAGTGGGCAAGGGACACAAAATGTCTTTATTCGTACTTTTGGAACTAGCAGTGTTGCTGCCAATACCTATAAGGTATCTTTGCATTTCTGTCAAAATGGAACTGTGACTGGATACGAGACCTATACAGTGGATACATCTGCGGGAACCTTTACAGCAGCTGGACAACGAAGTGAAGGCTCCGATGTCGGTGATTTCTCTTTAACAGCAGGATTAACTGTATCAGGAAGTAGTATTGCATTTGATCCCTCTGTCGCTCGTGTAGCAGTGACTAGATATTCTGGTTCATGGGGAAAGTATAAAGGTAAAGTGAATTTGAGTGGGGATACAGTTCAGTCTTATCGTTGGTGGACAGATGGTACATCAGCGAACAAAGACTATGCAAAAGCTTTGATTAGTGGGTCAAATATGTCGAATTTTCGCTTCTTAGAGGGCGGATTTAAAGGAAAGTCCACATGGAGCGGGAATAGTGGTACTTATGGTGGAGCTGTTGAGTACTCCACAGATCGGTATGCTTCAGTATCGACAAATACTTATTATACAGATGCTCAAGTGTATGGTCCCGGCGGTAGTAGTGAAGACAGCTTTTATAGTGGAACTGACACTAGCTTAGCGGCACCAACCGTAGATTTATCAGGCTACAGTTGTAGTCAAGCTGTGGATGACGAAATTAATTTCGATATGACTAGTACTGTCGGCTCCAGTATACAAACTTCGTGTGAGGGGGAGCGCTTTCGTGGTTACCAGATGTGCCAAATCACGGACATCAATACAGCTATGGGTAAAGTACAACAATCATATGGCCACTAGTTTTTTTGGGTAATTGGAATTGAAGTAATACAATTCATTTCATACCAACAAGGGGTGCTGCAATACGCACCCCTTGCTATTTTTGTATCTCGTGTTTGAATATCAAGTATGATTAAAATATTTTGGAAATGGTTTGCCTTTAACTTATGTCTATTTTCGTTCGAGCGATTGGCTTTTTGGCTTTGGAATCATAAGCTATTTATCAACCAAACAGGTGACAAGGTCGCCTTAGCTTTTATTTATGGACTTCGATTTGATTTGGCGTCGGTTTCTATGCTTGGAGGACTTGTTTTTATCATGTGCGTGTTGGGGGAGGTTCTGCCCTTGACGGAATCTACTCAAGTTTTATCTGATTCGGTGCTGGTGAAGTATCAAAAATATTATTCTCAATTTGTGTTTGGTATTTATTTAGTTATCTTTTGGGGATTCCAGCTTTTTCAATGGACCGATATTGAGTTCATTCATTTTGTAGGCCGAAGAATGACTAAGGATTCACTTTGGTTTGCCAAAGAAGTTCCAGGTCAATTTTGGTCGTTATTAATATATTATTGGCCATTAAGTCTTGCGTTTATTTTTTTTACGATCATTTTCACCTTTGTCAGTTATCGAATCTGGTTACCATGGCAAAAAAAATTAAATTTAGATAATGGAAGTCCTATCTATTCGGGTAAAAAAACAATATTTGCGGGGCTTGTTACCTTAGTCTGCCTGGTGGTGTTGGGGCGTGGAGGTCTGCAATTAAAACCAATTAGTTATGTGCACGCGCAGGTCTTTAATGAACCCGTATTAAATAATCTGGTATTAAATAGTGTTTTTAGCTTAACTTCATCGCTGAAAAAAACGGGTGTTGAACGTTATGCTTTTTTTAAGAATAAAGAAGAAATTTTATCTGCACTGCAAATCAATACAGAATCCGTCACTAAAAAAAATGTAAAAACGGAATTGGCACCAACGGATAATAGCGCAGAACATTTGAATGCGGATATTAAACAGAAAAAAAACAGCAATAGCTTTTTGATGTTTAATAAAGAGGGCCTATTTAGAAATAAAAATTTGATGGTGATCGTACTTGAAAGTTTTTCTTTTGAATATATGGGGTGGCCACACGGAGATCGCGGCTATACACCCTTTTTAGATCAACTGGCTCAGCAAGGAGTTTTTTTTACGAACGCCTATGCCAATGGTCGTCGCTCGATTGAAGGTATTGCAGCCATTTTTGCAGGTGTACCAGCGTTAATGGAAGAACCATTTATTAGTAGTCCATATATGACCAACTACTTCGTAGGTTTAGGAAGTTTAATGAGTGGTGCTGGTTATCAAACTAGTTTTTTTCATGGTGCTAAAAATGGGACCATGTATTTTGATCAGTTTATGAAAAGTGCTGGCGTTAAAAATTACTATGGCTTGAATGAATACCCTAATGCCAAGTCGGATTTTGATGGAACTTGGGGTGTTTACGATGAAGAGTACTTACAATATGTGGCCAAGAAGATTTCACAAGATTATCAAAACGATCAAAATGATAAAAACATAAATGGCGAAGCGAAAAATGGCGATAAAAATACGGAGAAAAATTTTATGACGGCCGTGTTTACGTTGTCGTCGCATAATCCATTTAAGGTTCCAGAAAAGTATAAAGGCCGTTTTCCAAAGGGCAGTTTAGATATTCACGAAAGCATCGGATATACGGATTATGCACTTGAAAAATTTTTTGAAAAAATCAAAGAAGAGCCCTGGTTTAATAACACTTTATTCGTGTTAACGGCGGATCATACATATAAATCGTCGCGAGCTCAGTACAATAATAAAGTGGGTCAGTATCGTGTGCCAATTTTATTTTATGATCCTACGCAAAAGTTATTACCTGCAAAGATCAATGCAACGGTCAGCAGTCACATTGATATTCTTCCAAGCTTGACTTATTTGTTTGGTTTAAGAACTATAGATAAAAATTATTTAAGTCGAAATTTATTTGCTGAAGCTGGAGCTTTGAATGAACCAAAAATTCCATCTTCCATTTTTTTAGACGATAAAAATTATTATCTGGTCACCAGTAAATACATTGTTAAAATGGATTTACAAAAGCAATTTCAGTATTTCAAGGCTACTGACTGGGATTTAAAAAATCCAATTGCGATGAATGATGTAGAGGAACAAAGACAACTGCAAGATTTACTTAAGGCAAAAGTTCAATATTTTAGTGAGTCGATGTGGGACAACCGTTTGTATTATCCCATTCGATAAGTTTCTTTTTATGGTGATAGATGAATAGCAAAATAAATACTTTTATAAAATTACGGAATACGATGGCTTCAATTGGTTGTGCTATATTCAAGAATAAAGCCATGATTAGTATTGTTGTTATTAGTGCTGCATTATTTGGACTTTGGTTTTCATTATTATATTATACGCAAGCTGTGTTTCAGTTTTCAGCATATGATTTGGGATTGCATGATCAGGGGATCTGGTTGCTTAGTCAAGGGCTAGCGCCCTTTTCCAGTATTAAGGGTGTTCATTTATTTGGAGATCACTTAAGTTTTCATTATCTTTTTTCGGCCTTATGGATGCGATATTGGGACTCGACCAGTGTATTGTATGTTGTGCAAGTGGGATCTTATGTATTATCTGGTATCATTATATTTTTAACGGCCAAGTGTCAGTCCTCAAGTGACTGGGCTTTCTTGATCGCGTTCATTTATTTATTGCATCCGGCGGCCAACAATATGGTTTTGGAAAACTTTCATCCTGAAGTCAGTGTGGTATTGCCATTGTCGTTAATGTCGTATTTTTATTTTAGATCTTCATGGATTGGGGTTTTTATTGCTGCGGTATTTGCATTGATAGCCAAAGAGGATATTGCAATTTCAATTTTTAGTTTCAGTTTATTCTGGTGTTTGCAGATTTCATTAGGTCGCTTTGGTCAGAAAAAGAATATCATATATGTGGCATTGGGACTAGCTTTGTTGTCGATTATATATTTTTTAGTTGGGACTAAGTTTTTAATGCCACGATACTTTATGGGTTTAGAGTCCTTGCCTTCAAATTTTAGTTCATATTGGTTTAAAGATTTAAGCTGGCAAAATTTAACAAATTGGCAGTTTGTGAAAACTTATCTGGATTGGAAAACTTGGAAATATTTAGGGCTGACATTGATCCCATGGATAGGTATTTTTATTTATGGTGGTATTCAAAAGTTTTCGCTAGTAGATTCGACTCGTAGAAAAAAATTTTTTGATATAGGTATTTACTTTATCAGTATTATTTTATTAGTAGGACCTTCGTTGTTGGTGAATCTATTATCAAGATCCATTTATTTGATGTCGATTGATTTTCATTATTCGTATGTGCATCTGCCCATGTTAGCGATGGTTTCTATATTAACAGTTCAGGGCCTTGTAAATAATAATATGGAATTGGCTCATGTCTGGTTTGTTCCCAGAGTCCTTCAAAAGTATAATAAAATATTGGTGCAGATGATATTGGTTGCAGTGACGATACTGTGGCATGAACAATTTAGTCATATTTCATTTGCACGAGCGCCACAAGTATTAGGTCAACATTTGGGTTTTTTAAAGTCTGAGCAAAGTGTTGGACAGAAAATGTTGTTACGTCAGATTCAGGATCAAGAAAAAGTTTCAGCACAACATAATTTGGTGGTAGGTTTAGCTCATCGCCAAGATATATTTATGTACCCAAATCCGTTTAAGTGTAATTTGTGGAACATGTGGTATCAAGAATGTAAAAATCGCAGCGGTCAAGGTCGAGATATTGATCGCATCGTATTAACAACGGATAGTTTTACGGGTGAGCAACAAAGTTTATCTACATTTTTATTAAATAGCGATAGGTACACCATCGACAAAAAAGGCTCGATCATATTGCTGACTCGTCGAAAGCTGGACAAAGAAATCGAATCTACTTCATCACGTTCTTCACAGGCGAAAACATTTGGTAAAGTCAGGCTGAAGTATTTTGATAAATCCAATCAAGAACAAACGCAATGGGTGGACAGTTTGCAATTTCCGGAGGATCCATGGGTTTTTCGCAATGTATGGGGGGATGAGTTTCATTTCGAGGGGAAAGTGACTATTCAAGCCCAGTTGCTATGGGAACAAGATACGGATTTAGATTTTAAAAACATTCAGTGCAAATCCAATCAATTGGTCAGTTACAAAGTGAATTTAATTTCATCCACCGAGCATAAAAAACTATATCAACTAGATCTTGAATTAGATTTTTCAAAAGCCCCAAGTGCCACGAAGGGCTTACTCATAGCTAATTTTCAAAACCCTGACTCTGTCGAGTGGCTTGCTGATAAGTATTTGGTGCCTTTTTTAGATCACTAAAAGCAATAATATAGTAATAACTTAGGCATGCCGTTAATTCCCAATTGAATCTTAGCCAAAGCTATGGCATCGTTTTTTCGTTCATTTAAAAGGTTTTTTAGAAAATAGATTAATAAAATTAATATTACTTTGGCATTAATTTATGGAGGGGACTTATGCAAAACGGAATCAAAAGCTTATCGCAAATTCAGAAGATTGGTATAGTTGGTAGTGGGCAAATGGGGAATGGTATCACGCAAGTGGCGGCTCAGTATGGTTTTCAAGTCGTGATGATGGATGTGAATAAAACGGCGTTGGAGAAAGCACTTGCAACTATTCAGGGAAGCTGTGATCGATTGATCAAAAAAGGCACCATGAGCGAGGATCAAAAGGTCGCGTTACTGAATCGTATACAAACGACTGACTCCATTCAGAAGTTGGCCGATTGTGATGTCGTGATCGAGGCTGCGACGGAAAATGTGGATTTGAAATTAAAAATTTTTAAAGATCTAGACGCAACCGTCAAAAAAGACGCGTTGTTGGTGTCAAATACCTCTAGTATTTCGATTACTAAGATTGCGGCTGCGACGACTCGTCCAGACAAAGTTGCGGGTATGCATTTTATGAATCCCGTACCTTTGATGAAGTTGGTAGAGGGCATTCGTGGGATTCAGACCTCTGATGAGACTTTTAGTTTGGTAAAACAGTTGGCAGAAAAAATGGACAAGGTTTTTGTGGAATCAGTTAAGGATATGCCTGGTTTTATTGTGAATCGTATTTTGATGCCGATGATTAATGAAGCTGTTTATACATTGCATGAGGGAATAGCGAACGTAGAGGCTATCGATAATGCGATGAAGCTGGGAACAAACCAACCAATGGGGCCATTGACGTTGGCTGACTTTATCGGATTAGATACCTGTTTAGCCATAATGAAGGTGTTATTTGAGGGCCTTGGAGATAGCAAATATCGCCCCTGTCCTTTGTTGGTAAAATATGTAGAAGCTGGATGGTTGGGACGTAAGTCAGGTCGCGGTTTCTACAAATACTAATACCAATCCCAATAAATAATTCTCCATCGTTGCCGCGCTTTCGCAGTATTACAATACAGCTTCAAGCTTGCGCCTTGGATAATTATTTATTGGAATTGCTAAATTATATTTACGGAGGGGTAAGTGAAACATAATATTTCAAAATTGATTCAAGACAATGCTTATGCATCTTTGAAGTTAGAGGCCAAATTGATAGAGCCCTCGCAGGGCTATTTAATCATTCGTATTCATCGTCCAGAGTCATTGAATGCATTGAATTCGCAGGTGTTAGCGGATCTTAATGATTTGATCACAAAAATTTCTGAAGTGTCGGTCGCGGATTTGGTACAACAAAAAGTGCAAGCCTTGGTGATTACGGGGTCTGGGGAAAAATCTTTTGTGGCGGGCGCAGACATCAAGGAAATGACAGGTTTTGCAGAAGCTCATGATGAACAAAAAGGATCGCAGTTTTCATTTCGTGGGCAAAGTATTTTTCGTCGATTGGAAACATTGAAAATTCCTGTTGTTGCCGCTGTGAATGGATTTTGTTTGGGCGGTGGATTAGAGTTAGCATTGTCTTGCGATTTTATTTACGCCAGTGAAAAAGCTAAACTTGGTTTGCCTGAAGTTAGCTTAGGATTAATTCCAGGATTTGGGGGAACGGTTCGATTGGCTAGAGTTGTTGGTGTGAACCAGGCTCGCGAAATGATTTTATCAGGACAAATGTTAACCGCGGCTGAAGCTATGCAAATTGGATTGGTGAATAAAGTATTTCCTGCGGAGGCGTTGTATGACAAAGTTCATGAAACAGTTGTTAGTATTATTTCCAAGGGGCCAAGCGCAGTCGCAACTGCTAAAAAATCAATAATGACAACTTATGATCAAGACATCGAGGAAGGTTTGCAAACGGAAGCCTCTCACTTTGGTGATTTATTCAAGCTCAATGACACCAAGGAAGGACTATCAGCGTTTATTGAAAAACGAAAAGCGAATTTTACTGGACACTAAAATAACTGGAGTCGGAATGAAAGAAAAAGGACAAGAACAAACTAAGCATATTCCTCAACATCCCATTCGCATTGTCACAGCGGCAAGTTTGTTTGACGGCCATGATGCCACGATCAATATCATTCGACGAATTTTACAAGATGGTGGCGCCGAAGTGATTCACTTAGGGCACAATCGTTCAGTGGAAGACGTGGTTGTCGCCGTCTTACAAGAGGGGGCCCAAGGGGTTTGCGTTTCTAGTTATCAGGGCGGCCATATGGAGTACTTCAAATACATGAGGGATCTATTGGATGCCGCTGGAGCTCATTATGTACAAATTTATGGTGGTGGTGGCGGTGTTATTATCCACGAAGAAAAACAAGAGTTAGAAGCTTACGGGATTGCACAGATTTTTCATCCTGATGATGGTCGTCGCATGGGTCTTGAGGGGATGATTCAGATGATCATTCAAGGTTGTGATTTTGATCCCGCCACAGCGAATGAAGCCAACGAGAACGCAACCGCTAAGAATGAAGTGACGGCGGCTCAGCATAGCACGGTTCCTACTAAAATGGCTCCTTCGCGGAATTCAAAACAGGCTTTGAATCAAATTCCTGAAGAAAAAAAACTACGTTTGATGGAATTTAAAAATTTAGGTTTAGCTATTGGTAATGTGGAGTTGAATCGAAAACCTAATTATCATCGGATTCGTTCTCAACATACGGTTCACAACGTTTCAACTGATACAAAATTAAATTCGACCACGATGGGGGATGCAACAAACAGAAATAGCTCGCCCTTAGTTTTAGGTATGACAGGAACTGGTGGTGCGGGTAAAAGTAGTTTGATTGATGAGATCACGCAAAGGTTTTTAAATGCCTTTCATGATAAAAAAATTGCGATCGTGTGTGTAGATCCTTCGAAACGTAAAACAGGTGGTTCGCTTTTGGGGGACCGCATTCGTATGAATTCACTGTCGCGTGATCGTGTGTTTATGCGATCTGTGGCCAGCCGTAATAGTGGTAAAGAAATTTCCAATCAATTGCCAGCGATTTTGAATTTTTTAAAAACTTTAGATTTTGATTTTATTATTGCAGAAACCTCGGGGATTGGTCAGGGTAATATGGCCATCACGGAAATCAGTGATCTTTCCATGTATGTGATGACCAGTGATTTCGGAGCACAGTCACAATTGGAAAAAATTGATATGATTGACTTTGCTGATTTAGTGGCCGTGAATAAGGCGGATCGTCGTGGGGCTGAAGATGCTTTACGAGATGTTTCCAAACAATATCGTCGTTCTAGAAAAATATTTGATAACAATGTTCCGGTGCCAGTGTTTTTAACTCAAGCTAGTCAGTTTAATGATAAGGGTGTGCATGAGTTATTTTTTGCAATTGTGAATAAGGTGAATGAAAAATCATCGTCCTCTAACAAATGGCAAATCAGTGAAGAGTACAAAAATAATCTATTGAAAACAGAAGAACACACGATTATTCCTCCCGAGCGACAAAATTATTTAGCGGAAATCACCAATACGATTCGTCGTTATAAAAAGCGAACTCAACAGTTGGCGGAAAAAGCGTCGTTGTTAGGATCGATTCATCAATTGAATACGTATTTAGATTTGCAGAAGTTGCAACAAAGTGAATCGAAATGGCGGACAGAGCTAGCGAAAGATTTTACAGCGGAAGAACTTCAATCCTTAGAAAATTTTGAACAGTTACAAAAAACTTATGCGCAAGATGAATTGATTTTTAAAGTGAGGGATAAAGAAATTCGTCAAAAACTAACGACCACCAGTTTGTCAGGCAGTCGCATTCCAAAAGTGGTTGTGCCTCAAATTAAAGATTGGGGTGATCGATTTAAATATTTAAAATTAGAAAATGTTCCGGGTGAGTTTCCATATACAGCGGGAGTATTTCCGTTGAAGCGAGCGGATGAAGATCCGAAGCGCATGTTTGCGGGGGAAGGTACTCCCGAGCGTACGAACAAGCGATTTCATTTTTTATGTAAGGGTGAAAAAGCGCATCGTTTATCGACGGCTTATGATAGTGTGACTTTGTATGGGAATGATCCCAATGCCAGACCTGATATTTTTGGTAAGGTGGGAGAAAGCGGTGTTAGTATTTGCAGTTTAGAGGACATGAAAAAACTGTATGCGGGTTTTGATTTGTGTGCTCCCAGTACCAGTGTAAGTATGACGATCAATGGGCCGGCGCCGATGATCTTGGCTTTCTTTTTTAATACGGCGATTGACCAGCAGGTAGAAAAAAAGCAGCAGCAGCTGGGACGCGTGTTAACGGAAGTGGAATATCAAGAACTAAAGCAATGGACTTTGCAAAATGTCAGGGGCACAGTTCAAGCGGATATTTTAAAAGAAGATCAGGGGCAGAACACTTGTATTTTTTCGATTCAATTTGCATTGAAGATGATGGGAGATATTCAAGAGTACTTTGTCAAAAATAAAATTCGCAATTTTTATTCAGTCAGTATCAGTGGCTATCATATCGCTGAAGCGGGTGCGAATCCCATTTCGCAATTGGCGTTCACGCTTTCGAATGGATTTAGTTTTGTGGAGTATTATTTAAATCGCGGATTGCGTGTGGATGATTTTGCTCCGAATTTATCCTTCTTTTTTAGTAATGGTTTAGATCCCGAGTACACGGTATTGGGGCGAGTGGCTCGACGAATTTGGTCGATAGCGATGCGTGACTTGTATAAAGGTGATGAACGCTCGCAGAAATTAAAATATCATATTCAAACCAGTGGTCGCTCGCTGCATGCTCAGGAAATTGCATTTAATGATATTCGAACCACCTTGCAGGCTTTGTTAGCGTTGAATGATAATTGTAATAGTTTACATACGAATGCGTATGACGAGGCGATCACGACTCCGACGGAAGAAAGTGTACGTCGTGCTATGGCGATTCAAATGATTATCAATCGTGAATTTGGGATGTCGAAAAACGAAAATCCGATGCAGGGATCGTATTTTAATGATTATTTGACGGACTTGGTGGAAGAGGCCGTGTTGGATGAATTTATGCGTATCAACGAGCGTGGCGGCGTATTGGGTGCGATGGAGACTCAATATCAACGATCGAAAATTCAGGAAGAG
>JBPOJH010000103.1:0-37345 GCA_052033755.1 Bdellovibrionota bacterium | reverse complement strand
TCGAATTTAATGGCACGAATAGATTATCTGAATTTCATTTTGATAAAGATACGGAAACCATAACCATGAATGGACGCTTAGATTTAAGCTCCAAATTGACAAACAAAACAGGTAACACAACTGATCTTTCCAACATTGTATTTAACTTAAGTGGAGATTTAGAAATCATTAAGGGTAAGATCAACGGAGGCACAATAAATATTGTCGGTAACATTAATCAGTCCATCATTCCAAATTTGAATGGAAATATTAATAATTTAATAGTAAATAAAACGAGCGGCGTTCTATCGCAATCGATGGTCTTAGATAACAATAATCAAATGACGACTATTTCCACTCGTATCTCCGGCGATCTATTACTAAATAGCAACCCTAACACTGTGGATAATTCTGTTTGTATTCGTCTAATGGGTGGCAAAATAAACACGAATATTTCTTGGGGGACAGAGTTAGGTTGGCTTAGAATTTCGAAAGACTACGCGGAGTACACTGTTAACTTTATCGGTGATGTTCGAATATCTAAGACTAATAAGTTCTTACTACAAAAGGGAACAGTTAGTAAAAATAATGGTGTCTTTACAGCTAACGATGGCACAAACGGAGTGGCTTCTTATTACTATAAATTCGTAACAACAACAAACAGTACAGGTATTAACAACACTTCAGATTCTGATTGGCAAAAACAATAATAATTTAAATTACTCAAACTACTTTTTGAAAAAAATTTAGCCTTGTCTTAATAAACGACAAGGCTAAATTTCTAATTCTACGTGTATTCTAATTTATTCACACTACAACCAAGAATTCTTTGGCATCTATAGTGCAATCCCCTTTACGAAAATTACGCTAAATCAATCTTGGGGGTTACATTGAGATTGCCTTTATACTCAAATTCTGAATTTTCACACTATCGAACCAACTTGAAAGCGATGCAATTAACCTTACAAACTCATACAATCTTTAAATATGCTTTTATATTATTTTTACAGGTTTTTACAATAATTGGCATTAGTCCGAATGCATTGACAGCAGAGGATGATTTTTTTGCAAGTCCAATAAAAGTTACTGCTGTCGAAAGCTTGAAGCGATTTTTTTCTTTTGGTTCAGATGAATTTGCACCATCTAACGATTTTGTAGATGGTGGATTTGCAACACCTACAGTTTATTACATTCCAACAATCACTGATGAAGACAATGTTTGTAAAAAGAATGAAAAAGTTCAGGTTTGGGGATTAACCGAAGACAACAAGGTCAAAGAATCCATTCAATTATGTCGTAAACACTTTAATAATTGCACTATGCAAGGTTCTTGTCTGGTGATGATCAACAATAAATATTACCCGATTAATTTTCAGCAACAAACAGGTGGAAAAATTCTTTTCACACAATTTCCGTTGGATGTTTGCCCATTTGGCTTGGGTGCCGGGATGACTTGCTTAGATCCATTTAAGTCAGTGGCTGCCGACTTAACAAAATACAAATTAGGAACTGTTTTATATTTTCCTAAATTAAAAGGCATGTACTACGGCATGGATAAACCACACGATGGCTATGTGATTGTACGTGACAGTGGTGGCGCTATCAACGGTACTGGTCGTTTTGATTTTTTTTCTGGATATACAAATTGGAAAGATCAAAACAATTATTTAGCTAATGCAGGCTTTGGCGATAAAACCAAAAAAACGAAATTTTACCTTGTTAAAGGAAAAACCGCTGAAGCCGTCAGAGCCTCTAGAAACTACCCAGGTGTACCCAACTTTGATTATAACAGATCAGAGCTTGTTCGCTAAAACAAAGCACGTATTTAACAGTAAGAAATGATTTGCAAATTAACCCAAGCTAATCAATCAGAATTTATTAGCAGAAAGCGAAAGCAAAAGTGATATTACGAACATTTTTAAAAATGTTAACTCTAGCTGTACTTGCGAAATCGACTTTGAGTTGGGCCTCTGACCTACCACCAGAAGTTACTAAGCCCAATGTTCCATCTATTTCAAATCCTAAATACATCAATAATGCTGTACAAATTAAGATGACCCCAAAAGGAATTAAATACTTTGAAGATCACCTTTTTAGTCTAGTTGGGGACTTCGGATTTAGTATCGAAGAAGGAGCTTTTGATTTACTAACTTGGAATTCAGATGGCACAGTGACCGAAGATTCTTTACATATTCCAGAAGATCAAAAGCAAATAATCAAAACGATTCGTAAGTTACTTAAAGAATGGGTTGGGTTAAGTTTAAAGGATTCTCACCCACAGATTGAAATTAAAAATTCAAATTATAGTTTGCAATTTCAAAGAATGGCATTAGTAACTGATTATCATTTGCTGAACCAATTGGGCTATAACACCGGCGCCGTTTTTGCCTTAGAGCTAGAGGTAAATAATCTAAGAATTGAAGCGGAATCTTTAATGATTTCTGATTTAAATAATACTTTTTTAAAATCATTTGGCCTGACTAAAGCCAGTCTACTGCAAGATCCAAAAACAGGTATTAAAATACGATTGCCATTTTATGTGAATGTCGATCCAAAAGGACTTATTACATTTAAAGCTTTGGGCTTTGATCACAATATCAATGACTTGAATCTTGAGACCAAATACGAAAAACTAATTGCACCACAAATTTACATCGGTATTGGTGATGAAAAGTTTTATCTAAACCAAGATAAGTTAGAAAACGAATTCAATAAAACAACACCTAAAATAATTAACTATTTAAAAACAGAGTTAAGTCGTATCGCTAGTCAACAGTTAACAACATTATTAAACGCCAAAGCGCAAATGTATATGAACACAAGCTTAGAAGAAATTGTGGCCATGGAGCCAGTGAACGGCCCCAAAGAGGCTTTACCTTTTTATCGTGGAATGAGAATTCGCGGCATCGAACAAAACTCTACCGATAAAATTCGATCATCCATCTTGCTAAGCACTGATGTGTTTATTGAAGATCCGCAAAATCAAAAACCATTAAACTTAAGACGAAATTCGACTGGTACAACGGCCTTTAATGATATTACCGAATCCGAATATGATGTAGCCATTGGCTTAGATCGCGGAATTATTAATCGTATGATCGAGTTAAGTTGGGATCGGGAATATTTAAAAAAATCAGATCTAGAAGACGGCAAACAAATCACGATACTTTCCCCTCCTGAAATTTTATTCAATCGTCCAGCTCCCTATTTTACAATTCGAACCAAATTAAAAGTACCTGCGGGCTCGGTGACTGGGATTAAAAAATGGCTCTTTATTCAAGATGAATTTGAAGTTGATGCAGATATAATTGCCTACGTAAAAGCAGATCCAAAAAAATCGGGTCATAATATCTATTTGTATTCGATGGATGCTGAATCAATAAAAATTAATGAGGACAATTTAAAGTCGATGGGTCACTGGAGTTGGATCAAAGCAAAAGTGATTGCTGAGGTTAAAAATACCATACTTGAACAAACCAACGACTGGCGCCTGCACCCAAAACCCAGCGGCGTCCTGCCCTTGCCTCCTGATATCTTAGGCATTTCCTTCGATACTAAGGCCTTATACACAGATAAAAATGGTCACTTAATTATGTACTTGAACTATCGAAAACCCCGGTTTTCCAGCATACGTTCCTTAGGAGAATAAGCATGAACAAACGCAATCACTCATCTAAAGATTCTTATAACCACTCATTCCTGCAACCTATAATCTTAGGTAGTTTAGGTTTCCTATTTATCGGACTTAGTTTTACTTCCAATTCAAATGCCGATAGCGTTAATTCGACCGCTAGTTTTTCGAGTTTATCGTCTTGGTTTTCTAACTCCAGTAGCATCATTCAAACTAAACCCTTGCGTATCGAAAATCTACAATCCTACACTGGTTTGTATTTAACAGTGTACTATGCGAAGTCAGCACCAATGGGTTTCGTCATTCAAACTTCGGATATTCATCTTGAAAATGTAAAGGCCAAACAAACTATTTTGATCGATAAAAGCCGTATCAATTCCGATGGCCAATTAAGTGTTGATATTCCCAGCTTAGAAATCAAAAAAGACGGCTTTGGTGATGGTGGATATAATGTTGTTATTTTCGTCATTCATAAATTGCCCAACTTTCAATGGATAAACACCTTGGATAATTCCAGCCCAGAAGGCCAACAAGTTTTTCCATTACAAAAGTCCATCGCTATGAGTTACTTAACAAAGTCAGAAGTAAATGATCTTTCCATAGCGTCAAATACTAACTTTAAAACTTTTGAGTTTGAAATTAGATAGTCCTAGGTAAATATTTAAACCTAGTTAATATCAGTTTATCTAATTAGATTTTATTTGCGGTCTTTGATTTTTTCTAAAAACTGATTTTTCTGTTTTACACAACCATCCACTCGATTTGAGACTGCAATATTGATCTCATTTCGGAATGCAGGTAAACAGGCCGCTTTAAATATCTCCCAATCTTTTCTAAAGTGCCAAGCATCTTCTGTCACTAATTTTCCCATGGCTTGAAATTCGCGAATCAGTTGTGAGCTTCTGGTTTCAGGCACAACTTCAACTATCAACAAGGCGGGATCATTTCTGCTTTTTACAAATTCAATATTTTCTGAGTTCTGAACTGCAAATAGCAAAGCGACTTCCATTCCTAAGGTCTTTGACCACTTTCTAGCTAAAGTAAATTTTTCTGGACTGGACTGTGTTTGAAAATAAACCCAAGTATCGGCTTGATATTTTTTAACAAGTTTTAATGCTGGCTCTATAGTTTCAGTATCTTTAAACTCGGCATCAACAATGATTTTACCATTGGACCACTTAAGAACTTCAGCAAAACTAGAGATCCTTTGATCTTCATGATTTTTAAATCGACAGTTTTGCAGTTCCTTCCAAGTATAATCTTTGACAAAGCCTGTGCAAACAGTCCAATTTCCCAAATCCGGATCATGATAAACCACAGGGATATTATCTTTCGTGATTCGTAAATCCATTTCAACGATTTGAACTCCTTTTTTATAGGCGTACTCAAATTGCTGAATCGTATTGGGCTCGTAATAAAATAGCCCGCCTTGATGGGCCGCTGTCGCCCAAGTGCCAATACGTTCCTTTAGTACTTGATAGCTGGGCTTATCGGTAGCCCCTTCCTTGTTATTTTTCTGTGCTGCTTGAGCCTCATTGTTCACTAAAAAAAACGAATGCAATAGAAGGACTTGCAATGCAAATATTATGTAACGACATCTCCAAGATTCGCATCCTTGCTGAATCATAAACTCACTCCTTAAGTTAGATTGAATTTAATTTTATCGACGATTCGATACCGTAAAAAGTTTTGTTTTGGTCAGGAATAAAAACTATTTCTAAGTCGTTGCCGCTGTAAGTCTGGCTGAGCCGCAATTAAACCAAGCAAAAATTGTCACCTGTTAAAATCATTACATCTAGAAGGCCGTGGCCAAATTTGATATATTAGCAGCCGTTCGAATAATTAGTTCTTATCACTAAGGCGGTTAATATGAATCCATACTTGAATTCAAAAAAATGGACTTCTGTATTTGTTTTAATTTCAACATTGCAGTTAGGGACTCTTTCTATCGTCCAGGCTGCACCAACTGCGGCGGACTGTGCTAGTTATACAAAACCTGCCGTAACAGTTGTTGAACCTCCTGTTGTGATAGATCTATTAAGTGGAGTGCGTTCATTATTAAAAGCGAATCCTAAATTAGAATTACCGATTGCAGAGGCTGATGATGTCACAGCGACAACAGCCAATGAGAAAATGATCGAAAAACTTCGCAATGATGTTAATAAATTCGTAATCAGCCAACCTGTAAATAGCCCCAACGACGGTTCTGAAAATGTTCAGTATTTATATTCTTCCAAAAAATTAGGTGATGGCGGCATTTCAATTTATAAAAATAATCTTTTTATCGAAGGTTTTTTTCGTCGCATGGTCGTTGAAAAAAAATTAAATACTGAAGACGACACTATGACTTTTGCAGATGCGATTCACAAGCAAACTTGGATGGAGTGGAATGGATTTATGTATCAGCTGCGTACAGGCTCGCCGATCAAAGCCTTAATCAAACCTGACCCCGTTACTGGACGCGTGACTCTTTATCGTGGTATGACTTCCGCTGAAACTAGTGATTGGATGAAGGCCAGTAAAAATAAAGAAGAATTAAAACAATTCGCTTCACAGTTAGCTAGCAATACTAAAGCTAGAGAAATATTTTTTTCACCCCAATTGGAAGGCGCTTCCATCTGGGCAACTGATGGCAATGTGATTGCACTGACTTTATCTGTTAAATCCAGCAAAGCGCTTTTAGAAAATTCCAGCGTCAATTCCAATGTCTATGCTGGGATTGAGTATAGCTATATCGAAGTGGCCATGCCTGCGGTGACCCTAGCTAGTTTATTAGAAGGGGCATCGATCACTTCAGCAAAAGTGATCGCGCCCGTTCCTGCCGCCAATGGCAACGGTATTTCTGAAGAGTAATTAGCAAATATCTTAGTGATTTTTATGCATAGCTTTTTCAGCTAATGATGAAACATGTTTTCTGTAATCATCAGCCCAGCTAAGGCTAGCTTTCATACACTCTTGTGTAAATTTCAAACCTTCGTTAGCTTGATTGTGAACGAAATCAGCCATAGCTTGCGATGAACGCACAGTTTGATCCATTAACATTTGTGTGGTTCTTACTTGCCAGTTAGCGACTTCTTTTAGTTGTTCGCCCATTCCTGATGTGTAAGATGCAAATACATTTTCAGCGTTGCTAAAATGTTGTTGAGTGTTTTCCTTTTGTGCTGCCATAAGTTCCTCCTTGTAAGCAGATGAAGAGGACATCTCTTCATCACTATTGAGAAAGATTTTTCGGCTGTCGTCAATAAAATCATAAATAGAGCAAATACTTTATTTTTTAAGCCATCATTAAGAAAATCAAAGACTTCTAGACCCCTCTGGACGAAAAGGATCTAGCTCACATGCGAATTTCTTTGACACCGAACCAAGTCCACCAGTTACCATAACTTGTGTCAATCATTGGATCTTTAAACCATTTGGAGGGTGATATGAATCCAGAAATTTTAAATCGTGTCGAAAAAGATTTTGATCGCATGTTAGACTTATGGGTCACTCATCCATATTTTTTGAAATCCATAAATCTAGCCCTAAGACTCAATGTCTATCGAAAATTATTTGTTAAAAAATCTTTGCAGAATTTATGGAAATCCCTAGAGCTACCCAATCAAAAAGATCAAATAAAAACCATGGCTATGATGCAAGAACTTGAAATGCGCTTATTTGATTTAGAAAAAAAATTAACTGACTCACAAAATGAAAACTCGCATTTAAAATCAAAACTAAAAACTCAAACTGGGAAATTCACTCATCCTGTAAATCACACTCACCCCACCCAAACGACACCACTTTCTACTGCAGCTATTGCTGTTACTATTGAAGCTGAATCTCACTTAAACCCCACGGCGCCAACTTTGGATTCACAAAAGAAAAATAAAATAACAACAAAAACAAATCCCATCAGCGCCTAACCGAATAAGCCCTGATTCAATGAAAGGATTTCATTATGAATAATGCCTTGATGCTTAAGGAAACTTTACAGGCTTGGCAAGGACTTATGCCTCAGCATGCAATGCTATCGAAATTTCAAATTGCCCCTACACCCTTCGATGTCATTTATGAAAAAGCCAATATACGACTTGTTCGTTATCACTCATCAACAGACATACATACAGATGCACATAATCAAGAGCCGATTTTAATTATTCCCTCGCTTATTAATCGACACTATGTCTTGGATTTACTTCCAAATAAAAGCTTGATTGAATACCTTGTTGATCAAGGACAGGCCGTCTATATGATTCACTGGTTGCCACCTGAACCCGAAGCTCAATACATCACGAAAGAACAATTCTTTCAGTTCCACTTAACCAAAGTGATGGAACAAGTTCTGGCCGACTCTAAAAAAGAACAACTTCATTTGTGGGGGCACTGCCTAGGCGGCACTATTGCCTGCGCTATGGCTGCTTTAATTCCACAAGCGATACGCTCGCTAACCTTGATTACCTCTCCCATAGATTTTGCCGAGATGGGAAAACTGGGATTATGGGCAAAAACCCCCGAGTTTGATTTGCAAAGCTTGTTGGACTCTTACGGTAATATGCCATGGCCATTATTACAAAGTAGCTTTCAATTTATCAAACCCAGTTTGTGGATTTCAAAACTGCGCACTTTAAGCGAACGTTATTACGATCAAAATTTCTTAACCAATTTTATCGCATTAGAAATCTGGTCTGCTGACAACTTGGATTTTCCAGGTCAATTATACAATATGATCATTCAAGATTTTTATCGTGATAACAAATTGATTCAAGGGCGCTTTCAGGTAGGCACGCGGGTGATATCGTTGAATGACATTCAGTGCCCGATCCTAAACCTTATGTCATCCGAAGATAACATCGTCCCTCCCCACTCTGGATTAAAAAAAGAACATTTAACCGCCCTACACCCATTTGAAGAAAAAATTATAAATGGTGGCCATATTGGAGCCGTCCTTGGTAGCAAGGCTCAGAAAAATCTTTGGCCGGAAATGATAGCATGGATACGGAAATCAGAAAAATTGAACTAGGTTCTAATTATTTTTTACATACAGAATCGAAAATTGATTTTGATCAAGAGCAAAATGAGCATTGGCTATTTTTAAATGGACTAAGTGATTCGATTCAATCCTGGAATGATTTTCGTCAGGCCTTTTTTAGCGAGGCGCTTGAAAAGTCCAACTATAGCTTTATCGATTTACGTGGACAGGGAAAATCTTTACAGCAAAGCTTAACCAATGATCCCCATACTAGTTTTGATTTTTCGATTCACACCCATGTCGATGATATCTTACAATTTTTAAATACTAAAAAATTAACTGATAAAAAATTGCACGTCGTTGGTAACTCTTTTGGAGGAGCCATTGCCATTGCCTTGGCTCATCGCATACCCGTTGAAGAAATATTCCTATTAGTCCCCTACACCATTCGCTTAGATCACTCCTTCCCGATGCAACGAATTGTAAGATGGCAATGGGATATGTCCAAACGTATGGGCTTATTGCCACATTTTATTTCTCATCCTATCGAATCTAATTACAAAAAATTTTTAACACATTATATGAACTTTCGTTTTGAAAACAAACTTAATGATCCACAACATCGTCGTGCCGCTATTGAACAAACGCACGGAATTATTAACTTCAATGGCTTAGCGAACTTGCAAGACATAAAATGCAATCGCATTCATTTAATTTCATCCAATTTAGACACATTGGTTCCACAAACGCTTTATCGAGAATTTTGGGATCGCCTTCCTACAAATAAGAAAGCAACGTGGTTGCAAATCGAAAATGGGGAACATTTATTGTTAGAGCAAGCTCCAAAATTTGTCGCCAACTGGATCCGGCTTTTGTCTAGCGAGCAGAAAAATTTACAACTTCCACTGGTCCTTAGTCGAAAAATCGATTCCAATCATTAAGAATTTCCATCTTAAATACGATAAGAACCTTGTCAGTTGCGGCTGACGGGGGAATATCATCTTGGCATATAAAATCATTCCTGTGATTGCTTTGCCATTTTATTAAGCCCCTTAATTGCAGTACTCAATCTTGGGGGGGCTTCTGTATGACTCGGTCGTTCGTTGTTATAGCTTTTACTATGACGTGTTTAAGTTTCGTATTCATAGCATGTTCGCCAAATACACAATTGGAATTAAAATCTTTATCTGACGACAATCAACGAAATACCGCATCGGATGATCCAAATTCAGGACAGACTCCCGCCCCTCCTACAACAACTCCCAATAACCCAAAAGACCCTAATGATGGCGGGACCACACCTGTGCCTACTCCTAACCCAACACCCGTTCCTACTCCGACCACAACCACGTTACCTGACACGCAAGAACCGCCACTGGTATGGTTACCATTGTCGTGGGAGTCGAAGAAGCCTGCCTACGCCAGTTGGTCCAATTATAGTTTTCAAGTGATTGATAAATTCGGAGCTAGCATAGTGAATGAATCACAAGACATCACTCGCTTCTGTCCTAAATATAATAATTTGACTCGCATTCAAAAAATCAACGTGATAGGGCAAATTATCTCGGAGATGACGAAATGGGAAAGTGGATTTAATCCGCTAAGCCGCATGGCTGAAGATCTTGGAACCGACCCTGTCACGGGCAAGCAAGTACACAGTGAGGGATTATTGCAGCTGAGCTACCAAGATACTCAACATTATAAGTTTTGTGAGTTTGACTGGAGTAAGGACAAGAACCTACCACCGGCGGATCCTAAAAAAACCATACTAGATCCATATAAAAATCTTCATTGTGGCATTCGCATTTTGAATCAACAGGTTTCAAAGCACAAAAATATTATTATCGGCAAAGGAGCCTACTGGGCCGTTATTAAAAGCAATAGTGGACATCATCGCATTAATGAAATCACTACCGCTGTAAAAAAATTCCCGATTTGTCAGTAGTGTTTTCATTGTCAGTTTATTTTTGTCATTTCATTCGGTGATTCATTTTTCTGAAATAAAAATGAACGCTCATGATCGGTTTTTAACAACTGTAAATGGTATTTTTGACAAATCCAATGCAATGTTTTTTCGCTATAAAAAATCACATGCGTTGGATCACGAACATACCACCAATTACTAAAGGCTTTCACATCAGACCACAATCGTGTCTGCACGAACCACAGTCCTGAGTTATCTAACAATTGAGTGACCTCGGTGATTACGGCCTGAGGGTCATAACAATGCTCAATAACTTCTGTCATTGTTATCAAAGCATATTTTGCGTTATTCGTCTTTGCTTTTATCAACGTCTCTGGAAAAAAAAAGGGATCATAAAGCTCTACACTTTGCTGTGCTTTTTGAGTGGACACTTCTGATTGTTGCGAATTTGTATTTTTAGTATCAAGTGAATTATCACTAATATCACTCTTATTGTAATTTAGTGGATCTGTATTTTCATTAAAATGAATTAAATTATTTTGCATCAATTGGCTTAAAACAGGTGTAGGTCCACAACCATAATCTAAAATCCTGGGTTGAAGATATTTTTTTTCAAACTCCAGTTGCTTTAAAAACTCAAACAATGGATCAAAATAACGAACATATCCTTCGTTTTCGATTACGTTATGGTGCAGTCCGTATCGTTGTCTTTCTTCGGATTGATTTAACCAGAAATAAGGATCCTTAAAAATAATCCCACACTGCTGACAATGATAAAAGGGAATATCCTTCCAGGCCACATGCTCGATGATTTCAAATGTTCTTCGAACACCATCGTCGCTAGTATTACCTTCGCCTTCGCCTTCACCTTTACCGGCGTCGCCATGGCCGCATAATGGACAAGCTTTAAAACTCATAATCAACCAATTCTTTGAATTTCCACTTAGTGATCAAAGCCACAAGCAGAGTCATGCCTCCGCCAAAGACAACACTTGGAACCGTACCCATAAGTTTCGCCGCTGTACCTGATTCAAAGGCCCCGATTTCGTTACTGGATCCTATAAAAATTGAATTCACTGCTGATACTCGCCCCTTCATCATGGGTGGTACCAACGTTTGCACAAAAGTATTTCGAATCACTACACTGACGTTATCAAAAGCTCCACTAAGCGCTAACATCAATAAAGACAAATAATAATTTTCTGATAATGCAAAACCAATCATACACAAACCAAAACCAGAAACGACAAATAGTAATATTTTTCCAGCTTTTTTAATGGGTGGCAAAAATAACATCGCCATAATCATCAAAGCACTGCCAATACTAGGAGCTGCTCGCAACCAGCCTAATCCCGATGGTCCGACAGCCAAAATATCTTTGGCAAATACCGGCAACAAAGCCACAGCCCCACCAAACAAGACCGCAAACAAATCTAAAGACATGGCTCCTAAAATAATTTTATTATTAAAAACAAAATCCAATCCTTCTTGAATGCTTTCTTTCAATTTCAGTTTCAACGGATGCTGATTGACGAACTGACCTTGCATGGGGGCCAATGCCAGTATCGATAAAACAATTAGACCAAATTCGATCCAATACGTAAAACCCACTCCCATACTATTAAATAAAAATCCAGCCATCACCGGTCCAATGATGGCCGCAAACTGCCACCCGCCCGTATTCCAAGTCGCGGCTCGAACATAATGCTCCTTAGGAACAACTTGGCCAAAAATAGAAGCCATAGAAGGAGAAAAAAATCCACGACCTAGCCCATTTAAAAACATAGAAAAAAACAAGCCCATCACTTTTGCATCGACGGATAAATCAAGATGCGTAAAAATAATCAACCAACTGACACTAAATAAAGTAATCAACTGGCTGACCAATGCGACCGTTTTTTTATTGTAATGGTCGCTGATATAACCCGCCAACAACGCCACTGACAGCGACGGCAGGGCCTCTGCCAAACCAATATAACCTAAATACAATGGGTCTTGCGTGAGATCAAAAACTTGCCACCCAACAGCGACGCTTTGAATTTGAATCGCTGTAGTTAGACAAATTCGTGTCAGTAAAAAGCGAATAAATGGCATAGAAAACAAAAAAACCTACCTAGTTTATATTTTTACAATTATACTGATCCGACTATGAATCAAAAAGCTAAAGTTGTCATGTACTCAAAAGATCCTTGCCCTTATTGTGTCAATGCCAAACGATTTTTTCAAAATCGTGGGATTGTTTACCAAGAAATTGATTTGACTGATAAGCCTGAGGAAATCCAAGCCATCAAAGATAAAACTGGCTGGAGAACTGTGCCTATTATTTTAATCAATGATAAACTGATTGGTGGGTATTCAGATTTAAAGGCATTGGATGAGGCCGGCGGCTTGACCGCCTTGCTATACTAATCCCAATAATTAATTCCCCAGCGTTGCTGCGCTTTCGTAGTATTACAATACAACTTCAAGCTTGCGCCTTGGCGAATTAATTATTGGGATCAGTAATACAATCTAATTGATACGCCCAAATTCTGTGTTGCTCGGTTGGTTTTCCGAAATTTAAATTTGCCATTCGGATATTAATTTCTAGTTTTAATTTTAAATCGACTTTATTACGGCGACCTATTTGCTAATTTCTAGAGTTCTGTTTTAACAGCAATTCTATTAGCAAAAGGAACTGATTCTATGAAAGTACACTCGTTCACAGATGATGGAGCTTATTTAACTCCGATTGAAGTCGAAATTAATTTACTGCCAGGTCTGCCACAAATTCAATTTTTAGGATTGCCGGATCAAAATTTAAAAGAAAGTGCTTTACGAATTAAAAGTGCGATTCGCGCCAGTGGGTTTCAGTTTCCAACTTCCCATCAAGTGATTGTCAATCTACGTCCTAGTTACATTAAAAAAAACTCGAAGGGTATCGAACTAGCTGTTGCTAGTTTAATTTTATGGGCCACGGAGCAAGTGCCTTTACCGACTCAAGCGGATTCACTTTATATTTACGGCGAATTAGGATTGGATGGGTCTGTCAGCGAACCCGCGGACCTGGAGCGTAAAATGAACCACTTGCAAGCTGTAGTTTTAACCGGCGAAAAAACCTTGCCTTCTTCGAATGTAAAAAATCTTTTTGAAAAACATTGGATTCAAAAATTATCTGACTTAGCTACTCCATATATTATGTTACCCACTTCTGCTCATGATGATAGTTTTCTGAAGCGGCCAAATGATTTTTTAGATTTTCCATTTAGCGTGGAGCAAAGTGAAATTTTAAAATGGGTGTGCGCGGGTGAACATTCTGTCATGTTAGCCGGTCCTAGCGGTAGTGGAAAATCCGCTGTGGCCTCTAGTCTTGTGGAATTTTTACGAGCCCCAAGTCGCGCCTATATTCAAGAGATGCAAGCCTTTCATTCGCAAGATTTACAGTGGCGCCCTGTCCGCAGGCCGCATCACTCGACTCCTGCTAAATCCATATTGGGTGGAGGCTCACAGGCCGTATTTGGAGAGATCTCTCGAGCTCATGGCGGAGTTTTGATTTTAGATGAAATGTTAGAATTTTCAGGTGTCGTGCAGGAATCTCTTAGGGAGCCCATGGAAGAAGGTGTGATTCGCATTCCTCGTCTGGGAAAAGAAGAAACCTATCCGACAAGATGTCTTTTTGCGGCCACTACGAATTTGTGTCCCTGTGGGGATTGGACACCCATTGAGGCAAATGCGTGTCGCACATCGATTATAAGTCCAAGCACAGATCGTAAACCGAATAGATCAGCAGGAGTTGGCAATATTGCTCGCATGGAATTATCGACAGGTGGTGAAAAAAAGTTTTCTGCTATATTCAACAAGAAATGCAATTACTCGTTAACCAGATGTCGAAGTTATCGCAGTCGATTGTCGGGCCCATTTTTGGATCGCTTTGATTTATTATTTTTTACTAAACCATTAATGCTTGGGGAACGTGTGCGTGGTGAAGAAATTTTGTCTGAGTTACTGAAAACTTATTCATGGGTTCATTCGGGAGGGCGAAAATCTGGCAGCACCCTACCCGCAAAATATTTAACAGAGGCTGAAATATTGGCTGATTTGCAAAACCACAACTTGATAAAAACATTGCCAACTTCTTTATCTTCGCAGCGACGGCGAATGGCTTGCTTGCGAGTGGCGCGCACGTTGGCAGATTTAGAACAAAACGCGTGCGTAGAACCAAAGCATTTTCAGAAGGCCCTGTCGAATACGCAAGCTAGTTTCCAAAATTTATTCCGTGGAGATGCATAAATGAATTAGATTTGGATACCTCATGTAGGATTTTGGGTGAACTGTGAATGAATTCTACCGAATCAGCGGATTAGCAGTTACGGGTTAACGATTACCTGGCCAACAATTACTTGACAATAGCTCCCCATAAATCATAGTCTTTGTTGTCTTTGAAACCGACTGAGGTGGCATGGCCGAGGGGCTAGGCAGCGCTCTGCAAAAGCGCGTACAGCGGTTCAAATCCGTTTGCCACCTCCAACTAAGTGTATGATATTATTATGAAATTCTAATTTATTAAAAATGAACGGGTTAGAAAAAAAGTCAAAACGGGTTAGCCGCTAACCCGACTGATTTCGAGTTATTAAATAGAATTCAAGGATCGCTTGAAATTCGCCGAATCTTGTATAACAAGAACTTCTCAATGATGGAAGTGTGGAGAATTTACAATGTCGAAAAGGAATTTGAACTATTATCTGAGAATTCGACCATATAGACCTGAAGCTTTTTCTATATTTAAAAGGGTCGAATTGCCTGACGGTAAAACAAAAAATGAAACTATTGAAAATAAGGATCTGGACGCAATAAACCTTTCCTATACTTCTAAAAAAATAACCCTTGAGGAAGCGAAAAAATCTGCCAAAAACATACTAAAAAGACTTAAATCAGAAGCCAATCTTATTAACCCATTAGACGAAGTTTTCAACGGAGAAAACGCTAAAGTTTTATCAAGGTTTTTAGAGGATTATTTTAAGCGGAAAAAGTTTTTAGTAGACAAAGATTCGGCAAGATACAAGTTTGAAAGGGCGATTAGGTCTCTAGGGAAACTGTCAATCCAGTCTGCAACAGACGATGAAATATTGAATAAGATGCTTAGCTTGCCAGAAAAAAGCACCGTAATTAGAGAAAGAATAAATAAAATAAATTCAATTTTAAAGTACCTACAAAGGGATATGGTTCTTGGATTACCACCAGAAGATACTGAAGAAGTAAAATACCTAACAGAGGATGAGCTTAAGAAAGTTGTTATACAATTAAACGACAGCATTTTAAAAGATCTGTGCCTCCTATCTTTTTATTCTGGACTAAGGATTGGTGAGGCGTTTGCGATAAATTATAATTCTTTAAGGGTCGACAACACTATTTATGTTGACGCTCAAATTGATAAAAATGGCAAAAGAAGACTTCCAAAAAATAGAAAGAAGCGTAGTGCATTCCTTATAGATATAGCAATTCCAAACTTTAAATCATGGACTAAGGCTATTCCAGAGATAAATCTTACTAGAAACAAAATTAACAAGCGTTTTAAGAGCGCTTGTAGAGCTGTTTTTAAAGATAAATCAAAGCATCTTAAATGGCATGATTTAAGACACTCGTATGCCATTTACTTATTGAGCAAGGGTGTGCCTATATAGCTTGTAGCCCAAAGCATGGGGAATTCTGTTTCTGTGTGTGAAAAACATTATGCAGGTTTTGTTTTAACTGATGTTGGCATTAGCGCGATTAATAACATTCTCGGCTCGAAAAAATAAATTAAACTTTTCGATTTACTTTTTTTGTGATTCCTTGAAACTCTGTAGAGAGTATTTCTATATTCACGTATCCCCTAGCATTTGATATAACGCTAGTCTTACCTATCTTATAGTTGTTTAGCGCATGGCAATGACCATGAACCCATAATTGAGGATTAGTGGATTTAATAAATCCACTTAGGTCGGATGCGTAGAATGGATTAGAGAGTTTTCCTTTAAAAATGTTAGAGATAGACCTTTCAGACGGAGCATGATGAGTTACTACTACATCACCTGGTTTGATGTTCTTTGATAAATATAAATAAGACTTTTGGAATTCATTAAGGATAAAATCAGGGCTTAAATCATTATTATTTAATTCGATAGCTCTATAATCGTTCATTATCCCTTTGGCCGTAGGCATAATAAGGCTTTTATTTTTATGTAAATTAAAATCCGTCCAAAGTGTACATCCTAAAAAAGTGACCCCATTTATTTCGACCTTTTCGTTTTGTAAAAAGTGGATATTCGTATTCTTAGTTTCTTCTTTAATTTTTGCGTAAGTTGAAATTATTTCCTGTGCGTAAAACTCATGGTTTCCTGCTACATAAATTACAGGCTTATCTTTAATATTCTTTTTTATCCATTCAACGCCCATTAATCCTGGACCTATATCGCCAGCAAAAATAACTACATCGATGTTTGGATTGTTTTTATAATCAAAATCACAAATTCTAAATGAATATCTGAGTATATTTCTAGATTCAGTTTCTTTTTTATCAAACAGCACCTATTTTTTAAGCCTTTTTAAAACCTCTTTAATAAATTGAACCACGTCTGTTCTCTTCATTTTTTTCCTAAATCTTATTCGCCAAAACTTCGTAACTAAGCTCGCTTTTTCCAAGACGTTTTAATACACCATTAATCTTCCCAAATAGATTTAGCTTTGATACTGGCTTAATAATAAACCCATCGAGTCCCCCATTTTTAATTAAGCTAACAATGGTGGACTTGTCAGATTCGGCAGTTACTAAAGGTTTCCAGAAGCAACCAGTACAAGAACAAATCCCATAGACCTAAAAGATACAAAATAAAGGCTGATAAAATGGTGTTAGATAATATTCTTTCTGCAGTTAAAGTCAGAGCCACTTATGGAGTTCCTAGGATTACAGCTATTGTGAACGGAACTAGAAGATCTGCAGGGCTGCAAAGATGGAATATGAAACGTATAGAGCGAGTTATGAAGATTAATAAATTAATATTGCCAAAATCAGGGAGCATAAAAGAACGTGAACATAAAGATGTAATAATTACTTTAAAATCTAATTTAAGATTCTGTAGTGATATTTTTGAATTTAAATGCTGGGATGGCGGAAAAGTCAGAGTGGCATTTCGCCTTGACTGTCACGACGGAGAGGCGATGAGTTTTATTGCTGAAGCTAGGCCTTTAAATCATCACGATATTATTAAACTTATGGACAAAACTGTGTTGCATAGATTTGGGGAAATTGAAAAATTACCTCAAGTTACACAGTGGTTATCAGACCAAGGGCCCCAATATATTTGTGAAGAAACTAAGTACTATGCGAAGTCTTGGGGTTTTGATCCAATCACAACACCGGCTTATAGCCCTGAATCAAATGGCATGGCTGAGGCTTTTGTAAAGCTATTTAAACGAGATTATGTCTATGTGAATGAGTTATGGACTGTAGAAAGTGTTTTAAGGCAAATCCCGGTGTGGTTTGATGACTATAATAAAAATCATCCACATTCAGGATTAAATTTTAAATCTCCACTTGAATACCGAGGAGATCTTGAGTTATGTAACCAACTGTCCGTTTAATTGGGGGGGGACTCCAGATTTCCATTTAGGATCCATCATTTACATTTCCTTTCTTAAAATTGAGCTTCGTAACTAAATTCTAAGAAGTTCTTGAGTTTGATTCGTTCCTTTTTTATCTAAACCTTAGCGCCAGCATTTTTCCATAAGATGAGCCATTACTTTGCGTCCATGAAGTCTGGCACTAGATCATTTAATTGTTGTAGATTATTGCTGATTGTTTTACTGTTCAGTAATGAGGGAGTTCTCATTTTGTTTTAATGGGTTAGCTTCATAAATAAATCATCATAGATTACTCCTTACCAGTTTTTAGCAGTTTGAAGATACAAACTAAGATTGTTTCGTACTCGACTATAGTAAAAGACTATTGGTTCTAAGGCTAAACCTATACGTTAGGGGGCTCTGGAGAAAGTGAACAGCTTCATATGAAGCTATTAGCTAGCTGCTTTTGGAGCGAGAAATATATTTAGCTTTTATTAAAGAAGATTTATGCCAAAATAGGGAGATCCACTCAGATGTCAAATTTGATAGTTGACACAAAAAAATTATTGGAAATTGGTTCTCTATTTAGAGCTAAAATACAAAGAGTAGCCAAGATGGTTAACGTTTCAAAAGACAATGACCTACGAAAACTAGGTTACTCGACCTCTTTTGTTCCTATTCGGCGAGATCTAGTGAAAATGTGGGCTGATGATATTTTACGACTTAAGAAAATTATTTGTTCCCTTCCTGAGCGAGTTGGGATGGATCATCAGGAGTTAATAGACACTTTTCAAATGAATTTGGGGGAATATCGCCTTTCATTAGAAGATATGGCCAGCGTATCAGTTTTTTTTAGGCCTGATTGCATACTTACAGAACAAGGGCCTAAGGTAATCGAGTTTAATATTGATAGCGGGTGTTTATCGCTTCCTTCAGGGATGGTTTTAAAGGAATTCTATCAGTGCGTGAGTGGTCTTTCAAAATATATTCATACTAGTTATGGCGCCTTAATGCAGGATTCTTTTTTTGCTGAACAGGCATTTGCCGACTACTTGAAAAACAAAAAAAATGCTCGATATTTTTTGTGGGATATTGCTAACCGAACTAGGGATGTGGTTAATGACCGAAATTTGATCATGGAATATCTTAAAGGTCAAGGGATAGAGCTCAAGTTATTAGAAGGGACTAAGGTGCTTTTAGAAAGATATAAACCTAACGATTATTTGTTTAGATTTTTTGCGTACCCACACTTTGCAGTAAATAAAAACTGGGAGATATACCAAGGTTTACCGAAAAGTATGATCAAATCATTTGACGTGTCAGCTTCCTCATTTCTTTATGATAGCAAAATATTTTTGGCACTATTGTGGGATAAAAATATCCAAAAATTTCTTGCTTCAGACGAAATTGATTTGATTGCTAAATACATTCCAAAGTCTCAAGCGGTCGATCGTCTCGATGGTAAAGAGTTGGCAGATATCATATTAAATAAGAACAAATGGATTCTTAAAAAAGGTACTAGCTTCCAAGGTAAGGATGTGTTCATTGGTAGAGAGACAGCAGCCGAAGATTGGAAGCAGAATATGGTTGAAGCTAAAGCCAATAAGGGGTACATCATCCAGGAAATTGTATCGTCTTTGAAAATTCAAATTGAGCTAACTGATGGAACCCATTTCAGACAATCTGAGGGGGCGAACTTAATGAATTTCTATTATGTAGGCAATAAGTTTTCTGGAATAGTTTTTCGTTTTAAAGTCTCGTCAGGTTGCTTAAAGGTTGGAGCAATTGATGGGCGTGAGACGTTCCCTGTCTTGCCCTTGATTTTTTAAAAAAGAATTCGATAAAGCGCAAATTGTCTTTACTGTTGTAAATGATACTTGCTGCATATAATCTCAATAGCCGTGGAAAAATATCCAATAAGTCTGTAGTCAAGATATACTGCCAAATTTAAAGGGACAGTAAAGATATTTGTGTTAGATAAAATCGGTTGGAAAACGAATTGACATAAGTTATAACGACATCTGTCGTTCTCTTATAAGTCTCGTAACAAGGTGTTTGCAATGTTTTTAAGTGGTAATATCGAAAATGTTAAATAAGTTAAAGCAAGATTTGGCGAATGAAGTAAGTCGTATCATTGGCGGCGATTCGGTAGAACTGTTCAACCTACTTGAAATTCCAAAGGTTAGACTACACGGTCATTTTGCATTCCCGGTGTTCCATTTAGCAAAAGTTAAAAAAATGCCTCCATCTCAGGCAGCAATCGAAGTTGAAAAATTATTGGTTGGGAAAATTGAATTTCTCGAAGATGTTAAGGCTATAGGTGGATATGTTAACTTTACTTTTAAGCCTGCGATATTGTATTCGACATTGTCGAAGCACTTTTCAGATCACCCGTCTAAGGTAGGATATTCTGATTGGGGCAAAGGTAAAACAGTAGCCGTGGACTACAGTAGTCCTAATATTGCAAAACCAATGCATGTTGGGCACTTGAGAGCAACGATTATTGGAAAGGCTCTTTGTAATTTAGCGGAGAGTCAGGGCTTTCGTGTTCTTGAGATAAATCACATCGGAGACTGGGGTACCCAATTTGGAAAACTGGCTTGGGCAATTAAAAAATGGGGGCATGAATACGACCTTGAAAGCAAGCCGATAGATAGCTTGCTAAAACTCTATATACGGTTTCATTCTGAAGAGAAGACCAATCCCGATCTTGAGAGGGCTGGCGCCGAGACTTTCAAACAGTTAGAGGAAGGTGATCCTGAGGTTAAAAAGCTTTGGAAAAAAATCATTGAACTTTCTTTGGTCGAATATCAAAAACTTTATGACTTATTGCGAGTGAAACATGAATATGTAATTGGTGAGTCGTTCTATAATGATAAGTTGGCCGATGTGGAGAGCAGACTTGAGGCCATGGGGCTTCTAAAGGAAAGTGAAGGCGCAAAAGTTGTTTTTTTTCCTGAGGATGTAAATCTCCCTCCCTGTATCGTCAGAAAGAGCGATGGTTCCTCAATTTATGCAACAAGGGACCTGGCTGCAGCCATTTATAGGCATGAACAAATGCATGCTGATATCATGCTTTATGTGGTTGCCCAGGACCAGAGCTTGCATTTTAAACAGGTGTTTAAGGTGTTAGGTCTGATGGGCTATGAGTGGCATAAAAGCTGCCACCATATTAGTTTCGGGTTGTACCGACTAAAAGAAGGAAAGATGTCCACTCGACAAGGCAACTTGATCTTGTTTGAGGATGTTTTGAATCGTGGTTTGATGCTAGTTAAGCAGATATTTAGTGAGAAGAACGAAGGCATTGAGCACGCTGATGAAATTTTGAGAAAAATTGCAGTAGGCTCGCTGATTTTCAACGACCTTAGAACTGAGCGATCAAAAGACGTCGAATTTGACTGGGAAAAGATATTGAGTATGCAGGGAGATTCTGGACCCTTTGTACAATACACGGTAGTTCGCTGCAATTCTGTCTTAAAGAAGGCCGCAGTTGACGTTGATTTTCAAATGACTGAGCTTCTTACCGATGAGGCAGAGGTGAACCTTGCCTTCACGTTACTTCAATTCCAAGATATTCTGACAAGTAGTTACCAAAATTTTAAGCCAAATATTTTGGCCCTTTACATTCTGGATCTGGCTGGCACATTTAGTAGCTTCTATCACAAGGTTAAAATTCTGGGAGCTGATCACAAAATACTTATGGCCAGATTAACTCTGGTAAAAATGACAGCTCATATTTTAACCGAGGGTTTGGGCATATTGAATATTGAAGTGCCCGAATTCATGTAATTGCGATGAATACAAAAGGACCAATTATAAGTAAACTAAAGAATCAAAACATGGACGCAAGCCCATTGTGGGACCTGCATGTTACCGTGCCTGATGCGCCGATTGGTTTTACAGTTCGCACCAGCTGGCCAACAAATCCCGATGGTGTGGAATGTATGTTGGAGCGCTGGGTCGCTGGCTCATATGAAGTTCCGCATACGCACCCTGGTAATGACATGACCGTGGTGGTCGAAGGACAAATGCAAGTTCAGTTTTATCAGGAGTTGGATGGGAAGATCGTGGCTGACGGCTCCCCGGTATTGTTGAATACTGGAGACGCTGGATACGTGAGCGCAGGCCGGATTCATGATGCACGATATATCCAGGATTGTAAGCTCGTGTATGTTCACGAGCGTGCATTTGACTTTGTCGCAAAATAATCAGCCAATATATATTGGCTGGATCTTGCCATTTTCGGCGATATTGTTAACCGCCCCTTTGCTCACCCTTCCCATCATCCCACAGGCCTTTCCATCGATCACATATATGGCCAAGGTTCGGCTCGAAAAACCTGACTGTGAATTAGAATTCGTCGCTGGAGGCACAAATTTTTGTACGATCCACTGACCTTTTTCACAAGATTGAATAGTGGCTTCCCATTTCTCTAGCGAGACAGAGTTCCCACAAGTTACCAGGTGACCTCTGCCCTCTAATCTAGGTTTGATCACCAAAATATCTTTGTTCTCTTGTAGCCATTGAATCTGTTCAAGATCGTCTGGCGTAATGAAGGCAGTGGTGGCTAAATGTTCTTGAACAATTTGATATACATCAGTTGGTATGACATTTTGAAAATCTTGACTCTGCATGGCCGCCAGCAGCCCCTTATCCTCTCCAATGGTCATGGCGCTAAATGGATTTATAATGCAAACAGCGTCCATTTTTGCGGCTTCCAGCAAATCAGAATACGATTTAAATTGTTCGGGCCCCCAGCCACACAAGACGGAGCGAGGCGGACGCATCTTGCAATATACGAGGTCTATCTGATCTTGATTTTCGTCATAAAGATATCCCGAATGGAACTTTAGTTTTGAAAGATCAGATATTTTGCAGCGAGCTCCCAGCTGAGAAAAAAGATACTTTAAATTTTCGAGCTCCAAAGTTGCTTTAGAGTTGTCCGTCACGAGCACTACATTCGGACTCGAACTGTGCGTGTACTTTTCTGACATTTCCTTCAGCAAGAGTTTTGGGAAATAATAGGGGTCATCTAGAAGCATTGGCGAACTCTGGGTCAATGTCGAATCTGGCCAGACCTCCGCTAACGCTGATCTCCAGCGATGCAGAAAAGTCATTCCGGCCGGGCAAGAGGAATTGAATTCAATGACCTTCAATTTTCCGTCGGTACCGACAATAAAGTCATACCGACTTAAAAAAATGGACTTTCTCAATTTTAATTGAGCCTTCAGTTGATCATTGAAGACAGCGTGCTGGGCAAATTCTGGTCGAAGCTGCTGCGCCAAACTCCTAACGACTTCGCTTTGAGCCAGATTAATACCCTCGACAATACGGCAATATTCTAGATATTCCGACTTCGAGATTATGAGTGGCTCGCCGTATATTTCAATTCCTTTTCCATTTTCATGTGTATATAAACGGTTATCGTTTAGTAATTTGGTTGCTTTTTCTCCATAACTCAATAACTGCTCGGGAGACAGGATTCGCTTGTCTTTCATTTTTTCTACCTCTTTAAAATTGGGTCTGTCATTTATTATGCATGCAATAAGCAAGCTAATTAATCGTTTAATTTAATGGCATATTACTTGCAAAGGGAAATGGTATGAATAATCATGGTCATGTTGCTTACATAAATAAATTCGAGGCTGCTGAATTTCACTCAGCCATCATGAAGCCCTCAATAAATCTTGCACTATATGAGAGCAAACAATGTGATTTGTCAGGTCTGCTTAATCCATTTTTAGATCAAATTGATGATAAATATCAATTTTGGGCCAAAGGGCAGACTTTAGAGAAAATAAAAGCGAGTCTTCCCTTGGAAATATCAAGGATCGGTGCATTGCCTAGCGATCTACAGCAAATTCTAATAAAGCACGTATTTGAATTAGTAAAAATGTTCTCTACGGTGACAGGTGAGGATAACCCATATGTAAGCTTAAGGTCGATCGTACCCTCATATTTTGATGGTAATGAAACATCAGTGTCGTCATGTTATCATCGGGATGCAGCATTCGTGACCTTATTCCAAACGTTTATAGGAAATGGAACGGAGTGGACTCCAAATTCAAATGTAAGGCGAGAAAAGTGGGCAGAATCATCAATGCAAGAGGGAAGCGAGCCAGATTCACTGTTCGTTTTCGATACAGCAAAGGTAAATAGGACATCAAATGCGGTGATTGGAATTCTAAAAGGTGAATCAGATCCAAGCAATATGGATAGTCGTTCGATGGAATTCGTTCAAAGCTTTGTTTCCAAGGATTTTCTTCAAAAATACAATGTTGGCAACGGCCTAATTCACAGAGGGCCCAGAACAATGTTAGGCGAAAAGAGACTCCTCATTACGGTGAGTACCTTTCGTCCCCCCCGGTAGGATGCTTATCAGGTTCATAAATTACGTGGAAATTTTCAAACAATCGACAAATACTTTTATTTAGTGAAACTTCGTCATTTTCTATAACTTGAATTTCGCCCAAACAATCGACACCTCGTGGATAAGGTACTACAAAGTCACCAACTTTTTTATTCAGAAAAAAGTGAGCAATAGAAGGGTCGCGCTCCAAATATTCAATACTGTTGATTCTCATGATCCTGCCTCCCTTTCCAATGTCCGGGCTAATGCTTGCTCCAAATCTATGGAATATTGGTTTTATCATGAAAAGTTCTTTAGTTCCAAGATCCCCAACCAAAGCACGGAGCGCCAGTTTATTTAGATCAATGCCAGAGGTTAAATGGAAAAGACGTCCGAGATTTCCTGCTCCGCCAATTCTAAATCCAATGTCAATGAGCATCAGCTGATTTCTTTTATCGCACCAACGGAATTCCGCATGGGTTGGCCCATTTTTCAAGCCAATATAATCTGCAATTCTACTTATCAAATTTTGACCCTCTAGACGAATTTCTTCGTGCCCAACAAAAGGTGTTGCGTAAAGGTAATCTGAAAAATTATCCTCCCCAGGAAACTTTCGTTTGCACACCAAAAAAGCTCGAGTCAGTCCATCCACCGTTATAGAGTCGATTGAGTATTCATCACCATCAATATACTCCTCACATATTGCACCTAATTGCGCATTTGTTTCTGATTTAAATAACATTTTATTTAATCTGTTTATGATCTTAAGTGCTGACCTAAAGCTATCTTGATCCTTTACCAGCTGCACGCCTCCACTCGAGTATCCAAAATTTGGTTTAACAACAAAGGGGAATTCTAATGGAACCACTTTATCTCCTGTTAAATCAGTTAAAAAAACATACTTTACGGTGGGTATTGAAACTTCTTCTAAAGTCTGCCTTAGCGTCACTTTGTTTCGTAATACATCATAAATACGATCATTGTTAATGCTGATTCCAAGTTCTTTTAAAAGTCGCCTTTCCGTCTGCTTTGTGTTTTCCATAAATCCGACTACGGAAATTGGGTTCAAAGTCCTAATCTCGTCCAATTCTCTCTCTAAGAATAATTGAAGATCGTTAATTGTGTCATACCAAAACACTCGATCACAGATTTCTGCAATTGCTCTACACTTGCCAAAATAAGCTATTTTCAGTTCAAGCGTTCGGAAACATTCCAATAAGTACTTCTCGCTTTCAGGGAGTTCCAGAAGTAGTATCCAACGGCCCGCGATATTCATCTGAGACTCCTAGTGGGCAGGGCATCAATCCTATTTGGCAAAGTATTACTTAGCAAATCTAATGGCCAATTTGCTGAAACGAAGCTACCGAAATCATCAAATAGTCTTTGATATAATATTTTATTATACCCATGTTCAGATTGATAAATTTTGTATTTCAGCTTTTTTAACCCACCTTGAAAAGTTCTATCCTTCGCCAAAGCTTTAAATTTGATATTACGGATTTCTTCTTTTGCTTTTTCCAAAGTTCGAATTTTCATACCCATCATGATTTCTGCATAGGGCTTTGTAACAACAAATGGAGATGTATTGCCCGTAACGTATCTGAAAAGATTTAGCCCCAAAAGCATGTCTTGCTGCCGCAACTTGTTTCGAAATTCAAATTGACTCGTTGAATTTACCTCAGCCAATAAACTCATCTGACCTTCAGCTTCTCGCCACATCCACTCTGTCCAGTTGAGGGTACTAAAAAGTTTTGCCAACTGAACGTTATTGTTTTCGATAAATCTCGAATATGCTGAATAGTTGCCTCCGCCAAACTCGAATAAAAATCCCCAGATTTCATTTTCAAAAAATCTGGGTGAATCAATTGGATTTCCTATTAGGATACTTTGTATATATTGTTGTAAAAATCTATTAAACGTTAAATAGCTTCGATCTAGCGTCTCAATTTTTTCATAAATTTGCGAACATACGTTGTCACTCTGCTCGTCCCATGATTCTCTTGGAAAATCTATATTGATACCAATTTTTCTAGCTGCGGATCGAAACTTATCAAAGTGGATATATTGATTTACGTAACCAAGAATATTTTCATTCAGACGAAGATTACATGCGGAAAGTACGTTGAGCGTCAAATTAATTTCGGGTTTGAAACCAGCATCATTTTTGCCCTTATCGTCCACCAATAAATATCCATCTAGGTCACTCAGCGGGTACATCAGGTTAGAAGCATAGCTTCCGCTCAATACAACAAAGGAATATTTGTTTCCCAACGTGTCCAAAATGGTCTTAATTAAGCTGTGGTGTGCAACTCGCAATTCGTCTCTAGATTCAATCGTAAAATGATCGAAAAATGGGCTTATCTTTTTTAAAAAGACACAATATTCTTTAAAAATGACTGCCATATTAATGGACAAATTATCCTTCTGAATATTGAGCAATTCAACAAATGTGGCGATGGCCAGGACCTTGTTTTCAGTATCTTTAGCATTGGAGAACTCGCTATTGGCTGACAATAAAGTTTCAATATACTCTCTATGTGTGGGCACAATCCTGATCAAATTCTCCATATCCCCGGTCAAAAACTGATCAATTTTTGATCGCAGATTTCGCGCGATTTCTGTCTCGAATACCGTCCAATCAATAGAATTAAATATTTCTCGGATTTCCCTAAAGTGCATCATAGGGTCTCCCAAGTCGATCGCAGATATGCTTGTGGGTATTTGAATTATTGGCGATATGAATGTTGAGATTTGCCCTTAATGTGCTTTCCAGTGACGAAACTACGTCATAGCCTAAAATAATTTGTTTTTTTGACAAAATCGATCGGCAGATCTCAACTATATCTCCCTCCGAATCTAGGATTTCACCACTGCTGATCGCATTGCCAAATAACTCAAGAGCTTTGGCACATTCGGAGAGAGAAAAAATTTCGATTGGAAAGACTTCGTCGGGCAAATAACCAAATTTCTTTTGAAAGTAAATTGCGCCACGCTTAAGTTTTGCCTTTTGTTCGCCGGACATTATTGAATTGGTAATTAGCATAGAGTCAATGTCGCTCTTGTGAGACGCCAAACTTTCAGCCACGGAACCGTAGATAAAAAAGCCCACTACTCCATCTTCACAGAGTGACAGAATTTCTTTTGAATACAAACCGACTACAGGTTCCATCCAGCTGGGCCTCCGATAATGTAATCCTTGATCTTTGTCGATGTAGATTTCATGGCAATTTCTTTTTTCATCACTTCTGCCACCTTACGTAGCTGTTCGATGGACTTATCTACATCTTGAATTGTCATCATTGGATTCCCAACGCTAATTGCCATAACATTGTATTTTTGATCTTTCCCTAACCCAACGCGGTTACCAACATCCTCTAGAGTATGCTCATCAATGCAGACGGTATTGGACTCATAGAGTTGTGCACACAATCTATGGGTGATGTCCTTCACAATCCCAACCATTTCTTGTTTTTCTTTAGGCTCCAGCTTTTCAAAAGCTAACCTGAGCTCAATTGGGCAAAATACGAACGTCAATCGGTATAAGTCCACGTCATTGAGCGTGATAAAGTCGGTCATAGCGTTAAGCTGACTTTCAATGTACTTCATTAACTTGTTTCGATGTTCTACGATCTTGCCAATATTGGTGATTCCTAACTTTTTGATAGTGAACCATGTCTTCAGTGACTCAAAACCGCGCGAGCATAAAAATGGTGTCACCAGTCCCCAATCCCAGACATCGTCCCTTTTCACCATGTCGACGTGTCGGCTGTAACCAATCAACTTGCCTCGGTCCTTGAACAGAACGTAAGAGGAAGGATAGGTTGCGAACAGCCCCTTATGTGGGTCGATTGTGACTGAGTCAGCAGATTCAATACCTTTGAGATACTTGTCTTTCAGTGTTTTACTAAATAAAAGATTTCCACCGTGGCAGGCATCAACGTGATACCAAACTCCATATTTCCTGCAGATTCTTCCAATTTCCTCAAGGTCATCAATTCCTGTTGTTCGGGTATTTCCAGCAATTCCCACCACAACAAATATTTTTTTTCCCGTAGGCGGATTAGCAAGCATCTTTTCAATTGCCAACGGATCAGATTTTAAAAACTGATTTGCTTTTGTCTTAAGAACATTGCTTCTGCCAATTCCTAGTCGGTCCGCTGCATCTTCTACCGAATAATGGGATACCTGTCCGCAAACTAACACAGCGGGATCCACATTCAGTCCTCTAATGCCTAGGCTTGAAACCTCCGGAAACGTGTTTCTAAGGGCCGTTAAAATGCCAACAAAATTCGACATGTACCCACCGGTGGTCCACAGGCCTGCGGCATCTTTAATTCCTTTGAGAGCATCTACTCGAGCAGCATTATATCCTATCAGCTCTCGCAGCCATTCAATGACTTGAAATTCAATGAAAGAGGCAATTGGTGCCCCTCTTTCCACGGAAACTAAATTTTGATTGAGAAATTGACCTAAGATTGTTCCAATCATTGCTGAAGATGAGTTGCCTGAGTCAGGAAATGCCAGAAAGGTTTTATCTGCTTGATTAATGCTATATTTGGCAATTCTATCCTCAAATTCAGCAATGAGAGACCCCATTGGAAGCTCATTTTCCGGTACGGATTCGGCGGCGCTTTTAGCCAACATCTCCATGTTACTGAAACGATGAAACTTCTCATCACGATACTGGCCCTTGTGAAACTCTAATCCAATTTCAACAGCTTTGTTGATCCAATCAGCGTGTTGATTTACCAAATCTTCTTCGCCGAAAAAATTTTCCGAAATCAATCTATCGTCGACCCCAATTCGTCGACGCTCTGCATGGTAAATAAAACGATCAATCAGAGCAAGCAGAGGCTTTTCATTATTGTAAATCTCAGAAAGCAGGAAATCAGAGGCATCTGCAAATATCTTGGGCTGTAGATTCTCCAGTAGATCAATTAACTTTTTAGTGTACGGATTCCTGATGGTCCCATCAGTTCGAAGAACGGTATCGACCATCAAGTGCTCGATATCAGCTTCCGCTGCCATCTCAAAAATCTTTAGAATTTTATAAAGTGGAATTTCTTCTTCATGTGCTAACTGAAGAAACCTGTAAATTTTGACCTCGCTCTGGGTGTCCATAAAGTCACCCCAAAAGTGACCGAGCTCATGTCCATAAACCGATTGCAAATCCCCACTAGGTAAAGAAAAACTGTGTTTTCCTTCAACCACCAAAGTAAAATCCATCAGGTTGGATTTTTCTTTCCAGGTGATGGTTTCCTTTTGAAACCACTCCCTTTCAAACGAATCTCCCCGGCCCTTAAGATGTTCCAACGATACACTAAAGACCGATTTGTCTACAGAAAAGAGGTTCGAAAATTCGATGCTCGTAAGACATTCTCTAAACCAAATTTGATGCCAGCGTAGCGATGAATAAAAGTCCCACTCATTTGATTGGCCATAGATTTCTTCAAAATCAATTAAATGGATCTGCCCACCAGCGTAGAACATGTTTCGCGGGGCAAAGCCCTGCCAGGAAGATCCGCTATTGACCATCAGCTCTCTAAGTCGCTTCAGTGAGGCCACGATGGCGGATCTTTCTATATCGCCAATCGCTTCTTGCTTCATCAGATCTTCTATGGTCATGCCAAGAAATGGCTGAATTACAACTGTCTCGTCACCCGCAACTATGTATGCAAGGTCCAAACAGACATTTATTGAGAAGAATTCGCTGTTGCCAAGATTCTCGATTAGAAATGCTTGGAATTTTTGCGCCAGCTGCATCCTCTTCAGAAGTGTTGATGTTTTCCAGCGCATAACAACAAATTTCTCGCCTGCGATTTCTACGATTTCACCGTGCCTATTGGGATGAATGGGGACGGTCGTCGTCTCTAGTGGATAAAAAATGGCTTTTCCTGCCTGAATACCATGGATCAGGCATCTGACGCTTTCTGAAAATGAATTAGTACCAAGGACAGTAGCGACATCCAAATTCAATGAAGGCAGATCTTTATTGTCGGATCTCTGTTCCACTATCCTGACCTGCTCAAGCACGGTGGCGTGAATCGACCTGTAGGTTCTATTATAAGCTCGGTAAAGTTGATGAGACAGCGGAGGAAAAGTGAGCTCATTTTCCAAATCTTCAAGTTTGTCCAGATAACAATTCATTTTTTTTAATATATTGAAATATCGTCTGCGAAATGCGTTTGAGCATCTGCCCTGATCGATATTTTTAATGATGGGTTTATTTTTCATCTTTTAGCCTTTTCATTAAGGATAATATGGAATCAATAGTCCCAAAGTTTTCAGGATTCAATTTATCATCCGGTATGGATATTCCAGTCATTTCTTCAAGCGAAACGATCAGCTCGACATTTCCTAAAGAATCCATCCCATATTTTTTCAACGGCTCAGAAGAATTAATTTCACCGTTATAACCGGTGATTCTTTTTACAATAGAACTAACGCCTTTAGAGTCAATTTTTGGAGAAGCATTGTCGTTCATTTGACAGCTCCTTTAAAGTGTTTATTAAATCCGATGTTTTGCCATAGGCAGAACTCAAAGCTTGAATCCAACGCTGCATACCAAATGCAATACAAAATGACTGAAAATCTGCGGAATATCCCTGAATGTTAAATTCACTAACAAATTTATCCTTGTGACTATTGAATGATGACAATGCCAGTTGCTGACCCACATCACCTAAATAAGTAAATTCATATTTGCTTTTAGTGAGTAGTTGATGAACTGAAAGATCCAAGTTATCCACTTGAAAAAAGAGATCGGTTGCACTTTTTATTTCAAATGAAATGTTCAAGCGACGGCCAAGTTCACCGACGAATGCAAAATATTTTTTTTGTATTTGATCGTGAAAACTCTGGTCACCAAAGAAGATTATCTCACGGACCTGAAATTCCCACAGCCGGGTGAGAGGGTCCTTTGCCTGAGAAACACTTCTTCCTTCGCGACGAAAAGCATTGCCCTTTGTAGTCAAGACCTTTGAGCTACCAAACCGCTTTCCTCGGAGTGCAGGGTAGGCCGTTAGACAAACTGCTGGAGAAAGGCATGTGCAATCATCATGAAATCCATTTTCAGACTTGTTGCTCTTATGGAATAGATAGCTAATATTTTGATTTTCGCCCTTTAAATAGCCACATCGTTTAAGGTCACTTATCGAAATTAACGAAGGAACCTGACACTCGCTAGCGCCAAGCTCGATCGCAAAATTCAAAAAAATGCGATCAAGTAGCGCGCCTATTTCAAAAACACCTTCCCCTATCCAAGCAATCCCGTTTTGCTCGTAGGTTAGTATTTCAGATATAGTTTCTTTGAGATCTTTAGAAATCTTCTTTGCCTGATAGGAATCGACCGTGATTGACTCAGCAGATTCTATGAGTCGTTCTCTTCTGTTTACAAGTCTACTTATCTCTCGTTGAATATCAAATGAATCAGGTAATAGCGTTGCCCTTTCGTCTGATCGGTTCATAGTAATCACACCTTCATTTTGATCAAAAGCAAAGGTAACTCCCGGATAGCTATTTCCCAACAAGTGTAAAATAGATCTTATGATTTCAGCATTTTTTACCGCGATTGGTATCTTATTCATTTAAATCTCCCAAATGGTCTCAAAGGTAGATATGCACGAATTATGCCGAGCAAAAACATATAAATCAAAATTATTTAGCGAAAGCTGATAGCGTCTGCATAAGCCAATTTGAATCCATATTTCAGAAATTTTATTAATTCTGCTTTTCGCTTATAACCCAAAAAATGATGACAATTGATCAAATCTTTGACAGTTGGTATGTTCTATCTCAAAAAAGTGTAGGTTATTGAGGTGCCCGCGGTCCATCTAAACATCACTTTATGAGTTGGTAGCCAGTTGGCATTAAATGGAAAGGTCGAAATCAATATCAAATTTTACTGGTGCAGGGTATATATGAATTCTCAAAATAGTTGGTGGTCGAATGAATGGAGATGGAGTGGAGCTATATAAATTTAGTGAAATTAGTCAATTGCACATCGAAGTCACTTCCAGCTGCAATGCAAGCTGCCCAATGTGTACGAGAAATGTTAATGGCGGAAAAATAAATCCTCATTTAAAAATATCACAACTGACGATAAATAATGTTCGTGAAAAATTGCCAATAGAATTCATTAAAAATTTAGATCTAATCTATTTTTGCGGGAATTATGGCGATCCTTCAATGGGAAAAGACACACTAGAAATAGTTAAATATTTTAAAAGTGTGAAAGAGGATTTGAAGATTGGTTTTTATTCCAACGGAGGTGCGAGAGGGCCGAAATGGTGGCATGAGCTCGCACAATTCGTCGATTATTGTCAATTTGATATAGATGGACTTTCTGATACCAATCACCTTCACAGGCGGAGAACAGTATGGTCCAAGATTATGCAAAATACTGAAGCTTTCATTAATGCAGGCGGCAGTGCAATTTGGGAATTTATTGTGTTCGAACATAATCAGCATCAGATCGAAGAGGCAAGAAGGTTGAGTGTTGAGAAAGGCTTTAAACATTTTGTACCCAAAAAAACCAATCGATTTGTGTCTATTGAAACTGGAAAGGCGATCGAAAAATGGGATGTATTTGATCAAAAAGATAGGTTTCAATATTCGTTAAAACCGACGACGATTCCTGATTTCATCAATCGGGAAGCCTTGGCTCTTGGTAGCGTTGACTATGGAAAATATTTAGACACTACCAAGATCATTTGTAAAGTTAAGATAGATAAGAGTATTTATCTATCTGCCGACGGATATTTATTTCCCTGCTGTTGGATGGCGCATATCTATAATCGCGATGTGAGCGAAACCAAACAGGTGGTCGATTTGATTTCAGACGATTCTGGAAGCATCGATGATGTTAACATCTTCAATCGAAGCTTCGGAGAGATAATTGAGGGAGATTTCTTTCAGAAGAAGGTGGGATCCTCGTGGAACTGCAGCTCCGTTGCTGATGGTAGGCTTAGAGTTTGTGCACGGGTATGCGGCGCGCTCGATACGACAAAGAGTCAATTTGAACAATCCGAAGCTCAAGGTTTACATGTTCCGGGTGGTGGCAAAATCTCGGCTGACAACACTAATACCTCAAGGTAAAGATTACGAAACGCAATCAATTTTGAAAAAAAAATATCGATATTTTGATCGGTAGGATTTCGTTTCGCGTGAATTCCCTTAAGTGTGATTATGTAGTCCAGATCGTCAAATTTGCTAATTGCCGCTATAAGTTCACTAGTGTGTTCAAACTGATCCAATGAGTCCATATGGCGTAGAAATATGAATAGTGGGCACAGCGTGTTTATCATCGGCCAATATACTTTGCCGAGTAAAACCTTTGGATTTTCTAAATATAAATGGGTGTTTACATTGGTTCGATGAAACTCCAAATAGAGGTCAATTTTATTTTGAACTTCTTTTGCAAGTTCTTGAATATCAGCCACAGCTTCGGAAGTAACAGCTAAAATATTTTCTCTAATTTTTTTGATAATGGAAATTTTTTGATCATCAATTTTAACTAACTGGCTTTCAATTTCGCGGTCTCCAATTACAAATTTATTAAAAAAAAGGTCATAGGGAATCAGCTTTCGAATATAGAAGTCATCTGCCTGTAGGGATGTAACAGAAGCGGAAAGATCATCATACCCATCAATGACGAGGCTTGTATAATGGTTCTGAAGAGATCCCGGAACAGTAACGATTAATGCTTTTTGAGAGTTAATGCACTTAATTAAAATCTGTTTTAAATCAGCAAAAGTATCAATTTTGAACTTGCAATATTCAACGATATCATTCTGCCTAAGAAAATCATCGAGTGCGATGCCTAAATTCGAAAACCTTCCGTCTCGGACGGAAAATTGGTATCGATCGTAAAGTAAAAGTTTTAGATCAGATAGCCCAAAGTAAAATTCTGAAATGAAAAACAGAGGACGCTCGTAACAACCGAGCTCTGTCATGTGCAGGTAGCTTTTGTTTTGTTGATAAAATGCTTGGTCCTTTATAATTGGAAGTTTTGCAGCTAGTTGAATCATCAACTCCTCTCCTAGTCTTTTTCATGAGTCGCCGAACTGTGCAGAATCTGAATCCTTCAACTGTCTGTGACAATACCAACCAATAATGGTTACACATATGAGGAGAAGTGCCAAGCTGTTGATTAGAAAAGCTGAACCAGTTCCTGAGCGATAACCCAACCAAGATCCAATCAAATTCGAAAATAGGGATTCCTTTTTTGTCATGAAATATGGTTCGAAGATCTTGTCACATAAAATGCCTGAAAAGATGAATCCGAGCGGTTGGAGACATTGTGCAATCCATGATCTAGCTCCAAAAACTTTTCCAAGATGTTCAGTGGGAACCTCGGTTTGCCATATTGTTTGATTTAGGGCATTCGCATATACCAAGAAAAACATCGACAGAAATGATCCTAAGCACCAGGCGAACAGACCATTACCGGATCCAATGATCATCCACCCTCCGATTGCGATACCGATTAGGCCGAGAAAAATGCCTTTCACCAAGTTGGCCGTCCTTGGAATGTAGACCAGAAGTAGGCTGCCTACTACGCCGCCGATGCCAATTGCGCTTCTTACCGTGCCCAGTGCCATACTGTCGTTTCCGGTTTTCAAAAGAATTAAACTTGTAATAGCTGTCAGGGACATTCCGATAAGCAGGTTGGCAAAAGCGAAGAGAACCTGAAGAAAAAATAGTTTCTGACGTTTGAATATAAAGTGAAACCCATCTCTAACATCAAACATGACTCGATTCAGCCGGCTCCGGATCGAGCCACTCATTTGACGTGCTGGCGAGACAACCGGAATCCAAATAATGGATAGGATTCCAACTAAAAATGATGCACAATCGACAAGAATTAATCCTTTAAGACCAATTAGAGAATATAAAAATCCGCTGATTGCTGGAGATAACGTTAAGGATAAAGACTCTACCAACGATACGACACCATTGGCCTTAGTCAAGTGGTGCCTTTGCACCATTGTTGGAATAATTGCTGAAAATGAAACCTCAAGCACCACCGAAACAATTCCAAAGACGGACTGAGAAAAGTAAATCAGTCCTACTGTAATTCCCGAACCGAAGCTTTCAATCGTCAAATATGCACTGAGAATAAGTGCTAATATGTTGATTCCAATGATTAGATGTTTTCTATTTAGGCCGTCCAATAAGGCGCCCCAAACAGGTAAAACAAAGAGTTTGGGTAAATGAAAGAGTAAAAGTCCAATGGCAAAACTTGATGCGCTATTTGACTGCTGAAACAACCAAATCCCAAATGCAAAACTGGTTAAAGATGATCCCAGCATTGAGATGAGATCTCCTCCTAAAAGTATTATCAGATTTATCATCTGTCTTTCCTCATTGTATGATCTCCATTTTCATTTATTAAGTTAGGTGACATTATTAATTGTATTAAAGTCTCGAAGTATTTAAAGCCCTGCAGAATCTTCTAGCTTTAAGGCTAGTGTCAATTTTAATCGAATAATCCCCAGAAATTACAATTGAAAATTCCCCACTTTATTTATGCTAGAACTTAAGCAGCTTTAGGTCAAGGCAGCAAAAGAAGAAGCACAAATGATTAGCAAGGAGGAGTGGTCTATGATTAGACAACTAAAGAATCAAGGGTTAACAATTAGTGAAATTTCCAGAAAGTTAAATTTAGATCGAAAGAACGTGCAAGCGGCACTGAGGTCTGAGGGATTCTTTGATAAATTCTTTTTTAGCGCGTGTTTTTAAAGTTGTCTCCACCGAATAGTTAATTACAAACACAATTATCATCGCTAGTACGGAATATAAGACCTGGGCATCAGAATTAGCGCTCGTCATTATCTCCTCCATTTGAATTTAATTTTTTCATCTTTTCTTCATTAATTTTTTTGTATCTTTGAATTTCGTCAGACGAAAGATAATGTGCCGACTCCTTCATATCTGTTATTTTCTTATCTACATAAGATTTCCACTTTTTATTTTCTGACTCTAAAACATCAGTTAAACACGAATCTTTATCTTTCAAATCAGCCATAATTCCTCCATACATAGTAAATATGGAAAAATATTTAGTTAGGCGCGCGTTTTTCTAAAATGTTTCCGATTGGGCGCAAATTGGACTTTTTCGCGGTTTTGCTCCCGATTGGGGTCACGCATCCGAAATGACGTTTTTGCAAATCCAAATACATATTTACTATGTATGGATACAAAAAAGAGACTTTTAATTGTTGAAGATGACGATTCACTAAGACAGGTTTACGAAATTTTGTTCTCGAAAACATATGAAGTAGTAACGGCAAATGACGGAATAGAGGGGTTGCTAAAATTCACATCTCAACCATTTGACATTATTATTTCTGACATAGTGATGCCAAAACTTAATGGCGTTGAAATGGCTAAAATCATCAGGTCATCTAGTCAAATACCAATTATATTCGTAACTGGATTCTCTGAATACAAGCCGCACAAGTTGATGAGTGAGGGGCTAGCTAGTGCGGTTCTTGGAAAGCCGTTTGTAGTTGAAGAGATAAAAAAATCTCTTATTGAAATTCTAAAATAATCTCGAATGTATCAAAAAGACATATTTACTAGGTATGGCCAACGAAATTCACTGTTTCTCGTATATAGAAATAACAAGAATCTCAGTCTTAGGCCACCCAAATAACTGAGAAAGAAATATCGCCAAATTCTGCAAAGCAATACTCTAACGGGTTAGCACACGCTCTGCAAAAGCGCGTACAGCGGTTCAAATCCGTTTGCCACCCCCCTGTTTCAGGGAAGTTGTCGTGTAAGTTAAATAACCAAATGGGGTACGGAGTTGGATAACGCATGCGAACAAACAAACGTTTTAGTAAAGAATTCAAAGAAGCTATCGTCAAGAAGCTAATTTCTAGAGGCAACAAAACTATTGAGCAATTTTGCAATGAAAACAACGTTGCA
>JBPOJH010000128.1:0-4328 GCA_052033755.1 Bdellovibrionota bacterium | reverse complement strand
ACCCGACGGTATTTCATTTGTGCTCCTCTGTTTTGTGGTAAAAACTGAGTCGCAAATAGACCGTCAGGTGGCTACCTTCAACTCAACTTGTTATTGATTGAGTTGCACTGGTAAGTGTTTTTCGGGTTTAATAAAACTTCTTGTTCTGGTTACAAATGTGAGTCCTCTAAAATTTTAAATTCGATTGAAGAGTTAAAATCAGAAAATCAATACAACAAAAAAAGCCTTTTAATGGACAATGGTTATTGGAAATGTTTAAAGCGGGCTAGCATTAATCACGAAAGTATGGATTTCAATAAATATTTTGATCAATTGGAATTTGAAAATGAAGACATTCAAAATAGTATGGTCTCAAAATCCGTGGTGTTTTCATGTGATGTCAAAGCAGCCAAAGCTGAGTCGGGCAAGACCGCCGTCTGCGGATCCTTTTCAGAAAAAACGGATAAATCCCCCTCAACCCAATTTGAAATCAGTTTTAATTTAAGCAATCCCAAATGTTTCGATTCAAATACAAATGCTAAATTTAATCGGCAAATTCAAAAAACCTATATCCACGAACTATTTCACCGGGCTATCAGTGTGCGAAGGGATGCCACCGACGATCAAACGGCCAAAGCGCAAGTGATCTTTGATAGGGACATACATTCTGCTTGTGATGACGATGGTAAAATTGAAGCATGTATTAAATCCGATAAGTTGTATTTTGAAATCGTGAACAGCTGTCTAAAAAGCGAAAAAACCTGTGGTGAATTAAAAAATAAATCATTGGGCAATGACCCAAAGGTCCTAAAACTTGAAAAAAATTGTATCCGATCAGATGCCACCTGCCATGAAAAATCTAAGAAATATTTTGCCATCGAATGTAATAGACCCAAGATATTTTCAACAGTGGGGCAAACAACACAAATTATGAATGAGATTGCTAGCGAAACGGCAGCAGACAACCCAGCCTTTGCCGCAGCGGCTGTGGGCGCGCATTTGGACACATTAGGTACCAATGAGGATCGGAGACCAGCTGGCGGCGAGTCTTCAGTCATAACGGGTGATTCAATAAATGCAGCCTCAATTTTTAATTCAAATCAGCTGGCATCGCTTTTGGGATCAGCTAGGAACATGGCGGACACCGCACTGCCCGATGGAAAGCTTCAAGTACTGGCATCGTCCATCGATAAATTTGTTGCCCAGGTTTCACCAAGGGTTCAGACCTTTTTAAATACGATAGAATCACCCGCATTTGCTAATAATCCAACGACAGCACCAATTCAAAAGGGTGACCAAAATGTAAATGCCAGCAATGGAATAAATGCTAAAAACAATTATATTCCGAATGAAAGCGGCAAATCGTCGGCAGCGGGCAATGTTATGACGAAAAATACAGAAACCGCAAGAACGGCGAAAACAGCGCAATCGGGAAAAGCCGCTGGGACGGGTAAAAAGTCTTTAAATGGCGATGACACGGCCATTGCAAATGCGAAATCCGACACAGCCACACGGGTTGCCCCCGATGATGATGAACCTGCACAACGGAATATAGCCTCCGAAAAAACAACTTCAGGGAACGCGACGTCTGCCGCCAGATTTGATGATCAAATCCGAACCACCCCAAGTAAAGAGTTATCTAAAACTTTTAAGACAGATAAAAATCTTCAAACTCTGGCTATATCGCAAGGGTATCAACTGATATTTAAAGATTATACGTTTCCTCCGGATGATAAATCAAAACCCAAGAAATTTAAGAAAACCTTTCTTTGCACGAGCGATGATAAACCCTGCGCTCCGATTAAAGGAAAAAATTAGATATGAGGTATTCAAAGAGCTTGGTTAAAAAATATTTTCTACTTAGATTGACTTTAAAAGGATTTTTTTTTTCGATTGTTTGCGTTTTAATAATCAGTCTATTTTGGGGTCAATGGCTGTTTAGTTTGGAACACGCGGATCGAATTAATAAACTTAAAGACATTCATTTTTATTTAATGATGTTATCGACAGATGATTCCTTATCCGAAAAAGTATGCACAGTATTGAATTTAAACTATGCCCGACATAATATAAGTAATTTCAGAGTGGTTAAAGGCACATCGATAATTTGCAATCAAAAACTGAGTGATCTGCATACGTCAGCAGATAATGAATGGGAAAAATTCAATTCGAATGGAAAAACAAATGAACCCCTTGAGATGGCGACTTCGACCATATATAAATTCAACTTAAATCAAGGTAATCAACCGATCGAAATCCTTTACGGATTTTCAAAGGGCTCCGCCTTGTATGCGTATATGACTTATTTAAAATTTCAATCGATTCCCCTGACCCTTCTTTTTCTGGCCATATTATTTATTCTATTAATTTTCATCTGGTTGGGACGAAAAGAGTTTCATTTTATATATATGGATATAAGCAAACTATCCAGTTTTGATTTGGAAACCATAAAGATCGAATCAGAACTTGGAACTCGATTAGGTATTGCCTTGTCGACCATGATCAAACGATATGAAAATATAAAGTCCAAATATTTTGATACCGCCAAGCAATTACACGAAGGAAAGATTTTTATTTCAGAATTGATCGATCGAGGAGTTACATTTTATAATGGCGCCCTAATTCGTTTTGATTTAAACGGATATACGAGGAGTCAGAATTTACTAAACCAAAAAGAAAAAATTAATAAATTTGGAACTGAGTTTTATGTCTGGGGTCGTGGAATTAGTGATAAGCACAAGGCCAAGATTTATGAGTTGGGCGGAGATGAGTTTATTTTAATTTTGCTTTCCAGCGAGGGCGTAAATGAAAAGCTGTCGGCACTTCATTTAATTCAAAGTGCTTTTGATGATCTTGAAAATTTTAACAAAAATATAGCGCTTTTGAATCTTTCGCCGTTAACTTTAAAGGCGACATATATTACAGGGAATATAGAACTTGAACAAAAAAAGGATTTGAAGATAATTTACTCCCCGCAGTTGTCTTTAACAACCAGGATATTGAGCAATATTACCCTTCAGGACAAAGAAATATCACGACTAGTTCTTTTAGAAAAAGAAGCCGAATTTATACAAGGTCACGCTGATTTTTCAGAAAGATTTGAAGTACAATTTAATCCGGGCGACAGGTTCCCGACGATGTTTGCTCGAAAAATAAGTCGGATTGATTCATGGACGGATTACCATCGAAAAAATCAGTTGATAGAACATTTAATTTATTTGCGATCTGAAAAAGATCTTATTGAACGTTTACGAATGATCTCATCTGAAATGTTTCACTCGCTAGACGGGGCAATAAATACATCTCTGATTGATATGTTGTGGAAGATCTTTTTCGAAATGAACTTTTCAAATCCGTCTACAGAATTATTATCTGAATTTGAATTGTTGCTGGGAAAATCTGTAGAATGTCTTAATCATGACACTGTTTCAATGATTTTTTTTCGTGCGACTTCACAAATTATAACATTGTCTCCTGCCATTTATGAAAAAGTGACCGAAAGAAATAAAATTATTTCCTTGTTAGAGGCGTTATGCTTTTTCTCTGATTCACAGGTCGCTGCACGCGCAATGGATTCGTTATATAAATTAGAACCGTTAAAAGTTAATTTAAAAGAATCCATCGAATCAAAAAATAATCGAATCGCGATTGATTCGTGGGTCAACTTAGTAAAACAAGAGGGCGTCAGTGAACAGTACTTTGCAAAAATCAAGACCTGGATGAGTGGTGATGATTTTGCATTTAAGCGCTCCTGCTTGTATGCCATTTTTGAGGTTTCAAAATATTTTAAAGACAAAAAACCAGAGTACTATGCCAGTAATGAGGTTTTTGAACGACTTCAAGAAATGATTTTACGATTTAAAGACTCTGACGAGCCTGAATTGCGAAAATGGGCCCAACGATTTGCGGATGAAATTCCGTGATATTTTACACACCTGCAAGTTGGGAAAATATAACATGGCAAATATGAAATAACTCAAACTATTGGTTACTTTCCGGTTTAACTGGTGCTTAAAACGCAGGATTGTTTACAGGATTTGAGTCATGAATCAATCCGTACTGATGAGGAAAACATCGTACTGTAATAGATCAGAAGATGGGAAAAATAATCAGGCCATTTTAATGAGTATCATTGCGACTTCAAAACGAAATAATCGACACTTTATGAATTATGCTTCTGAAAAACTACAAAATCGCGGAATTTAGGTGAGTAGTTACCTAATTTATTATATTCCACTGTCGTAAATATTTCGTATTTTTCATCAAGAAAAATAGCGTATTCACCTTTTTTAAGGGTCGGTTTTTTAATTTCAATGACTTTTTGCTTTTTTGACTTGTCATCAGATTTT
>JBPOJH010000146.1:0-3630 GCA_052033755.1 Bdellovibrionota bacterium | reverse complement strand
GAAATTAAATCATCTAATTCAATATTAGACGGTAATCGAGCCGCAATTTTTTGTGCGATAAACTTGATTAACGGTGAATACTCTATGACCAACTTGTCTTTTTCTTGTTGCGTGATTTTTTTTGGCTCGTCTTTAAATTTTTTTACGTAGGCCGCAGCTTTGGTCATTGATCATCCCCACTCTTGATTGTTTAAACTTTTAAAAAAGTCTTAATTAGTTTATCAAATTTTCTTGAACTATAAAGGCCCTGTTTGATCAGTTTATACCAGAGCCTAGTTATTTTTAGCCTAAGGTCTTGCCTCAGATTCGCACGTCTTAAAACGAGACAACATGTTCGAGGAAGAATTGCATACCCGCTTTTTCACTATTTCTGGCTGTCAAACTTTTTTCCATCTTGTGACTAAGGCCCTGAATCGCTAATCCAGCTTGGCTTTGCGGATCATAATTTAATAATACTTTCTGTGTTTGCGTAGATCTTCGCACAGCTGCATCCGAGGGAATGCTACCCGCATAATCTAAGCTGACATTTAAAAAACGGCCCACAACTTCATTGAATCTTTTGTACAAGGATAACCCCTCAAATTCGTCGCGAACTTGATTGCACACCACTGTGAATCTTTGCTCTTTGTATTCCATATGCAGTATCTTCATCAATGCGTAAGCATCAGTGATCGATGCCGCATCTGGCGTTATCACCATCGTGATCATTTGCGCCGCCGAGTTTAAGTACAAAACATTTTCCGACAAACCCGGAGCTGTATCAATTAAAAGATAATCGTATTTATATTCTAAGGGTGACAGGCTTTCTATCAAAGCTCGACGCTGAAATGGATTCAGTCGATTCAATTCAGCCACACCTGTTCCACCCGGAATTAAGTCAATATTAGGAGCTAAGGGCGTAATTATTTCTGCAATGTCTTTTTCGGCATTAATGACATCCCAGATACTACCCTTGGATTTTGTACCGAATAAAATGTCGACGTTTGCCATTCCAAGATCGCCATCAAAAATCAAAACACGTTTGCCATTTTTTGCTAATGACAAAGCCAAGTTCGATATCAATGTGGTTTTACCAACGCCACCCTTCCCAGATGTTACACTCATCGTACGGATCATAATACTCCCTCTTAAGTTTTAGACATTTTTGATAATTTAAATATTAAATCTAATAATCGCTCACGACTGGCCACTTCATAGTCTTCCGGCACCTTGGGCCCGCAACCAAAACTGTGAATACCAACATGAAATCGAGTCATAAAATTATAAATGGAACCGTGCTGAATAGACTCATCAATGTTTGTAAAAATAACATCTTTAAAATCAGTCACGCGATATCTCTTGCCGATTTCGGTCAAGTCCGAATCCTTCGTCAAACACGAAAGTACTAAATGCAATGCCGGCTCTAGCTCTTTGGGTGGTAATAAATTTTTGACCCAGCTTAGCTCCTCTACAGATTTCAATCCTAAACCTGGAAAATCCACTAAGATATAATCGACATTGGTTAATGCTGCTAATACGCGGTGCCAATCCAATTGATTACGAACCACTGCAAATGGCACATTCAGAATTTGTGCAAAAATTCGCATTTGATCAACAGCACCAACTTTTAATGTATCAGCGCTAACGATGGCGATTTTTTTAGATTCTTTCACTACCAAGTGAGCCGCGTATTTAACTAAGGTTGAAGATTTACCACTTGCAGAAGGACCCATAAACACTTGCACCTTAGAATGATTAGGCTCTGCGATCAAAGTATGATCCAAAATATATTTAGCCACCCAAGCGTCTACTAAGGCCGTATTTTTTAGACGTATTGGCTGCATCTGTTCCTGAGCTTGCGTCAGAATTTCAGCCACAATTTCAGGAGACATTCCACTGTGAGTTAGCTTTTCATACATGGCAGCCACTTCATATTTTAAACCAAAATCAGATCCAGGATAAACAGAAGCCGCAGATCCGGGTAATATCGTTTGCGGCACTTGCTGAAATTGCGCTATGGTTTTTCTTAATGTCTCAATTTCAGATTGCAAAGACTTAATCGTAGCAGAGTCTGAAGCAGAATTATTTGCGCCAGCTGCATTCGTATTGAATCGACCAGCTCTTGATGGTGGTGCCTGAGTGGCAACACGATTTCCTGCAATCGACTGCGTGCTACCAGTGCCCATTGCAGACCAAGCTCGTTGAGCGGCCGTTTTTATTCTTTCCGAAGCATAATCAGCAGAAGCATCCTGTGAATAATTTTGAAATTGCGAAACACCACCTTCATCATCGATATCAATGTACCTTGGGCGAACCCGATATCCATTTGCTGAAGGCGTGTGACTAGCCACTGGTTTTCGTGCCGAGCTGTTCATCGATAACTTCTGCGCTGAAGTCATTGATGAGGCCGTAGCCTTATCAATCACTTCACGTTGAGTTTTGATAGAGCTCGATTGTAAGCGCTCTCGATCCTCGGGACGCATGCGTGATTCGACATATTTCTTTTTTTGTAAATGTTCAGCCGGAACTGCTGCTGTGATTTCGACACTGCCCGCTCCGACTAAGCCAAAACTACGCTTATGATCACGCGCAGACAAGATTATGGCATCTGGTCCTAGCTCTTTCTTCACCATCTCAAGAGCTTCTTTCATTGTACGAGCTTCAAATTTTTTAACCAGCATTTCTCATCTCCCCTCGCATGTCCACGGTGGCCACTGACTTCACATTGGCATCTGACGTTAATTCATTGTGTGAAAGCACCACTAATTGTGGAATAAATCGCGATGTTAATTTATATAAATGACGACGTGCACTTGGACTTGTTAACAGTATCGGCTGTCCTGCGATCTCGGGATGATTTTCAATGGATCTAGCAATACCCGTAATCATTTGCTGTGCAGTTTGTGGATCCATCACCAACTGCACTCCTTGTTCGGTCTGAATCAAAGAATTAGAAATTGTTTCTTCCATAAACGATGGCAATGTTAGAACTGGAATCTGCCCCACATCCGTTGTGTACTTACTTGTGATCGAACGTGCTAAGGCTTTGCGTACAGATTCTGTTAAAATTTCAATGTCCTTTGAGCGAGTCGCTTCATCCGCCAAAGTTTCAAAAACAGTACGCAAATCTCGAATAGAAACTTGCTCTTTTAATAAAGATTGCAAGACTCGAACGACAGCACCTAATGGCAATAGTTCCGGAATTAGTTCTTCGACCACTTTTGGATGAGTCTTTTTTAAATTTTCTACTAAGGCTTGCACTTCTTGACGACCTAATAATTCATTCGCATGCGTGCGAATAATTTCTGTCAAATGAGTCGCGATAACTGTTGGTAAATCCACGACAGTATAACCTGACATCTCGGCTTCTTCACGGCGATTCGGAGAAACCCAAAGCGCATCCAATCCAAAAGCTGGTTCTTTGGTCGGAATTCCTTCGATGTCATCACTGGCATTGCCCGGATTCATCGCCAGCAAGCTTTCAGGGCGTAACATGCCGCCACCGACTTTATTACCCTTGATCATCACACGATATTCACCGCTAGCTAATTGCAAATTATCTCGTATATGCACCGATGGCACAACAATCCCTAAATCCAGTGCAAATTGTTTTCGAATACTGACTATTCTTTCTAACAAATCACCACTTTT
>JBPOJH010000065.1:0-6392 GCA_052033755.1 Bdellovibrionota bacterium | reverse complement strand
TAGAGCTTCGTTTTCTTCTCTGGTTGCTTGGGATGCAAAAGAATTATTTGTCGCTAGAATTATTATTAGTATTTGTTTTTTCATTTGGTTGCTCCTTCTGGGGCTGGGGTTTGCTATTAATTAAAAGGCGAATATTACTGTAATGAAGATTTTGGATAGTGCTTCCATCTTTCATTTTAAAGATTTCGCCTGGCTTTAATGTTTTCGACAATGACATATATCCTTCTTTCTGTGGGTAGGGAGAGGTTGCCCTCCCCCGTGCTTGCTTTATCTCTTCGCGCGGATTCGCATGAAGACTTGAGCTTTTTTTCCTTCATCGGCCATGGGATACAGATCTACTTCGCAAACGTGTTTGCCAGGCTGAAGCTGGATATCGCTTTTAATCTTCACTAATTCGTTCTGTGCGAAAGTTTGGTCTCCCACTTTCTTTTCGCTGACTTCGTTGTAATAGACTTCGAAAACTGGCTTTCCAGTTTTATTGTCTATTACAGGTTGCTTTGTTTTAAAGTCTGTGGCTGCTTGACAAGCGACCACGTCGACTTCGATTAAGTGCTTCAAGCTTTTAGGTGTTGAAGCTGTTTGACCCTTTTGTGCTGTACTCATTGAGTACCTCCGTTTTTGTTTTGAGACTGCGGAATTGCTGCCTCTAATTAGTAAATATGTAATTTTTAAATGTTCGAACTCTATATACGAAAAATAATCAATGATGGGCTGATTTTGAGGCTAAATTTGCTAATAAAATTAGATAGTTAGAAGGCTATAAAATATTTAAGATTTTTGTGAAAAATAATTACTTTTAATTCTTCATTTTTTATCGCTCGCACATTTGTAATTTGATAATTCGCTTTTATAGAAAATCGCGCCAAGTTTCTTGTCACTGATTTTTCCGCTCAATGTTTTTTATGTTTTTATTGGGGCTCGCTAGTTTTGTATGTCGTTGTGTTCCGACTTGGGCGTAAACACTAACAACAAACAAAAGGATTAAATTATGAAGAATGAAAATAAGAAATTAAAATATTTAGATTATCCGCAGAATTTGGCCTTGCTTGTGAACGAACTTGATAATGAAAGAGCGCAGATAGAATATTATTTTTGTAAAGAGAAGCAATGCTATGTTTTAATTTGGAATGAATATAGTTTTTATTCTACGATTTCAAAAATATTATTTGAAGAAGCGAGAAGAATTGTATGCAGTAAGATTAAGGCGCACTAAGCGCCTTTTTTTTCTATGATGGGGAGTTTAAATATAAATTTATTCTTATAATGTTTCCATGTTGTATCTATAGAATTATGACCCAGAAATAAAGAAATATCTTCTAGGGCGAAGCCCTTTTCAAGCATTAAATCTGTGAATCCTTTTCTGGGAGAATAATTATCATATCCTTCGTCTATATATTTAGCGATAGTTTTAGCTAAAGGGCGCTTGAAAATGCCAGACTTTATTATCGCTAATGCTTTTTTTTGTTCATCAAAAAAAATTGGAATTGGCTTCCATCTTTTTTCTTTAGAAAGATTTGTAAGTTTCGTCTGATATATAAGAATTGATTCAATCCCATTAATTTTTTCAATTCTTATATTCTTTTCTATTTTTAATCTATCAGTTTCGGATGGGCGAAGACCGAACCACATGGAAATATATAACCAATTCCACTGTGCAATTAAATTATTGAGTTCAAATTTGGTTTTAGCGTTTTCTAAAATGGATATTGTTAAAGGAAGGGCTTCTGTTCTTACGCCTTTTTTATTTTCTCGAGCTTCTGTTATTCTGGCGGATTCATTTACAGTTGGTTTTGGAATTTGTTGATAGAATGAATTCGTATATTTAGAAATAAAATGACCCCACAAATTTAAGATTCGGATTAATTTTGAAATATAATCAAGGCTATATTTTTTTGAGATAAAGTATTCATATATTTTAAATCTAGATTCGTAAAAATCTTTGGGGTCAATTTCAAACTTAGAAATGATTATCTGACAAGTAGACCAATGGTGCATAATTGTTTTAATTCTGTTCTGAGTTCCAAAAGTTAATATTCTTAAATGTTCTTCGAATTCTACAACGATATGATTTGGAAGATATGCTTTATTTATTAATCGTTGGTGGTCGATTTTTTTAGAAATATTAATTTGTCTTTTTGATTCAGCAAGCTTTTGTGAAGTTAATTGTTTAGCTCTTATTCGAGCTTCTTCAATTGTCCAATTGGAATTGAATCCAAACGCATGATAAGATTCTTTTGAAATTGCTTTAGCAATTCGCTTTCCATCTTTAAATTCACGAAGCACAATTCTCCATGAATTTTTGCCTGATTTATAAACTGTAATAGCCATGATTTTCTCTCTAGCAGTCTTTTCGGCAATAATCACAGAGCACTTGACTCAAGTGGCACGCTTTTGTGCCTCCCAATATTTCTAACATGCTGATTTTATTAATCAATTAGAAGTAGATGGTGCCCCGGGCCAGACTTGAACTGGCACGCCCGTGTTAACGAAGCCCAGGATTTTAAGTCCTGTGCGTCTACCAATTTCGCCACCGGGGCATTCGAAAAATTGAGAGGTAAAATAATCATCCTTTTTTTAAAAGATCAAGCAGTTTTCGAAAATCAACGAAATTGTTTTCTTAATGTCGTAACCATGGCGGCGAATCGCCCAATTCTTCATCAGGATTACGGTTTAAATCCTTTAATCGTGTACGCTCTAAATCTAAATAATCAAGTTCATCGGTAATGGCATTGTCTAAGTCAACTCCGGGAGCTCCAATGCATGTATGAAACGGTTGGTAGGCACCCGTCGTACAAAAAGCATAGCGTATGGTTTTTTTGGAAATCTCATCGTCATTCAAATATTTTGTTCCATCATAATTCAGCAAACGCTGCCATTCTTTGATCTCTAAAATGCGCGAGGGTTCGACGGCTGGATCTAATACATAAAAACGTCCCTGATCCTGATACGTCAATGCGACATGATACCACCATGTTGTTGAGCCCTCAGGAGTGTTGTTCGATTTCACCCACAAATCACCAAAAATAAAAACTTTTCCCAAAGTCATTTGACGGTCTGTAGAAATTTTCTTTGCCGCTAAGTCCGCTCGTACAAAGCAACCATCATCGGGATACAACCAAGAAATACGACGTAAAAATTGTGGAAACGAAGGGTCCTTTAAAAATCGTAAATCCCGAATATATTTAAAAATATCGAAGGGTGTGAGCGGATTGTTATTCGTGATGGCGACGGGGCGGTTGGATTGTTTAACAATATCTGGCCACGCTGGAGCTGAGGTTAATGGCCACTCGTCTAAATTTTTCGAAAGGCTGATGGCCGTTTGGTCCGTGCTAGTAGCTGAATCTAATTTTTCTGGCTGCCCAGAAAATTCAAAAAAACGATTTTTACCTGCGAGCTGATGCTCTAGAATCATGTCCTGAAATGATTTATTTTTAGGACGATAGGCTGGGACAAGTCGAGATTCATCTGCGTTTGTAAAACGCACATCAAGTATTTGTATGGAAGTAAAAAATAGAAATGTTAAGAGTATATTTTTATTCATAAAAAATTTGTTTTTCATTCTAGTCTTTTGGCTTTTTATCAGTCTTCATAGCAGAAGACTTTTGAATTTCAATCTTTATATGGTTACCTTGTAAAGTATAGCCATTCAACAAATTGCAAGTAACCCATCAAGCTAAAAAACAATGAGGTCTGAACAATGATTACGGCCAAAGAGATCATGAACCCCGAAACCCCCACATTGTCCTATGAAGCCACCGTTATGGATGCGATTCAGTTTTTTCGTGAAAAACATTGTGGGTTTGCTTTAGTACAGGCCACAAGTGATCGTGTGCAGGGAGTATTGACCGAAGCCAATCTGATGCGAGCTTTTATTCGCTTTCAGTCACAAAAAGCGAAAGAACTTATTATCTTGTATCGTGATTGTTTGGAGCCATTACAGTTAATTCACAAAGATGAGGATTTTTCTGCAGTTGTGAAAAAAGTCATGACGGCTGTTGGGAATCGCGTGTTTGTCATCGACGGCGAAGGTAAGGTGATCGGTTTTATTATGCCCAGAGATGTCTTACCAACGTTAGTTGGTCAGAAAAAACTAGATCATCCGGATTTGAATCTGTACGAAAGTTTTTTCACGAAAAGTCCTTTCATGATGCATTCGATTTCAACCGACGGTCACATTCAAATGGCCAACGAAATCCTGCATGCGGTCTTGGGTTATGAATATGGTGAGCTAATAGGTAAAACTATTTTTGATCTATATCCACAAGAATATCATGAAAGCGCCAAAGAAGGATTAAAGACAATTCTAAGTGATGGTTACCACAAGACTGTGCGCTCACAGATGGTCCATAAAAATAGATCTTTAATTGAAGTCGAACTGGTTTCTAAAATATTGATGGATGATCACAGCAAGCGCCTAGGAACAATTACGGTGTCGCGTCCATTGGATATGGATTATTTAGTCAAATGCTTGCCGCAGATTTGATTGTTCTTGTTGGGCTCTTCGCTCTAGCAATCGTTTTTCTTGAAGTTCACAGGCCTTTAAGCCATCTAAAATTTGCAGTCGCTCAGATGTCAGTTCTTTCTCATCCATGACATAACTGTTAGCCTGGCAGCCAAGTTGTTTCATCGTATTCTTTATCGCTTCTGTTTCTGGTGGAAGCATTGTTAAATTCCAAATTAATTTTACTTTCAGCCAATTGTCTAAGTAGGTACATACAAAACCGTTGTTAGGAGGTAGATATTGCGCCGGAGTCCGATCACTTTTTCTCATATTTTCAGTGCCACTGACGGCAATTAAATGAAATTCATTCGACATGTAATTGGCATAAAGACAACGTTTAGCAAAATTCCAATTCCAAGCACCTGAGATATAGGCATTTTTTAATGGGACAAAGTGATCTATTTGAACATCTTTAGCGGCAGTGATTTTTTCCCCAGAATAAGGGTCTTGCCAAAGTCCTGATTCTATAGCGCAGTGGTTATTTGGCTTCAGTGTGACGGGCTGTAATGAGTCGCGCAATAGTACTTTGCCTCTGGTGTCCAAGCAAGTGTTGTCGAATGGGTCACGTAACCAACGGCCGAAATGATCCTTGCGACTGTATTTTTCATTTGGCTGCTCAGGAGGGTTATCGTGCAGAATCCATTTTAATAGATTTAATACTTGTTCTTTTGCATTTGGTAAAAAGTCTTGTGGAAAAACTGTGGCACTCAGAAATCTGGATGAGTGTTGGATATTTAAGGGCTGAATTTTTTCATCTTCAATCGTGTAGTAACGACTGTAGGATTCTTCGCTTTTGTTATTTGTAACATCGCTGACTGAATTAAACCCCCAGCTTAGACTAGAAGCTCCAGTAATTGATAATATTAATGCTGAAGCAACTAAGATAACGTCCAAATTGTATGTCTTAAACTTCATAGATATAGCCCCCACAAGCTCAATTAGACCTATATCTAGTGGTTTGTGGCAAGATAAATAACGTGGTCAAATCGTTAGTTTTTTCTGGTGATTTGGTTGAGTTCTAAACATGATACAATGCAAGATATTGAATTTGCTAGTTTTTTAAATAAATCAAACATTTGATTAAAAATAAATTGAATTAATCAAATGTTTGATTTATTCTAGTCGACATGGATGCAAAACACTCGGACCTAACAACAAAAAATAAGATCATGGAAGAGGCCACAAAGCTTTTTGCAGAGAAAGGCCTTGAAGGCACAAGTACTCGCGATATTGCCAAAGCGACGGGATCAAACGTCAGTTTGATCAGTTACTATTTTGGTGGCAAAGAAGGTTTATATAAAGCCATCATCAAAGAATTTGCGGAACAAGCGCAAAGTCGAATGGAAAATATTTTAAAAAATTATGAGGGGCAAAGCCTAGAACCATCATCTTTTGTTGGCCGTCTACGTGAAATTATCTCGGGATTTGTGTCTATGAAAATAATGAATCCCGACATGAGTCTTTTATTACAACGTGAAGCTTTATCGGGTTTGCCATTTGCTTTTGAAGTCTATGATGAAATCTTCAGTAGTGTTGGCGAAAAAATCGTCGCCATTTATAAGCAAGGCCAGCAAAAAGGTTTTGTCAAAAAAGACATCCATCCCTATGTTTGTTTTTTTTCATTAGTCCACTCTGTTGATTTTTATATGACAGCCAATCGTTGTGATACGGAATTTATTAAACAATGCCCTCGATTCCCAGAAGGAAAAGATTTATTTGTCGATCAATTAGTGAAGATTTTTGTTGAAGGAGTTTTAAAATGAAGAAGCAGATAAAGAAGAAATCTTTATTGTTAATAACTATTTTAGGAGTACTACCGGGATTTGCCAGCGTGGCGCAAAATAACTCGTCAGGTGGCAAGGCTTCGAAAACCAGTACTAGCGGCGCTAAT
>JBPOJH010000037.1:0-23314 GCA_052033755.1 Bdellovibrionota bacterium | reverse complement strand
TTTTCGGTGCTTTTGGCGATGGTTCCATGTAATGAGTCAACTCCAGATCGCCGTCATAATTCCCGGCCACCTGTGCGCGATAAAGTTTTCGTACTCGACCATCAGCAAGTAGTTGATTGAAATATCTTTGAAACTGCAATGTTCTTGCTAAAACAAACAAACCACCAGTGCCCATGTCTAAACGGTGTGTGACATATAATTTTTCACCCAGATAAGTACCTAGTAAGGAGCAAATATTTTCTTGAATATTATCCACGGTTGGGTGAACGGGAAGTCCTGTGGGTTTATTCACCAGTACATAGTCTTTGGTGATATCAACGATGCAGTCTGGGTACTGAAGGCGCTCGATTGGAAATCGCCTAGGTTGTTGATGCACACGTAAGTAATCTCCTGGATTCAGTACTGCCTTTGGATCGTTTTGTAGAAAGTCACTGGTTAGACGATGATGATTTAAGTAAATGCCACCTAAATTGAATAAGTTTTCAGCCAAATTATTTTCAATATTTAGCTCATCAAATAGGACATTCCATAGATTGCTAGTAGATTTGACAAGTAAATGTTGAACACCATATGGGTTTGCACGACTTTCGTACTGTTTATTCATAAAAAGCGGATAGCACATAGCAATGAAGGTCTTCAAATCTTTTTTTATTTGTTAGCCTTCTTTTACATGCATTTGTTATCGCAGGATCAGATATTTCAGTTTCTTTCGCAGTTGGCTTATCAACCTATGTTGATATTTTCAGTCGTGCTTGCCATGATGATCCTGAGTGGGTTTGGATTACCAATACCTGAAGAATTTACAATTATTTCTGTTGGTTTGTTGGCCTATATGGGAGCTCATCCAGAGGAGTTTCCTCCACCTTATCCTGGGGCGCAAGGAATTACAGGTGTAGAAGCGGCTGCATTTACATTTGTAAGTGTGTTCTTAGCGGATTTAATGATTTTTTTCATTGGCAGAACTTTTGGTCGTAAGATCACAGCTCGGCCGACGTTTCAAAGATTTTTTTCGGGCCGTATTATGGACCGCGTGAATAATTTTGTAAAACGATATGGAATTTACGCCGCTTTTATCTTTCGATTCACTCCAGGATTGCGTTTTCCGGCTCATATAATGTTGGGGATGAGTCAGTTCCCGGCATGGCAGTTTGCTATCGTTGATGGGTTGGCAGCGTTGATTTCCGTGCCGACACAAATATTACTTATTTATCACTATGGTCGTCCCATTTTAACAACGCTGAGTCAGTTTAAAATATATATTGGCGGCGCTTTATTAGTTTTTGGTTTGATACTACTTATACGTAAGTTATGGAAGGCCTATGCTAACCGGCCATCTTTTCGATAAAATCATTTTTGATAAAAATTAAATATGTTTTCTAGAAATTACTTACCAAGTTCCACTCGAGGGGTATCGTAAGTGGGAGAGGATTGATAGCGTTTTTCCTCTTGGAAAGATTGTATGCGGCCATAAATCCAAAGCAAAATAAAAATCGCATAAATACTGGCGATTAATTTAATAATGAACTTACGTTCTAACTGAAAATTTTCGACAAAGCCGACGACCATCAATAAGGCGCTAAATGAAAAACCAACAATGTAAACGGGTGGCGCATATCCAGCCACTGTGTTCAAAATAAAACTAGGAATGTGAGCAAAAAGTAAAATGGTGAATAAACGGCGAAGACTTACCACTTTTTGTGCGAAGATTTGAAAAGCATGATAAAAGAAAAAACTTGCCACACTTAATGAGATCAAAGTTAAAATTGGTGCGATGAAGACACCCACGATGGGTGAAAAAAAATCTCGTTTATCAAAAAAGCCACCTAAAAAACCTGTGATCCCGGTGATAAAAACATGTAGCGATATCAAACGCTTCCAACTCCAATCGGGAAGGTGTTTGATTTGCTGTATGGGATATCGCAAAAAATGCAACAGAAAGCTACGGCATTCTAAAAGTTCTTGCTTCCAATCTAGAAAATGTTTCTTAAGTGTTTCAGTCATCATTAAGGACACTTCATCAGAAGATATTTAAAGATGCAAGCAAGAAAATGGACGGGTATTAAGTCATATTCAATGAAGCAAATGAGTTGAGCTTAGTAAGAGTTAATTAGTCGAAGTTAAAGAGTCAATTGACTTTGCTGGATAAAATCTTCTTCGGCTAATTCTTGAATCTGTTGCAAAAGAGTCAGTAGCGGTACTGATTTCCAAGCTGATTCAAAAAGCCAATGAAAATCTTCGGCTGATTTTGGTTTTGTATTTGAAGATGTGACAAATTTGAAATTCTTGTTGTTCATAATTTCAGATTTAAAAAAATCTTCATTTAAATGATCTTTGCTTATAGAATCATGCTTATTCGGTAAGAATAGATAAACTTCATAGCCGTGTTCGGCGATCATATTTGGTATTAATCGAGGATCGTCTATGTCTTTCGCAAGCCGGAAAAAGAATTTTTCAGCAAATTTATCTTTCAGCCATTTCATCGATCCAGGCAGTAGGGGTTGTGTGTGGATTGAATGCGCTTGAAACACTAAGGGTTTACGCGTGATCAAGCAGTTGGGCTTAAGTTCGATTTTTAGCTGACCGGCTTTAACTGGAGTTAGTGCGATATTCATGTTTTGATCTAGGCCTTAAAAAGTGGTATCGATTTTAACAGTCAGATCTGCGGAATTTTTATCAACCGTGTGATTCACCAAAGCAGAACGAAGGCCAAGTTCAAACGTTAACCCCAAACTATTTGTCAAACGGGTTTGAATGGCTGCTAAAAATAATCCAACCGGGGTCGTTTCGCTAATATAGACTCCATTGAAATCATCATTCATTTTAAAGTATCTAGTGCCAAGTCCTGTACCTAGCAGTAAGGAAGCTTGTGAGTTAGTGGGAACGACGCCGAATACTTTTAAGTCAAACTCGCGCAAGCTTCTGCTTTCGGTGCCAGATTGGGATAAACCAAAATTTCGAATCACAGCTTCACTGCGCCAGTAGGGTGAAAACAAATCCACACCTAATGCTAATTCAAATCCGTTTTGATATTTATAAGAATTATTTCCAGCCACGCTGACATTGGTCACGCTAGTGGCGATACCTACAGAGGCATGAAAAAAAATAGTATCAAATGGGTGAGGATTAAGATCTTTTTGAAAGCGAGTTTTGGTTTGATTCAGTCTTTGAATTAAATCATCGTAAGTGACTTCTTCTACTTCAGCTTCGACTGCACGGACCATGGTCGAGCTAAAAATTGTAAGAGTTAGAAAAAATAAAACTAATTTTGAAATGAATGTCATTTTTAATCTCATACGAATAAATATAACAAAAAAAAGTCCAATCTTCTACATTCAGTCTTTTCGACTGGACTCTTTTGTTGCATAATTAAGGTAGTGGCAAATCTATTTGAGTCTATTCAAAATCGAAAAACTGTTTATTGTGCTTTTTGTAAATCTTCACGAAGGATTTATAAGAAAAAGCATGTTAGTGTGATCGATGTGTTGAATAGTGCCTTGATTGCTGGGGTGTTGATTGTAGCAGTTTATTTAGAATTTCATCCGTATTTTTTTATTTTATGGGTTTTCTTTTTATGTTTATCTGAATTTTTTATTCAAATTCGCTGGCGAATTAATATCGTGTGTAAGCATTGTGGTTTTGATCCGGTGTTGTATTTAAAAAATCCAATGGAGTGCGCACAAAAAGTCAAAAGCGCCTTAGAGGCTCGCAAAGAGGATCCTAGTTTTTGGCTCGGTTCAGTGGCGATGAATTTGCCCAAAATCTCTTCAGAAAGAAAAAAAGAATTAGAAAAAGAAGAGCGCATGATGATGGCTCTCAGAGAGCAAAAGAAATCCAAAAAAAGCAGTGGTTTATCCAATGTGGATGAAAAAAAAGGTGTGCTAATCTCTAAAGTTCTGTGATATGTTTTCTCTAGATGACACAAAATAATTCTACTGAAATTCAAAGCCAAAAAAAATATTTAGTCGTGATTCCTACCTATAACGAAAAAGATAATATTTCTTTATTGTTGGAAGCTATCTTTAAACAAGACTTTGCACAAAAAAATATTCCTGCTGAAAATGTGCATGTTTTAGTTGTGGATGATTCTTCGCCTGATAAAACATACGAAATTGTACGTCAGTATTCCAAATCGGAACCACGTGTGCATTTGCTGTTACGAACCAATAAAGAGGGACTGGGGCGAGCGTATGTGGCTGGTTTTCAGTGGGGTATGCAAAATGATTTTGATCACATCATCGAAATGGACGCTGATTTTTCGCATGAACCACGCTCACTAGTTGATCTTATGTCGGCACTTCAGCACAGTGACTTTGTAGTAGGGTCTAGATATGTACAGGGCGGAGGAACTAAGAATTGGGGTCTAGGTCGCAAGCTGATTTCCAAAGGGGGAAGCTTGTATTCAAGGTGGATCTTAGGTTATCCTTTGAATGACTGGACGGGTGGATTTAATGCTTGGCGATCCACGGTTTTACAATCCATAGGAGTAGAAAATATTCAATCCAATGGTTACAGCTTTCAGATCGAGCTAAAGTATCGAGCTTTAAAAAAAGGTTTTCGTGGTTTTGAGGCGCCTATACTTTTTGAAGATCGACGAGTGGGACAAAGTAAAATGTCATTTAAGATTGTGGCTGAGGCTTTTTACCGAGTGTGGTGGTTTAGATTTCATGTTTAAAAAAAAACTTCAGAAGATAATTTTTTGTGGTTTTTCTGTTTTATTCGTCGGTGTTTTCTTTTCTGTTTTCTTGGCTACGGACGTAGCAGTTGCGTATAATCCCAAAGCTAAAATTAGAAATGATGGAGCCATTGTTTATAAGGCCGCCGATTTTGACTCTGCGGTGTTAAGTTATTTAAAAGCGGGTGAATTATATGAAGTCTCGACAAATGTTTATGGCGGCGCTTTTTATCGAATTAAATTAAAAAATGGCAGTGTCGGTTATATTGCTGATACGGATATTATGAAACTTAAATCAGAAGGTGTTGACGAATTTTCACAATTTGAAAAAAAACCTGAGAAAAAAAATGATAAAAAATCTTTGACATTGAAAGAGCCACCAACCAAAAAGCGATCTTTTCAATACACAAAATATATTGGATTAGAATACGACAATGTTCAATATCGGGAAAACACCATGGGACTAAGGCCAACAGAGCAACTTGATTTTTTTGGGATTAAATTATTTGGTCCTGATTTAGCGATTTCGGGCGCGGTGATTACACAAATGAATTTTAAATATTACGGGGGAGCTCCGCAGTTTTATGAGCAGGCTACGCAAAGACCTGCAGAGGGGTCGATTATCATGGGGGATTTTCAATTTGTGGATGTGTTTCCTAGTGGGCCTTTGATATTGGCACATTTTGGTTTTGGTCCCATGTTTCGTTACTCTAGTTACACGTTACAATTAAAAGACGCAGCCACTTCGAAAGTGACATCGTATGGTTCGGACTCGATCGGTGTGGGTGCGATATTTACCTTAGGTGTTGGCGTCAAAGCGGGCTCTGTCGCCATCCGTGGTGAAGTTCAATACATTTGGGAAGAGTTACAATATTTCGGATATAGTTTAGCCTTGCAGATGCCTTTTGGGAAATAGGCGTCTTGAAAATAACTGGGACCGGTTTTCGAACTCGACGTATTAAATTTGCTTTTAAGAAATGGAATCAATTGAAATGACTACAGTTACAACAGCTCCAGGTTTTTTTGAAATTACATCTTTGGTGTGTTTTGCATTAGCGGTGTTGCATACGTTTTTAGTAAAAGTATTTCAACACTGGGCTACACGATTTCCAGAAGGTTCTGTGGGTGAAAATTTCTTTCACCTATTGGGCGAAGTGGAAGTGGTATTTGGAATTTGGGCTGGAATTTTTTTGTCAATGTTGTGGGTGCATTCGGGTTCAGGTGTTGCCCTTCAATATTTAGAGGGACGAAATTTTACCGAAAGTTTATTTGTTTTTGTAATTATGGGGATTTGCTCAACGAAGCCAATATTGTTACTGGCAGAATCCTTGATTCAAAGTATTAGCCGATTATTGCCGTTACCGATGGTGATGTCCAATTATGTTGTGACTTTGGTGTTAGCGCCATTATTAGGAAGTGTAATTACCGAGCCAGCAGCGATGACGATTGCCGCGTTACTGTTAGCGAAGAATTTTTTTCTACACACTAAAATTTCTGAAAAATTAAAGTACGCCAGTCTTGGGTTATTATTTGTGAATGTCTCGATTGGTGGGACGTTGACTCCGTATGCGGCGCCACCAGTGTTAATGGTTGCTGGTCGTTGGGGGTGGGATTTGCAATTTATGCTGACACATTTTGGTTGGGAGGCGGCGCTTAGTATTATGTTATCGACGGGGGCCGTGGCATTTATTTTTCGCAAGGAATTTATACGATTATCTTTGGATGCAGCAACTGGTGAACTGGTTAGTTCTAAATCAGAATTAAAGGCGCAAGTACAACCAAATATGCGAATTCCTTTTTGGGTGCAGTCATTGCACCTGTTTTTTTTATTGGGAGTCGTCATCGCCGCTCATCATGCGGTGGTGTTTTTAGGATTATTTTTATTTTTCTTAGGCCTTGTGTCGGTTACGAAAGAGTATCAAAGCGAATTAAAAATTAAGGAAGCCTTGTTGGTCGGTTTTTTCTTAGCAGGATTAGTTGTGCTAGGTGGGCCACAGCGGTGGTGGTTAGAGCCAATCATTTCCAATTTGTCAGTTATACCATTGTATTTCGGTACGATGAGTTTAACAGCTATAACGGACAATGCGGCCTTAACCTATTTGGGATCTTTAGTCGAGGGCTTAAGTGATTCTGCGAAATATGCATTGGTAGCTGGAAGTGTGATTGGTGGTGGGTTGACGGTGATTGCCAATGCTCCCAATCCGGCCGGTTATGGAATTTTAAATAAATATTTTGGTCCAGAGGGCATAAGCCCCTTGAAGTTATTTCTAGGAGCTTTACCGCCGACGATCGTCGCCGCTCTTATCTTTTGGCCATGAATCTTATTTATTTTTATTAATAAAAATTAGACTAAGCTCTGAACGACCACCGATTAAAGAAGACTTGCCTTAAAAAATTATTGGAATTGGTATTACTTAATGTGTTTGATCTTTAATTTGTAAGTACCTTTAGAGTCGCATGAAGTTTCATTGCTAGATTTTCTAGAGCAAACAGGTGAGTTGCAGGAAATGGCAATGACTTGATTATCGGTGTTTAATTCTTTGATTTCTTTCTTCCAAGATTCACAAGCTTTTTTCCAATTTTCACGAGCCCCTTTTTCTAATACCGATGGGTCACCAGTGATTTCGGCCTCGCCGGATTCGATATCAAAGCCTTTACTTTTATTTGCTGGGCCTTTTTCAATTGAAATAGCTTCGCCCTCTTTAACGTCAATATCTTTGACTGTTGCTGTCTGGGACCAGGCCTTGCTGGAAAAACTTAGACTATTAATTCCAACAACAAGGATGGATAATGTTCCAATTGCAAAAAATGACTTACAAGTATTTACTGACAAATGATTGGATGAATTAATTTTCATAGGCCATCCTTTGGATTATAGGCTTTATAAAATAATTTTAGACACTAAATAATCTTATTATCCTATCGGGTACCGTCAAGTGATTTTGCTTTAAGATTGCTTACGGGTTGTTATTTGAGATTCACGTTGTAAGAATACAAGCTTCAATCTTATTCTTTACAAAGACATTACTTTGCCTTTTGAAACCGATAAAGTGAGAACAAATTACATATCAAATTTTTGCACAGTAGGGTTTTTTATTTTTTTGGTATACATTGCCGACAAAAGAAGCAAATAAATAGCCATTTTAAATGGGGGCAGTATGAAGTCTATTACTTTTTTACTTTTGGCAACTTTAATAACAGCGACAACTTCTAGTTACAGCTTAGCATCTAGTAAGCAAATTTATTGTGAAATTAAAATCGACGGAAAAGTGCTTCCTCAAAAGTTATTTAATTTAGAGCATGAGAAAGATACGCCTGAGGGCTCTGGTTCTGCAGAAATATATCGAGAGGATTACTTAAGAATTTATTTTTTAAACTATCCAGCAGATATCGTTATACAGTATTTAAGTTTTAACGACGTAGTTGAAAGGACGATTAACACCTCAGCCCTGACGAAAATATATTACATGGTTAAATATAGTGGAACAAGATCCAAATTAGATGCCAATGTCGAGGGAAGATCATTTTCAATTAAATGTAATGATGAATTGTAAACCGTCTCAAAAATAATTGCTTATTTTAAAATAAACTTTTGCACGAAAACTAATTTAAACAAACGAAAAAGGAGATCTTATGAAAAAACTAACAATTTCTATATTGGCAGTATTATTGTCGTTCGCGTCTTTGGCTAAGGCTGAGATTGAGGTTGATGGACAAAAAGCGAAAAATCTTTCTAAGGCTTTAGAAAAAGCGGGAGCATTTTTCGATTGTGGCGCAGGTCATTGCGGAGCTGAAGTATCCAACTTTAAATGCGAAATGACCGGTAATTCTATTGGTAAAAGGCATTACACTTGTAGTTTTTCATTCGAAGGTGAAACGAATACGACTAAAGAAGTGTCGTTAACAAAACAGATGGCAAAAACACTTTTCAATGCGTTCGCTTCTACTGCGGAATCACTAAAAGATTGCGGAATGGGACAATGTTTTGTGGAAGCTGAAAGAGTAGTTGTATTACATCGCAATGACGGAAAAGACGGTACTGGTTTTCGTGCTACTATAACTCCTGCTAATGACTAAATAACTCTTATTAAAAACAATGTTCCTATTCAATAGAGTCTAGATTTAGACTCTATTGAATGAAATCGTAACTCATCACATAGATAAAGTTTTTACTGCTTATCAGATCGCTTACAAACAATAGTTTAATCCTTCCGCGCGATATAAGAAGGCCTGATGTGTAGTTACATTCGGACGTTACATTCTTGTTGTGAAATATAAATTGACATAGGTCATAAAATGACATAATATAGAAAGTAAGATGGCATGGATTGTTCAATGGAAACGTAAACTAGAAAAACAACTCAAGGAATTACCAGAGTCAGTTCAATTATCATTTAGAGCTTTGGTTTTAGAAATTGAGTTAGTTGGACCTATTCGTGGTAATTGGAAAAACTATAGTAAATTAAGTAAAACTAAACATCACTGTCATCTTAAATCAGGTCGACCAACGTATGTAGTTTGTTGGGAAGTTGTGGATTCTCAAATAGAAATTGTGGAGGTATATTATGTCGGCACCCATGAAAAAGCTCCCTACTGAAGTTGTAAGGATCGGGAATAAAAAGTTTACGGTTCCAAAAGAAACTGCAAAAGCGGTTCTAGTTTTATTAAGGGGATCTGTTGAATCTGAAAATCAGAGTGATGTTATTTCTTTTCATAATTCAGAGGTTATAAGGTCTTTAGATGCGAAATTCACCAGACCTGGAGCTACTCTTTTAGGAGCTAGAATTAAAGAAGGACTAACTCAAGTTGAATTGGCTGATAAACTTAAAATTAGCCAAACTAATTTGTCAAAAATGGAATCTGGAAAACGCCCTATAGGCAAAGCCATGGCAAAAAGAATCGCAAAGGTTTTGAATATAGATTATCGTCTTTTTTTGTAATGATCTTTATCGTGCTTAATCCCCCGAGCTTAACTCGACCCATGTGATGCCGTCGCCGCCCTGATCAGAGGCGCCGGCTTTCCATTTCTTCACGTAAAGGCTTCGCGATAAATACGCGCGCACGGCTTTTTTTAAAGCCTCGGTGCCGTGACCGTGAATGATTTTAATTCGATCCTCTTTGCGAATTGCGGCTTGATCCAATTCGACCTCTAAGATTTCAATGGCTTCCTCGGTGGTTTTTCCGCGTAGATCTAAACTTCGATCAGCATCAACGACCACAAATTGTGGCGACACGCTGGAAGAACGTCGCAAAATTTCCGACGTCATATTTGTTGATTTTTGCGCCGGCTTTAAATCTTGCCAATGCAAACTGATACGTAATGATCCAGACAGAATTTGCACTTCGCCCTTAGAATTGGGCGTGCTTTGCACAATCCCATCTTGATTTAAGCGAGGCACAAAAATTTTGGTCCCAGCCGGGAATCGTTTCGCAAATTCCTCAGAGGTCTTAATCGCAAAACCACTTCCTCCACCAGCAGAGCCACCGTTACTTCCGCGACTTCCATTTTCATTATTTCCAGACCAATGGCCACCACTCTGGGCATCATTACCTTCACCTAACGGAGCTTTCACGATCTCTGGCAAGTTATATTTAATGTCCTGCAAAGTGCGGTGTCGCTTAAAGGTATCTTCCACTTTGGCGTGCGTGATAGCCTCTTCCACTTTTTTCTGCGCGTCTTTTTCCACTTGTTTTAAAATCTGCTCGCGTTCTTTTTCTAATTTTGTTTTTTCAGCCATCAAACGACTTTTTTCAAATTTGGTTTGTTGCAGTTCTTTACGAAGATGTTCTTGCAACAAAATCATATCAGACTTCATTTTTTCTAACTCTTCCATGGCACTTAAACGCGCCCGTGATTCTGGAGTTAGAAATTGCTTGGCGCGATCTAAAATGTGAGTCGGAACCCCCACGCGCTGAGCTGTCTGTAAAGCCAAAGAATCCCCTGCCACACCTTGTAGAAATTGATAGGTCGGTCGTCCTGAATTTCGATCATACTCAAGGGAGCCGTTCAGCACTACGTCAGTGTCTTTCCATCCCGACTTCAAAGGTCCTAGATGCGACGTGATCACAGCAAATATGTGATTCGCGGCAAACTCTTCGATAAAGCTTCTAGCTAAACCACTACCTTCTTCCGGATCGGTCGAGCCGCAGATCTCATCCACTAAAACTAAATGATCAAAACCCTTTTGCAGACTAGCCGAATGTAAAATCTTTAAATGTCCTGCAAAAGTACTAAGGTCTTCGCCAATGCTTTGGGTATCACCTATGCCAACGGTGATATCTTTAAAAAATGGAATCACCGACGAAGATTCGGCCAATATCGGTAAACCACAACGTGACATCTGTGCGGCTAAGCCAATGCTTTTTAGTAACACGGTTTTACCGCCAGCATTGGGGCCAGATAAAAGTAAAATACTTTTTTTAGGTTCTAAAGTGATGGAATTTGAAACCACTTTTTTTTGCTGAGTTACTAGCAAAGGATGACGAACTTGCACCAATTCCATGGCTGGATTTTGAGGATCGGCAAAAGTAAATGGTTGAGAATCCGTCAGTAAAGCCCATTGTGATTTAGCTAACAAAATATCGACGTCGATCATTATTTTTTTAGTCATCGCGAATTCATCGTTCTTAGATTGCAAGTACTGCGATAACTCAAACAATAAGCGTTCAATTTCTTCTTCGATTTCCACTTCGATCTGTCGAATGCGATTATTCAGGGGAACAACTAATTCTGGCTCCATGTAAACAGTTTGTTTAGTTTGCGAAGAGCTATGAATGATACCTTCCAAGTAATGTCTCATGCCACTACGAATTGGCAATACCCATCGACCTTCACGTGTGGTCACGTACTTATCTTGCAACACATTTTCTAACTGATGATCTTTCACTAATCGATCTAAATTGGAATGCACTTGTCGCATCAACGAGGTTTTTTCGTTGTACAAGTTAAATAACTTTTCGCTGGCATCAGAGCGGATTTCTCCACCGATAGTCAGAATTTGATCAATGGCAGATAAGGGTTCCTCCGCCTTCATCAACGAGTACTCCGTGCGCACAGCCCAGCTATCGACAGTATCTATGTCTGAATCAATGCCAGTATCAGTACTAGTGGCGTTGCTAGCTGGTGATTGGATAAAGCTAGGAGTCAGTTTTAAACTTTCTTTCAACGCCAAGGCCTCTTGACAAAAATGTCTAACGTCTTTGATTTCAAGTGGCTTAAGGGTGGCCTTTTTCTTTAAACGTTGGAACCAAGCTTCGAATAAATCAAGGGATTCCATAAATGGTCTAGGGCCTACGGATAAAATCTCTTGAGCGGCAAAAATATTTCGAACGGATTCTTCAGCTTCGCTGGCGGAAGTGAAATGGACTGTTTCTAAAATAAAACTTTTCGCCTCCATTGAGGTCGCCATGGATTTAATTTCATCAAGAACAAAATTCCAGTCTAAATTTCTTAACATCATGAGGTTCATTTCCTTATTTAAAAATGCACGGCTATTATTATTATTATTATTATTATTATTATTATTATTATTATTAGCTGTATATCACCGTTATATCATTTTTTATTTCAACGATGACTTTCGTGATCGCGTGCGAACAGCCTGTGCTCCGTATAACAATACTAAAATTAAGATTGGAATTATCATAAGCCATGCTCCCCAGCGAGTATAAAATGTAACGGGTGGAGTTTGTGACACAGGGACTTCAAAAAAATGAAACCACTCTGTTTGTGTCGGCCCCGGAGTTAAGATTTCACCTCCGGCCGTGATGGCGGTGGTGATACCTGTGTTCGTGCTTCGAAATAAAGGACGCCTTGTTTCAATGGCGCGAGCCAGGGTCATGTACATGTGTTGATAAGCCTCGGAACTGGTGCGCATAAATTCAAAGCCGTGGTTTTGTGAAAACCAGGAATCATTTGTTAGATTGATAAGAATCTGTGCGCCTTGTTTGACTAAACTTTCACTAAATTCAGGATAAAGACTTTCATAACAAATTTGTACACCTAATTTCCAAGAAGAGTCTGTTGCTACAGCCGACGTGGGAAGATCTAAAACTTGTGGACCCTTGCCGCGACTAAATCCTTCACCCGCCGGATTGTATTTTGCCATCCAAGGAAAGTATTCTAGCAATGGAATGTACTCGCCAAAAACCAACAGCAATGTTTTGTGATACAGTCCCAGTTGTTTCGGATTCTGTAAAGTGGCATCCGTAGCCGATGTCGATGTCGGTAGCTGCGGTGGCGGAGCTAACAAAAATAAAGCGTTATAATCCTTGAACTTAGGAAAAAGTCCTTGGTTATTGCTTGAGGTGTCTAGCACGTGTGAGTAGGCCCCGGTTAATAAAGTGATTTGTGATTGCTGTAAAAAAGTTCGTAGCTGTGAACTGTATTTGCGATTCCAATCACCAGCGTTTAAGTATTCGGGAAATGCAGATTCGGGCCAGATCACAAGATCTGGTTTAATGTCTTTGTTTTCAGTCAAAGCTTGCGCGGTTAGTTGAAAATATTTTGTGACAATTTCTTGCATAAAGCCACGGCCTTTTTCGGCGTAAGCTTTTTCAAGGTTGCCGACATTGGCTTGCACAATCAGGGCTTTGAATGAATGAGTTGCAGTAGAGTCTAAAGTTTTTGCCTCTTTGTTTGACGCTAGACCTAACATGCTTAATCCCAGCCAAAGTAAGACAAAGGCCAGTAGTGATTTTTGTAAGTGAATGGTTTTTGCTGCGGCCATCGCCAGCAACCACGAACTTAGGTAAACACAAAAGCTGAGTCCTAAAAAACCAATCACGTCGGCCGCTTGAAAAATGGGAATAGTTTTAAAAATCATCAGTGGGTAGCCTAGGTTCCAGGGAAAGATAGTGGGCCAAAAACGTTCGGCTAATACAATCCAGCAGAGGGTTGCTAAAATCGCTAAATGCGGTCGATGCCCCAGCCAACGAAATCCTAAATAATGTGCGATTGCAATGTAGATGTGCATGAAGCTAGCAAAAAGCAAAACCAATAGCAAAGCCACGGGAGTTGGAAGGTAGCCATATTCTTTTGAAACGATAAAGATCCAATAAAATCCGATGAGTGAAAGTACAAATTGTGTCACCCAAGATTTTCTAAAAATATCTTTCGCGATTTGTTTATTAGAGGAAGCATTATTATTTTTTATAGATAACAGGCTCCACCACAAGGGAAGATAACCGCACCATAGCGCCCAGGGCGGAAAAGGTAAGTATGAGGTTCCGATAAGAATTCCAGATAAAATGGCCCACTTATATTTGTTGAAAAAATTTGGAAGCTGTTTCATGATAAAAACAGTGACATGGAAAACTTAGAAAATAAATCAGAAAATCCGGCGCCAACTCATTTAAATCTGAATAAAGATTTAAAGGCCGATCTATTTTCTAAATCCTCTAAGAATACCAAAATTCAAGAAGCAACTACACTGACTAAAAATCAGGAAGCAAAGCCCATGATAGAGGGGGCGAACCTTTGGGCGCATTTTAATGTGCGTTGCCCTGGTTGCAACAAATTGTATCGTGTGGATAGTCGCGAAATCAAAAGCACACAGCCGCACTTTTCGTGTTCGGCTTGTCATGTGGTTTTTAGTTTTGATTTCCCTCCGAAGCAGCTAGCACGTGTGGAAACGCGCGTGGTGCAAGTTTCTACTTCGGCCATAAATAAGTCTGCTGATGTAGCTTCGAATTCAGTGAGTGGTCACTATGATGTATTAAAATCCAATAATGATCATAGGACTGATTTTGAGGGCGGCGCTGTTGGTGTTGGTGCTGTTAACACGTTAGGTGTTGGAAAAACATTGCCACGTTTTGGCAAGACTTCGAATTTGCAATTTCAGGAAGGGGAAGCGGCATTAAAATCTTGCCCCAAGTGTGCAGCAAAAAATCCTCGTTTATCCAAAGAGTGCATCAAGTGCGGAGTCATCTTTGAAAAATTAGAGAATCTGCCGTTGGATCCTAAAATTGGCGCTCTTCCAAGTTTGGTGCGTATGTGGCAAGATCTCATGCGAGATTACGAGAATTTAGCTAAGCATTTAGAGTTCGTGGATCGTTGTGAAGATTTAGAGGCTTTGCCATTTGCGATGAGTAAGTATCAGGAATTGAAATCCATACAGCCGCAGGATTCCTTAGCTGAGGAAATGTTTCAAGCGGTGTGGTTAAAAAACTTCCGTCATCGGGCGGAAAAAATTCCCGGAATGCGTCGCTTATTGGACCGCACAGAAGGAGCGTGGCAAAAAGCCGTGCAAGCCTTGCCATGGGCTCGAATTTTGCGTTTTTCTCCTTATGTGGTCAGCTCAATGATGATTCTGGTGGGATTGATCAATCAGGGTTCACGCAATCTAGTAGGGACTGGTTCGGCGCTGTTGTTCTTGTCTCTTGGTATATTATTTTTATGGAAAGGCCGCATTCACTGGAAGGATTTGTGGTAAAATCTATGGTAATCCCGTGGTAAAAGCTACGCCCAAAAACAGGATAAAAAATAAGACTGAAAATCAAACTGAAAACTGGACTCTGAAGGCGATTCAAGAAAAATTCGAACAAGTCTTAATGGAAAAAAATCAAACTTGTGTATTTGCGTTTTTAATGGGTTCCGCAGGGACAGAGCGTTTTCATAAGGAAAGTGATATAGATATTGCTGTCTATTTACGAAATCCTGACAATCAATTTGTTGTAGATTATGGCGTCATATTCAAAATGCAAGCTCGACTAGGTGAATTGTTTCAACGAGATTGCGATCTGGTTGTGCTGAATAAAATTGATCCTATTTTTGCACGACAAGTTTTAGAAAGTGGTCGCGAGTTGATAGTAAATGATTCTGCTTTTTTAAATATCTGGAAAGCGCAACAGTTATCACTTTATCCGGACTTTAAGGAATCTAGAAAAATCATCGAAGATAATTTATTAAACAGGAAAAAATATGTCTGAAAAGGATATCATTCACTCTAAAATCAATATTATAAAAAATTGTCTTATGGCGATTGAAAAAGCACAATTGCATGAAAAGGATCCTGATTTTAAAATGGGATTGTATGAGTTAAATCTACAGCGCGCGATTCAAGCGGCGATTGATTTAGCTAATGTGGTGATTGCTAAAGAAGGTTTAGGCCTTCCGAACTCTTATCGTCAATCATTCGAACTGTTGTCTAAATTTCAAATTATTCCGCACGAAATCAGCCAGGTTATGATTAAAATGGTTGGGTTCCGAAATATTTCAGTGCATGACTATCAAACGATAAATACGAATATTGTTGAGGGGATTGTGAGTCATCATCTATCTGATTTTGAAAAATTCTATACTGTCATCTTCGATTATACGAAAAATTGGAACTAATTCTTTCATTCTCAATTTAAGACATTCAAGCTGAATAAAATAGAAATATAAGCAGAAAAATTCAGTGTCTAAGCTATTCACAAGTGTCTAAATTATTTTAGACACTCAAGCTATGGTTTTAATGAAAAAAAATAATAACAGAACATGAACTCTACGGAGTTGGTTCTTAGTCGCTAATTGTATCATGTTGATTCAGTTTTGTCGGTGACAAAAATTGGCAGCTAGCTTGCATGAAAACAAATGAGTCAACTAAATGAGTTAGCTAAATGATTCAGTAGAGCAATCACCAAGTAAGTAAGTAAGCAAGTAATGTAAATAAAAAAGAAGGAAAGAAATAAACAACTCAGTAAATATGCCGAATAGTAATTGAGGGAATTGAACCATTTTTTGTTATCCATATATGAAGGAGTTTTAAATGAAGATATTTGATGTCATCAAAAACAAGACCGGGTTAAGTAACGTCAAAGTTAAAAATGTCAGGTCAAAAGTATTTTCATTAAGTGCGATCGTGGGATTAAGTGTATTGTCGTTATCATATCAAAACTGTGCTAAGAAGATGTCGACGAAATTAGCGGGCAGCAGCACGCAAGCTTCGACGGTTGTTGGTGGTGTGAATACGGATCAAAACGGTGGTGGCGCAATTACTAGTAACAACAATAATAATTATAACTCAAATGGAGGATTTACGAACTCAGGCGTGAATAATGCGGGAACATCTGGATCTACTTCGGGCTCAAGTGGAGGTATTACTGGTAGTACTAATAGTTCAGGTACTACAAGTTCAGGCGGAATAACGGCAGGTTCTTCGGGCAATACATCTTCAAATGTTGTGTTGCCAACGGGGGCTTGTTTATTTTTAAATAAATCAGTCACGAATACGGCCACAGTCGTCGGGTACACTCAAGATCAAGCCGCGGATGGTGGATGTAGTCAGTATGAGGTTCATTATCGTTGTAACAATGGTACATTGGAAAAAATAAATCCTACGTATTACGGAACTAATACATCTGGCGCTACATATGCTGGTTCTCCGAATAATTTAAAATTGTCTTGTAAGCAAAGCGCGAGTATGTCGTGCACTGGATGGCGTAATCCAGATGGGACTTACGAAATGAGTGGAAAATTCATACCCGCATCCGATGATATAGGTAAGGAAGGATATTATTTTATCGGTACTGTTTATCAGGGTACTGTTTATGCTATTCGTTTGGATTTTGGTGGTTTATCAAGTGCACCTAGTATAAATGCGATGCCCGGGTTTGCCAGCCCGACGCATATGAATTTTTTCGACGCGGCTTTAATTAGCTCGGCCAATTTGAATAATTATTTTCACAGTGTCACTGCCGACCTAGTGCCTAGGTCAATCGATGAAATCGCAGTTCGCACGACAGAAGCTAATTTGTTTGCTAAAGAAAATACATATTCAAAAGGTAGAATTGGTTTTACATCGGATCCAGCTGTGAAAGTGGAAACAAAAATTCATATGAAAACATCAGCTGAATTATCTTATTTTAGTGGAGCAGAGTTTTATATGGGGTATAGTATCGGAGCCAAAGGAGAAGATTCAATACTTGATCCTAAATTACAAAAGAAAATTCTTTGCGCTATCGTTCCATAAATAAACTGATTCGATAACTGTTTTTCATTATACAAATAAAAAAAACCGTCATAACAAAATGGCGGTTTTTATTTTTTACTTCGAAATAAAATAATTTCTAATCGGAACTTCCATTGTGTACGGACCGGCTGCTAAATCTTTCTTGCTCGACCTCGAGCGGGCCAAGGATGGCCCATGGCTCGTGAAGCAGGAGGCTGTGTCGAGCAAGAAAGATTTAGCAGCCGGGGTCTCTAAATGCAGATAAAAAATTTCTAAATAAAACAGGTTGTCGAAACTTAAACCGAATGTGTTTTCAAAATCGCTTGCAAGTTCTTTAAAACCATCTCTAAATTTCTAAGCGGCAAACTAGTCGGCCCATCACATAAGGCTTGCTCAGGTCTAGGGTGAGTTTCTAAAAAGATTCCATCCACACCAACCGCCATCGCCGCACGCGCTAGTGGCCACACCATCTCAGCACGACCGCCAGAGCTTTCGCCGGTGGCTCCGGGTAGTTGCGTTGAGTGCGTACAATCCATAATGACTGGAAAGCCAATGTTGCGCATCTCTACCAAACCTGTCATGTCGTTGATCAAACGATTGTAACCAAAAGTAGTTCCACGTTCGCACAGTAATAATTTATCGTTACCAGCTTGCACGGCTTTTTTAGTGATCGCTGTCATATCCCAAGGGGCTAAGAATTGGCCCTTTTTAATATGAATGACTTTGCCGGTTTTTGCTGTCTCGACTAATAAATCCGTTTGTCTGGATAAGAATGCAGGGATTTGAATCACGTCTGCGACTTTGGCTGTATCGGCCACTTGAATAGTTTCATGCACATCCGTGATCAGTGGAACATCTAACTGAGTTTTAATTTTATCCAGTGATTTTAATGCTGATTGTACACCCGGTCCGCGAAAGCTAGCAGAGCTTTGTCGGTTGGCTTTATCAAACGAGCATTTTAAAATCCAAGGAATTCCTAATTGTGTTGTCACTCGTTTGATTTCTGTGCCGACTTCGATCACTAAACCTTCGTCTTCGATGATGTCAGGACCTGCGAATAAAACAAAATTCTTTGCATCACCCCAGGTGTAAGTTTTGTTGTTATAATTTAAACTGACTGTTTTTTTTAAAGGACCAAAACCGGTGTTCATTAGTTTAAAGCCTTTCTGACAGCACCAATCACTTGTTCAATCATGGCATCGGTCATATCTGGGAAGATGGGTAAACTGATCACATGTTCAGCCGCCCATCGAGCCTGTGCGATATCTCCAACAATTCGTGCTTTAGATTGTTTAATTTGTTCTGCATACCAAGGTTGATCCGGCATTGTTCTTGGGTAGTGAATGCTGGTTGGAACGCCTTGCTCAGTTAGTTTTTTCTGAAAGTCCGCACGATCATTGACGCAAACAGTGTACTGCGCCCAAGCACTGACGCTGTTAGATTCTACAAAAGGAGTGCGGAAATTTTTGGAAGCGTGTTTGGTGACCTCTGATTTTAATGAATCACTATAAATTTTAGCGATGCGATCCCGTTGTTGCAATTCCCATGGATAACGTTCCATTTTAGATAATAATACTGCACACTGAATGCTGTCCAATCGGCCATTAATACCTAACCGAGTATGATAATATCTAGATTCGCTACCATGTTCACGAATTTCTTTCATGACCTTGGCTAAGTTATCATCATTCGTAAAAATCGCTCCACCGTCGCCGTAACAACCCAAAGGTTTTGCTGGGAAAAAACTAGTTCCCGCAATCGTTGTTAGTGAACAACTGCGCTGACCTTTGTATAAGGCGCCAAAACTTTGTGCCGCATCTTCGACAACATGTAGTCCATGCTTTTGCGCGATGGCTTTAATCTCTGTCATGTTCGCAATTTGTCCATACAAGGAAACTGGCATAATGGCTTTGGTTTTTGAGGTGATGGCTTTTTCAATTTCTTTCACATCAATATTGTAAGTCATTGGATCGATATCGACATACACCGGAGTGGCCCCCGCCAAAACGATCGTTTCTGCTGTGGCAATAAACGAAAACGCGGTGGTGATAACTTCATCACCAGTACCTATACCCAATGCCATTAAAGGAACGGTTAGGGCATCTGTGCCGCTGGCAATAGCTAAACAATGTTTAACGCCTGTGAAATCTGCTAAAACTTTTTCCACTTCGACAACTTCGGGGCCGTTGATGTAGGCGCCATGGTCTAAGACTTTTTGAATGCGAGAATCGATGCTGGATTTTAATGCTTTATATTGTGTTTTTAAATCAATAAAAGGAACCTGACTCATAATTATTTTCTCCTTTTTTATTCACGGTAGACGCAAAAAAAACACTTGTCCATATATTAAATTTGTCTTTAGTGGCCTCTCTGCAAAAAAAGATTTTTTTATTTCTCTCTGTGTTGAGAATAACACAGGGTCTTGTTTCCTTTTGAATTCTAGTTTGTAATACCAATTCCACTGACTTCGTATACCTTCGTTGTCGTCGTCGCCGGACTTGTGCGGCCTACCTTTAGTAGGCCTCCGCGCCAGCTCCTAGCCGCCTCGGTCTACTTTGTCAGTGTAATTGGTTAAAATTAGTTCCACTGACTTCGTAGGATTTAAGGAGTATCAATGTCAAAAATTAAAACGGCCATGATCTTAGTTGGAGGCGAGGGCAATCGCTTAGCTGAAATTTTTCCAGGACAACCAACGTCGTTAGTTCCGATTTTTGGCAAACCTTATTTGTCATGGTTATTAGAAGAATTAAAAACATGGGGCCTTGAAAAAGTTCTATTACTGACAAGTAAAAAAACGGAATTATTTAAAAGTTTTATTTTACAAGGGGTCGAGTTAGGATTGCAGGTTCAAATTATTGCCGAGGAAAAACCATTAGGAGCTGTAGGAGCCGTTAAGTCAGCGATTCATCACGTGCCAGACTCGCAATCCGAATTTTTAGTCATGTATGGAAAACTATTTGTTGCTGTGGACATGAATAGCTTCTTGCATGAAACAAACTCAGAAAATATTTCTTGGCAGTTGCAGGTAAATTCCAAGGATGTTGGCGTTTTTCGAATTCATAAAACAACCTTGCAAGACGTTCCGGCGAATCAAGTGGTGACATTTGAAAAAGATTGGAAAGACAGTCCATTATTACACAAAAGAAAACAAACGGGAGTCGTGTTGGATTTAAGCTTCGCTAAAGATTATTCCGTGTTGAATGCGAATAAAGTCTTACAGGCTGCCAAGCAAGAAAGTGAATTTCTGCCACCTTTATTGATGTCTTTGATGCATCGAGGACAAATTTTTGTCACGGATGATATGGTGGCAGAATGTTTACAAATGTTGCCAGACTTGTTGCAATTTCAGAAATTAAAAAATGAGGATTTATCTAGTTTGCGTCAACTCAAGACTACGGATTTAGTATTTGTAAGTGGCCTTAGTGTAGATCAAATATTTAAATTAGCAGGGCAAACGGCCGCGACGTTAATTCAGGTAGGCGAGCAAAATTATGATGCTAGTTTATTGGATTATGTTTTAAGTGAACGCAAATTACGATCTGCACTGATGAGTCTAAAAACCTATTGGGAGTCGTTGCAATTGTCACAAAAAACAATGGGAACAAAGGCACGACGACCGGCTTTGTTTTTAGATCGTGACGGCGTGGTGATAGAGTGGGTGGATTATTTGAAGGACCCTCAACAGGTGCGAATGCAGTCCGAAGTTGTGGAGTTAATTCGTCAGGCGAATCACGCGAATTGGTGGGTGGTGATAGTTAGTAATCAATCCGGCCTTGGGCGCAATTATTTTACTTGGGACCAGTGTGAAGCTGTGCATTTCGAGATGATGCGACAATTAGCTGAGCAAAAAGTATGGGTGGATCGTGTGCTAATGGCCCCGTATTATGGGGACTCAAATCAAGCAGAATTTTTGTATGGAAAAAGTTGGCGAAAACCAAGGCCTGGTATGATGAATCAAGCATGCGAAGAGCTATCCATAGATCGAAGCCGGTCAATCATGATTGGTGATAATGTCAGCGATATGATGGCAGGAGCCGTGGCTCAGATTAAAAATCTGTGTTTATTGGAATCACCTCGTGTTGCGGCTGCTTCCGCAGAGGTTTTATCACAAAAAGATATTGAAAGTTGGCGATCATGGCCTTTAAATAGTCGCACGGAATATGGACTAGAGATACCCAGATGCGCACATATTTCAGAACTAGAAAAGAAAATTAGACCTTTGATTAAATAAAAAATTCGATGATTAAATAAGATGATTAAGTAAGTAGTTCAGACAAAAAATAGATGTATAAAATTTGAAAATAACAACAACAACAAAGTAATTGATAAAATTAAAAAAACTAACGGAGAAGTTGGAAATGATTCCTGTAATATTAAGCGGCGGTAGTGGAACAAGGCTGTGGCCAGTCTCAAGAACAAAATATCCAAAACAATTTTGTCAATTGTTTGAGGACTCTTTACAAAATTATACTTTAAAGCGTGTCAGTCAATGGGGAACTCCATGGATAGTGACTTCAAAAACATTAAAGGATTTTACGCAAAAAAAAGCCGTCGAGGCTGGCTTTCCAGACGTTAAAATATTATTTGAACCGATGGGTAAGAACACAGCGCCGGCGATTGGTTTATTGTGTCGGATGCTAGAGATGCAGGGTAAGGCCCATGAAATTGTAGGGGTGTTTCCTGCGGATCATTTGATTGAAAAAGACAAGGTGTTTGCGCAAGCCATCGAGTTGGCAAAGGTGATGGCCAGTCAGGGGCGTGTGGCGACGTTGGGTTTGAAGCCAGATCATCCAGCGACTGGTTATGGTTATATTCAGACGGAAAAATCGCCAACAAAATTTGTGGGTGAAATGTCGGCGTTTAACGTTTTGAAGTTTCATGAAAAACCAAGTTATGAATTGGCCTTGGACTTTTTAAAAGATGGATCGTTTTACTGGAATGCTGGAATTTTTGTTTTTCCTGTGGCGATGATGATTGAACTATTTAAGAAGTTTCAACCACAGATTTGGACTAGAATAGTAGAACTAAAATCTGATTTGTCGAATATAAATGAAATTTATAAAGATATGCCGTCGATTTCGATCGATTATGCGATTATGGAAAAATTATCTTCTAGTGAATTAAGCTGTGTGCCTTGTGATCCAGGTTGGAGTGATGTGGGCTCGTGGGATGCAGTGGCCGAGATGTATATTCAGTCGGGTCGTCACCGTGGAAATCCGATCGAGGTCAGCTCGAAGGATAATTTTGTGTTACCATACAATGGAAAAACCTACGCCTTTGTCGGGGTTGATAATTTAATTGTGGTCGATACGGCCGATGCTTTATTGATTTGTGAAAAGGGCAAAACTCAAGACGTTAAGATGGTTGTGGATCGATTGCAAAAAGAAAAACCAAAATTGGCGGTGGATCATATTTTTGAAGAACGCCCCTGGGGTAGATTTGAGATCTTGCGTGATAAAGAACATTTTAAATCCAAAGTGATTGTGGTAAATCCAAATTCTCAAATTTCTTATCAATCACATGCCCAGCGTGAAGAGCATTGGGTGGTAGTGAAGGGACAAGGGGAAGTGATTTTGAATGATGGAGTAATTCCAGTGAAGCCGGGTGTGTATGTGAAAATTCCATTAGGGGCTAAGCATCGCATCCGCAATAATTCGAAGGACCGATTGGAGTTTATCGAAGTGCAGTTGGGAACTTATTTTGGCGAAGA
>JBPOJH010000111.1:0-20583 GCA_052033755.1 Bdellovibrionota bacterium | reverse complement strand
CATCACCCCAATCGGTGCAAGTGATAACGGGTGCTAACCTGATGCAGTCCCTATTGCAAGCGGGGCAGCCGGTGGCCTCTTCCTGCGGAGGCGATGGAGTTTGTGGTAAATGTCGAATTGAGATTTTGCAAGGCGCTCAGAATCTATCGGCACCCAACGAGGTAGAAAAATTTTTAGCTGAAAAAAATCAATTAAAGAAAAATGAACGAATAAGTTGTCAGTGTGAAGTCTTAGGAGATATTGAAGTCTATGCAAAATACTGGTGAGAAGTGGGTATTAATAGGAGCCACAAAAGGCTTAGGTTTTTCGTTGGCACAATGGTTGATGGAAAATAAACATGTCGCTGCCGAAAATATTTTAGTGATAGGTCGAAGCACTATGCCGAATACCGCTATTCCGTTTTATGCTTGTGACTTGTCAAACAGTGATAACTGGCCATCCTTAATCGAAAGGATCACACTATTTTCTGCACAACGAATAATTTACTTCGCGGGTGGCGGACCCTTTGGTCAATATGGTGATAAAAATTTTAAAGATCATCAGTGGGCATGGAATGTGACCTACATGGCTTTTGCTTATTTGTTGCATGCAATGTTGAAAAAAAAATCGACGGCGGCAGCAACAGCATCCGTCACGGCTCGACAAATAATTGCTATTGGGTCAGCAGTGGCGGAGCGGGCTGCAGATCCAGGAGCCGCCAGTTACAGTGCTGCCAAACATGCACTGAAGGGACTTATACAGTCTGTGCAGGTAGAGTTAGCACAGATGACCTCTGCAAAATCTTCTTTGGATGCAAGTGGCGGTGTGGTCATGGATTTGCGATTATTTAGCCCGGGCTACATGCAGACTGGAATGTTACCTAAGCAGGCATGGCCGTATCAATTTCCGAATATGGTCAAGGATTCCTCACATGTCGCATCGGAATTAGGCGAATGGGCACTCAATCCAAGCGAACACGGCAAGAACCGCGTGCTTGCTGTTTATCCTAAATCCTAGTACTAATGAGTTATCAAAAATAATAAGGGTGAATATATGTCTATGAATACAAGTACAACTCCAGCAAACAATATTGAAAATGTGATTATTATTGGATCGGGTCCTGCGGGATTGACCTCTGCTGTTTATACAGCTCGCGCGAATTTAAACCCATTGATGATCGAAGGTGAAGAGGCCGGTGGTCAGTTAATGACAACCACAGAAGTGGAAAACTTTCCTGGCTTTGAGCATGGGGTGACAGGTCCTGCGTTGATTGACTTGATTCGTAAACAAGCGCAGCGATTTGGGACGCGTTTTATTACTCGCAATGTAACTAAGGTGGACTTTTCATCAAGACCATTCAAAGTTTGGATTGGTAATGATTTATATCAATCTAAGTCGATCATTATTTCTACTGGAGCCAGCGCTAAATATTTGGGACTGGCTTCAGAAAAAAAATATATGAATCGTGGTGTTTCTGCATGTGCCACTTGTGATGGTGCTTTTTACAAAAATGTTGAAGTGGGTGTGATCGGTGGCGGGGATACAGCCATGGAGGAAGCGCAATTTCTAACACGATTTGCTTCTAAGGTTTATGTGATCCATCGTCGTGATTCGTTCCGGGCTTCAAAAATTATGGCGGACCGAGTGTTGAAGCATCCAAAAATTCAAGTGTTGTGGAATAAAGAAGTCACTGAAGTGTTGGGAAATGATTTGTCAATGAATGGTGTTATTTTGAAAGATCTGGTTACAGGTCAGTCCAGTCAAATGAAGTTGGATGGATTATTCCTAGCCATAGGTCATAAGCCGAATACGGATTTATTTAAAGGCATTTTAGATTTAAATGAAATCGGTTATATTAATACGAAGCCGGGTTCTTCTTACACAAATATTCCAGGCGTATTTGCCGCTGGAGATGTGCAAGATCCAACTTATCGACAAGCAATCACAGCCGCAGGTACTGGATGTATGGCAGCGATCGATGCCGAAAGATGGTTGGAGGCCCAACAACATTAAAGTGCTTTTTGCAGAATTAGGATGATTCGAAATGAAAAGACGAATTAATACAAAAGAGTTGATCGATAAAATTGAAAAAATCACAAAATCCAGAATGGCCAGCCAAGAGGTGGTCTCTTTAGATAATTTTCGTGATTTTAAAAAAAAGATCCATCCTAAAACAATTCTAGTTATTGAAGATGATGAATCCATGCGAGCGGCTTTAAAAAGAATTTTCGAAGCGGATGGATTTCAAGTTAAAATGGCGGCTGATGGTACCGAGTTATCAACCGCTATTGATACGGGTGAGCCGCCAGATATTATTTTATTAGATATTGGTTTACCTTGGATCAATGGGTTTGAGTTAGCTCAACTGTTAAAAGAACATCGTGAGCTTAAAAAAATTCCTTTAGTCTTTGTCAGTGGAAAATCCAGTGATGAAGAAATTAAAAAAGCTTTTGAATTAGGGGCCGATGATTTTATCAAAAAGCCGTTTGAGGTCGAAAAAATCAAACGGACTGTGAATACTTTGCTAAAGATTAACGAATAATACCTATTCCACTACTCGCAAGTGGATTTGTACTGATTGCCGTTCAGAATGGCTTGTGAAGATAGCTCCAGTTGGCCTTTGGTTCCAAATAATATTAGAAAACCTTTGCTGGTGTCATCTTCCTGGTGAACGGCTAACGAAATTAAATCATTGTTGGTAATGGTGCCAGCAGGGTGAAAATCAGCTTGGCCTTCGATATCAATTTTTGTTTCAGCTGTGGGGGATTGATTGGGGCCGGCTTCGCGTGTGCTATAACTAATCCATCCAGTGACGTTGTTACTATCATCAATCTTTGCTTCTACCTTCGCTGAAAATTGAGCGATTGTTGTATGATTGGTCGTCGTGCACGTAAAAGAGATTTTTTTTGTTGCTGCCTGAAGTGAGGCTGGCAACATGCTAAATCCAACAAGCATCGAGGTAATAAGTCGAATCGTTAATGAGGAAGATTTGGAAATAAAAAATTCTGTCTTCAAATGAGATGATTGGTAATTAAGTGTCGACGAATGTGTTGTCATGATTTTCTCCTTATTGCGCCAATCACTATATTGAGGAAAATTTAAGAATTCTAGTTGTAATTTTTCTGACATGGGACGGAAAAATATCTCGATACAACAACCAAGATACTGCAACTGGTCGGTACAGGTTGAAAATGGTTGAGTATTTCTTTATTTCAATTTGATACGTTAGGGTTAATATGTCGTCTGTTAGACTTCAGAAATGTCAATTATTAACGAATTCCCTTATGGTGTCTTTAGTCCTATTGATTAAACTAAGAAAGTACCGATACATATACATGAGCATAATTTCAAATAAACCCAGAGTCTTGATCGTCGATGATAGCAATGCCATCCGAGCTTTTTTTACAAGCGCCTTGTCGGAATTTAGTTTTGACTTGATAGCCATGGCTGATCCCCGAGTTGCCTTGGAAAAACTGTCAGAGATACAGCCAGATTGTATTTTATCTGATTATGAGATGCCCGAAATGAATGGCGTACAGTTTTGTCAGGCTGTAAAAAGTTCTGAAAAGTATCGTTCTATACCATTTGTGATTTTGTCTATGCATGACAATGACAAGTGTATATTAGAATGCTTGGCGTCTGGTGTGGATGATTATCTGCCAAAGCGAACCAACCCCGAAGTGATTGTTTCTAAGGTGAAGCTAATGATCGAGGTTTGCCGATCTAGAAAGTTACTTATTGCAGATGAACGAATGAAAACTTACACAGCGACGGTTGCCACCTTAAAACATGAGTGGAATAATTTATTTGCCGTACTGTTTCCTATTTTAGAAAAGCTGGAAAGCAGGGAAAAGGTTTCGCCCGAGATTTTAAACTTTATAACTGAATCAGATCCAGATAAAAAAACATTCGAACGATTGCATCGATCACTCGAGAAAGTCCATGAAACGATTAAGTCCTTCAAAGATGTGAAGGACGTAGATTTTGAAAATTATACTCCCCAGTCAAAATCCATGCTGATTAAGAAATCAGCCTAGTGATTTGACAGATCTAGTGAGCAGCTCCAGAGGCTCTGACCATATCCTGTGTTGCATCTGTTACATTATTGGATTTCAAGTGATGCACTGAGTTTGGTATTCCTAAGCTTGATTCTGAATTTGGTAGTAAATTGTCATAATCTTTTCCGTGACCCGATTTGTTGTTGGGGCTTTGTTGCGCAGTTAGGTGACGAATACTAGCTTCAGCTATCTTTTCCTGATTCGCGTTCTTTTCCAAAAGATGATAAGTCACGCCTGCAACGACAATTGATATGAAAGCACTTGTTGTTAATTTTTTTGTTGCACTATCATGTAACGAGTTCGCTAATCGAAACGGTGCTGTTTGAACCATTTGTATTCTTTCCGTGATTAAATTTGGCGTAAAGTTTTTGAATTTATCTTTGAATAATTGAACTAAGGATTCTGGCGTCACGTTGGATGTGCCATTTTTTGTAATTACAATCGTACGCTGTATGCTTCGACCGGGCATTTTTTTAAGCTCAGCAATTTTCTGATTTATTTGGGCGATTTCTTTCTGAGTCTTCATTTTTTCGACATCGGATTGACTTTTACCACTGTTTTTTTCCAGTTGAGCTTTTATAGCTTTCTCATTTTCGATTCGCTTTTCAATATCAGATCGATCGATACCTTCCGCAACAAAGATATCTCCTTTAATTAATGGTCTTTTATCAAAGGCTATTGATGGACTTGGAAAACTGGCGGTTGGTGGTGCTGATTTTGCGGCTGTGGCAAATACCTCAGCTAGAGATTGCTTTTGTTTTTTTAATTGTGTCTCTGTTAGAAGCACAGCCCCAGTTCCAGTGGTAAGACCAACGGCAGTCGCGATAACTGCATTTTTGCTACGGTCGTTCGCATCAGTCGAGTTTTTTCCGGTAGCACCGGAAGCAATTGAAATCGATGAATTAAAAACTAAACTTGCCGACAAGCTAATACCAACTAATTTACTTATTGAAAATCGATAGTTCATACATAACTCCTTAGGCTTAAAATTGAATCCACACTGAATGTACTAGCAAATACAACTCCATGTCTTAGCCTGAGATGCTCGTTGAAAACCTGAGTCTTTATGGTAGGTTAAAATTGCCAGTGGATTTTGATGTTTTGGTATTTTGAATACGGCGCCAACACATGTAAACTGTTTAGACAATAGTCCAGCAAACCATTTTTTATTCTTTTTTATTAAAACCGATAAGTAAAGTTGGTGGACTATTTAAGGAAAACAGCTCAATTCTGTAGTTCTTTTTATTATGTCAGGATGAAAATATCCCTGCTGGCTTGCTTTGGTGTTTTTGCATTTATAATAGTGTCGTCACGTCAGGTTAGGTGTGAACCAGCTTGTGCCCTAAGCTCGATGATGATTAAAGATCAAGCCTTTGCATTGCAGGGTCTGTCGCTTTATCAGTTAGACAATCCTTTTCCCACGGCATGTCCTAATAAACTAACCTCAAAAGATCGTTACACAACTAACGTCAAATTTACACAAGGAATTCCTTTTTTAAAGAAAGTTTTATTACGAGTTAAAAAATCTTTACTACAATCGCAAAAAGAAGTCAGTGAGATTACCGAATGCTTGAATAAAAAAGTGTGTAGTAATCCACAGGTTCAAAATTTTATGGCACAAGAGTTACCAATGGCTGTGAAATATGCACGACGTAATCTGGCCGTGGGTCTTTCTGAAGATCCTGATATCACGATACTTCCGTCCTTGGTGCATAAGCTATTATATGGTACAAAACAAATGGAAACACCAAATTATAGTTTAAATACTTTGGGTTTGTACAAGGCTCAAAGTTGGTCCAAGTTAACCGCGCAAGAAATGAAACAAGCTAACGACGATTTGGAAAGTATTAAAAAAAATGTTCAGAATAATATTCAATCTTGGTCGGAAGATGAACTTATCAATCGACGATCAGAGTACTTAACAGAACAGGAATTGCAATATTTTGAAAAAAGCAAACCTGAAGATATTAAACGCCAACCAAAAGACATGCGTTTTTTACAAGAAAGATTGCGACATTCAGAAATGCTAGTTTACCGTCATCAAGCGTTTTTAAATTACATGGAGATTCAATCACGTTATCCGATCATGCAGTACTTAACGTCAAATGATCCAACGATCAACGAAGTGGCGAAAGCTAACAATCAACTGCAAAGCAACTTAAATAAAGAGATATCGACAATTCAACAAATAGAAGAAGAGTTAAATCAACTACCAGCGAATAGCTCTATCCCGGCTAGTGTCCTAAGAATTTTAGATTATCAACCTTATGTAGAAACGGAATTACTGACGGATTCAAAAAACTGCACGATGGCAGCTTCGATGAAATACAGTCAGCAGTTGATTGATTCAGATCGTAATTTCAATATGGGTTTTCCAATAATGGTTTCCAGCATGTATGTTTCTGGGCCAATTGCATTGTCCATGATTGGGGCTTCTGTTGGTGGGGTTCAATATGACTTTGAGCAATCAGTCGATAAAAATACTTTATCAGCAACTAAGAACGAAAATTTGTTAGCACCAGAAATGAAAATGAAAAAACCGACTACTAGATTTGATGACGCCAATACTGAATTGCAAAAACAAAGGGATCGCAATTTAATTGTGACTGGTGCTGGTTTTGTGGCACCCTATTTTCTAGCTAGATTGTCTCCCGCAGCGGTCTTGAAAGGGGTTCAAGCCGGAGCGACTCGAACCATGAAAGCTCCGTTTAACTGGATGATGCAACAAAAAACAAAAATGCCGCGATCTTCCTTGTTGGATAAATAATAACTCCCTTGCATTACTGTGCTTTGATTAACGAACTGAGTGGATTTATTACTATTTTAAAACAGCTAATTGTGAAATATAAATTCCGTCACGGGGAATGCTTTGGTCACTAGTTAAAACAATTTTGACATAGTTACCATTGATGATCACAGAATAAAAATCTGTTTTCTTATAATCACTGAAACGTTGAATTTCATTTCCGTTTTGATCATACAGAATGACAAAGTCGCGGCCACGTTCAAGATCTAATCTATCAAATAAAATAGAAAATCGCTTTACATCCGTAGGGGCTTTTATTTCGAAAGTATAGGTTTTATTATCTTCGTATGGATGTTGTGATTCTAGTATGTATTGAATATGCGGCCATCGTTTTGGTTGAGTTAGCTCGACAGGAACGCGAATGTTTTTAAGTGCTGTATATGCACTGACGTAACCATCCATTCTATTTTTATCCGTTAAAGGTCCATACGGAATAGCTGTATTTAAAATACGCTCGCGAATTTCTAAGTGAGTCAAATTCGGCTCGTGTGATTTTAATAAAGCCGCAATTCCGGCCACATAAGGCGTTGCCATCGAAGTACCAGATAATACTTTGTAATCATCTAATAAGTAAGTGGATTTGATTTTCATTCCCGGTGCAGAAACATGAACTTTTTGTTTGCCCCAATTCGAAAACCATGTGGGCTCGCCGGCATTGTCAATGGCGCCGACGCTGATAATGTTGGGTTGGCTGTAGCTGGCGGGATAAACGGATTGCCAATCATTATCGTTTGATTCATTGCCGGCTGCGGCGACAAATAAACTTCCTTTCGAGTTGGCAAAGGCAATCGCTTCATTCATTGCATCCGAAGATCCAAAACCGCCCCAAGAGTTAGAACTGATATGAGCACCATTGTTAGCGGCATATAAAATGGCTTTGATTGCAGCATCGGATCCACCAGCTCCACTTGCATCTAAAAATCGTATAGGCATGATGGAAACATTCCAATTCACCCCAACTATGCCAATACCATTATTAGCTTGTGCTCCGATAATACCAGCACAATGCGAACCATGGCCGTTTTCATCCATAGGGTTATTATTGTTTTGGTCAAAATTCCAACCATGAATATCGTCAACATAACCATTTCGATCATCGTCAACGCCAGGGATACCGATGTACTCTTTAAAATTAGTCCAGATATTTTGTTGCAGATCAGGATGTAAATAATTGACGCCAGTATCAATAACCGCGACCACTGTTTTGCTAGAGCCGGTTTCGATGTCCCATGCTTTTTCAGCGTTAATATCAATGCCAGGGATGCCAATGTGGCCAGCATCATCTGGGCCGCCGTCATTACGCAAACCCCATTGAGTATTAAACAAAGGGTCTGTTGGTAGTACAAAGTGCTTCACATAAATAACGGGTTCAATGTATTCAACAGCGTCTTTGAAAGATTCTGATAGCGCCAAAGCCTTTCCATCAATAACTAAGCTGGTACGAATAGTGATAAGACCAAGGTCTTGACTAAGAACTTCAGGAGCTTTCTTGGAAATAGAATTTTGAAAAAGGCTCATTAAACGAAAATCTTTATTTTTCAATTTGATAATATATTTTTGCTCGCTATTGGCATAAGCAGTTGTGTCAACATACAACATCAATATTAACGCACAGACTATCGGGCAGCTATGCAAGTAAGTTCTTACTTTTGCAAGAATCGATTTTTTAAAAAATTTATTCAGACCAAGTGGTAAAAAAAGATTCGACAAGGCCCTAGGAAAGCTAAAAGATATATAAGTATTATTTTTTTTCATTCTAGTGAAGTAATCTAGAAGATTAGAAATTTCAACCATAATGCGGGGGTGGATTTCATGGGTTCGCAAAATATTTTTTTTCGTGGTCGTCGGTCAACTGTGTTTATGCTGGGTGTGTTTTTACTTGCGATCACTAGTCATGCGCAGAACAAAATGAATCTAGACGCAAAGCAACTATATGAGGGGTCTTGGGTTCCTGAAAAACGCGAATATCCCTTAGGGCAAAATCCTTGCGAAGATTTTTATAAATATACATGCGGCCCCTTGGTGGATAGTTTTCAGTTGCGCGAAGATCGATCGTATCATGCCTTTGCTTTTTCTGATTCGCGAGAGCGCATGTTACAAGCCAGAAAAAATTATTTACAGTTGTTAGTTCAATCAGGCTCGCAAACGACAGACGGTGCACCTGCCAAGAGCGAAAAAGTAGATAACAGTAAAATAGAAGGTCGATTTGCTGGCTCGATGCGGTCTTTGTTTCGATCTTGCATGAATCCTGAAGCTAGAAAAAAAGAAGAACAAGTGAAAACTCAAAAAGAAAAAGCAGATATTATAACTGCAATAAATAGTAAAAATGACCTGGTGCAATTAATGAATACGAGAGCTTTTGAGCCTAGATATTCTCCGTTGGGTTATTCAGACATTGAAAATCAAAAAAATCCAACGGTAAAAGATTTAATGTTTTTAGTATCGTTGAATTTTATCGCGGAAAAATCTTATTATGAAAAACCAGAATTTGTAGCAGATCTGAAGAATATTTATGTCCAATTTTTTAAGACGATGAATGAACCTAATGCGGAATCCAGAGCGGATGCGGTGTTGGCACTAGAAAAAGATTTCATTAATAATTACCCGGATCGCTCCACGCGTCGTGATCGATTTTCTGAAAATAATTCGGTGGAACGAAAAGCATTTGTGCAAAATTATTCTGAGTTACCAATGACAGAAATTCTTAAAAAATTTCCGAAGAACGTGGCTTTAAGAAATCCATTACCAGAGGGCTTAAAAAATTTAAATCGGTATTTGGCAGAAAACAAACTAGCTGTACTGAAAGATTTGATTTTCATTCGTAGTGCTATGGGACAAATGGATGATGCTTATCCTGAATTTTTTAAGCTCGTATTTGAATTCAAGCACAAACATCTTGGAGGTCCTGAAAAGCGTCCCGATCGTTTGGAAAGATGTACTAAATTGGTAGAAAATGAATTTGGTAAAGAAATCGATTATGAATTGCTTCCTATTCTGTTTAAAGATTTTCCAGAAGAGCGCATTAAAAAACTAAGTGAGCGAATTCGCGAAAGCATTTTAGAACAACTGAAAGAAAATAAATGGTTAACGGGAGCCGCTCGCAAAGAAGCTATCCAAAAAACTAAGACGGCCGAGCTAATGGTCTTTAAACCACAGAATGACAAAGAATGGGATTTTGCTCCTGTTGCAGAATTAAAAGATGATCAGCCATTGACGAATATAGAAAACTTAGTCAAAGCAAAAATTATTAAAGAGCTAAAAGAATTTGGCGAAGCACGTTTTCGTCGTAAATGGTATATGGGACCCTTAGAAATCAATGCGTATTATAATCCGACAGATAATCAATTTGTTTTGCCAGCAGGAATTTTACAATATCCATTTTTTGATAAGTCCATGAGTGATGAACAAATTTTAGGTGGTATTGGATCTGTGATTGGTCACGAACTTGGTCACGGGATTGATGATCAAGGTTCAAAGTATGATCACAAAGGACGATTGCAAGCATGGATGACGCCACAAGATTTAGAACAATTCCGAGGTCGCACCAAGGGATTTGTGACTCGATTTTCGGCGATTAAGCATGATGGGAAATTAACTTTAGGGGAAAACATTGGAGATTCTGTTGGAATACGTTCCAGTTTTCGTGCGGCCTTTGGCAAGTCTGAAGCCAAATGGGATAGTGAAAAATTAAAATCCTTTTTTATTCAGTACGGTCGCAATTGGTGTTACAAAGCGCGTCCGTCACTAATGGAAATGATGTTAAAGACGGATCCGCATTCGTCAGGTGAAGCTCGTGTGAATGAGCAAGTGATTCATCTACAAGGATTTTATAAAGCCTTTCAATGTATAGCCAAAGATAAAATGTATCTTCCGGAAAGTGACCGCATCCAAGTCTGGTAATAAGGCTATATGACGGCTGTGACTGGTAATATTAAACTACGTGAACCTAATACTTCGCAGTTGTCAGCATGGGATAAGAAAACAATTTTTGAGTTGTCAAACGTCTTCAAAAAAGAATTGGCAGATGCTATTTGAGATCGGCTTGGTGTTGAAGTCATAATGGGTATAAATCCCAAAGTACCTTTACCGGTTTCTACAGCGAATGGAACCTTCGCACCGTTTCTTGTTTGATAATGAAAAAATCTAAAACTATCTCCCAGAGTGTAAAAGAAGGGCGCTCGAACATGTCGATAGCAAAAAGATTCAAACTGACGATCTGTGGGCAGTAGACTCTGCGAAAGATATAAAGCTTCGGCTTGATCTTCAAAATACAATATATGCCCCTTTCTTCCAAAGTTAGAAGGGATAAGCCTAATCAAAAAGACAGCCTCTAAGGCATAAAGTAGTTTTTTTTGTGTAACCTCGGTAATTCCTATTTTTTTTGCCAATTGAGAGTATTTGATTATCTGTCCTTCTTCTTGAGCTAGCGCTTTGACAAAATCAAGAATTTGAGAGTAAGGCAAGGTTGTGGGGTAAACCATTCTAATGTCTCTATCAAGAATGGTCGCTAATTGTTCAGATATTCTGGCTTGTCTAGTTTGTTCTTTACGAATGAAGCAGACACCAGGCAATCCACCAGAGTGAAGATAAGATTCGATGTCTTTTTTTAAATTTGATTTATCTTTTATTTCAAGGTTGATTTGATCTGGAAAGTTTTGAATGTTTTTAAGGTGGATAAGAGTATGAAGACTTTCAGGTAACGGACGATGATGAATTTCGCTAATAGTAAATGGTAATAGTTCTAAGTTTAGAATTCTACCAGTGAGTGACTCACGGATGGCTTTTCGACTGGTGAAGCGAACAGAGCCAGATAGAATATATTGACCTGGTCTTTTGTCTTTACGAACGACTTCCTTCAAGGCGGGAAATAAAGAGGGCAAGACTTGGCACTCATCAATACCAGTTTTTAGGGCGTTGTGTTTTTGCAAAAAAGATTTAATATTTTTTTTTGCCGATATTAAAAAGTCTATATCATCAAAGGTTAGATATTGGTTACAGTGGGTTTCAAGAAGTGTTGTTTTCCCTACCTGTCGATGTCCCAATAGGCCAACCAAGGGGCTAAATTTTAAAACATTTAAAAGATTAGTGGTTAAATATCTATTTCGCATATGAGGCATATACAGAAATATCTCATTTTTCTAGGCCCTTGTCAAATTTACTTCCGAAGTCGATTCCCATAACCCCTTGTCAAATTTACTTCGGAAGTAAATTTGACAAGGGGTCGGTCCAACGACTCAAAATGAGACAGCTTCAAAAAAAGTGACAATTGCTGCAACTGTCAAAGTCATAAACAGTCAGAGTTAGATGTAGGCTTGTTAGATTTGTTATTAGACAGGAGTTGTCTGGTCATGATTTTGCGTAAGTGTGGACAGTTCCGATTTTTGAATGATTGTAGGAAGTAATAAAACAATCAAATTAATAAATTTAAATTTAATCAGTGCAATTAGTTCTAAAATATTAACCTAACGTATTAGGAGGCCGAATGTCTAAAAAGAATAAAATTAAAATGGTGGCAAAAGGACTAACTGGTGTTACGGCCGGTTTGTTAATATCACAATCCATTTATGCCGCGAATCCTTTTTCGACAGTCGCACAGAAATTTAAAAATATATTTTCAACTGGCGAAGCCAAGGTGTTTTCTGCTGCTGATATTAAACAAGCGGCCTCTGCAGAATTTGAAGTTAAATCTGCAAGATTGATTACAGATAATGACGAAGCTTTCCAATCTAAATTAGCGATGGTTCAATCAGCCAAAGAATCCATTAAAATGATTTATTTTATTTATTCGGATGATTATTCGTCCTCTTTATTTACACAAGAAGTGATCAAGGCTGCACAACGTGGTGTTAAAGTTGAGCTATTGGTCGATTTTCTTACTAACTATAAAATGATGGATCTATTTACGTTGATGGAGCGTGAAGGAAAAGACGCCAATGGTACACAAAAGTTGTTTGTTCGCTTTTATGGTAAGCCCACAGATAAAATTATCGACGATTTGAATTATATGAGCCGTAGCTGTCCAACAGTCGCAAATCCTTCAGCGACCCAATGTTATGATTATAAAATGAGTGCGATCAAAAATGAAAAACAAAAACTCGGTCAGCGCACAAATACATTAACAGCGACGTTATTGTCTGGAATCTACGGAAAAAGTCCAGCCGCGATTAAGGCGGCTTTATTAGCCGGTGGAAATTTAATTGATTTATTGCCAAAGAAAACTGAAGGTGCGGCTTCGACTGGGTCAGTAGTTAATGATGATATGAAAGAGTTCTTGGAACTTGTTTATGATGCCGAAGTTAAAAAAGAAGTCAGTGCGATGATCAAATTGCAGATGGCTCTTATGTTAAAACCTGAAATTGTAAATCCGGCTTTGAATCAAGTTTATGGCATACTACCATTCCATAAATCCACCTCTGCTGAGGACTGGATGCACATCAGTGATTATACTCATCACAAAATGATTTTGGTCGATGGTTATAAGTTATTAATGGGCGGACGCAATATCGAGGATTCATATCACATCAAACCGTCTGATCAGTTGCCACTTAAGAAATACATATTCATGGACACTGACTTTGCAGCTGAGTTAACTGAGCCCAATGCCAAATTAGTAAAAAGTTTTGATAATATGTTCAGCTTTACTCAGTTCGTGGCGACGACAACTGAAATTGCTACGAAAATGCCAGTTGGACTTGCTGTAAATTCAGAAGCAGTTAATGATCAAGCTGGGAAATGTTTAAGCACTACGAAAGGGTATTCTGACAGAGCGGCTTGTATGTCACAAGTCGTTGCTAACCCAAAATGGGTCAATGAAGTCAGCAGACAAAATGCGATATTGGCATCGATGTCTGGCAAAATTGCAAAATATCAGCAGTATTTTGCCGCCAATCAACCGGATACTTCATGGACAGGAACGATCGACGATCGATTAAGTACTGTAGATGTTAAAACAGCCAAGGTGGCGTACTTCGAAAATCTAGCATTCAAAAAGGATGACGAAGATAAGCAAAGACACTTCGGTGCGCCGATCGGTAAAGAGCTACAATACAACAAAAATATTCATGTAGCATTATTGCGAAGTCTTGAAAATGCATGTGCAGTTGGTGCTAAAACAAAGCAAGTACAAGAAGTCTATTTTCACAACGCTTACTTTATGCCAGCGTCAAACATGATGATCACGTTTGCAAAAATGCTAGATGGAACTTGGGATTGCTCGAATGTCAAAGTGAACTTTTTGACAAATTCATTTCAAACGACGGATTTAAATCTAATCAATTTATTATCTAAATATGAAATGACAGCGTTTTATCATATATTAGCAACTAAGCAGGGACACTTTGGTGATGCTTCAGCGAAAGCCGCTCAGTTCCGTTACTACGAATATAAACCTGTAACGAATCCGTCATTAGGTGCCAACAGTCAGATGTCATTACATACGAAGTTATCTTTGATTGGTAATAACTTCATTATCGGATCTGCAAACTTGGACGTTCGTAGTTATTATATGGATACTAATAATGTCGTGATGATTCAAAATGCCAATGAGCTCAATAAAAAATATGCTAAGTACATGCAATCCATCTTAGCTGATACCTCTAGAGTAGAAGAAGTGACTGGCTTGTATTCGACTGCAAGATTAAAATCTGCAAATCCAAACGAGTTGACATTGGAAAAATTAGATAAGTTGTTTATCGATGGTTTCTTGGCTAGATTTGATAAAAAGGGACATATAAATGATAATAATAAAATCCGAGCTCAGGAGGTTGTCACGGCCATTGGTCACAGCATTTATAATGATACAAAAGTCTTGATCGATAAAGCGTATGTGCCGACTTGGGCTGGTGAAGATGAGCAAGAAAAAACTCGTCAGCAAATCAATGAACAAGTGGACAAAGCCAACCGATTTAATAAATTTTTCCAAGTATTTTAATATTGGTGCTAGTTATTTGAATGGATAGTTTTAGAACGGAAGCGGTATGTTGGTTGAAAAAATAAAACTTCGATTTTTAGTGGGATTAACATTTATTGCATTGGTGGCGGCTATGCCATCGATGGCAGACACAAATAGTGAGTTCGATTTCTTTCAGCGAAATGCGGATTTTTATTCACCATTGGCTGATAGCTGTTATCAAGCACAAACAGAAATTTCGTGTGATTTTTATTTAAAATGTATCGAGAAAAAACAAGCCTGTGGTAATGATGGTTATGCTATTGGTTATGGTCATAAATATTGTAGTCGGTTTTTGAATTTCAACTCGACTCCTGAAGCCAAGCAAATGACAGCAAAGGGTTTGCAGTGGCGTGATCATACTTTGATTTGTTTGCAAAATGCGTTGGTTGGTATTCTTAAAGATTGGAGTTCAGCGCAATGGAACGATAACAAAGTCTGCAAGCAAATGACTGACTTTGCCTTTGATTCGCATCCAGATTGTTACGTCAAAGCAGCTCCAAGTTTTTGTGAGTTACCTCTGCATGATTGGCGAACACTAATTAGTGAAATTAATGCGAAAGATCTATTGGGATATCGTGGTTTAAAACAAATTCTGCGCGTTGCTTGGATGTGTAAATCTATCATAACAAGTAAATTGGGATTTAAAAACAATCGCTTTTATTCGCAACCTCCTAAAGGTGAAAATGGACTATGGATGGACTTGACAAATGATTCTGAAACGGAAGAGGATCTAAATAAGAAGTTAGAGTATATCGATTCATTACCAGATCTTGAACAGTTGAAAGAAAAACCATAGCACTATGCAGACAAACTCAAAACTAGATTTAAAGTGGCGGCGTTCGATTGTTGCCATGTTGGCCAATTTAGTCATTGGTAATTCCGCGCTGTTTTTATTTTTCTTTCGTAAAGAGGATTTATCTACTTACTTCACTGTCGTACTGAAATATTCTTTGATAGCAGTTCTGTGTTTTGTATTCATGGTCTATGGATTTAACCAATTGAAGCGTAAAACAACATTTTTACAACTGATGTTTTCGTTGATGTATGTTGTCCTTGTTGCATCTATGGGGGCGGGTTTGGTTTTTTGGGATTGGAACGGATTTATCATAGGCATAGTATCCGTTTTTACTTTGTGGCAATGGACTTTACCACTTTGGTTACTTAACTTTTTCCTACTCAGATGGGCTTTTTAATTTACTGCCGATATCCGTTCGCATTTGTTGCCCATCCCATTTTGCAAATTTTGTTTGGGCGTAAGACTCTGCGAGGGCTTCCGTCAGCGTATTTCCTAGACCTATCGAGCATAAAACTCGGCCACCTTTGGTGTACCACTGATTATCTTTAAGATAAGTTCCTGCATGCAAAAAATAACTGGTCGCAGTTTGATGTTTCAGATCTCCTTTGATGGGAACATCTTTTTGTGGCTGATCTGGATATCCTGGAGCCGCTAAGATCACGCAAGTGGAAAACATATTTTTATAACGAATGGGGCGAATTTTTCCTGTGGCAATTTCTTTGAACAGTAAGCCCCAATCTTCGTCCACTAAAGGTAATATCACTTGTGTTTCTGGATCTCCCAAACGGCAATTGAATTCCAAAACGAAAGGTCCTGCTTTGGTAATCATTAATCCAAAATATAAAATACCTCGGTATAGTAAACCTTGCCGATTCATATTTTCCAAAACAGGCTTAATGATGGTCTCTAAAATTTGCTGATTTAGTTTCTCATCAATTTTTAATGGAGCCACTGTACCCATACCACCTGTATTAGGACCCAAATCATGATCTAGTAATCGTTTGTGATCTTGCGATAATGGTAAGGGCGTAAAGTCCAGACCATTTGTTAATACTAAATAGCTTAATTCCCAACCTGGTAAAAACTGTTCTAAGACAGCCGATTCACCAGCAGTTCCAAAAGTTTTTTTCTCAAAGATGGTGATCGCTGCATTTTTTAATTCAAGTTGATTTTGACAAATGAAAACACCTTTGCCAGCGGCTAAGCCATCCGCTTTTAAAACAAAAGGAGCTTGAAATCCCTGTGCCGCATCCATGACCTCACTGACACTGTGAACCACCTTAAAGTGGGATGTCGGTATTTTAGAATCTAACATGAATTGTTTAGCAAATTGTTTCGAACTTTCTAGTTGCGCAGCCGAATGGCTGGGGCCTACTACTAAAATTCCACGTTCACGTAAAATATCAGACAACCCCCAAGCCAAAGGATCTTCAGGGCCAACAATGACATAATCAATTTCTGTGCGTAGGCAGAATTGAATCAAGCTTTCGATGTTTTTCCAATCCAAATTATGACAGACAGCCTCTTGAGCTATGCCATCACTACCTGGGATTACATGTACTTCGGTGACACTCGGAGATTTAACTAAAGCATGCACTATGGCATGTTCGCGTCCTCCTTGGCCGATGACTAATATTCGCATAATATAATTGGTACTAACGAGAGTGAAAAAAAACAATAAGTATTTACTAATATTATTTACGGTTGAATTGTTTTACGATGGTGCTAGCCGATATAAAATTAACTAGTCAAACAAGTGGTTTGATTATTAAAGTGCATTTTACGTTTTTTAAATGAAAGGATCCATTATGAAAAATATCGTTTTTGTCGCAGGAAAAAGAACTCCCTTTGGTGCTTTCGGTGGAGGATTAAAAGATGTCTCTGCAACCGATTTAGCTGTTGTCGCAGGCAAAGCCACATTAGAACAAGCGGGAGTACCTCCAGAAAAAATTGATCATGTGGTCATTGGTAATGTTGTGCAATCGGGTGCTGATGCTGCCTACTTAGCACGACATGTAGGCTTGAAATTGAATATCCCACAAAATGTACCAGCTTTTATTGTGAATCGTTTATGTGGTAGCGGCTTTCAAGCTTGGGTGAATGCAGTGCAAATGATTCAAACAGGTGAAGCGACAATGGTATTAGCTGGTGGTGTTGAGCAGATGTCGCAAATTCCATACGTTGCTAGAAACATGCGATTCGGTGGAATTCGTATGGGGCATGGTGAGTTAGAAGATGCGATGACCTCGGCATTAAACGATGCTTATGCAGGAATTCCAATGGCGATCACAGCTGAAAACTTAGGAGAAAAATATGGCATCACTCGAGCACAAGTGGATGCATATTCATTGCAATCACAAACTCGCTTTAAAGAGGCATTAGCAGCTAACAAATTTGCAACAGAAATCTGTCCCGTTAAAATCGAATCTAAAAAAGGAACTTTAGAAATCACCAAAGACGAACACCCAAAACCAGAAGCGGGCTTGGATAAAATTCAAGCGATGAAGCCATTGTTTAAAAAAGATGGTTTAGTAACCGCTGCTACTGCCAGTGGTATTGTGGATGGAGCCGCCTGTTCTTTATTAACATCCGAAGAAAAAGCGAAAGAGTTAGGGTTAAAACCATTAGCAAGAATTATTTCTTATGCTTCAGTTGGATGTGATCCTAAAATTATGGGAATCGGTCCTGCGGCATCTTCTAGATTGGCTTTAGAAAGAGCGGGATTAAAATTAGAACAAATGGATTTAGTGGAAGTGAACGAAGCCTTTGCGGCTCAGTATTTGGCTGTGGAAAAAGAATTAGGATTAAATCCTGCCAAGTCGAATGTGAATGGTGGTGCCGTAGCAGTAGGGCATCCTTTGGCGGCTTCGGGAACTCGTATCATGAATCATCTGGTTTATGAGTTGCAACGTCGCCAAGCCAAATATGCTTTGGGTAGTGCTTGTATTGGTGGAGGACAAGGGATCACGATTATTATTGAAAGACTCTAGTGCCGATTTCAATATTAAAAAATTTTAGAAACAAAATCGGAGACTGACTTGATAGATAAAAAAAAGATTTACATTGAGGGTATGACCTGTGCGTCTTGTGTGACTCGTGTTGAAAAATCCTTGGCACAAGTCCCGGGTGTTGTTTCGGTGAATGTAAATCTAGCTAGCGAATCAGCCTTGGTGCAATGGGACTCGAACCAGACGGCAGAGTCTCAATTGGCCACCTCATTGGTGCAAGCGACAGAAGCCGCTGGTTACATAGCGCGCTTGGAAAAGCCAATACACGATGTTCATTCCAGAATTCATGGCCAGTCCGATGCATCCTCTATTCAAGTTAGTATTTCCAAAGAAGCTTTGATTTTAGGAATTAGTATTTTGTTATGTATTCCTTTGATATTGCCAATGATATTAATGTCGATGGGAATACATTGGATGTTATCTAATTGGATGCAGTTCTTGTTAGCGGCGCCCATCCAATTTATTTTTGGATTTAAATTTTACAAAAGTGCTTGGAAGGCTTTAAAAAATCGCAGCGGTAATATGGAGCTGCTAGTTGTATTGGGTACGACTGCAGCGTTTGCCTTGAGTGTGTTTTCACCCGAACATCCTTATTACGAATCATCAGCTGTCGTGATCACGTTGGTGATGTTAGGTAAATATTTAGAGGGTAGAGCCAAGCGCAAAACCACCGAAGCTTTGCGTGCTTTGGAATCCTTGCGACCCACGGAAGCATCTGTGGTCGTTGGCAGCGAAATAAAAAAAATTCTAATCGAACAAATTCAACGGAACGATATTGTTTTAGTCAAGCCAGGAGAGCGTATTCCAGTGGACGGGCAGATCACCAGTGGTAATAGCCAGGTGGATGAGTCTCACTTAACAGGAGAAAGCATTCCTGTGGAAAAAACAGTATCAGCTAAGGTGCATGCCGGCACTATTAATGGTGAAGGTGTATTGTATGTTCAGGTGACAGCCTTGGGATCAGAAACGATGCTATCAAAAATTATTTCGATGGTAGAGGAAGCGCAAGGGGCAAAAGCTCCCATCCAAAGAATTGTTGATCAAGTGGCGTCTGTGTTTGTTCCTGTGGTGGTGGCAACTGCCGTAATAACATTTGTCGGATGGTACATATACTTAATGAACTCTGTAGGAGTTGCGGATGCATTTGAGGTTTCGTTGATTCATGCTGTATCCGTTTTAGTTATAGCTTGTCCATGTGCCTTGGGATTAGCGACTCCGACGGCCTTAATGGTAGGAATGGGGTTGGCCGCGCAGCGGGGGATCTTAATTCGCGATGCGGAAAGTTTGGAATTAGCACACAACCTGAAGGCCATTGCATTTGATAAAACGGGGACCTTAACAGAAGGACATCCCAGTGTTGTGAAATTTCAATCTGTCTCTGCAAAGACAGTCGCAGATTGGTCGGAGCACCAATCGTTGCGGGTGATCCATCAATTGCAATCTTTGAATGAACATCCCTTAGCAAAATCTTCTGTATTATTTGCAAACAAAAAGGGAGCCGGTTTGTCGGAATCATCAAATATGGCAACAGTTAAAAATTTTCAAATTCATCCAGGCAAAGGCGTTAGCGGAGAAATCAGCGGAGTAAATAGTGGAGAAACCGGAAATAAAAAATATTGGATTGTTTCAGATGCATTTTTGCAAAGTAAAGTGCAAATTGCGAATGAGTTTAATGCCATTCGAGAACAAGCCTTCAATCATGGTCAGTCCTTAGCGTGGTTAGTTGCCGAAAAGTCAAATGCTTGGGTTGTACTTGCGGTGTTGGTATTTGAAGATCAATTAAAAAAGTCTGCACTGTCTTTGATTCAAGGTTTGAAAAAAATGAATATTCAACCAGTGATGATCACCGGTGATAATCAAAGAACAGCCAGCAAGATGGCTCAGCAGTTAGAATTAGAAGAATTTTATGCCGAGGTGTTACCGCATCAAAAAGCCGAAATCATTTCGAAGTTGAAACAAAGATATACTCATGTGGGAATGGTTGG
>JBPOJH010000039.1:0-34889 GCA_052033755.1 Bdellovibrionota bacterium | reverse complement strand
ATTTGTAATCGATTTTTCTGAAATTCCATATTTTCTAGCCACCCCTGCGGCTGCGCCGCGCGGCTCTGCCTCTTTTAAAATATTTGAAATTTGTTCCGCTGTGAAATTTGACTTTGCCATATTTGTGATCCTTTTCTGGGCATTATAGCCCATTAAAAAGGAAGTTTCAACATCTCCAGTTTACAGGGGGAAGGTCAGTCTCCAGTTGCGTCGAGTTTCAGAGTATCAGTACATTGGTAATTTCCACTATTGTACCTTATCAAAGTGTTTAGCGATTTTTCAGAGATAGTTAGTCTTACCCTGGGTACTTGCACAAGATTATCAGTTGCCAGTCCTGCGGTGTTGCCATTAATTAACGGATCGTAATGGCGTTGTTGAATGAAGCCATCCAACGACGCCAATTCAGAATCGCTCAGCTTGTGAAAAAAATCAGGCCGTATTCGGTATTTTATAACCTCTTGGCGTGTATTTAATAAACCCAATGGCTTCTAATTGATTTTTTTCAATATACGCCAATACTCCTCGCTGATCAGCGCCCCAAAATACAACACGAGTAAAGGGTCTATGAGTCCAAAATTTTTGCGAGGCAGGTCTTCCTTTTTCTGCCTGTAGCATGAGTCTTGCGATAAGGCCTGTAATTCTTCTCATCCAATAAAAATAGAGTCGTCGACTCTTAAAAAGAACAAGAAGATGAATGTGATTTGAAGCAATAGCGACTTTTTTTACTTTGATTTTGAATGAGTCCAAGTTTTTTTTAATAATAGATTCAACTTTTTCTTTTTTGCGAGTGAATCTCAGATCGCCAACAGCCACCTCTGATTTTAAAACAATATGTACAAATTCTTTAGAATTCAATGGACGAGCTGCTCTGGCATGGGAATTTTTTAACAGACTTCCACCAAAAGAAAGGCTCTGCTTTGAGAAAAATGAAAATTGTTGAGTAGATCGTTTCCGCATTTGCGGAGTTTTATTTTACAGCAATTTTAAAGTCAAATACTTTATCAAAATTCAACATGAGCGATGTCATCTTTGGAATACGGCATGAACAAACAAAAGCAAATGATCAAGTGGACTAATTACAATAATGAGCTAAAAACCAAAGGAAAGCTGACCTTATGGCTAGCTTCTGGTTTTCAAAGGCGCAAACTGCATCTGGCTGTCAATGAAAGTACAAACGACATCCTTGCAGTTCTATTGACGGGAAATGATAAAAAGGACTCCGAAGTCATCAGGGATTTATTGAATCAAATCCCTGATGACTTCGCTCAGGTCTCAGCTAATGGTGCCTATGATTCTAAAAATGGCTATGATGCCATTGAAGAAAGAAATGCCATAGCTACTACAATACAACTGAAAAAAAGTTCTGTTATTCGTGATCACGGAAACTTAATATCCAACTCGAGGCTTATTCGTGATGAGTATATTCGACATCGAAGTGTACATGGTAAAGCAATTTTGAAAATTGATACAATGTACTCCAAACGATCACTTGCAGAGACAGCGATGTTTAGATTTAAAATAATATTTGGTGGAAGCCTAAGATCGAGATCTTTTAAAAACAAAATAGCTGAAGCTGTTCTTAAATGTCAAATTCTCAACAAATTTAAAACACCATCCATCTTGTAGTAGGCAAGGGTTGCTACGACCAAAATCTAAGAAATATTTATGAACAATGCCGATCGCAGTTAAACGTTTCAGACGCATGAACAAATGAAAAAAATAATAGCCCAGCAAAAGCCGCTTTTAAAATATTTGGGATCGTTCAAAGTTTGTGGGATTAATTTCCCAAAGTTTCAAACTGCAACGACGGTTCGAAGTAATATATATAACTGAATCAAATTTTGATTCCTAGATGTAATGATTCTGATAGGGGAACAATTTTAGCTATTTTTTTTAGATTCATTTCTTTACATAAATTATAAGTCTTTTATAGCTTGAATGGCGGCATTACGGCCTTGTTCAATATAGTTAAGTCGTAGGTTTTTATCAAATAATCCAGAAAAGGATCCACCCTTTAATTCTTTTGCAGGTCGAATGGGAATGACTTTGATACTTCGCCATTTAAGAATCTGTTGGATCTTTAAAAATTGTTCTTCAAGAATATGCCCGTCATCTACAAGCTTTTTTAATGAAAGTAGCTTTTTATTGACGGCACTGGAGTCCTTTAGGTCTCGATACAAACGTTCGTTAATAAGTAAGTTAGACAAATGAGAAAACAACCCCATTCCTGTGATGATTTTAGGTTTTGACAGCTCCGCAGGGAAGGGAACGGTGATAAAAATATTTTCCAGACTTTCATCTTCGATGGCATATTTGATGGGAGTATTATTGGTGATGCCGCCATCCCAGCAAGGTCCGATTTCGGGAATTGGTACAGGTACGAAGACTCCAGGAAAGGCGGCGGCTGCCACTGTTGACTGAATCATGTGATCTAGATTTTCTGGCAAATCAAAATCTTTATTTGTGAATGTGAATAGATGTTCATAAGTAGTCGCTGGTAATGTACCAAAATCCTTGTCCCGTCACTACTCCTTTCCAACTGATGGAAAGAATTTGACTCCAAGAGGCTTGCTCCCTCCAAATTTCAGAAATAATTTGCGAGGCCAATTTGGGTTTGTTTTTTCTTAAACCATAGGCTAACAAAAATCCATTCAGTGCACCTGAGCTGGTTGCAACGATTCTTGAAATCGGTATTTCGGCTTGCACTATTGTTTCTATGGCGCCAGCCTCAAAGGCACCCTTGGCAACAGCACCGGCAAGAATTAAAGCTGAATTCGATTTCTTTTGTTCCATACCAAAAAGCCTATTTCAAGAAATTGAAAAGGCATAGTCGTTCTATTAAAATTAATCGTAATTTAGCAAATGGATTCAAGGACAGTCTTTTCAAACCATAAATATTTTATGCGTAATTGTAACATTAGATGTTATAAAACTTACGACGATTTTCATTTTATTTCGAGTAAAAATAAATACCTGACTCTTAATGATAATATAACTTGCTGTAAGACATCCTGTTAACCAAAATAGTTGTCCAGGATTACTATTACTTGTTGGGATGAAATTAAGATTGATTCCATTAGCGTGGATTAATATCAATTTTAATACCAAGGGTAATAAAATAATATCTCGAAGGGGGAAGAATGAAACAGAACACAATAATGTGGATAGTTTTTTTTAGTTGGAATTGTCGTATTTCACTTAAATAGTGGTTGTGCGAATAAAAATTCAGATTCGCAAGGGGGAAAGACTCAAGGTGATGTGGTCAATCCAGAAGAGGTTAACAAAATTCCCGACGATCTATTTAATAAAGCCATCCCTTCGGGGCCGGCTTTAAATCAAAGTCAAAAAGAGTATTTGATTAAGTTCATGACCGAAATCAGAGGCTCCAACGACCTACCTGAAGTGGATGATCTAATTTTTCCAGAAATGACGGAAGAAGAAAAGCAACAAAAGTTAAATGATCGCAAGGACGACTCGAATGAAAAAATTAATTATATTAAAGTCCTTGAACACAATTGTTTATTGAAGCAAGTGCAATCAGGGATCGATTTTTATAAACTTCCATCAGATAAATTAAAAGTTGGTGAGGAATACGCAATTAATACTGCTAAGTCTGTCACTGGTGAATCAATATGCCCAGTATCTTACAAAGAAAGAATAGTTGAAAATGTACGTTTGCAAGAATGGGACAAAGATGAACAACTTGGTAAGGATATTAAAGAGATAAAACGAAATAGCATTTACACGTTTGATTATAATTTTATAAATAAAGATTTTCAACAATTAGCCAAAGTCAATCGTGTTACAGGAACATCAAAAATTACAAGTCTGTCACGATATGGATATGATAAAACCACTAGCCATGCGTACGATAATTCTTTTTTTAGTGAGTATTATTCTACAACATCGGGAGCTTTAGAGCTTTTCACAATCGAGTATGGGACAGTTCATTTTAATACGGCTTCGGAGTATCTCAGTAAAAAAGCTTCTGATAATAGTAAAATACAAAAAAGCATAGTTGTGAATAGAGTCGAATTCGGACAGGTTGTATATGTGCTTGTCTATACGGAACAAGAAGTAATAGACAAAGATGGAAAACAAATTTCTAAAATATCGAAAGTTTACTTAAACGGCGAAGAATTATCTAAACCAAATTAATAGATAAATCTGATTGGAAGGTTCTACATCTTAGACATAAAAATATATTAAGATGTAGATACTTTATAGCTGACTTAATGCTGACATTTGAAGGTCATCGTGTACATGTAACTTTTATGTCCAACGAATGATAGTTGCGGCCGAATAATCACAGGCATGTGAAAAACCAGCCAGGCAGATTAAATCTCCTGCTTTGATGGTTTTAGATTTAATCGCTTCGGCCATAGTGATAGGAATTCCAGCTCCGAATAGATTTGCATATTTTGCAAAAGTATCTAGGTGTTTTTCCTTGGGTAACATAGCGGCTTCACGCCAATTTCTTAAAAACGTCAAATTGGGTTGATTCGTAATCAAATAATTTAAATCGGTTGTTTTAATTTTTAAATTCTCGCAAGCCTGGTAAATCATTTTTGGCACGGCTTTGTTTCCACGAGCCACAATCATCGCCGATTTATCTTCGTTGAAATCAATTTTTCCAGTGACCGAACGGGCTTCCCACCATTTCTTACCATCCATATCGGCATACATGTCCTCAGAATACTCAGGATAGTTTTGAAACGTCATCGTTAGCAAAGGACGTTCATCACTTTGAGTCACATATGCTACTGCAAAACCATCACCGGGTATAGCGGCTTGTGCTAATTGTCTAGTATCTGGTTGGCCAAAAATTCGACCACCAGCGGTTTGCCCAACAGCAATGATACCATGCTTGATATTATTTGCGTGCATATAGGTCTTAGCCAGATCCAGTAAATACAAAAATGAAACGCAGCCAGTATTGTGTAAATCAAAAATCCATTTAGCCTTTCCGCCGATTTTTTTATTAATGACTGCACCGCAACCGGTGAACAATTCATCAGGTACGGAAACGTTTGTTAAAATCATATCGATATCAGTGGCTGGGTTTAAATTTAAGCGTTCCATTAAACGCCGAGTGGCTTCAGCAAAATAATCCGAAGCTAAGTCATCACGACGAATATGACGACGCTCCTGAGTACCAGAGAACATGCGGTTTTTATTTCGTAATTCCTCTTCACCAAAAAAATCATTGGTAATAATTTGTGTCGGTATATTTTCTTCGATATCGATTAAACTCAGATTCATAAGCTTTCCTTTTCAGGTATCATTGGCAAATTATGCGAATGTCGATACTCTAAAATTCTTTTTAAATTTTCTAATTCGACCGTATGACCGGCATAAAAGAAGTCCCAAAATTGCCCTACCCAAGGAGCGCCAGGTCTGGATTTTTCAGGATAAGGATTTTTAGCGTAATAGGGGTGACGACAGTTTTGCCAAAAAACCACCGAGCCCGGTTTTTTTAAAACCAGTTCAGCGGGCACGATTCGATTTAAATAAATCATCCACAAATCTTCCCCCTGATCCCAAGCACAGTGATAATCAACGACAAGGGCCTCTTTGTGAGCGACAACTTTAAAATAGATGTCAGCGCCATCACCGATTTTATCTTTACCAACAAATAAACCTTGATCATTCACTTTTTGAAAATTCCGCATGCTATAAGTCCACTCTGACAAGCAATAGGGATTCGACATATATTCAAATACTTTTTCTGGCGGGCAATTGATGTAGCTTTGAATCGGACAATAGTCGCCATATATTTGATCGTGAGGATAAACAGCATGAGTAATATCAGCCATTAGTCCTCCCATTTCGTTTTTATCGGTATTTTCGATGACTTTTACACCTTCAATTTTAAGTTTCATAAGGACCTCTATTTTTTGTAGGAATAGATGAATGTTTGATGAAAGATTGAAAAGGGGGAACTTCCGTATTCACGGCTAGGTTCACTGAAATTAAACTGGTAGTATTAAGCGGGTGCATTTGTTGTAGCGCCGAATTTAATTCGGATAAGCTATTCACTTCAGCGGCTTGTAATTGCGAGAACATGTTTTTAAATCCTTGCGCAAAAAAAGTTTTAGTAAAATTATTTATACCTGATTGCGGTCCCAGAAAAATATCTTCACGAGTTGAACACATTCCATGTGAATTATTATTAAAAACTACAAATACTATTGGTAATTGGTGCTGTAAAGCGGTGTGGATCTCAAGACCATACATTAAGAAGGCACCATCGCCGACAAGCACATAGGTTTTCTTACCAGAGGCAAAGCAAGAACCCATCGCAGCACCGATGCTATTTCCCATGCCTCCCATGCCTAAGGAAATATAAAATATATTTTTCCCTTTCGGATTTAAATAATGAGTTGCAAAGGCACCCGTATTACCAGCATCAACGAAAATATCGACATCAGCATTGGGCGAACAACAAAATCGATTCAGCAATTGAAAACTGTTCTGAAAATTTAAAATATCATTCAAGTTCACAGAATGAGTATTAGGTATTTTATGTGAAGCCATAGGTTCAGTATTAGTATTAACAGAAGTAGCAATTTCTAGTTCTTTAATCGATGCTGTTAAAAATAATGTCAAGTTATCTTGAATTTCGTGAATGGAAATAGTTTTTTCAGCATTATCAGGAATGATTTTCTTAAAAAGTGAATTTAAATCCCGATAAAATTCGTTGATAAAAATAATTTTCTTTCCATTTAGTAGATCCATCATTCCGAAGCGAGATAAAAAATCAAACCGAGTACCTATAAAAATAATTAAGTCTGAGGACTGTAGCTCTTTTAAAAAGGACGGGTGTCCCATCATGCCAGTCACGCCACAAAAAGACGTCGCTGAGTGATCATAAAAACCTTTAGCCACCGGTGTAACGCCCACTTTGGAATTGGTCCTGGAAATAAATGTGTTGATCACGTCATCATCTTTTAAATGAACAAGCTCTTCACCTAGGACAACCATTGGTGGTGATTTCGCTTCAAAAAGGTTATTGATTAATACCTGAACTTGATTTTTACGACTGGTTTCAATATTGGAATTGGAATTTTTCACAAGCGATGTACTTGGTAAGTTTACACTTTGGTTGAAAATATTTTTTGGAATGAATAAGGCTGCAGGACGTTTGTATTTTTGTGCGGCTTCAAATGCGTCCGTTAAACTTACTAGAACATCATTGGCATTTGTGATTACTTGGCAATATACCGTGCAGGGTTTAAACATTTCAATGTGATTGAGGGTATTAGATTTGCCGGAAGTGTCTTGAAAGCCGCCCAAGCCATGTAATTCTTCGGGAATTAAACCACTGATTAAAACAAACGGAACTTCGCTGCTGTAGGCTTCTGCCAACACGGGTAATGCATTCATCAACCCCGCACCAGAAGTCGTCAGCGCCGCAGTAATTTTTTTGTTAGATAGATAACTACCAATGGCCATCATAGCTGCATTGTATTCATTTTTTGCTAATAAGATTTGAGTGCGATTACGTTTTGAGAGCTCATAAAAAAGATCTTCGATATTGGCGCCACTCATACCAAATACATGATTTAATTTCAATTGTTCGAAAAAATCACAAATCAAAGATTTTATCAAAGTGAATTGAAGGCGCACATTTTGTTGAGCAAGTTCGTTCTGCGCTGTCGTTTTGTTCTGGCTATTTAGCTCAGTCTTAAGAGACAAATCCAACCCCCGGGATGTGTGTTATTTATCTCTAAACAAAGATGGGCACAATAGATTTCGTTGATTTTGAAAAAACAACCTAACTTTTTTTAACAAATTCTGATTTTAAATTCATGGCTCCGAAACCATCAATTTTGCAGGCGATATTATGACCATCACCGCCATCAGTCAGTCGAATGTTTTTTACCTTAGTGCCAACCTTAACTGAAGACGAAGCGCCTTTGACTTTCAAATCTTTGATTACAGTAACGGTATCTCCGTCTTGCAAAATATTGCCGTGGGCATCGCGAACTTTGTCATCTTGAATCTCATCGGCCTTCACTGCAGTCTGTGCCTGTAAGGCACTCCATTCATGGGAACATTCTGGACAGATCCATAGATTACCATCTTCATAGATATTTTCAGAACTACATTGAGGACATTTTGGATTGTCTTGCATAGGGTGCCTTTCACGCTTCTGGTTTTTTAATTAAATCCTTACTTAATTTTATACTTACAATTATACTTATGTTTATTAAAGTACTTATTTCAAATACTTCAAGTTGAACATCTTTAAAACAGAAGTTGAATTGTTATCCAAATTAATAATTTTAGCAAACCCCAAAGGGCTTTCGAATAAATTTAAAGCACTGTGGCTGGATAACTTTACCTCCACATTGGATTCAATATTGATAGCATTCAGTAAAGTTAAATTTTGTGTGGAATACTTAAGTATTCGTCTTTGTACTTTGTCTAAATTGTTATCATTAAATATCGACCAACGACGTAAAATCTGATTGGTACTTTCAGTGCTTTCAGAAATAGTCCATGTATTGGCCGATACATCCAGATACGATCCATAAATAATATTGTTCAAGCGACGAATGGATTTTTGTTGAAAGGCTTGGTCTTTGAAATAAACCAAATCGTGCTGCGTTTCGACTTGGTTACCCATTTCTGAGTACTTTGAAAACACTAGATGCGGATATTCTTCTTTGGATAACTTTACTATATTCGTTTGTGATAAAATGGTTTCATTCGAGGTGACTTGTGTGGATAGATCCACTAAGTACATTTTGTGATCTTCTGATAAAAATGAATTGTCATGGTAACTACGAGTGTAGACGATCACCTGATTGTTGTTAACGGGAGCCAGCCAAATGGGATTTAATATCGGAGTGGTGAATTTTGTTTTGATCTCCCAGGTTTGGTTATCTAAAGTTTTTTGCGTGTCGATGATGACTATATCGCCGTTACTCATCGCTAGAATCAGATTGCCGTCCGGTAGTATATCGCCGCAGTTAATGCTGACTGTGTTATATAAGGCTCCGCCGGCCGTAAATGCTTTTAAAACTTTTCCATCTTCGCTGACTTGAATGATATTTGTGTTTTGATTTTCATCGTAGATGACAAAAATATTTTTATCTGCATTATAGGCCGTAGAAACAGGGTCGGCTAACAATTGAACTAAGGATTCTGGCTTGTCCTCATTCTGTCTGTGGATGGTAAAATCTCGCTGTGATAAATCAAAAATGTAGCGAGCCTTCGGATCAGTTATTACAAAATGTTTTTGTTCCGGATTGGTGACGGCAAATGAATTTTCGTGTTTGGGTTCATTCAACTCGAAAACATGAATGCGATGAACCGTCTTGTCATATACCGATACAAAACTTTTATTGGATTCGCCCACGTTGACGACTTTTGAAAGTTGATTCACGGGTAGGCCGATGATTTTTTCCGATTTATTGTCTTTGTCTTTAAGGTTACCGATTGTGCAGCCAACAGTAAGGGTATTAGAGATTAAGCTAAAAATTAAAACATAGAATTGAGACGGAATTTTAAAATCCATAAGCGACTCCTATTGAAGTAAAATACTGTGGCTTTGAAAATGCATACTCTTCACCACTGATTTTATATTTGTAATTATGAAATGAAACTTTGGTGCTGCCATAAAGCCAAAATTTATTAAATAATGGCAGATAAATTTCAAATTGGGGAACTAGGCTAACAGAACTTGTGGAGTTGCTTTCGTTATTTTGAGTGTCTGAAATTTCTAATTTAGTTCCCAGGAATTCAAGATTTAAATCAGCTAACAAATAGAATTGACTCCAATATTCGGAAGGACCCGACTCAAAAGGTCGATAGCGCAGTGATAAGCCCATGCTACCACGGCCTTGAGTTTCCTTAGATTGAATAGAGGATAAATATTTTTTTTCCGCACGAATCGTCGAAAGTTCAACATTGAAGCCATACCAAGATGGTTGATAACGAAATCCAAATTCACTACCTTTGTAGTCATCTGAAAGTAAATTATTTCTTGGCTCCATGCTGGTCATATTGGTGCCACCTAACCAGATCCAATATCTGGAGGTAGAGGTCGGTGCTTTTAGGCTATCTAAGGCTTTCTCGGTGATGCCGTTGCGTGTGGATTCTAAAAACAATGTTGCAGTCACGGCATTTAATAATTGTTCAGTGCCAAAGTTCTTATCGTCAAAAGGTCCCAGCGGGGATTGGTCTTGTAATGAATTTTTTTGAAAGTCGGTTAATAATAACAATTCATGTGTCAATAAAGTCACGCGTTGATAGTTTTTTAATTTCAGAAAGTAATTTTTGTGAATGAAAATAGTTCGTCGAGTGGTTATTGCCGACTTATCTTTTTGAAAAATTTCAGAACGATCAGTGACGCGGCGTTTGGTATTTTGAGTATCCTGGGTCCAAGCTAGTGTTGTTGGGTTTTCGATAAGATTCAGTAACTGCGAACTTTGTTCCGAAATAAAATTCTGACAGAAACGCACTTGTTCTGTATTTAACTTTGCTAAATCATCATAAAGATCACTGTCATTATCATCGGATTGAGCGATGCAAAAATTTTTCAGTGGAATTTTTTGCGATAAACGCAGGGACTGTTTAATTTGTTGAAGTGTGTAATAAAGCTCGCGGTTACCTTCGATTGAAAAATCACTTAAGTCCATTGCAGACCCCGAGGTCATTATAGCGTCTGCTTCTGTGGCTAAATCAGCTGTTACGGCGACAGTGGGATTGATTAACAAAAGGGAAACAGTCAGAAGCCATGACTGAACAATCATTGTGTATGGTTTTTGTATAGGGGGATTTTGAAGGGCTCTTGATTTTATATTCTGTGTCTTCATATTGAATTCATATAATAAATTAGCAAAACATACAATAGTGACGCATTTTGGACCGCTATGGGAGTAGATTTTCCAGAATTGTTGAAAGTCTTGATAGGTATTTTCTATAGACCAAAGTAGAGCGATAAGGATCCATCGAAGGACTATAAAATAATAAATTTTCTTTTGATTTTGATGCAGTTGCGAGGCCGGTCACTATATGCTTGTGAGGGTGGATCGGAAAGAGTTACTCTAGATGGGTATGTATTCTATCCCAAAGTTATTATTGAAGTCTGAATGGTATATGAAGTGGGGCGCGTCGGGTGATATTCGTCCCTATGTTTACGTTCGCAAAGACAACATGATTAAGAATCCAGGATCACGCCATCATTCGGATTGGTTTCCAGTGCCGCCGATCTACGTCGATCCTTTGGATTTATCAACTTTAAGTTTTGCTGAAAAAATTTATTATTTAGAAAATAATGCCTTTGGCCCTGCCAATATGGCCATGCCTCGATGGGTGTTTTATGATTGCGCCGTGATACCTGGTTTCGTTGCTGGATTTGCGATGCGAACTCAATGTTTACCAGAGGCCATAAGAAGTGTGCTGAAGGTGCCGTTGGATCATGAATGGACGCCAATTTCGTTGTTTATTATTATTCCCACAGTGGCTAAGGGGCAGTGGGTGGCACATAATCTGTGTGCTGTGAATTCGTTATTGCCAGAGGCCGATCGATTTTATGCTCTAGGATTTTTATCGAAAGCCTTTGGTTTGTGGTACGCGAATGTGGAAAACTGCATTGGAATGACTCAATGGGGTAGTCCTGCGTTAAAATTACACACTCATTATGGGCATATGCAAATTATGACAGCTTATACGCCGGTGCACTCGCATGCAAAGACGATCACTTACAGTGTGGATGTTAATACGGCGGTTTGGGAGCAGTTCTATACGCGTGATGTGGATTTGGCCTTTTTAGAAAAATATGGGCCAACGGGGCTAGAAATTGATCCCCAAAGAGAAGAAAGTATGATAAACCTACACGAACGTATTCAATCTGGTGAAGGACCCTATTACTTGAGTGCGGCCGACATAGCTTCCAAAAAGCTAACAGAGGCTTTGCAAGTGTATAGTTTAAAAAGTTAAAGTAGAAGAATCAAATAGCAAGAAAAGGAAAACAAATGGCAGATAACTCTAAAGGCGAATTTTTATTAGAACTTCCACCTGTAGCAAAATCCGTTTTTACGTATTGTAAAAAATGTGAAGCGGATCGATATCATCGTGTCTTGGCTCATGTGGATTCCAAATCAGCTAAAGTGGAGTGTGAAATCTGTAAGGCTAAAAAGAAATTCACTTTGCCAAAAGCACAAGATCGCAGTTCCACCGCTCGCGCAGCCAAAGGGGCCGCGAAAATACCTCGCACGAAAGCAGCAACGGGTGAAGCGAAAAGAAATCAGCATGCGGAAGAGTACTCTTTACTATTGAACAGTTTGGGTAAAAACGATGGTCTTAATTACACCATGAAAACGCAATTCACAGTGAATCAAAAATTAGAACATCCCAAGTTTGGTATTGGTTTTGTAAAAGCTGTATTGCCAGAAAAAATCGAAGTGGTTTTTTCTGATGAAATTCGCTCTTTGGTGCATAATCGGCATTAAACTCCATGTGGGAACAATGGACTAAGGGATTAAATCCAGAACAAGCTAAGGCGGTTCTTCATAATGAAGGGCCGCTTTTAATTTTAGCCGGTGCCGGTTCGGGTAAGACCACGGTGTTGGTAGCGCGCACGGGGCGGATGATCGCTGAAGGCGCGGCTAAGGGGAATCCTCACCTAGCGAAAGAGATATGTGTTCTGACGTTCACCAATAAAGCCGCTCGAGAATTGAAGCATCGAGTGAGTCAACGACTGGGGCCCTCTGCAAAAGGTCTTTGGGCAGGGACTTTTCACTCGTTTGGTTTAGAGATATTACGCAATCACTACAAAGAGGCCAATCTACCACATCACTTTGGCGTGATTGATCAATCGGATTGTCAGTCCTTATTGAAAGAGCTGGTGAAAGAAATCCGCGTCGTTGGTAAAGAAAAATTTGATTTAGAAAAAGTTCTAGAAATCATCAATGAAAAACGAGTTCGAAAAAGCACGGGCTTACCTGATAAAATTGAAGCGTTTGATGAATATCATGAAGTAGCTGAAATTTTATTTCCAAAATTTATTAGACGTTTAGATTTATTGGGTGTTGTGGATTTTGATGGATTGTTGTTAAAGCCCCTTGAGTTATTTCAGACTCACCCTGAGGTACAAAAAAAATATCAAGATAAAATTCGTTATATGATGGTGGATGAGTTTCAGGACACCAACGAAATTCAAATGAAATTGATTGATAAGATTATTCAAGGTCATCGTAACTTAGCCGTGGTGGGGGACGACGATCAGTCGATCTATGGTTGGCGAGGGGCGCAAGTCGCTAATATTTTAAATTTCCCCAAAGTTTATGCGCCCTGTGAAGTGATTCGTTTGGAAAGAAATTATCGTTCTAAGTCGTCGATATTAACAGTGGCCAATGAGGTGATTTCGAAGAATCGCCATCGACATGGCAAGGTTTTAAAAGCCGAAGGTTATAAGGATGAAGGCGAGCGTCCCGAAGTGTTTTTATTAGAAACAGAGGATGACGAAGCGGAATTTGTCTATCGTGAAATCGAACATTTTAAAACTCAGGGGTATCATCCTAAGGATATGGCGGTTTTATATCGCTCGAATAGCCAAGGTGGAATGATCGAAAGTGTGTTTCGTACGTATCACATACCCTACACCGTATCGGGTGGAACTGGTTTTTTTGATCGCAAAGAGGTCAAAGATATTTTAGCGTATTTACGAAGTGCCTTAGCGCCGAATGATGTGTCGTTACGTCGAATCATCAATACGCCGGCCAGAGGCATTGGTGATAACACCATTGAAAAAATCAGCGATTATGCCAAACATAAAAAAATTAGTTTTAATTTTGCCTGCAAGGCCGCTTTGCGGGGTGAGGATTTAGAAATTAATTCAGAACTTGATCCATCTGCCAAAAGAGCCGCGAATGGATCGACTCAAAGTCTATTAGCGAAAGAATTTGATGGGACCCATGCAGATGTTGAGGGCGATTTGAATCCTCAACAAGAGTTAGGTGGATTGTCCCCCAAGCAAGGTTCCTTTTTTCAAACACCGGAAATTGAATTAGCAGCTGGATCAAAAGAGGCTTTAAGAAAATTCTTTGATAGCTTAAAGCAATTACCTGAAGTGATACTTAAACCCATTGGTTCGCAAACAGCGGGTGAAGCTTTGGTGGAATGGATGCGCTCGATTGGGTATCGTGATTATGTTTTTTCCATGGTCAGTGAACCAAGTAGTGGAGAAAAGAAATGGAACTTGGTCGAAATTGTGGGTCGAGTTTTAGATAGTTTTGTCAAACGCGGTGGTTTGAACGAGAAAACTTTAAAGGATTTTCTAGATGCAATGGAACTGCGTGATGAAACAGAAGACGAAGAAAATGCAGATCGTGTTAGTCTAATGACTTTGCATGCGTGCAAGGGGTTGGAATTCCCAGTCGTGATTATCGTTGGTATTGAAGAAGATTTATTGCCGCATAAAACCTTGGGTTCGGATATTGATGAAGAACGAAGATTGTTTTATGTGGGCGTGACTCGGGCCAAGGAAAAATTAGTGATGACTCGATGTAAAACTCGTCGTCGTCATGGAGTGGTGCGACCAGTTTCCCCGTCGCGATTTTTATTAGAAATTTCTTCGCATCACGTGCGGGATTATAAATGCGAATTTCGCCCGGTCAGTTCGGTGCAAAGGGAAAGTTTACTTAGTGATTTTTTAGGCAAGCTAGATTCAAAGATTCAATCGCAACAGACCAAACCTAAAGATAATTCGAAATAGTGCGCATAATGGATTTGTTATACGCCATGAACTTTTAACCTAGCTGAAAATATTAATCCGGCTTTAAATAAGTTAACGTTCTTACTTACCTCCGGTTTATAGTTGCAAGTTATTTGATAATTGTTTTCAATTAAATAGACTTTGTTTTCGACGTCGATTAAACAGTCGCTTTCTACTTAAATATTAAAGATAGGAACAGCTATGGAAACGCGAATACCCGTACTACCAAAAAGTAAATCACATAAAGAAAGCATCATCGAGCGCGAGGAATTAACTGCGGATAATTTTAAGGAAATCATTCGTTCGCTCAACCTCAAAGTGACTTCGCAGCGCTTGTTGATTCTGGAATCTTTGCATAAAGGTAAAACGCATATGACGGCGCAGACCTTATTCGAAAAAGTCGAAAAAAAAGACCCCACCGTCGGTTTTGCAACTGTGTATCGCTTTTTGAAAAGTCTAGCCGAATCGGGATTTGTGACAGAAGTCAGAATGGGTGGGGGTGCCAGTCGTTACGAGTTAACCTCGAAACAACATCATGATCACTTAACCTGTGTGAAATGCGGGAAGATTTGCGAGTTTGAAAATCCAGATATAGAAAAACTGCAGGAAAAGGTGGCTCATCATTTCGGTTTTCAATTGACCAGTCATGTCCTAGAACTTTACGGCCTTTGTTCTGATTGTCAGACGAAGTAGTTTTTGCCAAGATACGGGATATGTCTAACAATGATTTTATCCAAATTCGCGGCGCCAAGGAACATAACCTAAAAGATCTGCATTTAAATATTCCTCGACAAAAAATCACGGTGATCACCGGCTTATCAGGTAGTGGAAAATCTTCCTTAGCCTTTGATACGATCTATGCCGAAGGTCAACGTCGTTATGTGGAAGGTTTATCTGCCTATGCTAGGCAATTTTTAGAGCAATTAAAAAAACCCGAAGTGGATTCAGTGGTGGGGTTAAGTCCTGCGATTGCGATTGATCAAAAATCTGTGGGACATAATCCTCGTTCAACGGTGGGCACAATTACAGAAATTTATGATTACTTACGTTTGTTGTATGCGCGTTTGGGAACTCCATTGTGCCCGACACATCGATTGCCCTTAACGTCGATGTCTGCGGATCAAATGGCCGAAGATATATTACAAGCCAAAAACGGTGCGAAATTTTATGTATTAGCACCAATGGCACAAGGAAAAAAGGGAGAGTTCTTAAATGAATTTCAAAAATGGGCCAAGAAAGGTTTTGTCAAAGCCCGCGTGGATGGTGTGTTCATCGATTTAGATAAAGCGAAAAAATTAGCCAAGACCAAAGCGCATGATATTGATTTGGTCATAGATCAATTAGTGATTAAGGCGGGGTTATTGCCACGTTTAAAAAACAGTATTCAAACGGCATTACAAATGTCGGATGGAAAACTGGTGATTGAATGGGTGGATCAAGGAGTGAGTAACGGAACAGGGGTGCGAAAAACCTATTCGATGAAGACCTCTTGTCCAGAATGTGGTTTTGCATTTCCAGAACTTGAACCAAGACTGTTTAGTTTTAATAACCCTCGCGGTGCCTGTACAAGTTGTAATGGTCTTGGGACATTAGATTTGATTGAAGAAGAAAACTTACGTGACGGCGAAGTGGGGCGAGTGCACGGCAGTGTTAAATATCGTTTGAAAAATCAAAAATCCACCTTAGACGAAGACGATGAAGAAACCGAAGTTGAGTTGTCGGTGTGTCCTGATTGTCAGGGGACTCGTTTACGCAAAGAAGCTTTAAGCGTTTTATTTCATGGAAAAAATATTGGCGAGTTATCCGAAATCAGTGTCGATGAATTATTGGTGTTTTTTTCCAAATTAAAATTATCATCCAAAGAAAATCTGGTAGGTGAAAAAATATTAAAACAAATCAATGGTCGTCTGAGTTATTTAGTGCGAGTGGGAACGGGCTATTTAAGTTTGTCTCGTACAGCAAGGACTTTATCAGGTGGTGAAGCACAACGTATTCGCTTAGCGACTCAGGTAGGATCTTCGTTGATTGGTGTATTGTATGTCATGGATGAACCTAGTATTGGTTTACATCCCAGGGATCACGCCCGCATGCTTGAGATCATTCGTGAATTGCGAGATCGTGGCAATACCATTTTGCTAGTCGAGCATGACGAAGAAACAATGTTATCTGCTGATTACTTAATTGATTTGGGACCTGGGGCTGGAAAACTGGGTGGCGCCTTGATGGCCGAGGGCACTCCGCAACAGGTGATGCAAAATCCAAATAGTGTGACAGGTGGATATTTATCAGGACGATTAAAAATTGCAGTTCCTAAAACTCGCCGTCTTGGTAACGGTCATTTTTTGGAAATCAAAAAAGCCAGTGGTAATAATTTAAAAAAAGTGGATGTGAAAATTCCATTAGGAACGTTAACAGTCGTCACTGGCGTTAGTGGCTCTGGAAAATCCACTTTAGTCATTGATACTTTGTACAAAGCGATGGCGCAAAAGTTAAATGATTCTTCGGCTAGGCCTTCGCCTTATGAAGCCATCGTGGGTGCGGAAAATGTGGATCGAGTGATTGAGATCAATCAACATCCGATCGGGCGCACGCCACGCTCAACTCCAGCGACCTATGTGGGATTGTTTCCAATGATTCGAGATTTATTTGCAGGCTTGCAAGAATCCAAGGTCAGGGGATATCCTCCGGGGCGATTCAGTTTTAATGTCAAGGGTGGGCGTTGTGAATCTTGTCAGGGGTATGGGCAAGTACGTTTAGAAATGCATTTTTTAGCGGATGTGTTTGTCACTTGTGATACTTGTGGTGGGGATCGTTACAACAAAGAAACATTGCTTGTGAAATACAACGGCAAATCGATTGCAGATATTTTAAAAATGAATGTAGCAGAGGCCTTGGAATTTTTTAAGAATCATAAATTGATTCAGCGCAAAGTAGAGACTTTGCATCGCGTGGGTTTAGATTATTTATCTTTAGGACAAAGCTCGACGACCTTATCTGGAGGGGAAGCTCAACGAATTAAACTTAGTCGTGAATTATCCAAGCGTGGCACTGGTAAAACATTATATATTTTAGACGAACCCACAACGGGTTTGCATTTTGAAGACATCAAAAAATTAATCGAGTTATTGCAGGAATTAGTCGAACAGGGCAATACCGTCTTGGTCATTGAACACAATTTGGAAGTCATCAAATCTGCGGATCATATCATTGATATGGGACCAGAGGGCGGCATTGGTGGAGGTATGTTAGTAGCTAAGGGTACTCCTGAAGAAGTCGCGAAAATCAAAGACTCGCGCATTGCAAGTTTTTTGAAGAAGGTTTTGTAATCTGATTCTAAAGTTTAGTTGGGAAAAGTATGATTTCCAAGGAGCAACGGCCGAAAAAGAAGATTTGTCTTTCTAAATCGACACAGCTTCCTGCTTCACGAGCCATGGGCCATCCATGGCCCGCTCGAGGTCGATCTAGAAAGACAAATCTTCTTTTTCGTCAGTTAGTGACTTTGATTATTTTTTCTCATTATTAGACGAAAAAACGGAATCAAAAAAGTCAATGACGAGGGCTTTGACAAAGACTAGTTTGTTTACGATTTAATGAAAATTCTTTCGAGCCTGGTTGAGTACAAGCAATGGTTTCATTCTTGCTTATTCGAAATAGCATGTGTGTTTCAAAACGAAGCTTATTTATTTTATTTATTGCTCAATGTGTTTCGTTGACAGAGATATCTGTGGTATTAGCAAATGTCGTTTATGCTGATAAGAACAATACCGCTGATGCAGATTATTATAGTCATGTTATCAATGGTATCGATGGAGCTATTCGGTCAGTAAATCAAATTAGCGTTGGTAGTGGTCGCACAAAGGGCTCATGTGTAACCAATCCTACAAACTTAAATTCAAACACAAGTGTGAAAGTTTTTCGTGATGATTCCAATTTAGACCAAGCTTTATTCTGTTCCAATTATCTAAATTCGATTCGTAAAGACGAGACAAAAGGCTCTCTATTGGGGGCTATACCGAATACAACAAATGTTTGTAAGCTTTTCTCAACTAAAGGGCGAAGTCGTTATCAAAATCGGTATCCAGTTTGTGGAGAATCGAATCATGCTAATGTATCTACGATTCAACCCGTCTTTAACAATTTAGATCAAGTAGAAAGTTTAGAGCGTGGTTATTTTGTAAAGGCCACTCTTAGTAAAGCCTCTGAAAAATTACTGAATTTAAGATCTGAAGTGCATCATCTTATGAATGCACGCCCCAAACGTAATGAATCCTTTTGTGAGCAAGCTTTTTTAAAAGAGATTCAACAAAAATGTTATAATGAGAATACAGTAGATGATACCAGTTGCAAGGATAGCCTTTCTCGTAGTGAATTACTTGAAAAATCAAAAAATGCAATTTTAATTGTGCAGTCTGGAAGAGAGAAAATCAAAGAAATCGATCGACAAATTTCTGAGCTAGAAGATACTAAGATTTTTGGAAAAGACTCCGTGATGCTTAAGTACGAAAAACAACGACTAGAAACAGAAAAAGCGATTATAAGCGAAACGCAGATTGTAAAAAACCAAAATATGTATCCATGGGCCTTTCAGAATTCGGCCTCAAATGTTCAATTAGAAAAAGAGTTTGATAAGTATTTAAATAACATGAATCAACGAATTGAAGAATCATTTTTAGAAATTCAAGATGTTGGGCACTGTAGTGTTGAAAATTACTCTGGATTGAAAGCGACTGCGAAATGTATAACTTCAGGTATCACAAGCTTAACTCCAGGATATTATCAAGGAATGGCATTAGCTATGGAATTGAATAAAGATGATTCCGAAAATAGTTATTCTAATTTAGACTCGGATCAAGTTTCTTATCAAACCTGCATACACGAGCGTATGCTTGACCAAAAAAATACAGCAAGCGTTATCGGACTTGCGGCTGTTAGTTCTTATCCCTTATTTCGGTTAATACGTGTAGGTGCTATGGCAACAAAAGCAAAAAGTTTAATTAGTGAAATTCCCAAGGCGGGTGTGAATTTGAGTCGAGCCATTTCAAATCCTATGGTAACAGGATTAGCGAACTTTAGTACTACCGCAGGTCGAGTAATTATTGATGGTATAGGTTATGCTTCTGTATTTGAGGTTTTAGAAAAGAAGTGTGGCTTCACACCTGGAGATCTTGAAAGTCAAGTTAACACATCTAGCAGTAATCAGTGTCTGTTTTCTAAGAAAAGATTAGTCGCACAAGAAAGTAAAGATGCCTGTTTGAAACAAGTTGTCACAATGACTGCACTAGCTGGAAAAGCGAATGTAGCTTTGATGACAACTAAGTTGCCTGGAAGTAACAATAATGGCACTGCTTTAGATGGCCATGCATCGACCAGTAGAAAAGATATTGTTTCAGAAAATAAAATTGTTAAACAAGCCCATATTGTACGTGAAAATAACTATATGACTATAACTGGGAACTACAAGTTGAAGCCTAAAACAAAAAAAGACATCATCAAATATTTCGATCATCACAATCGCGAAGTGGTTCACCTATCATATCGTGTGCGTGAAGCACATCCAGCATTAGCTTCAAGAATTTCAGTAAAACTTTTGGATAATGTAGCCGTTCATGATGCCGTTAAAAAAATGCCATTTGAGACCTTAAAAAAAGAATTTGGCTATCAAGGAGTGCCCATCGATATAATCAGTGGACTTGATTTGAAGTTTATCGATAAATTAAAATTGAAGTTCAAAAAATCTGCTGACGGAAAATATTATCAGCTAGATATTATTGATCAAATCAATATTTTATGGGGAACAAGTCCAAAGGTGATTCAAGATAGTCTAAAAGTCGCTAAAGAGGGTTCTAAAGAATCGAAGCACTGGAAAGCAATGGATAGTTTATTCAAGCACACTGTCACTGATGCTATTGGAAGTATTGATGATCAGATAGCTGCAAAGTTTATTGCTAGTTTAACTCCGCGTGGAAGGGTGGCGTTAAGAATGACCGAGGCCGCCGCCGATTGGTCTGCAAGAACTGGAAATCCACTGACATCACACGAGCTAGGACAAAAAGCTCAAGGTACGGCGGACTATATTGCTAGCCGCAAAAGTCCAGAAGAATATTTATTATATAAATTGGCTCCAACGAAAAATCCAATCGAAGAACAAGAGGCAAGACAATTAATCGCAGAAATGGGTGGTCTGGTTGTACCGAAACCAGGTCAACCTGTAAATGAAGGTACTTTGTTAGCGTTTTTTAACCAAACAGATGCAATGTACATTGATACTCGTAAAGTCATGAGTAGTTATAATGAAACTGTGCAAAAAGTTGGGAACAAAAAACAGGTACTGACTGAAGGACGATTTATTCCGATGTAATAGACACTTAAATGAGTATAGATGTTATAATTTAATTAATTTGAATTTATTTTTATCCTGATTTTCCAACAGGAAGTTTATGAGCCATGATGGCTTTTAGTTTTAAGCTTTTGGATTTTTTAAGACCTTCTTCTTTGGTGAATTCATTTTTATCAATGCTGGATTTTATGTCTAGTTCAATTTTTCGATACTCAAGTCCTAGATGAATCAGGTTTGTGACGGTATCTATTAAATGAGTTTGACTGAATGGTTTATCTAAAAAGTCAAAAGCTCCTAATCGTAAAGCATGTACGGTATTAGATTTATCTCCAAATGCAGATACAACTAAGAAGGGTGTGTCATACCCGCGTTTACGAAGTTCGACCAAAAAATCAAGACCATTCATAACCGGCATGCCAATATCTGATATGATAGCGATGGGGTGATGGCTTTCAATAAGCTCTAATGCCTGCTTGCCATTTCCGGCTTGCAGGTATGATACATTTAATGATGAAAAATCTGGAAGAATTTCTATGATGGCTTCCCGCAGTTCTTTTTCATCTTCGACAATTAGAAAATAGTTTTCACTCATGTCCACTCCGACTTGATTAACATTATCGACATTCTATAACTTGTCGAGTGCCGTCATCCAATTTTAATACTATCAACTGTAATTGATTTCGGCTTATTTTTGCAAAAAAATAACGTCCTAAATTAACTTTGTAAAATATTAATTGGATTTATTGGTTTCTGATCTAGTCCAGATGAAAATCAATACAGCCAATAATATCGAGGTCATTAATAAAGCCAGTGGCCATCGATCACGTAAGATATAGCTACTGCTAAGCCAACCTAAAAAAATAAAAAAACTAGCCTTTTTTTTAGCCTCACGGCGAATGATTTTTTGTTGCTCCCAATCTTTGATGGGAGCTCCCAAGTATTTATGATTCAACAGCCATCGGTGAATCCGTGGTGATCCTTTGGAGAAGGCATAGGCGGACATTAGCAAAAAGGGAACTGTTGGTAAAATTGGTGTAAAAATGCCAATTATGCCAACGATTAAACTGATCCACCCTAGACCTAGGAAGGATATCTTTTTAAAAAAAGAAAATACTGATTTTCGATGGAAGTCAGTCGGTGAATTCATAAAAATAGTATAGATGAAAATGTCATCAAGACAAAGTACAAGAGTCGCAAGATGCTGTAGCTGGTCAATGCTTTATTGCAAGATCGCATTCTTGCCAAGGATGAATATTTCCGTCAGCATATCTTAATAACTGGAGAATCAAAAAAAAATGGCAAAGTTTAGCTCTAAATCAAAATCTGAGTTCAAATCTGTTTTGCAAACCGTATTAAGACCGGAATTGGGATCTGAAGGACGTGTCGATCCTAAAAGTCGAATGGCTGGTCGGGTTGAAATTATCGCTCCGGGCTCCTCATCAAAAGTGTCCGATGTTCAACAAGCCATTCAAAATATGCAAACCTTAGGATATGAAATTCAATTTGATGAAAAGATATTTTCAGATCATCCGTATTTGTCACAAAATGACGAAAAAAGATTTCAACATTTAGAAAGTGCTTTGCAGGGGTCGGCCAATATTTTGTGGTGTTCACGTGGTGGTTATGGTTGTATTCGGTTGATGCCATATTTGGCAAAAATAAAAAAACCTAAAAAGATGCAACCACAAAAGTGGTTAGTGGGCTATAGCGATATAACGTCACTGCATTTATTTCTGAATCATTTTTGGAAAATGCCTACGATTCATGGATCGGTTTTTGAGGCTTGGGGTGTAGATCGTGTTGATAAGAATGATTTGCAAGAAACATTATTGTTATTGCACCTTTTGACAAATAATAAGAAAGCTAGAATGAGCTATCCTCTACAGCCCATGAACTTAGCGGCAGAAAAATCTAAAAAAATCACAGGAATGTTAACGGGTGGTAACTTAGCGGTACTGACCAGTCATCTTGGCACTCCCTATATGTGGTCGTCTGGGAAAAAAATCTTAATGTTAGAAGATATCGGAGAGCGTGGCTATCGTTTGGATCGTTACTTGAATCAATTGAAAATGAGTTCCATTTATAAAACCGTGCAAGCGATTGTGTTTGGTCAGTTTACCGGTGGCAATGAAGTCGACGGCAAAAATCATGTGGAGTTAGCATTAACGGATTTTGTCGAAACCACGAAAGTACCTTGCTTTCGATCCACGGAATTTGGTCATGGTACTAGAAACCGCCCCTTAGTTTTTGGTTGTGCTGTTGATATTAATAAAAATGAAATGCATTGGAGTACAAGTTCGTTATGAGTTTTTCAAGTTTAGAAAAAAAAATATTTAATTTAATTGAACCTCAAATTGCTGGAGCGACACCGGGGTTAGTTTTGCAAGTGCATTCGGCGGGTCGAAAAATATGTGATATTTCAGTAGGGGAAACTTATCCCTATTATGATTTAGCTAGTTTGACTAAAATAATATTTACAGTGCAGGCCTTGATGTGGGCTTATGATCAAGACAAGTGGAAACTGGAAGCTAAGGTCAGTGATTATTTAGATTGGTTTCCGTACAAAAACGTAAAAATAGTGGAGTTATTGAATCATTCCTCAGGGATGTTATGGTGGTCTCCTTTTTATGAAAAAATCAAAGACATGCAGTCTAGGTCTGAAAAATGGCAACAGGTTTTACAGCTTGTTCGTGAGTTGCCATTAGCACCACAAGATACCAGTGTGTATTCCGATGTGGGCTTTATCACCTTAGGAGCCGTTCTAGAAAAAATCTATGATAAACCTTTGCTAGAAGTCTGGCAGTTGTTAAAAGAAAATTTCTATCCTCGTTTAACTTTGGATTTTCACGAGGACAATGTTCCTAAAAACCCTTCGAAGTACTATGCACCGACAGAGCGCTGCCGTTGGCGTAATCGTATTTTGCAAGGGGAAGTGCATGACGAAAATGCTTGGTCGTTAGGTGGGGTATCATCACATGCAGGTTTGTTTGGAAGTATAGATGATGTTTCTTGGTATGGTTTATTATTGCGAAGTCAGTGGTTGGGGGTTTCGAAAACTTTGATTCGCAAAAAAACAACCGAGTTATTTACAATGCGTTCACGCCCTATGGGTAAAGGGGACTGGGCTTTGGGATTTATGTTACCGACCAAAGGAAGCAGTAGTTCTGGCACTTATTTTTCACCATTGTCTGTGGGACATACGGGATTTACAGGGACCTCTTTGTGGTATGATCCGAATTTAGATTTATTAGTGGTGTTGTTAAGTAACCGAGTCTTTTTTGGTCGGGAAACAAAAAACTTTGCAAGCCTTAGACCTCAGGTACATAATTGGATTGTAGAATCATTACGACGCGTATAAGGAAAGGATTCATATGGAGTTGAAATCAGGCGCGCATGTGCATTTGATGGGAATATGTGGAACGGCGATGGCTAGCCTTGCAGGCTTATTAAAGACGCGTGGCTATCATGTCACGGGAAGTGATAGTAATCCTTATCCTCCGATGTCGACACAGATTGAATCTTTAGGAATCACTATTCAAAAAGGTTATCGTGCAGAAAATTTAAATCCTAAACCTGATTTTGTGATTGTTGGAAATGTGATTTCCAAAAATAATCCAGAAGCCGAAGAATTATTGCGTTTGGAAATACCTTATACGTCCTTACCTAAGGCTATGGGTGAATTGATAATTGATCAACGCGAAAGTATTGTGATCAGTGGTACTCATGGTAAGACAACGACAACTTCGTTGATGGCGTGGGTGGCTGAAAGTTTGCAAAAAAAACCAGGATTTTTAATTGGCGGTATAGCAAAAAACTTTTCTAAATCTTTTCAAAATCCTGAGGGTTCTTATTTTATAATAGAAGGTGACGAGTACGACACAGCTTTTTTTGATAAGGTGCCAAAGTTTGTTCACTACAAACCCAAACACGTTATACTAACAAGTATTGAGTTTGATCATGCGGATATCTATAAAGACCTAGCGGACGTCAAATCTGCTTTTCGTCGCTTGATTGATTTGATTTCCGCAGACGGGCATTTGATTTACTCGGCAGCTGATCTAAATATTAAGGATTTATTGCAAGCCCCTTGTACTTGTAAAAATCTTTTTAGTTATGGGTTTGAACCTACGGCGGATTACACGGTGGTTTTGCAAGAGATGAATGAAACCAGTACGCGATTTCAAGTTTTTTTCCGCAGTCAACTGTTGGGATTATTTGATATTCAAATGGGTGGTAATTATAATGTGTTAAATGCTACATCCGTGGTGGCAATGGCACATCAGTTAGGTTGGGATCTGAAAAAAACGGGTCAAGCCTTTACACAATTTTTGGGTGTGAAACGTCGCCAGGAAGTATTGGGCGAACCTAAGGGAATATTAGTGATCGAGGATTTTGCCCATCATCCGACGGCCGTGAAGGAAACAATTGCTGGTATTCGTGCCAAGTACAAAGGGCGAAAAATCATCAGTGTTTTTGAACCCAGATCTGCGACATCCAGAAGAAAAATATTTCAACAAGATTACGTGCAAGCTTTTCAACAAAGTGATGACACAGTTTTGATGGAGGCCTTTGACACCTCTAAAATAGATGCAAGCAATCGATTTTCAAGTGAGCAACTGGCGATGGATTTAAAACAATTGAAAAAATCGGCCCAGTGTTTTCATTCTGTAGATCAAATAGTTCAGTATTTAAAAAGCCAGGCACAGCCTAAGGATTTAATTTTAATTATGAGTAACGGCGGTTTTGATGGCATCTATCAAAAACTACTACAAGCCATCTCGTAAATCCAAATCCAATTAAATGCCTTGGATCCATTGTTTAATTTTTGCCATATCGTCATTACTTAAGTTCGGATTAGATTGAGGCATATCACCGGCAATACCGGTGTCGTTGCCTCGAATGCGAGTGTATAAACTGGAATTTAGTAAGCTATTGGCGCGCACTAGGTTGGCTGATACAAATTGACTTTCATTATAGTTAGCCCAATTAGAATGACAGGAAAAACAACTTGCCGCCAGCACGGTGCGAGCTTCTAAAAAATTGGCTGAACCAGTTACGCTGGATCCATAAATCGAGGCGTCGTTACTGGATGAGTTTCGAACTTTACCACAACCGAAATTAAAGACCAAAAAATTCATAAACAATAACGGCATAATTTTTTTAAATAAATGTATGGGTAATCTAGATTGTGGATAAGTTGAACGATTCAAAATTAGACCCTCCGCTATTTGCATAAAATACCAAATCCATGGATTTGGTCGACCAACTTTGTTTGGCGTTGTTAGGTCGATTTTCGATCAAGGATTTGGTACGATATCAATTTCAGTATCGGTGTTTCATTCTGAGTAGTAAACGATTTTTCTTTCGAAAATCAGTATGTCGAACATTCTGTCAGAATCTCAAGTTGAGTGTCTTAAATTAAGAACCTCAATTTTAAGTGAAGCAAAAAAGTTTAAAGAAATCATAAAATTGCACCGAATCGTCATCTAACTAGACAACAGTCGGTAAACAATTTTTCAACTGTTAGAGTTTTCTTCAATATAATGGGGTGGAGCCTATAAGGGGGATGATGTGAGTTCAAATCGTAAAACACGCGCCATTGTATTGTCAACCTTAGGATTTATTACCCTAGTTAGTTTTCAAAATTGTAAGCAGTTAAAGTCTGATGATTTAGCTAGTAGTGTAAATTCAGATATATCAGACGGAGCAACAAATAATACAGATAATGGAAGCTCGATTGCGAACGAAGGTAACGGGACTTCTTTGGAGAAAAAAATAACAGACTGTATGCAGTATGTTACTAAACCATCAGTATTAAATTTAAGTCTCAGTGAAGTAAATTTAGGTTCTGGTTTAGGCACGAGTAGTGGCGACGTACCGACACCTGAAATTACAGTATCGGTACGTCCCGGTATTACTAATACAACAGCTGCGTCTGAGAAAACATGTCCAATTACGACAAATATTCAATTTGACGTAATAGACATGAATGATGAAGATTATTCACCTTTAATCACCACTGCTAAAAATATCGCTGGCGATGAAATGGTCGTCGGGAAACTCGAAGAAAGAAAAGCCAAGGCATATTCTTTGGCGACAAAAGCGATCACACGAAGGGGCTATGGAGATTTAATTGACGCTCAAACTGGTCAAGTGAAAATAAGTGTTACAAATAATCGAAATGCACTGGATGCAGGGCGGTTGCGTTGTGTATCTGGTGTTATGTATTTTTCGGTTGTTGCTAAAACAGAAATTGGAAATCAGACTTTAGGTAAAAGTGAAATATCGGATCGTCAGATTTTAAAACTAAATGTTACGAATAATTGTTGGTCCGAGTTTCGCTTGCCAACACCGAATCCATTAGGTCGAGGCGTACAATTTGGATCACAAGTAGCGATTAGTGGCTCGACAGCTGTCGCAATTTCTCCGTTAGAAAATGATCCGCAGAACTTAGTACTAGGTTTGGGATCGGCGTATGTCTACGATCAACCAGTAGAGAATGGAAATTGGAATTTTCATAGCAAATTAGTTCCGAACTTAAGTGTTGGTAATGAAAATATAAACAGCGTCGCCATTTCTAACGATCGAATTTACTTAGGTTCTAAGTATTATAAGAATGGTGTGGGTGTCGTATATATTTACGAAAAAAATCAGCAAGGACAATGGATTTTGTTGCCAACACGACTAGAGTCGCCCACACAAATTGCGGGGCAAGGATTTGCACATTCGATCAAAGCAAAAGGAAATACTATATTAGTTGGATCGCCAGAATATTCACAAAGTGGAACAAGTAATAAATCAGGTGTCGTGTATGTATATCAACTAGTGAATGGAAGCTATAATCTAGTACAAACGCTTTCACCTAATGGAACGGCAGAAGGCAAAGGGTTTGGTGCATCTATAGATATGGATGGAGGCGTTGCTATTATTGGGGCTCCGATGGCTTCTAATTGGGAATCAACCGGAACTGGAGAGGCTCAAGTATTTGGTTTGCAGTCAAATCAATTTGTTCACATTCGCACATTAGCGCCACCTAGTACGATGATTGTGAACGGGCAGAAGTTTGGAGCCTCAGTGGCATTGAGTGGGAAGTCAGTGGCAGTAGGTGCTCCGTGGTATTCTACTGAAATGGGTAATCCAGACAAAGCCAAAATGGGTGTTGTGTATTATTTCGCAGATCTTGGGTCTACTGCTAATCCAACATTATTCACAACGAACGGTGCTGGGTTTTCATTAGGGCAAGCTGTAGTATTAAATACTTTTGGTTTATTTATAGGAGTTCCAGGAAGAGATAACTTTTCAGGATCTGTTGATTATTATCGCACTGCTGACATTCCTTCTCGTAAGTTAACCTATCGACATATAGCTACAAATACTGTGGCTTCTGATAAGTTTGGCTCTGCTATTGCTGGTGAGGGGATCAATATTATAGTTGGATCCGCGACTAAGGCTAGTCCAAACACCAGTGCAGGGGCTGTTTATATTCATCGAATTAAATAAGACAGTGAACAAAGTTTTGAACGATAGAATTAACGAATTTGTTTTATAGGTTACAAGTGATGGGTGGAATAGGTTTTGAGTCACAGATAAAGTAGCCAGCTAAAGTTACTAGTTAAAAAGGGGACATGGGGATGGATGCAAATAAAATTTCTTTTTTTCATTCGATTCAATTTCTGTTAGTTGCAGTGATCGCCTTTGTTTCGTTATCGACTAAAGCCGATATTTCAGAATCGATTCGCAATGACAAAGCAGTTGTCTTGTATCGATTTCAAGAAACTACAGGTAACATTTTAGATTCTGGTAATGCTAGATTTGGAGCCCCTGCACCTTTAAGTATTAAAAACTCTTCGGCAGTGGTTCGTGCTCCTGGAATTTTAGATATTCAAGCTCCGACATTGATACGATCTTTGGCCCCTGTTGAAAAACTAACGAATGCTTGTAAAGCCAGTAAAGGAATGACGTTAGAGGTTTGGTTAGAAAATCACGAATCCGTCGAGAAGCGCTCGGGCATGGATGGTCGTAAGGATCAACCACTACGAATTGTTTCTTTTTCAAAAGGCTTAAAGACAAGAAATTTTTTATTAGGTCAGTTTTATGATATGGGCAATTTGTACGAAGTCGCTATAAATACCAGTGGCACTGAAAACGACAGTACTCGTTTGGGTGGCTCGATGACAGACCCGTTAACAAGTAAAACATCAGCGATTATTATACCAGATCCTAATTCCGAGCGCGTCGTGTCTTCGTATCAACAAAAAGTAATTACGACTTTGTCTGCGGAAGGGATTGCTAGATTATATCTAAGTGATCGCAATGGAAATATGTATTTAGCTGAATCCTCAACACGAGGCTTTACAGGATCCGCGGCTACGTATTTTGATACTTGGCGTACGGGTAACTACATCACCTTGGGTAATGAATATATGTCGGATGCGGACTATGATAATTACATCGGGCAACCGGCCTTTTTTGCAGCCTGCACGACGGCTGATTGTTTAAAAAATCCAAATCGTTATTGGAAGGGAAAATTGTTTTTAGTAGCCGTGTATTGCGAGGCTTTAAGTAAAGAAGACATTTTTGGTGGCAAGATGCAGGAAATGACTAATAATGTTTATGATATTGATCCGAACTTATCTTTAACTCCAAATTTAAAAAAAGCTCAAGATATTTATCAACGGATCACTTCGTCCAAAACTCCGATTGTAAATCCAGTTTTGTCACAGATGGAAAAAATGATCAATGCTGGTGATCTTGTAGGAGCCGCTGGTTTAGCAACTCAAGATGCTAACTTTTATAATATTACCGTTAAAGACTTTGCAGCCCGAATGTCGAATCGGGATGAGACCATCAATGTACCATTGAATGATTTTACTGCCACCATCATTGGTGTGGTTCGTGATAACATCAACGCACAAAAATTATTAACTGATAACATTACTTATGTGGCTGATCCAACGAAGTCGGCAGTGCCTTCGGATTGGGTGGATGATTTATTGCAATCGAATAATCACTATGAGGCTTTATCAAATGGTCGTTATGATTTATCAAAAGTTTTAGTACAAAAAACACAAAAGCTTTTTAATGGGAAAGCGGCCGTCGATAATCCAACACCAGCAGGATTGTTAACATCTAGACAGTGGTTAGCGGCACATGCAATTGCGGGTACCAATCGTCGTCCTGTTGAGTACTCGTTAAAAGAGTTTCTTTGTACACCACTTGAAAAAGCTGCCGATAGCAGTGGGCCTGATAATGTCGTTGGTCGTGATATCGATCGATTTCCTGGTGGTAGTCATACGAAGTACACAACAACTTGTCGTGCTTGTCATACGATCATGGATGGATTTCGACCAGCATTTGCTAATTTTACATTTAGTAATAATTTTGTGAAAAATTCTTTATTAGTACCTAGTATTGGAATGAACGACGACGAAGCGACAAGCACGGGTATGATTCAAAATCCGCCCTACATCGCCAAGAAACTAAATCACAATGAAACAGTATTTCCAGAAGGCCGAATCACTGCGGATGATAACTGGGTGAATAACGCCAATCGAGGTGCGAATGTCGAACAATTTGGTTGGACAAAAACAGCAGGTAAGGGCATTCAAGAATTTGGCCGCTTGCTTGCTGAAAGCAAAGCGTATCCTCAATGTTTATCTAAAAGAGTTTTTAAGTCTGTATGTAAACGAGAACCTAGCAATACCGAAGTGACAACTTTAAATAAAATTGCAGACGAATTTGCAACGAAACAAAATTATAACATTCGATTTCTATTTCAAAAAATTGTGACGACACCAGAATGTTTAGGGGGGAACTAATATGTGGAAGCAACCGTGGCTGACTCGTAAGAGTGTGAACGTTATTAGTTTAGTGATTTCTGTGGGGACAATCGTTGCGGTCATGGGAAATGGCTGTAGTGGTGATTTCAAAGCCAATCAATGGAACGAAGCTTCGACTGTCAATCCAGATACGAGTAATAATCCCAGTTCAGATATGGAGATTATTCCAGGAACAAAAACAGTTTCGTTATTGTATGCGAATCAAGCCTTAGATCAGCTAGCAAGTTGTGCGGGAGTGGTTAAACCATCCGATGCCACAGTGAAGATGTACGAATCTAAAAAAGGAGCCATATCGGTTTACGGCGTTGCTAACACGGTGAATGCGGCGATGATGATGTCTGTGATAAGTATCGCTGGAGAAGTGTGTAATGATTTAATTCAGCAAGAGATCACGTCAGGGACTCGAATTTTTAAAGATATGAATTTAAATGATTCGACCTTGGCCTCTGATTCGTTACTGACTGCGGCCGCACAAAGATTGGCTTTAAGTTGTTGGAGTCGTCCGATGGATAGTCAGGAACGTCAGATAGTCATGGATTTGGTTTATCAAAACGTGACTGCCAATGAAGCGCAAGCCTCAAAAAAATCGGCGTTGCTAATGTGTACAAGCATGTTGTCTAGTTTAGATAGTTTACTGAATTAATAAAATAATGAGTCATAGGAATCATTGATTTGCAAAGTGAGCAGAAAGTAATTTGAAAGTGACCTAAGAGAGAGAGACCTGTCAAAGACCAGAAAGCGGCCTGAAAATAATTGGGGGGAAAATGAAAAATAAGAATACAAAAAATAATTCAAATTTAGATGTGGCGAAAAAACCTGAAACATTTGAACATTTGCATGGTCCGGGTGTGACTCGTCGAGATTTTTTAGCTTCAGGTTTGATTCCGTTTTCAGCTTCGATGTTTATGCCCTCTTATTTAAAAATATTTGCAAACGCTGGCGAAGCTCAAGCTCAAGAAATAGTTTGTAATGCAACGTCTGCATTAGACTTGTGTCCCTTTATAAGTATAAAAATGTCGGGTGGTGCGGCGATGTCGGCAAATTTTTTACCTCATGATCAAGGCCGACAGTTGTTGCCATCGTATTCCAAGATGGGAATGGGAAAAGGTGGAAGCTTTGGTGTGGCCTACGATTTTTCCAATCGAGCGCCCTTTTATGAATTGTCGCAAATACTAGCCGGTATTAAAACAGCTGCAACTTCGGCGACATTGGGAAAAGCTAGTTTTGTAGGTATGCCAGTACGTTCCCAAGATGACTCGGCTTCAAATAAATTTGATATCACGGGTCTTGTGGCCAAGTCGGGATTGAATGGAAAAATTTTACCAAATCTAGGTAAAGCTAATACGGTGACTGGCGTTAATAACTTACCAGCGTATATCAGTCCGCCATCCCCACTGATCATTTCAAATTATGATGACATCGTGGGAGCACTGGGAGTCAGTGGTGCCTTATCGGGATTATCAAAGGATCAAAAGTCGGGTTTATTTCGTGCGGTCGCTAGTTTGACATCGTCTCAATCCGCAAAAATACAAAATGTCACTGGCGGTGCGACTCTGACACGGTTACTTCAGTGCGCGAATATGGACAATCAAAAATTAATTTCCAATTCCAATGGTCTTGATACAGATCCTTTAACTAACGCGGCCTTTGCAGCCGTATGGGGATTAACCAATCAAACTTCGAAAAATAGTCAGGATTATGTTTTTGCAAGTATGGTTTACAATGCATTGAATGGAAATGCAGGAACAGTCAACTTAGAGTTAGGTGGTTTTGATTATCATAACAACACTAGAACTAGCGGTGATGCTAAAGATTTAGAAGCTGGTCTGGTGATTGGAAAAGTTTTAGAGTCCATGAATGTGATGAATAAAAAAGGTTTTATCATGGTATCTAGCGATGGCAGTGTTTCGTCACCAGACTCAGAATCAGCTGGTGGTCCATGGGCCAGTGATCGAGGAATTGCTGGTAGTGCGTATATGATTGGTTTTGATCCGTTAGGTGCGCATGCAGTGAAGTCATTTCAAGTGGGACATTTTACAACGGCACAGGCCGCAGATGATACCTTCATAACAGGTGGTGGTGCTGAAATTGCGGGTGCTGGAATTTTTGCGAACTATCTGGCATTTAATGGAAAAATAAATTTAATCGGTAATTATTTACCACGTGTGTTTGAGGCTCCGGACTTGGATAAGATTGTTATGTTCTCTTAGTTGTAGTCTCTTAATAGTTATAAAAAAACATGGGGATAAAGTAAAAAATAAGTTGTTATCAAAGGAACGTTTATGTGGGGAAAAAAAATAAAATCGATAGCGATGTCCATCGTCGGTTTAGTTTTGTTGTTCAGTTATAATAACTGTAGTGGACAATTTGATATCGCCAGTAATGCCAGTGCTGGTAGCTCAGCCAGTGGCTCGAATGGATCCAGTATTTTATCAGGGGATTTGTGTGAACAAGACTTGATGAATTTATTCGTTAGTGGTTACTATGAGTTTGCAAAGACGAACTGTTCATTGTGCCATACGAATGGACCAGGTAAAGGCCGATTTGCTTCTGGTGATGCTTTAGTCGCCTATAATGATTTTACTCAATCTGGATTTACAAAATTTTCTTCCAATGCCACTAGTTCAAGTCACAATCCACCATACTCGGGACCACAGCACGTACAAACGATCAATGAGTTGCGCTTACAATGGCAAAAAGGACTTGAAGACAGTAATAAATGTAAAGGTTTAACAGGAGTGACAGAAACAACTAAGGTGGAAGATTTAATTAGTTTTGAAACTTTACCCAAGACAACTCCAGCGATGGAGATGAATCAAGAACTTGAAATGCAATGGGCATTCAATAATGAGTTAACTGCTTTGAAATCAGTGAAACCCTTGCCTAATTTACCAGGAGCTAAGTTTTCGATAAAAATTGCGAAACATAAGAATTCCGGTGGGGACGAGTATTACACCATTCGCTTGCCGACCATTTTTGAATCGCAAGTGGATTTGCACGTGAAGGGCTTGCATGTAAAAGTGAATGGTATTTTATTGAAATATCCAACTACGTTTAAATATCTTGATTTAGATCTAAGAGCAGGAACAGGGAATAATGCTACTGGTTTAATTTCAACTGGATCTATCGTGGCGGTGAAGGCATTGTCTCCGCAAGATCGTATTTCCATTGTGTTTGAAGATTTAAAGGCCGTGACACTACCAGCGCTTGAGGCGCCACCAGAAGTGGGTTTTTCTGGCGATTTAGTGCGTATGGTGCCAACTCGTGCAGACAATCAACCCTTACTGGTAGATGTCGAGTTAACTTTATCAAAACCGCAAAGTTTTCCAATTACTGTCTCAGTCAGTGATGATGCTTCTAATATTTGTGCTAAGACGGGCTTAGTTACTTTGTCCAATGATTGCTTACCACAAGTCGCAAAGGTGATTTGCAGTCAGTTTACAACAAACCCGAATCTATGTGGTGAAGCTGTTCAATTTTACCGAGCACGCAGTGTGGTGGGAGTTACTTATAATCGCTTCGACTGGGATTATAAGTATAAATCAAGTGCCGTGACCTTTGCGCCGGGCGAGATTTCTAAAACAATTCGTTTGCAATTTTCCAAAGATATTCGGCATGAAAAAAATCGATTGTTAACTCTTATGGTCGAGCCAGGTCTGGGCGGGGCAACGGTGGGTGCCAATAAATCTATGCATTTTATTTTTGATAAAATTTCTAAACCAACACCTGTGGCAGGAAGTATTCGCTTTCAGGATCTGATGGCGCCAGGGACTGGAATTTTAGTTACTAATTGTATTAAGTGTCACAACTCGGACAAGCATGATGGTGGTTATGACATTACAAATTACGAAGAGATGATTGCCAATTCTGTTTTAGTACCAGGAAGTGCTAGTAGTAAAATGTACCAAAGAATCAGTCCTAGTGATCCGCAATATATGAATTTAAGTCCAATGCCGTTACAACCTGGGGCGATTAGCACAGACGA